>NZ_CP027860.1:4805000-5405000 GCF_003015185.1 Ahniella affigens
TTGAATTGATGCGACTGGCCACGCAGCAGCCGAGCGCTGCGCTGTACGCACATGACGCGCTCGAACACTGCCTAGCGTGTGGACAATGCGAGCGCAACTGCCCAATCAATGTGCCGTATCTCGATGCACTCGTGGCATCGCGACAACGCGCGCGAACCAAGCAGCGCTGGCCCCACAGGCTGCTCGCGTCACCGCGATTGCTGACGTGGTTGGTTGCGGTCGCGGCATTGTTGCCATTGTGGTTGCGACGCAGGTTGCCGCTTGGTCGCGCGCTGACAAGACGACCACTCGGACCAACACGAATCGCGCGCATGGCACCCCAAGCGAATACGCAAAGCAACATCGCGTTGCTTTCTGGTTGCACCGGCCACGCATTGGATCGCGCGGCGATCGCTGCAGTCATAGAGATCGCGACAGCGCTCCGTCATTCGATCACCATCTTGCCGCCGCAGTGCTGCGGCAGTCTGCACCGACATGCTGGGGATTTGGAGACTGCCACGGCGTTGCAGTCGGCCATGCGAAATACACTTGAGGCCGCCGGCGACACGACCATCGTGCATCTCAACTCGGGCTGTGACCAACAGGTCCGAATGATTGCGGGCATCGCTAAGCGCCCGGCCTTGACGGTATTGCAGTGGCTGACGGCGCAATCCGCTTCGCTTCGTTTCCGGCAGAGCGCGGAGCGCGTCGCCTTGCATCATCCATGCACGAGCAGCCAATCGGAACGACAAGCCGTGGAACGCCTGTTGCGCATGGTCCCGGGATTGGACATCCGCATTCTTGATCAGCATGCCGGATGCTGCGGCGCTGCGGGTGATCAGTTCCTGCGCGACACTGAGCGCGCAGACGCGTTTGTGACACGTTGGCTCGCCGGTTACGCGAGCAGCAACGCGTCAATCATTTTGAGCAGCAATATTGGCTGCAGCCTGCAACTCAGCAATCAGGACACCATTTCGGCGACAATCATGCATCCCGTGGTGTTTCTGGCCTCGCTAATGGAGCCATCCGCATGAGTACATTTCGCAGCGCTTCCTTTCTGGATCTTGCACTTGGCGCGATCGATGACGCGCGCGGCGCTGGGTATGCCGAGCCCGTGCAACCAAATCGCGCCCATCCAGCCGCCGGCATTCCGGTGCCGGAGCTCGGCGCGAGCGAACGCGATGATGTCGCTGGCTTGATGCGCATTAACCACACTGGCGAGGTCTGCGCGCAGGCCTTGTACAAAGGTCAGGCCGCCATGGCCAAGGATCCCGCCACGCGTGCGCAGCTGCTGCAGGCCGCCCAGGAGGAACAGGACCATTTGAGTTGGTGTGCCGATCGTCTTCGGGAACTGGACGCACCGCCTTCGTTGTTGAATCCACTCTGGTATCTGGGCAGCTATGCGATCGGCGCCACTGCGGCGGCCGTCAGTGACCGGATCAGCCTTGGTTTTGTCGTCGAAACCGAACGTCAAGTCGAGGCCCACCTGCAATCGCACCTCGAACGCCTGCCAGTCCAAGACGATCGCTCCAGAGCAATCCTCTCGACGATGCAGGCTGAAGAGATCGAACACGCTGACCATGCGTTGGCGAGCGGCGCCATGGCGTTGCCACAGCCCGTGCGGCGGCTGATGGGCCAGATGGCGGACGTGATGCGGTTTCTGGCGTATCGGGTTTGAGCTGAGGTCTCGAGTTTGCTTGGAACTTTGTCTCGAGATCGAGCCTCACCCCGGATCAAGTCCGGGGTGACGCAAGGAACGTTGGGGCGCGCGCTGGATCCCGACTCGCGTGACGTCCGCCTTCTCGTTACGTCTGCGGGTTGGCCGCGGCTCTGATTTCCGAATCCCATAAAAGCAAAAGGCCGGCCGCTGCGATACAGCGACCGGCCTTTTTTGCATCATGCATCAGACCAGGTTGCGGCCGTGATAGAGCTCTTCGATCTCGCGCTTCAGCAGCGTTTCGATGGTTTTCCGTTCCTTGAAGCTCAAATCCGACGAATTCGTCTCGAACAGATACGTGTCGAGGTCGAACTCCTTCAGGTGCATCTTCGTATGGAACAGGTTCTCCTGGTACACGTTGACGTCGAGCATCTCGTACTTCTGATGAATGCTCTTGGCCAGGTAGTCCTGGATCGAGTTGATCTTGTGGTCGATGTAGTGCTTGTTGCCGCGCACGTCACGAGTGAAACCGCGCACGCGGTAGTCCATGACCACGATGTCGGACTCAAAGCTGTCGATCAGGTAGTTCAGTGCCTTCAGCGGCGAAATCACCCCGCAAGTCGCCACGTCGATGTCGGCACGGAACGTCGAGATCCCGTTGTGCGGGTGGCTCTCCGGGTACGTGTGCACCGTGATGTGACTCTTGTCCAGATGGGCCACCACGGCATCCGAGAGGATGTCCTTGCCGGCGTCCTTCGAATCAATCACGGGCTGCTCGGAGATCAGGATGGTCACTGAAGCGCCTTGAGGATCGTAGTCCTGGCGGGCAATATTCAGAATATTTGCGCCAATCCGATCCGACACGTTCGTCAGGATCTTCGTCAGACGCTCCGCGTTGTAGGCCTCGTCGATGTACTCGATGTAGCGCTCGCGCTGCTCCGGCGTCACGGCGTAGCAGATGTCGTAGATATTGAAGCTCAGCGACTTCGTCAGGTTGTTGAAGCCCTGAAGCTTGAGCCGGGGAAGCGGTTTGACCACGGTCGTGTCCTCTGGAAATCAGCCACCCCGGATTTTGGGGGGCGCGGATTATGGGGCAAAAACCGACGTTCTGGGGGACCCGATTCAGCAACTGTTTGAAAACCAACGCCAGCCGTCCTATAAGTAAGACCTGAAACCGCCCTTCCTGGCCTCTGCGATCGGTGTCGGCACCGGCACCCGCCTGGCCTAGACACCTGTGAATCAAGCACTTGCAGTTTGATTCACATTGAAGCCAGGTTGGCCCGCATGGCCTTCGGATTCGTTCGGAGGACTGAGCAAGTGCACCGTTCCAAGCTGGAATTCGAGCCGATGCCTGTACAAGATCCTGCAGCTTTACTGATGGAAACCATGCCAAAAAGTGTCACCCCCAGGGCTTTGGCCTTGGACGACGCCACCCTGGCGCGCTTTTTGTCTGCCTGTCACCGCCGGCGCTACCCCAATCGCACGGCGATCTTCATGCCTGGCGACCGGGCGGACGTCATCTATTACATCGTCGATGGCTCCCTGTCAGTTGTCGCCGAAGACGATGACGGTCGCGAGCTCATCTTGGCCTACCTGAACAAGGGAGAGTTCATTGGCGAGCTGGGTCTGTTCGTCGAGACCAGAAAGCGCGAAGTGCTGGTGCGCACGCGTGCGTCTTGCGAACTGGCCGAGATCAGTTACGAGCGACTGTTGCAGCTGTTCGAGGGCGCGCTCCGCGATGAGTGCCCGCGAATCCTGTTCGCGATTGGCTCGCAGCTGACCCGGCGCCTCCTGCACACGAGCCGCAAGGTCAGCCGCCTGGCGTTCATGGATGTGACGGGCCGGATATCCCGGGCGCTGCTCGACCTCTGCGCCGAGCCAGATGCACTTTCGCACCCGCAGGGCACCCAGATCCGGGTGTCGCGCCAGGAGCTCTCGCGCATCGTTGGGTGCTCACGCGAAATGGCTGGTCGTGTCTTGAAGCAGTTGGAAGAACAGACCAAGATTTCCGTGACGGGCAAGACCATTGTGGTGTTCGGGACCCGCGGCTGATGTCCGTCCCGGCGTCCATGGCGGTCGATATCCGGTTTCGCGACGCGAAACTGGCGGACGCGCCAGCCGTCGCGGCCCTGATCGAAGCCTTGGGCTACCCATGCGAACTTGGCGAGGCTGAGCGCCGCATCCGCCGCGTGAATGCCAGCCCGCGGCAGGCGCTGATTCTGGCCATCCTGGGCGATTCGGTCTGTGGGCTCATCTCGGTGGACTACATGTTCTATCTGCCGCTTGGCCGTGACACCTGCCGGATCACGGCCCTGGTCGTCGACGCCCGGTTCCGAAGCCAAGGCGTCGGCCGGGCTTTATTGCGCCATGCCGAAAGCTTGGCTCGGCGCGAAAACGTGGCTCGCATTGAATTGACAACCGCTGGCCATCGCCACGAAGCGCACGCGTTTTACACGCAGTGCGGCTATGAGCGGAGCTCGGTGCGCTTCGTGAAGCCTCTGGGCGATGCCTGAGCCATGCAGGCGGCTCTGTTTGAAGCCAAGGTCCGATTCGTCTCGGAACTGGCCAAGCGGTTGCATCAGTACGGCACCAGCGCGCCGCGTCTGGAGTCGGCAATCGACAGCGTCTCGACTCGCCTGGGTCTGAGCTGCAACAGCCTTTCCACCCCTACGTCGATCATTCTGTCGATCGGCAGCCTGGAGGACGGCCCCGATGCGCTGCCTCGGTTCACACAGGTGCTGCGGGTGGAACCGGGCGAGGTCAATCTGCGGCGGCTTTCCGAAACCGATGACATCGCCGAGCGGGTCTACCATGGCCAGCTTGATGTCGCGCAGGGGCTGAAGCTCCTGCAAAACCTACGTTCCGGCCTGAGCCGAAAGGCTGAGGTGCTCCAGGTCCTGTGCTTTGCCATCGCGTCCACCACCGTCTCGGTGCTGCTGGGCGGTGGGTTGGGCGACGTGCTCACCGCCACCTGTTTCGGCCTGATCATCGGCTTGTTGGGCACGCTGGCGGGTCGAATCGAGAGTTTTGCCGCCTCGTTCGAACTGGTCGCCGCATTCATCGCCACATTTGGCGCGTCACTGGTGGCAGCGCACTGGGTCGCGATCAACGTGCGCTCCGTGGTCATCGCCGCGCTGATCGTGCTGTTGCCGGGCCTGATGCTGACCACCGCCGTCGTCGAACTCAGTTCCCGACACCTTGTGGCAGGGAGCGTGCGCCTGATGGGTGCCAGCGCGATCCTGCTCAAACTGGCAGTGGGTGCCGCCGCAGGATTCCAACTCGCCAAAACGCTGCATTTGGGCGAGGCCGCAGCCGTGACACCAGCGCTGCCAAGCTATGCCTCCTGGATTGCCCTGCTGGCAGGTACCTATTCGTTTGCGATCCTGTTTCAGGCGGCAAAGCGCGATATTCCGCTTGCCATGGCGTCGGCCTGGCTCGGGTATCTATGTACGACCTATGCTGGCCAAGCCTATGGTCAAGAGTTCGGCGTGTTTTTTGCAGGCCTGGTGGTGGCGTGTGCGTCCAATCTGTTCGCCCGGCTCAAGAACCGCCCGGGTGCGATTGTCCGGGTGCCCGGCATTATTCTGCTCGTGCCCGGCTCGGTAGGCTTCAGGAGCCTGTTCTTTGTGTTCGAGCGCGATGTCTACCTTGGACTCGATATGGCGTTTTCTTTGGTCGTGCTGTTGGCGTCCCTGGTTGCTGGCCTGTTGCTGGGAAATGTACTCCTCCCGCCACGGCGAAGCCTGTAGCGAATCGGTCCCTGATTGTCGAAAGCCTAGTCGCGTGATCCGACTGCAGACCGACTTATTCCGAAATCAACCTAAATACATTTGCGCTTCCGTAATGCCGTCAGCTAATGCATCGGAAAACCATTTTGGCCGCTTGCCCCGCCCCGCCCACGTCTGCAATGGGTTGGCTGGATTCCGGTATTTGGGCGCTACGGCCTTCTTGTTCGAGCCAGCATCCCCATTCGCAGCGGGCTTTTTCGGGCGCCCCTGACCAAAGACCTGGTCAAAGGTCAGACCTTCATCGGAGATCAGTTTGAGACAGCGCTCGCGTACCTGTTTGACATTTTCTTCTGCTAATTCCATTTGCCGCTTTTGGGCATTTGAAATCAAATCACGTAATTGACGGGCATTGAGCCCTCTCAAGTCGACACTCACATTAGCCTCCCGGAACCTGCAACTCCGGATAATGCCATGGCTGACGGGGCTCGGGTAACCAGACACACACGCAAACTTTCGTAGGTTTTGCGGCATAGCAACATCTTGCAAAACGTTCGACCAGTCTTTGGCATGTTTCGAGCATCTAGCTCTTGACGGAAGCCGGGCCCAAGGCAGGATAATGCTTCTCGGCAATGAAGGACACACAGCGATGGGTCTCCTAGACGATCTTGAACAAGAAGCGCAAAAAAAGCGCGAAGAAAAAGAAGAGCTGCAAGCGCGCAAGCGCGAGTTCTTCAAAACCAACACCATCCCGGCGATGGAGAATCTGTATGACTATTTGACGCGCTTGGCCAAATCGCTGAACTTTCTGAAAACGGAGCGCCGTACGCGATTCCGGGTGATTGGCTATGGCGATGTGGTCGTTCGAATCGAAAATGACATGACCATCCAGGCTCAGATGCCGATGTATGCCCGCGAGATCAAACTCGCGGTCACTGGCATCATTGACACCGCTGCCTGCCCCTTGCTGAAAGTTGAGGGTGCGAGCAAGGTGGAGGCGCTGCAAGATGCCTTTCGCCGATGCGGCTTCGAGGGCGTTCAGCGCGCGGAGCGGGATGATCGCGGCAATATTCTGTCGGCGCAGTTTCAGCCCTTTGGCAAAATCCAAATGGTGGCTTCGTTTTTTGCCGACATGAATTCCGAAGTAATGAAGATGGAGTTCGCGAACTTCGACAGCCTGGGCGTGCGCAGGGAAACCGTTGCAATCGGCACGCTGAACGACGATCTGTTCGATCAGATCGGCAAATACATCGCGTTGCAGCAAAACTATGTCGTGCGGGAGACCATCTCCGAAGACACGCGCGAAGCGTGGCGCCGGGGCCTGCAGACCGAGAACCAGAAGCGCGATGTCGAAGCCAAGATCGCCCAGCAGCAGGCCAAGGAACTTGAGCGCCTGGAAGCCCAGAAAAAGCCGGGCAGCATCACTGAGCGCATCAAGGCCGTGATCATCGACAACTCCGAGCCGGAACCCAAGAAAGACGAGCCCGGGTTGCTCGGCAAGCTGTTCGGATTTGGTCGGAAGAAGTAGACGCGAGTTTCGCCTCGCAATAACCCAGAAGGCCCGCCGCGAGCGGGCCTTTTGATCTTTGCGATGCGCTTATTCTCGGTTCGAGTCGCGGCGCCTTGGCCAGGTCAGCGCGCAACAAAAAACCCGCCAACGGCGGGTTTTTTGGGATGCGGATTCGCACCCGACAATCGAACCAGATCAGGTCGGCTGAATGTTTTCCAGAGCCGGCGCACCCAATACCGTGCCAATCACCATGATGACGATGCCGGCCAAGTAGTACAGGAAGGGCTTCTTCGCAACGTCCCAGTGCATGATGATGAACACCAGTTGCACGGGTGCCAGGAACAGGCAGCCCAAACCCCACAGAATGCTGGTCTGAAAGGCTTTGACCAGCAGCCAGAGGCCACCGACAAGAGCCAGGCCAATACCCACAATCATCAAAATCATACCCATAAGTTTCCGTCTCCCGAAAAGTTTTGGCGCTCGCCTGCGGCCGGCGCATTCGGCCAGGTTTGTCCCAGATCGGCAGGCGAACCGAGCATAGCGGGATCATGAGCGCGCAGATAGCGGTAGGGCGACCCGGGCCGCCGATCGTCCATTCGCCCTCCCGAATTATTGGGAATACCAGCTCGGCGACGCTTTGGAACGATCCCTAATCCTTGGGAGGCGTTCGGCTACCCAGTTTGGGGCGCTTCGTCGCGCATCGAAGCGTCGGTGCCGTTTCGCGGTTCTAACGACGTCGCGGTGTCGCAAGCTGCCACGTGCCGCGCCCTTTCCCACATGCGTGGGGGAGCGCGCACGCTCGCCCCAACCAGCAAAGTACCGGCAACAATCAGTCAGTCAACAGGACGCCGAGGCGCTCGCCAACTTGGGACAGGCTTAACGCCTCGGCCTCGGTTGCGCGGCGGGCGCGGTACTCGTAGGTGCCGGCAGTGAGACCACGTTCGGAGACCACAACACGATGCGGCACACCGATCAGCTCGATGTCGGCGAACATCGCGCCCGGACGGAGCCCGCGATCGTCGAGCACAGCCTCCACGCCTGCGGCCTGCAGCTGTTCGTAGAGCGCGACGGCAGCTTCAGTCACCTTCGCATCACCCTTCGGGTTGATCATGCAGACCGCGACCTTGTACGGCGCCATCGGCTCGGGCCAAATGATCCCATTGGCATCGAAATTCTGCTCGATCGCCGCCGCGACGATACGCGACACACCAATCCCGTAGCAGCCCATGAACATGACCTGGTTCTTGCCCTGCTCGTCGCTGACTGTGGCCTTCATGGCCTCGGCGTACTTCTGACCGAGTTGGAAGACATGGCCGACCTCGATGCCGCGACCAATGCGGATCTCGCCATGGCCGTCCGGCGACGGATCACCGGTTACCACGCTGCGCACGTCAGCCACCACTTCCGGCTCGGCGAGGTCACGGCCGAAGTTCACGTGCGTCAGGTGGAAGCCGTCTTCGTTCGCGCCGACGACAAAGTCACCCATGGCGGCCACGGTGCGGTCGGCAATAACGCGCAGGCGACGCGTGACGTCCTTCAATCGGCTGGTCGTCGGATCGGTCCACAGCCGGTTTTCGGCAATGTCTTCGGCCTGGATTTCTTTGGTTGTAATGGCGGTGACTGGCCCCAACGACCCTGGCGACGCGCCGAGCATCGCGCGGATCTCCTTCTCGGTCGCGAGGCGGCACTCGGCCAGGCCGGCAACTTTGGTCAGCTTGACCTCGTTGACGTTGTGGTCGCCGCGGACCAGCACCAGCACAAATTGCGCGTCTTTTTCGGTGTCGACACAGTAGGCCACCGTCTTGACGGTCTTGTCGATGTTGATGCCGAGCAGCTTGGCCACGTCCTCGCAGGTTTTTTCCTTCGGCGTGGCAACCTTGGCCATCGCCTCAGCCGCTGCCGGACGCGGCGTCGCCGGCGCCACGGCTTCGGCCAATTCGACATTCGCAGCGTAGTCGGAGCCGGTCGCAAACGCGATCGCGTCTTCGCCCGAATCAGCCAGCACATGGAACTCATGCGACGCCGAGCCGCCAATCGCACCCGTATCGGCAAACACCGCACGGAACTTCAGCCCGAGGCGGGTGAAGATGCGCGTGTAGGCCTGATACATGTTCTGGTATTCCCGGGCCATGCAGTCCTTGCTCAGATGGAAGGAGTAGGCGTCCTTCATCAGGAACTCGCGCGCGCGCATTACCCCGAAGCGCGGCCGGATTTCGTCGCGGAACTTGGTTTGGATCTGATAGAAATTGATCGGCAGCTGCTTGTAGGAACGGAGTTCCTGACGCGCAAAGTCGGTGATCACTTCCTCATGCGTGGGTCCGTAGCAGAACTCCTGCTGCTTGCGGTCCTTGATCTTCAGCAGCTGACCGCCGAACTTCTGCCAGCGCTCGGTCTCTTCCCAAAGTTCGCGCGGCTGGATCGACGGCATCAACACCTCGAGCGCGCCTGCGCGGTTCATTTCCTCACGGACCACCGTTTCGACCTTGCGCAGTACCTTGAGCCCGAGCGGGGTCCAGGTATAAATGCCAGCGGCGAGTTTCTTGATCAAACCGGCACGCAGCATCAGCTGATGACTGACGATTTCGGCGTCGGCGGGAACTTCTTTGACGGTGCTGAGGTGGAACTGACTGAGGCGCATACGGGCGAATCCTGAATGAACCCTCGATTGTAGCAGGCCGAATCGAACCGCCCAGGCCACCAACCAAGCGCCAACCACCCCACGCAACCGCCTGTTTATAAAAGAACAATTTGCGAACGGGGAACCAAATCCCGTGCCCTGGGTCGCAATTTGGCTGGTCCCTGCCTGTCTTCGCGGGCATGTTCGAGCGCGTGGCGGTATCCTCTCGACGTAAACCTCAAGGAGAGCAGCAATGGGAATCGGCAGCATTTGGCATTGGCTGATCGTGCTTTTGATCGTGGTGCTGATTTTCGGCACGAAGAAGCTGCGCAATATGGGCGGCGACCTCGGTGGCGCGGTGCGCGAATTCAAGAAGGGCCTGAACGGTGACGAGGAGCAGAAGCGCCTGGAAGCCGACAAGTCGGAAAGCAAGGACGAGAAGCAGTAAGCAGCCATGTTTGAGGTTGGCTTCAGCGAAATGGTGGTCATCGCGGTGATCGCCCTCATCGTGCTTGGCCCGGAGCGGCTGCCTAAAGCGGCCCGCATGATCGGGGCTCTGACACGACGGGCGCGTTCGGCGGTGACAAACTTGCGCAATGAACTCGAGCGCGAAATTGCGGCCGACGAATTGAAGCGGCACCTGAAGGAAGCTGAGCAGAGCATCCAGTCGGCGGTTCAGGAAGTCGCCAAAGTCGACCCGCTGGCCGGCATCAAGGATGACTTGAACAGCCTGACACCGACGGATCAGCCGAAACCATGAGCACCGAACACGATCAGGAAATGCCGTTTCTGTCGCATCTGATTGAGCTCAGAACGCGCCTGCTGCGCGCCGTGTCGGTCATGCTGCTGGTCTTTCTCGCCATGGTCCCGTTTGCGAACAAGATTTATAGCCTGTTTGCCGGCCCACTGCTGAAGCACATGCCGGAAGGCGGCCAGATGATTGCCATCGAGGTGATCAGCCCGTTCATGGTACCGGTCAAACTGTGCTTTTTCCTCTCGGTGATCGTCACGGCGCCGTGGATTCTCTATCAGGCTTGGGCCTTCGTTGCGCCTGGGCTGTACCGGCACGAAAAACGTCTGGCCAAGCCGTTGCTCGCGTCGGCGACTTTTCTGTTTTACGGCGGCTGCGCATTTGCGTTCTTCGTCGCACTACCGGGGGTCTTCAAATTCATGCAGGCCTTTGCGCCAGAAGGCGTCGCCGTGATGACCGACATCACCAAATATCTCGACTTCGTGCTCGTGATGTTTCTGGCCTTTGGTGTCTGCTTTGAAGTGCCGGTAGTGGTCATGATCCTGGTCTTGCTGGGCTGGGTCAGCATCGAGCAGCTCAAGGAGGCGCGCGGCTATGTGATTGTCGGCGCGTTCGTCGTCGCCGCCATTGTCACCCCACCTGATGTGGTCAGTCAGCTGATGCTGGCCGTGCCGATGTGCCTCTTATATGAAGTCGGCATCCTTGCCGCCCGTGTTCTGGCCAAGCGCCAGGAGAACAAAATCGCCCCTTCGGCCTGAATCCCATGCGCTTTGACAGTACCGAACGCTACATCGCCACTGATGATCTGAAGTTGGCGGTGAACGCCGCGATCACCTTGCAACGACCGCTGCTGATCAAAGGCGAGCCCGGCACGGGCAAGACGCTGCTCGCCGAAGAGATCGCGAAATCGATGTCGGCACCGCTGCTCGAATGGCACATCAAATCGACCACAAAAGCGCAACACGGATTGTACGAGTACGACGCCGTGGCCCGCCTACGAGACTCGCAGCTCGGCGACCCGCGCGTGGCGGACATCAAGAACTACATCATCCCGGGCAAGCTCTGGGAAGCCTTCGCGTCGCCCGAACGCGTGGTGTTGCTGATTGACGAAATCGACAAGGCCGATATCGAGTTCCCGAACGACCTGCTCCGTGAGCTCGACCGGATGGATTTCCATGTTTACGAAACGCGGGAAACCGTGCGGGCGATCCACCGGCCGATTGTGATCATCACGAGCAACAACGAGAAGGAACTGCCCGACGCGTTCCTCCGCCGCTGCTTCTTCCACTACATCCGCTTTCCGGACCCAGACACCCTGCTTCGCATTGTCGACGTGCACTTCCCGAATCTGAAGCGCGAGTTGATCAACGAGGCATTGACCGCGTTCTTCCAAGTCCGCGAAACGCCAGCGCTGAAGAAAAAGCCAAGCACGTCAGAACTCTTGGATTGGATCAAGCTCCTGGTCGCCGAAGACATTCCGATCGAAGTGCTCCGTGAGAAGAATCAGAAAAAGTCGATCCCGCCGCTATACGGCGCGTTGCTGAAGAACGAGGCCGACGTGCAGCTCTTCGAAAAGTTGGCGTTCCTCAGCCGGCGCAGCTAAGCCATGCTGATCTCCTTCCTGCTCGCAGTCCGGATTGGCGGCTTGAAGACCAGCATCACCGAGTTCCTGGCGTTGCTGGAAGCGCTGAAACACGGCTTTGCGCAGTGTTCGATCAGCGAATTTCACAGCTTGGCGCGCACTTGCCTGGTCAAGGACGAAAGTCAGTACGACCGCTTTGATCGGGTCTTCAAGGCGTGGTTCGATGGGATCGAGAACGCCACGAACGGGCTGTTCGGCAAGGTGCCGGAAGATTGGCTGCGGGCGCAGTTCGAACGCGAGTTCAGCGAGGCGGAAAAGGCCAAAGTCCGCCAGCTTGGCAGCTTGGAAGAACTGATGAAGCAGTTCGCCGAACGCCTTGCTGAGCAGCAGAAAACGCATCAGGGCGGCAATCGCTGGATCGGCACGAACGGCACCTCGCCATTTGGCAACAACGGCTTTCACCCGGGAGGGATGCGGGTCGGTGGCAGCTCCCGCAACCGGTCAGCCGCCAAGGTTTGGGAACAGCGCCAGTTCGCAAATCTGGATGACCAAGTCGAACTTGGCACGCGCAACATCAAGATTGCATTGCGCAAACTGCGGCGGTTTGCACGCCTGGGTGCGGCCGAGGAATTGGATTTGGAACGCACGATTGAAGGCACGGCGCGCAATGCGGGCTGGCTCGATTTGAAGTTCCGCCCGGAGCGGCATAACGCCGTCAAGGTACTGCTGTTTCTGGACGTTGGCGGGTCCATGGACACGCATGTGCAGCTCTGCGAGGAGTTGTTCTCAGCCACCAAATCCGAGTTCAAGCACCTGGAGCATTTCTACTTCCACAACTTCGTCTACGAGCGCGTATGGCGCGACAACAAGATGCGTTGGCAGGAAACCACTCCGATGTTCGACGTGCTGCACAAGTTCGGCAGCGACTATCGCGTCATCTTTGTGGGCGACGCGAGCATGGCGCCGTCGGAGATCAGCATGCCCGGTGGTTCGATCGAGCATTGGAATGAAGAGTCCGGCGCCACCTGGCTCACGCGCATTACCGACCTGTATCCGCGCGCCATCTGGCTGAATCCTGTGCCCGAGCCACAATGGGAATGGACGCCGTCGATTGCGATGACCCGCGAACTGATGGGCGAGCGCATGTTTCCGATGACTTTGGCGGGACTCGACCGCGCCATTCAGAAGCTGCGTGCCTGAATCGCCGCAGGCGCTTTCGAACAAGTTCAGTGCCGGTTCGGGCCCTCGATGGGCGGTGTATTCGGCCGCACTTATCAAACACGCAATGACCGATTGATTGGTGTGATCACAACATTTGTGTGCGATGACCATCCTGCTCGCAAGTAACCCTCTCCCCAGCCCTCTCCCACTCGCGGGGGAGGGAGCGCTCCCTCTCCCACGCGAGTGGGAGAGGGCTGGGGAGAGGGCTACTTGCCACACTGCGCCGTTGTAAGAATCGCGCATCGTCGCCGACATTTTGATGCGCGAATCAGCGCACTGTCGGTGCGACCAGTACGTGTACTGGTCGAACTCAGTCCGCGTCCACTGGTGCCAACAATTCAGTCGCCAAAACCTGCCGGGCCTGGATCAACTCGCCCTCGGCGATCGGGACGCCTGCCGTCGCCGCTTCGATCATCGCCTGCGCGAGGACTGGGTGCCGCTGCGGCAGTCCGGCGCGCGCGATCTGTAGCATCGATTCCAGATGCGTCTTCGCCATTTCGGGCTGCTGCCTGGCGGTAGCAATCCGAGCGCGCTGTCTTTTGGCTTCTGCGGCTAGCAATACTGACGGCACCTGCAAGCCTTGATCGTTCGCCTGCTCGACCTGGTGCAGTGATGCCTCAGCCGCTTCCAACTGACCCTGCTGGACTTGCATCCGCGCCAGCACCAGGCGTGCACGCTCAGAAAAGTAACTTCCCGAACCAAACGATGCCGACATGGCGCTCACGGCCGCTTGCATCGACTCGTTCAAACGCGTTGTGTCGGCGTCATTTGCAAGCATGATTGCAGCGTGTCGAACCACCCAGAAGTGATCTTCCATTGCGCGTTCTGCCAAGGGCCGACTGAGCGTACTGACGCCCTCGTTCGAAATGCGAAGCGCCTCGACGGGATCGCCCATGTCCACCAGCAACAAAGCCAGGCTGCCGTGATCACTGAGCCAGTGCGGACCGACGCGCCCCATGGCTTGTTCGAGCAGTCCGAGCGAATCGATCAACGTGCGCCGGGCATCCTGATAGCGCCCCTGAAACCAGAGATTCTCCGACAAGTCGTAGCTTACGGCATGTTGCCGGTACAAGCGTTGCTGCCCGGTCCAAAGACCGTTTTCGGCCAACTGCGCGCGCAGAATCGCTTCCGCGCGCGCCATTTCGCCAGCTTGACCAAGCACGCGCGCCTGCTGTGTCGTTTCGATGATGCAGACCGCGTCCGATTCACCGTAGTAGCGCTTGCAATCATCCAACAGGCGTTGGCCTGCCGGAGCGGCTTCGCGCACTTCCCAACGATTGCGATAGATGGACACCAGCAGCTGCCTGGCCTGAAAGAGCTGCGAACTATCCGCACCATAGCGGGCCTCGCCAATCAGCACGGCACGCTCCAGAAAGCGCTTGGCCGACTCATATTCGAGGGCGTTCAGGTGATACTCGCCGATCTGTTGATGGGCGAGCATCAGCGTGTGGGACGATTGGTTGCGAAGCTGCTCCAGCGTCTGTTCGGTTTCGGCGGCGAATCCACGCGCTTGCTCGCGACGCCCTGCCAACCATTCCAGGCGGGCCAACGCAGACAAATACAGGGCCAGATCCGATGCACCGGTTTCACCTGATTGCCGCGCGATCCCGATCGCCGCTTCCAGCAGCGGGCGCGCAGCATCGGGACGTTCCATCTGAATATTCGCCTTGGCGAGCGCGTGCAACAAGGCCGCATGGGTGCGCTGATCGGGCGATGGGTGGGCCAGTAGCCGCTGTTGACCACGATCAAGCAGTTCGGCGACGCCGCCCTCAGCGGTCACCGGCTGGTTGAACAGCTCCACGAAAAAGCCACCAATGGCCGTCGCAGTACCTTCTTCGCGCAGCGTTGCCGAGCGCTCCTCTGCTTCGCGGCTCTTGCTTTGAAACAGCAGCACTCCCGACAGGACCAGGCTGATCGCCAAGGCCGCAATCAGTGTCGAACTGAATGGATGCCGCCGAAAACCGAGCACGAGCCGATGCATTTCGCCACCAGCTCGTGCCGACACGGGACGCGCTTCGCGGAGCGCAATCAAGTCGTCCCGAAACAGCATCGCGCTGTGGTACCGGTCTGCGGCCGCAGGTGCGGTTGCCCGCGCGATGACAGCCGCCAAATCGCTGCGCGAGCTCGCCGGCGCGATCGCAAAACCGTGCTGATTCGCCCGATTCAGCACGGTTTGCAACGTCAGCCCAAGCTGGAAGATGTCGGTGGCGGTCGTGATCGGTCCACCTTGAAGCTGCTCAGGTGCCGCGTAGCCTGGCGTCATAATTCGATCGTTGTCACTAACCCGATCGTGCTGTCCGAGCGCAATGCCGAAATCGAGCAACCGCACGCGGCCCTGCTGATCGACCATGACGTTGCCGGGCTTGATATCCCGATGCACCAGCAGGTGCGAATGGGCGTGTGCAATTGCCGCGCAGAGGTCCTCGAACAGCCGCAACGTTTCGATAAACGACAAGCGCTGGCGCAACACATAATCGTCGAGCACCAGACCGTCGATGTGCTCCATCGCAAACCACGCACCGCCGCCGGGCAGCTCACCGCCATCAATCAAACCCGCAATCCCCGGGTGCGCGAGACGCGCCAGGATCCGACGTTCCTCCTGAAACCGCGCCAACATCTCACCTTGGCGCGGCACGATCTTCAGCGCCACCTTTTGCTCGAAGCTGGCCTGACTGCGACTAGCGAGATACACGTCGGACATACCGCCCGACCCGAGCAGTCGCTCGATTCGCCACACACCAATCTGCTCACCCGGGTTCAGTGCCGGCTCGCGGCCGTCCAACATGGCCTGCGGCAGGCGCCCTTGCCAGGCACCACCGGTCTTGAAACGCAGCGTGTGATCGTCGGAATCGCCCATCGTTGGCGGCAGTTTATCAGGCCGAAAACGCCCTCACACCAGAGACGCGATCATCCGGTTCGGAACCGACGGTTCAGCCTGAATTCGCGCTGTGTACCAGCATTTGATGGCAGGTTGGATGCGTTTGCGAAAGAGGCCGCTCAGCCGTGAGCGCGACTCGGCCGGCCACGAGTGTGCCGCCAGAGGTGTGCCGCGACAGGCTGCCTATCAGTTGCTGTGCGCTGGCGCCGCCCTGACGGAATCATCAAAATCTGCCAGCAGTGCGCCGATTTTGCGCGTGCGATAGTCGTCCGGGCCGAGTTCGTTGCGAAGTCGGTGTTCGGCATTCCGGAGCACGGTCATCCCGGCCGGATCGCCATTCAACGCCCGGCACGCGCCCAGTAGCGCAAACTGGTATTGCATCCGTATCGGCGCATTGGGATTGCCGTCGTCATTCAGATCAAACGCCCGTTGCGCCGAACGACAGTCGGGCTCGGGCTGGCGCTTGGCCAGTTGCACACGCACAAGGTCGTTCAATGATCCGGACAACATGTTGGTGCTGGGGCCCATCGCTGCCTCCAGACTGGCGATGGCCCGGCGAAACAACGCTTCGGCCTGATCGAGGCGACCGGCATCGAACTCGACATTGCCGAGCGTCCGCAACGACATCGCGGTGTCGCGGTGATTCTCGCCAAACAGCTGCTCTCTGAGCGCTAGTGCCGTCTCGGCATAGGGCCGGGCCTCCGCCGACCGGTCCATCGACACCAGCGTGGTCGCGATGTTCGTATTGATCAACGCGATCAACGGATGCTCCGGTCCGAGTTGCTGCTGCCGGCTGATCAGCACGCTTTGAAACAGGGCCAACGCCTCAGCATAGCGCTGCTCGGAGAATAGGACGGTGGCCAGATTGTTGCGGCTCGACACCGTGTACGAATGCTGATCACCAAACACGGCGAGCGTGAGATCGTACTCTTCGCGGCGCAGCGCCTCGGCTTCGGTCATCGGCCCAGTATGCGACACCACTACGGCATGCGCACCGAGCGCACGCGCAAAGAACTCGTTGTCACGCGGCGATTGTCCGCGTTGATGGTCCACGATGGCCTTGGTCAAGACGTAGGCCTCATCGGCGCGATCGCGCAGAACGAGCCAAGAGGCATACCGAATCACGCTTTCCTCGGTCCGTCGGTCACGCTCGCCATAGCGCGTGCGCTGGCCCTGCAATAGCTGATCGAAGATCGCACCAGCTTCGTCCAGGCGATTCATCGAAACATTGGTCACGGCCCGGCGCAGATCGACCTGATCCATCAGGTCCTGATCGGGACGCAAACCGCCTTGGACTGTCGCCCGCAAGGCACCGAGCTCGGCGAGCGATTCGTCGAATTGACCCAACTGATGCAACACAATCGCGTGCGACAGGCGGGCGCGATCGTTGTCTCGGGTGAGCGCTGCTGATTCCGCCAGCACCGGCAGCGCTTGGTCGAAAAGACCCAGCCCACGGTACGCATCGCCCATCGCGAGCAGCAATTCGGCGCGTGCGTCCGGCTGGTCCAGCAATTGCTCACGGATGCGGTGACTGCCGGTATCGAGAAGTTCGCGGGCCGTTACCCGTTCACCTTGCGTCGCCACGGGGTCGGCGAGGGTGAACAGGCCCGTCATGAAATCCAAGGCTGCGCGCGACTTGCGCGCTTCGGCCGCAGCCTGCTCGGCCTGCCACAAAGCGACGCCCGCCCCCACCAGCAACGACAGCACAGCAATCATGCCGAGCGCGCTGGCCAACGCGTGGCGCTGCAGGAAGCGGGTCATGCGGTAGCGCAGGTTCCCACGCCGCGCCAGGACCGGCTCATGTTGCAGGTAACGCTCAACATCGTCGGCCAATGCGCTGGCAGACGCGTAGCGTTGCTCTGGCTCCTTGCGGAGTGCCTTCAGAATGATTGCGTCCAGGTCGCCCGATAGGGCGGTACTGAGCTGCTGCGGCTGCAACTGTCGCGCGGCCGCGCAGTCGATGATTTGGGTCGGTGCGTCCGGATCGCGGTCCAGCACGGCCTGCGAGGGGCGCTGCGGTTCCAGATTCAGAATGGCATGCTCATACGCTGCCGGGGTGGTCGCTGTGATGCCGTAGGGCTTCCTGCCGGTCAACAGATGAAACAACAGCAAACCTAGCGCATACACGTCGACACTGGTCGTAACCACTTCTCCGCGCAGCTGCTCGGGCGCGGCGAACTCGGGCGTGAACACGCGGGTCTGGGTGCCTGTGATCGAAGTCTTGGACTCGATCAGCTTGGCAATGCCAAAGTCGAGCAGCTTCACCTGCCCAGTGGCGTCGATCATGATGTTCGACGGTTTCAGGTCGCGATGTACCACCAGTCGATGATGCGCATGGCTGACGGCCGCACAGACCGTCAAGAAGAGTTGCAGCCGACACTCAATGGTCAGCTGTTCGGTATCGCAGTACTGGCCGATCTCGCTGCCTTCGACGTATTCCAGCACCAAGTAGGGCTTACCGTCAGCGCTGACGCCGCCATCGAGCAGACGGGCGATATTCGGATGATTCAATGTGGCCAGGATCTGCCGCTCGGCGCGGAAGCGCTGCAGCAGTTCGCCCAAGTCCCAACCTGGGCGCACCAGCTTGATGGCCGCCTGCTGTACGTATTCGCCATCGTCGCGCTGCGCCAAATAGACCGCGCCCATGCCGCCCCGACCGATTTCGCGAAGCAGCCGCCAGGGCCCCAGACGCTGTCCGGCGAGCGCGTTTTGGTGATCGCGATGCAACGCCAGCATGAGGTCAGGCGCCGCGCCACCCAATTCGGTGGCCTCCTGATTGGCCCGCGCGTCTGCCGCCAGCAGGGCATCCACTTCGGCACGCAACGCTGGTTCGTCGACGCACGCGTGCGCCAGGAACGCTGGGCGCGCCTCGGCGTCGAGGATCACGGCCTGCTCAAAGAGCGTTCGGATTCGCGCCCAGTCCGGCTTGGGCATAGAGGCTCCTCAAATGCGACGGGGCGCACTGCCGCGCCGCCTCATTATGAACCCGGCGGCAGTGCATCGGAAAGATACCCGTGGTTCATAGATGTCGCCAAGTACAGCGCGCGACGCTCGTTCACTGATGCGAAGCGGTCAGCTTGGATCGATTGAACAGCAAAGCCCCGGCCGTGTTGGCAGTCGCATCGTCACAATCCGCGCCACTGGGCGCCTCTGCCAATCTCGGGCAGTTGGTGTGCAAGCCATCAAGGGTCAGGTTTTCGACGATCCGAGTATGCGCGACGCAGACCGCACCGTGCTCGTTCCAGCCGGCTTCAAACGCCATATCGGTTATGGATGCATCGCTCGTTTGCACGCCGACGCGATCGTAGATGTCGATCGCCGTGCCATTGCGCGTGCTCGGTGCATCGTTGCCACAGTAGTCGGCACGCGCCATATTGATGCAGGCCGTATAGTAAGGCTCGAGCGACGCGCCGTTGGCCGGCGCGGTACGCCACGGCAGATAGCCCCAACGCAGGCATTTTGCCTCGACGCCGCTGACACAGCTGAGACTGAAGCGGGTGGCGTCGGCGACGTAGCGACGATCCTGGTCAAAGTATCCCTGATACACGACGACGCGTGTGTCGCCATACGGATCAGGGGCGCAGAATGATTGGAACATCAGCGCGCCGGTCGGTCGCAATTGCAGTTGGTACAACCAGACTTCGTCAAAGCGCGCGCTTGGGTCTTTGCTGGCACTCAGAACTTGCAGGGTCCCAGCGGTGCCGAGTTGCAGCTCAGCACCGACGAGATCGGCTTGCTCGCGCTCGCGCCCTTGATCATCGGTGACAACCAGGCGCGTGCCTTCGACGCGAAGCGCCTGTGGATTTGCAGCCAGCAGTGCGCTGCTGACGGCGCCAAGAATCAGACCAACGATGAGGTTTGGCAAGCGCATGGCACACCTCAGCGTTGGGCCAAGGTCACGCGGACCTGATCAAGCGCGATGCCGGACAGCGGCTCGGCCGTCGCAGCGTTGCGCAGCACGGTGTAGGTGCCTTGTGGGCTCTGCCCGTTCAGGGTCAAACCATTCACCTTGAGACCGTTCAAGGTCCAGCCGTTCAGTGTCCAGCCGTTAATTTTCATACCGTTCAGAGTCCAACCGTTCCAGCGAATGCCGTTCCAACGTAGACCGTTGAACTGGATTCCTTGCAGTTGAACGCCCTGGAGAATCGGGCCATTCATGCGTGCACCGTTAAGCCAGATGCCTTGCAGGCTGATGCCATTGACTGTGAAGCCATTGACTGTGAAGCCATTGATTCTGAGGCCGTTGAGCGTGAGACCGTTCAGCGAGAAGCCGTTCAGCGAGAAGCCGTTCAACACCGGCCCAGGTTGCCGAGCCCGCGACGGTGAGTCGATGGCGTGGCATTGCGTGGACAACAGAACCAGGGACAAAGTGGCGGCGAGCAGCGTACGTGTGGTCATGACGATTCTCCGAAAGTGGTTTTTGAATTTGGGAGGCTGAATTTGCGCCTCACTAGCACATACGTGACGGTCTTGACTCAGAGATCATCCGCTGCAAGAAAATTTCGGTTCGGTACACTTGGGCCCGGGGTGGACGATCTGCAGATCTGCCCATTGGCGCTTGAGGTGATCCATGAACGCATCTGAACCCGACTCCTCTGGCATTACCCAGCAAGTCGCCCGGGCGGGTGAAAGTCCGACGGCCCGCGGTGAACTCATGCAGCGCGTCCACGCCGATCTGATGCGCATTGCCCGCGCCGAGTTAGCCCGACACCGGCGCGGCAATACGTTGAATACCCGTGCGCTGGTCAACGAGGCGTATCTCAAGCTTTTTGCCGGTCAGGGGGCCGACTTCGAAAGCGGGCATCATTTCTTTGCGACAGCGGCAAAGGCCATGCGCCAGGTCGTGATCGACTACGCCCGCATGCGGCTGGCCGAATGCCGCGGCGGTGGGGTCACGCCCTTGGGTTTGGACGAGCTCGAAGCGCAGCTGGTGTCAGTCGATGCGCAAGCCGAGCGCCTCGTGGCGATTGATGCAGCACTCAGCAAACTGGCGGAGTTGGACGAGCGTCTGGCGCTCGTCATGGAGATGCGGTTCTTTGCCGGCATGGAAGTGGAAGATGTCGCCCAGGCACTCGGCGTGTCGGTGCCCACCATCATTCGCGACACGCGCACCGCCAAGGCCTTTCTACAGCAGCAACTTGACGAGCAGGGCTAATGTCGTGCTCCGCAAATAACTCGAATAAAGCGCTTCGATTTGTTCGCGGCACAATCGGCTGATTGTCAACGGCCTGCCAACACGCGCCGACTCTCGGTGTGCACAGTGTCGATCAGCAGCTTGAGTTTGTCTGGCTGGATCGCCGGATGAATGCCGTGGCCGAGATTGAACACGTGCCCCGGATGGGGACCAAACGACTGCACGGCACGCGTGGCCTCGGCCGCGATGGCGGCTTCCGACGCATAGAGCACCACCGGGTCAACATTGCCTTGCAACGCCACGCGATCGCCCACCCGCCGGCGGGCATCGCCCAGATCGATGGTCCAGTCCAACCCGAGTGCATCGGCACCCGTGTCAGCCTGCTGTTCCAGGGAATGCGCGCAGCCCTTGCTGAACAGAATCAGCGGCACGTGCTCGCCGTTCGCTTGGCGCGGGAGATTCGCAGCGATCTGCGCCAGATAGCGGAGCGAAAACTCACGGTAATGCGCGAGTGACAACGCGCCGCCCCAGGTGTCGAACACCATGACCGCTTGCGCGCCCGCTTCGATCTGAGCGCGCAGGTAATCGGTGACCGCGCGGCCAAGGAGTTCCAACAGGCGATGCGCGGCTTGCGGGTCGTCCCAGAGTAATGCTTTAGCGTGCTCAAAATATTCCGAACCACCGCCTTCGATCATGTAGCAGGCCAAAGTCCAGGGGCTGCCGGAAAACCCGATCAACGGCACCTTGCCGCCAATCTCGCGCCGGATCAGGCTCACGGCATCGGTGACATAACGCAGGTCGCTGGCGACGTCCGGCAGTTTCAACGCGTCAATGTCAGCGCGCGAGCGCACGGTGCGCTCGAACTTTGGGCCCTCGCCTTCGGCAAAATACAAACCCAAGCCCATCGCATCGGGTACCGTCAAAATGTCCGAGAACAGAATGGACGCATCGAGCGCAAAGCGCGCCAAGGGCTGCAAGGTGACTTCGCAGGCCAGCTCGGGCGTCTTGCAGAGCTTCAGGAACGACCCGGCGCGCGCGCGGGTAGCGCGATATTCCGGCAGGTAGCGACCAGCCTGGCGCATGATCCAGACCGGAGTTTGATCGACCGGCTGACGGCGCAGGGCGCGCAGAAAGCGGTCATTCGCGAGCGGAGCGAATGGTGCTGACATAAGTGGATTCCTTACGGTCCGACGGCGTCGAACTCGCGTTGCAGGTATTGGATCTTGCGGGGCCAGTTGCGGGTCAGGCCGGGCACGTTGGGCAAACGGGCCAGCAGCGCCTTGGCGGTGTTGGCGTCGGCAAATTCGCCGTGGGCGAGCAGCCACCAGTCCTGACCATCGCGCTTCACTTTGAGTACGTAGCAAGACGCCGGCGCCAACCCGAGTTCGGCGATCAAACGCGGAAACGCTTGCGGCGAGGCGGCGTCCGCCAGCTGCAACGTGTACGCATTGCCGTTCAGATTGGCGAATTCGCGCGCGGTGGCCAGATCGCTGAGCTGCCATGCGACTGCCACCGGGCTGGAACTGGCCACAGGCTCTGGCGTACTCACAGGCGCTGACTCTGGCGCTGGCGCTGGCTCTGGCTCTGGCGCTAGCGACACTGGCTCAGATGGCGGCGGTTCGTAGGGTGCTGGCTCCGGAATCGGCTCGCTCGCCGCCCCGACGGGTTCGGGTTCGACCGCAACCGGTTCAGCCGGGGCCGGCTCCGGCGCAATCGGCTCTGGTTCGGATTCTGGCTCTGGCTCGGGCGAAATCGCCTGTGGTTCAGACATCACTGTTTCGG
Organism: Ahniella affigens; assembly: GCF_003015185.1. Taxonomy (GTDB): domain Bacteria; phylum Pseudomonadota; class Gammaproteobacteria; order Xanthomonadales; family Ahniellaceae; genus Ahniella; species Ahniella affigens. The sequence continues at coordinate 4,827,837 of NZ_CP027860.1, forward strand.
GCGCAGGTGACGCGTCGGGTTCGGGTTCCGGCACCGCGCGATAGAAATCGGACAGCGGCGTGGCGTCTTCGGGTGGCGCGGCAACGAGCGGGGGCGGTGCGGGCGCAGGCTCTGTTTCCGCGGCGCTCGCCGGTTCCATATACGGTTCAGGCAGCGGCGTGGGTTCGGGCTCGGTCGGCGCATCTGTCGCAACAGATTCTGCTTCCGAGACGGGTTCTACGGGTGACGCCGAGGCATCGGCGGTGCTGGTATTGCGGTTGCCGGAGTCGGCACATTCCCAACCCGTCCGGTCGGCGTTTGGAACGCAGCGATGGCGGCTGCCGGCGCTTGGTCCGTCATTTGCCAGCGTCAGGCTGGCCTGGAGGAGCAATAGCAGCAACAGGCGCGAATCAGGCTTCATAGCGGGACCCCATTGGCCCTTCCATTCCTTGTGCGAACATCACCGTGAAGCCCTTTTTCAATTGCTGATCGCGGGCCTGGATCAAGGCCTCCTCAGCGTGCTCGCGGACTTCGAAATAGTCTTTCTTGCCGCTGGCGCGACCACCTTGCTGACCCCATTCCCGAGTCAGAATCCAGCCACCCAGCAAGTCTTGCTGGAGGATCAGGTGGTAGTAGCGCGGCGGCTCTTTGCCCGCCGGCTTGGTTTGCATGAAAAGGCGCATGCGCCGGAGTCTAGCAGCCTGTGGCGAATCGCTCATACAGGGCGGTTTCAGACGATGTCGGCGACGCTATCTACCCGCTGCAATATCGCTTTGTGTCATGGGAAAGTCCTTGTCACTGGGGAAATCCGCCCGTTAGGCTCGCGCACCGTTTGATTCGTGGGAAGCCGATCATGTTGAAGAAGACAGCGTTGCATCCGGCCCATCTGGCCGCCCAGGCCAAAATGGTCGACTTCGGCGGCTGGGACATGCCGTTGAACTATGGCTCCCAACTCGAAGAGCACCACTTGGTCCGCCGCGATGCCGGCATGTTCGATGTGTCGCATATGACCGTCGTGGACCTGCACGGTGACCGGGTGCGCGCCTTCCTGAGCGAGTTGCTGGCCAATGACGTCGCCAAACTCAAGGTTTCCGGCAAGGCGCTTTACTCCTGCATGCTGACCGAACAGGGCGGCGTCATCGACGACCTGATCGTCTATTACCTGACCGAGTCGTTCTTCCGCATGGTCGTCAACGCCGCCACGCGCGACAAGGATCTGGACTGGCTGGCTCGCCACGCAACCCGCTTCGGCGTCACGCTGACCGAACGCCGCGATCTGGCCATGGTGGCCGTGCAGGGCCCGAATGCCCGCGCCAAAGTCATCGGTCTACTCAGTGAGGGCGTGCGCGCCAAGGTCGAGAAGCTCGGCAAATTTGTCGCTGCTGAGGCCGACGGCCTGTTTATCGCCCGTACCGGTTACACCGGGGAAGACGGCTTCGAGATCATGGTGCCGGAAACCGACGCCGTGACATTCTGGAACCGCCTGCTCGACGCCGGCGTGAAGCCCGCGGGCCTGGGCGCCCGCGACACCCTGCGCCTCGAAGCCGGCATGAACCTGTACGGTCAGGATATGGACGAGACGGTATCGCCATTCGAAGCCGCGCTCGCCTGGACGGTCAGCCTGGAACCCGCGACGCGGGCGTTCATCGGGCGCGACGCGTTGGCGGAACAGAAGGCCGCCGGCGTGCCACGCGAGATGATCGGCCTGGTCCTCGACGATAAGGGCGTGATGCGCCACGGCCAGAAGGTGCTGACCTCGGCCGGTGACGGCGAAGTCCTCAGTGGCACCTTTTCGCCGACACTTGGCAAATCCATCGCATTAGCTCGTGTACCCGCGGGTGCCGGCGACGACCTGAAGGTCGACATCCGCGGCAAGGCGGTGCCAGTCCGCAAGGTCAAGTTTCCGTTTGTCCGCGACGGCCAGCCTCAACCCGGAATTTGATGCACCGGCTACGCCGCAACGGCTCGAACGCACTATCATTACCCCATCTGTCCCAACCCTCTAGAAGGCCAAGATCATGAGTGAGATCCCTGGTGACCTGAAGTTTCTGAAATCCCATGAATGGGCCCGGCTGGAAGACAGCGGCAACGTCACGGTCGGCATTTCCGACCACGCGCAGCGTGCCCTCGGTGACCTGGTCTATGTCGAATTGCCGGCCGTCGGCGATGTGATCGAAGCCGGCAACGGCGCCGCGGTGGTCGAGTCGGTGAAGGCCGCCTCCGACGTCTACGCGCCGGTATCGGGCACGGTTGTCGCCGTCAACGATAAGCTCAGCGACAATCCGGAAACGATCAACGAAGACGCTTACGGCGAAGGCTGGATGTTCGTGCTGAAGCCGAGCAACCCGAGCCAGCTGGACGAGCTGTTGAGTCCGGATGACTATTCGGAGCAGATCGAAAACGAGTAATTCTGGTCGTTCGATTTGGATGAACTGAAAGGCCCGGTGCAAACCGGGCCTTTTTGTTTCAGGTGATGGGTGACGGCGTCAGCGATAGCGTGTTGGATCGGGCAATCCGGCATCATGAAAGCCTTGCGCGCGCAGTCGGCACGCATCACATTTGCCGCACGCCCGACCCTGGTCATCGGCCTGATAGCAGCTCACGGTAATGCCATAGTCGACGTCCAGTTCGTGCCCTTTGCGGGCGATATCGGCCTTGCTCATCGCGATCAGTGGCGCATGAATGCTGATCAGTTCGCCATTGACGCCAGCCTTGGTCGCCACTCGCGCCAGATGCTCAAACGCTTCGATGAATGCCGGCCGGCAATCGGGGTAACCAGAATAGTCGACAGCATTGACGCCACAGAAGATGTCATCGCTGCCTAGTGTCTCCGCCCAGGCCAAGGCCAAAGACAGCATGATCGTGTTACGCGCCGGCACATAGGTGACGGGAATACCCTGACTCGGCGCTTCCGGAACGGCGATATCGGCGGTCAGTGCCGAGCCGCCAAAGCGGCGAAGGTCGAGCATTTGGACGTGATGTTCCACCGCACCCATCGCTTCGGCAACGCGCTTCGCAGCATCGAGCTCGGCGTGATGCCGTTGACCGTAGTCCACACTCAGCGCATGGCAGACAAACCCCATTTGCCGCGCAATCGCGAGCGTCAACGCAGAATCCATTCCGCCCGAAACCAGCACAACCGCGTGCTTCATGCCTGCTGCCCCAGCAGCCAGGCGGCGTAGGCCATGAACAACCAGAGCGCGATGCAGCTGATCAAGAACGCGTAGAAGCGATGCCAGACTTTGTTGTACGTCACGTGGATGAAGGCATGAATGGCGCGGGCTGCAACAAAGGCCCAAGCCATTGGCAGCAGCACGCTCTGATCAAGCTTGGCAACCGCAATCACCACCAGGGTGAAGTAAAAGAGCACCGGCGTTTCGAACAGATTCGAGTAGTGGTCCAATGCCTTGGTGTTGCTGAGCAGTTGCGCCGCTTGTACCCGACTCGCCACTTTTTGCGGGTGAATCCGCTTGGCTTTCATTTCACCGACCCGATCGGTGTACATCCGAATCCAGACCACAAAGGTGATTGCGGCCAGCGCAAAACCGGGCCAGAAAATTGAATGGGCTGACATGACGTGACTCCAGACCTTGAAGCTGCTCATTTTGCCCGCTTGCACACGCCAGGGCGAGCCTCAACATTCATTCTGGCGCATCCAGCCTGAATTCTGTCGGGCTTGGTCACCGAACCTGCCGAGCAGACCGTTTGGTAGGCGCCGGGAGGTCGACTAGCTAGGCAGGTTTCATTGCCGGTACTGGCGCAGGTCGAGCGAGCGCCGGATCGGGACGCTAGGGAGGGTCTGAACAAGTCCATCCTGGACTTTCAGACCCGCGATGAGTCCGGCACGTGTCCGGACTCATCGCTCCAGAATCAAGCACTTGCGTGCTCGATTCTGGGCGGGCCATCCATGGCCCGCATCGCCTCTGAACTTGTTCAGAGGCTCCCTAGGCCCTCGTCGGATCGCCTTGGATCAATGGCCCTTCATGCGCTCGGAGAGCCAGGATCGCGCTTGGTTCCAGTCGCGCTGGGCAGTCCGGAGACTCACCCCCAGCGCATCTGCCGTCTCTTGTTCGCTCAAACCGGCAAAGTAGCGACACTCAAACACACGCGCAGCTTTCGGGTGTTCAAGCTCCAGTTTGGCAAGCAGGTCGTCCAGCTCGACCATGTCGCTCGCTTCGGCTTCGAGTTGCGCGTCGACCTTTTCCAGGCCCGTATGCGCAGCACCGGCACCACGTTTGTCGGCCAGCCGCTCGCGCGCGTAGTCGCACAACACCTGGCGCATGATGCGGGCAGCGAGATTCAGGAAGTGCTGCTTGGACTCGACCCGCCCGGAAACCGACTCACGAATCCGCAGGTAGCATTCGTGGACGAGTACCGTCGCGCTCATGGTGCGGTCGCGGCCGCGGTTGGCGCCTGACAACTGCGCGCCCGCAAGGCGCCGCAAGTCGTCGTAAATCAGGGCGATCAGCCGCGCCGAGGCGTCGGTGTCGCCACCTTTGAACTCGGCCAGGATGCGGGAAAAATCTCGGGTCGGCGCATTCATGCCGGCATCCTAGCAGGCCTTTGGGTCGGCGCTGAGGTTCGAACCGTGACATCGCAACACGAACGCGCCCGGCACTCGTGCCGGGCGCGGGACGGTCAGGACCGACTGCAAGATGCAGCCGGTCCGCCTTGGGTTCAATCGTCCCGACCGCGGAGCTTGGGGGCGTCCGGCGCACGCGCGCGAAACGGCTCGGGCGCATCGATCTGCAGGGAACCCTCAGCATGATGACGACCTTGGGTGAATTTCAGCGTATAAGCCCCCGGCAGCGCCAACAGACGGTGGCCGAGCCGCACAGATTCCGCGTAAGGGTGCTTGGCCAGTTCGCCCTCAGTGCTCTTTGGCTTACCGGCCTTTTTCGATGCCGCCGCTTCGGCCTTCAGCGCCAGGGCTTGGTCCACTTGCGCGTTCCACGTCAGCTGGTTGAGCCCCGCTTTGGCGTCCTGGCTCACGTTCTGCACCGTGTGACCATTACTGTCGACAATCGCAACGGAAACGGTGCCGGCCGCTGCTGCCCAATAGCTCACCGTGACTTGCGGTAGATAGGCGCTCTCGTCGAACCACAGACTCGGCCGCGCACGCCATTCCCGCGAGGCACTGAGCTTGTCGATGTAGAACACGTGCAGGGGCTCGGCCTGGACCTTAGCGCTGAGCTCCTGAACGGGCAGCACGTCGATGACGAACGCGCTACGGCCATGCGTCCCCGCGACCAACTCGCGATCGCGCGGATGGACCATCAGGTCATGGACGGGCACGTTTGGCAAACCCGAATTCATGACTTGCCACGATTGACCACGGTCGAGTGATACATACACACTGCGGTCGGTGCCGACATAGAGCACATTCTCGCTGACCGGATCTTCGCGCACGACATTGATTGTTTCCTGCGGCAGATTCGCGGCGATCGACTGCCATGTCTTGCCCAGATCCTCGCTAACCCACAGATACGGCGTGATGGAATCTTCACGATAAGCGTTCATCGCCAAATAGGCGCGATCGCGTTGATGGCTCGATGCGACCACGCGCGACACCCACTTGCCAGGCAAGCCCGCCGACACATTGCGCCAGTCATTGCCACCGCCGGTGGTCACCCAGACTTGGCCATCGTCCGTCCCGGCCCAGATCAAGCCGAACTGCTTCGTAGATTCTGAGATGCTGGTGATCGTCGCGAACGGCACGTCGCCACGCACCTTGCTGACGGTCAGATCGTCGCTGATCGCAGTCCAGTGTTTGCCGCGATCCATTGAGCGGAACAACTTGTTGGCACCGAAGTAGACGATGTCCGGATTGTGCTTGGACAGGACAACGGGCGTGTTCCAGTTGTAGCGCAATGCGGGCTCACCCAGCTTTTCGCGCGGCCGCACTTCGCCACCACCCTCGCCTTCCTTGCGGTAGTAGCCGAACTGGTAACCGGTGTAGGCGCTGTTGTCGCGCGGGTCTACGGCTACGTGCATGCCATCACCGCCGCCGATGAACTGGAAGTCCTCGCCGAGTTCCCAGCGGGACTTCGAAGAACCTTTCACTGTGCCATTGTCCTGCAGACCGCCGTAAACGTTGTAAGGCTCGGCCATGTCCACGTTGATCGTGTAGAACTGCCCCACGGGCTGCGCATCAAGCTTCAGCCAGGTTTTGCCGCCGTCGTAACTGATGTCGGCACCGCCGTCATTGCCATTGATGATCCGCTGCGGATTGCTGGTGTCGATCCACCAAGCATGGTGGTCGACATGCACGTCCGGGTCGTTCAGACCGCTGAAGGTTTTGCCGCCATCGGCCGAGGTCACCATCGGCACGCCCGTGACATAGATCCGATTGGCGTCGGTCGGGGACACGCGAATCTGGCCGAAATAGTACCCGTACGTGTAGGTGACTTCGGTCAGTGGCTTGTCGTGCGTGCGCTTCCAACTCGCGCCGCCATCTTCGGATCGATAGATCTCCAAGCCACGGACATCGGCGTTGAACAGAGCCGCTTCAGCATCGTTCAGTGCCGCCACGAGATCAGCGACCTTCAGCTTGTCTGACTTGATATCGGCAATCAGCGACTTGGCGTCGATGCTAACGTCGAAATCGTTGCTGCGGATGAACGCCTCGATCTCATCGGGGTCCTGGCGCAGGAACTCGTCCTTGCTCATGGTCTTCAGGCGGCGCGGCGTCAGCGGCCGATCGCCGAGGTCCTGCTCGCTGGCGGGCAGGTCATCCCAGTTGTCGACGCTGGCATAAAGCACACCGGGCGTTGTCGACACCGCGAGCCCTATGCGGCCAACGTGTTTGCCTTGCGGGAACCCGTTGCCCAGCTTGGTCCAGGTCTTGCCGCCATCAGTGGATTTCCAGACACCGGAGCCTGGCCCGGATTCATTCAAATTCCAGGGTTTGCGCGAACGCTCCCACGTCGCGGCATAGAGCGTGTCGGATTGATTGGGGTCGAAGGCCAGATCAATGGCACCCGTGTAGCCTTCGGTCTTCAGGACATGATTCCAGCTCGCGCCGGCATCGTCGCTACAGAGCACACCACGCCGACCACCCTCGCTGTAAAGCTTGCCCAAGGCCGCCACGCAAACATGGTTGCCGTTCTTTGGGTGCACCACGATCCGGGCAATGCGATCGACATCGGTCAGCCCGGCATGGCGGAAATTCGCACCACCGTCATCGGACACGAATACGCCCATACCGCCATAGTTGGAGCGGGCGGAATTCGCCTCGCCACTGCCGATCCAAAGACGGTTCGGATTACTTGGATCCACCGCGATATCGCCAGTCACCATCGACGGCAACCGGTCTGACAACGGCGCAAAGCTGACGCCATTGTTCGTGGTCTTCCAGACGCCGCCGGTGGCATACGCCAGATAAAAACTGTATGGCTCGCCGGGCACGACTTCGACATCGACCACGCGCCCGCCCTGGATGGTTGGGCCGATCGAGCGCCAGTTCAGACCATTGAGTTTGGACGCCGCGACCATTTTCTGATGCGCCGCATACGCCTGCCAATGCGGGTCGTTGGCGTCCTTCGAATCCAGCGCCGGCGCCAACGCCGGAATCAACAATGCAGCAATGAAGCCCGCTAGTGGTGTCTTGGACATGCGCTCCCTCCAGGAAAGCCCCGACCATATCCAACTTGCGGCGGATTCGCCACGGCAGAAAGGCCCGTGCGGACAAACGTCCACAATCATGACAAACGAGAGTCCACGATCATGACAAACGGGGCATGTCGCGGTTCTGTGCGGGCGCTAGCGTGACCACCAAGTTGCGGTAGGTCCGCAAGGGCAGGCGTCAGTGAACAAGTCGAAGCAGATGGGCATTTCCATGGTAGTCGGCGGGGCGATTGGCGCATTGGGTGTCTTCGTAGGCCGCCAGGCTGGCTTCCATACTGAGTCCAGAGCTGCCGTTCGGGCGGTGCTCGACATCGGCGTGTGGTGGGTGTTCATCTGGTGGACGATCGCCGTCCTGATTCACGAAATCGGCCACATGCTGGCGGGTTTTTCCCAGCGAATGGGCTTTCTGTTTCTGACGGTCGGACCGTTCCGTCTGCGGCAGTCAGTGAGCGGCCTGCGCTTTGAATGGGCGGGCTTCGGCATGGGTTTTGGTGGCTTGACTGCGATGATGCCTAATGCGGACGCTGACCTCAGCCGGCAATTGCGCGTATTGGTCCTGGGCGGGCCGTTGGCTAGCCTGCTGCTTTGTGCGGTCGGCGGGATGATGATCCTGACGGCGGGCCCGCTGTCCGTTCACGGATATATGCTGTTCTTCGTCAGCGCCTTCATCTTCGGCATCACCGTCCTGCCCATGAAAATCGGCCCGATGCAAACCGATGGCGCCCAATTCGTGGCCCTGCAGCAAGGGAGCCGGGAAGTGCAGGTCCGCCATCAGGTGATTGCGTTGTACGGACAATCGGCGAATGGCGTGCGCCCGCGCGATTGGGACCCCCGCACGCTTGCCGATCTGGCATCACTGCAAAGCGACGACAAGCGGCAATTGGCGATGATTGCGTGGATGCGTTATCAACATGCACTGGATGCACGCCGCCTTACTGATGCCGAGGCGGCACTCAACGATCTCCTGGCGCACCCGGATGTGTTCGGCGGCGGCTTTGACCAAGCGGTGGCGGTTGAAGGCGCGTATTTTCATGCCCGCTACAAGCGCAATATTGATACCGCCGAGCAGTGGTTGGCGAAGAGCCAGGGCGGTTCGGTTGAGCCTGCGATGCGGCAACTTGCGAAGGCCGCCTTGGCTTTTGCCAAAGGCAATGCGGATCAGGCCCGGATTGATGCCGAAGCGGGGCTGCTGCAGCTCGCGAAGGGCTCAAGCCTTGGCATCAATCAATTGATCGAATCCGAATTACGGGGATTGATCGATGCCGCGTCAGGCGGTGCAGCGGTCTGAAACCCCGCAGCGAGGACTCAAAAGCTCGACTGCGTCCGTACCAGCAGTTGCACTTTGTCGATTGACGGATCACCGTCCAACGGTGTCGCCAGGTCGATATGAATCACCTTGGCAAGCGAGCTTCGGGTGTTGAACAGACGCAAGCCAATGCCAACGTCCCGGAGTGTGCCGCTCGGGTCTGGTCGACCGTCAAAATGGTTCGCGCCGACATCCGCAAAGACCGCGGCGCCGACCTTGAACAACTGCCACGGGTACCAGTCGGTATAAAAGCGCTGCTCGGCGCTGAACAGGCTGATCTTGTCGCCGCTCGCATAGCGAAGCGGATACCCACGCAAGCCGTTGTCACCGCCCAAGTACAACGCGTGATCGGCGTCCAGATTCTGGCCTTTGACCAGTTGGTAGCTGAAATGCGACGTGGTCAGGTCGTTCCAGCGATAGTCCCACCGAAGGTCCAACTGCGAACGCCCGTCGCGAAGCCCCTGATCGGTGCGACGCCCGGACAAGTCCACATTGACGCCGATGCTTGAGAAGTCATTCAGCTGAAACGTTCGACTGGCCAGAAACCGGTAGACCCAGCTGTCTTCCCCCGCGCCAAACGACTCTCGGCTCGCACCGATCCGCAATGACGCATACCAGCCGAGTTGCAGGTCTTCGGTCTTGCCCATGGCATCGCGATTTTCGGTCGTCGCAAACTTGTCCTCGGCATATTCCAGGCCGACAAACGGATATACGAGATCGCGCGGCGCGAGATCGATTGTCGGCAGCGGTGACAGGTCAGCGAGACGTTGGAACAGGGCCTGGTCTTCTGCAAGACCCACATACCAGCGCAACGCCTTCGTCCGCGTGGGCGTGGTGTGACCGAGATCGATGGCACGCCCAAGACTCACCTCGGCGCGCCGCGCATCGACCGCAAACCCTTCGGTCTTCTCGCCAAGCTCGTAAAGATACTGATCATACGTCTGGTCGGACGCGCCCAACGAAAACGCCCAAGGCGTGTCGAATGCGTAGAACGGCCGGGCAGCGCTGAATGCGTAAGCGCGGCCGTCCGAGTTGTCGGCATAAGACACGTTGGCGCGCCAGCGCCGTGAGCCGAGCTCCGGCGTGACCAGATCAAACTCCTCGCCACTGCGATCGACGGAGTCGAAGTAGCTGAGCGAAATGGAGTAGCCCATACCAAGGAGGTTTGACTCCTTGATGCCGAACGAGGACTTGTTCTGGCCACCCGATCGACCGAACGAGATTTCCGGCTCCAGACTCCAGACGTCCTGCGTGCGCACTTCCACGTCCACTTCCTGGCCGCGCACGGCAACGACTCGGATTTTGGCGTCCTGAATCTGTTTTCGGCCCCGCAACAGGCGTTCGGATTCGGCCAGCAACCTGGGCTGGAACGCCTCTCCGGACTTGAACAGCAGGACCCGGCGGATCGTCTCCTGCCGAGTGTCGATGTGCAGACGGTTGGCCAGACGGTAAACCGCCTTGTCCTCACCGGGTCGGCTTGGATCAAACACGTCACCGGGCACAATCGTGATCGTTCCGATCCGGGCGCCGGATTGGGCCAGCGTTTTCAACTCGGCGGCCGTGGGGGTCGTCACGTCAGCTGCAACACAAACCACTGAAGACAGCCCAAGAAACAAGGAGATGGCGATGCGCATGCGCGGTTCTCGTGCTGGTGTAATGGGCACTTTCGGACGTTGACCGTGTGGATTCCGTAAAGCCGAGACGTGATGATCGTCAGCAATCGTCTCGACAGCGTTTGCGGGGCAAGCACCTTCGGCGTCCGCCAAGACCGCGCCAGCCGCTATACTCAGCGGCTTTCCTGCCGAATCGGCCTGACCATGAATGCCCTGACGTTTCAAGATGTGATCCAAACCCTGAATCGGTACTGGGCCGACCAGGGCTGTGTGTTGATCCAGCCCCTGGACACCGAAGTAGGCGCTGGCACGTTTCATCCGGCCACCTTTTTGCGCGCACTCGGCCCCGAGCCCTGGCGCGCTGCCTATGTGCAACCGTCGCGCCGTCCGACCGATGGCCGCTATGGTGAGAACCCGAATCGTCTGCAGCATTACTACCAGTATCAGGTGGTACTGAAGCCAAATCCCGAGGACATTCTCGAGCTCTATATCGGGTCGCTGAAGGCACTCGGCATCGACCCACTGACGCATGATCTGCGCTTTGTCGAGGACAACTGGGAATCGCCAACACTCGGCGCCTGGGGCCTCGGCTGGGAAGTCTGGCTGAACGGTATGGAAGTCACGCAGTTCACGTACTTCCAGCAGGCCGGTGGCCTCGATTGCAAGCCGGTTACGGGCGAAATCACGTATGGTCTGGAACGGCTGGCGATGTACCTGCAGAACGTCAACAACGTCTATGACCTCATCTGGGTCAAAGGTCCGCAGGGCACGGTCACGTATGGCGACGTGTATCACCAGAACGAAGTCGAGCAGAGCACCTATAACTTCGAACATGCGAATGTCGAAGCCTTGTTCAACTGGTTTACGGTCTGCGAACAGGAAGCGCTGAAGCTGGTCGAGAAAGGCCTGCCGTTACCGGCTTATGATCAAGTCTGCAAGGCCAGCCATAGTTTCAACTTGCTCGATGCCCGCCGCGCGATCAGCGTGACCGAGCGTCAGCGTTACATCCTGCGGGTGCGCACGATCGCGAAAGCGGTCGCCGAGTGCTACTACGCGCAACGCGAGCGCCTGGGTTTTCCTGGCGTGAAGAAGGCTTGAGGGCAAGACCATGAATCAGAATCTGCTGATTGAACTTGGCACTGAAGAACTGCCGCCGAAGGCGCTTGATGAACTGTCGAATGCGTTTGTCGATGGCGTGGTCGCCGGCCTGACGAAGCGCGGGATCGCGTTCAACGAGCAAGGCGTCCATCGCCTGAACTCGCCACGTCGGCTCGCAGTTATCGTTGAAGACGTCGCTGATACGCAGCCTGAGCAAAAGCTTGAGCGTCGTGGCCCTGCGGTAAATGCCAGCGTCGGCGCTGACGGCGCACCGAGCAAGGCCTTGGTGGGCTTTGCCGCGAGCTGCGGCGTGACCGTCGACGCGCTCGAAAAGCTGGAAACCGACAAGGGCGCCTGGTTTGTGCATCGCTCGGTGAAGCCGGGCGCCGCCACGACGAGTCTGCTCGGCGACATCATCGATGAGTCGCTGAAAGCGCTGCCGATTCCAAAGCCGATGCGCTGGTCAGACAAAGAGTTCCAGTTCGTGCGTCCGGCGCATTGGTTGGTCGTGCTGTATGGCACTGATGTGGTGCCCGCGACGATTCTGGGCCTGCAGTCAGATCGGATGAGCCGCGGTCATCGCTTCCATCACCCGCAAGCGGTGTGGATCAATGATGCGAACGGCTATATCGATGCGCTGCGTGCGGCGAAGGTGCTGGTGAATCCGAATGAGCGCCGCGAGCGCGTGCTAGCCGAAGTTTCCCGTGTGGCCGGCGCCACCGGCGGCCGGCCGCGTCTGCGCCCGGAGCTCTTGGAAGAGGTCAAGAATCTGGTCGAATGGCCGGTCGCGATTGCGTGCACCTTTGAGCCGGAGTTCCTGAAGGTGCCGCAGGAAGCACTGATCACGACGATGGAGAGCAATCAGAAGTTCTTCCCGGTGTTCGATGCGGCGGGTCACTTGACTGAGCATTTTATTGGCATTGCGAACATCGACAGCAAGGATCCGTCTGAAATTCGTAAGGGCTATGAGCGCGTGATCCGCCCGCGTTTTGCGGACGCCAAGTTCTTCTTTGATGATGACTTGAAGACACCGCTCGCGTCGCATCAGGAGTCGCTGAAGAACGTCACGTATCAGGCCAAGCTTGGCTCGGTGTGGGACAAGGTGTGCCGCGTCGCTGAGCTTGCGCGCGTCATCGCAGGTCGCGTGGGCGTCGACGCGGCGTCTTCAACGAAAGCCGCAGCATTAGCAAAGTGCGACCTGATGACCCGCATGGTCGGTGAGTTCCCCGAGTTGCAGGGCATCATGGGTCGGACGTATGCGTTGACGCAGGGCGAACCGGCGCCGATCGCCGCCGCGCTGGATGAGTTCTATCAGCCGCGATTTGCGGGCGATGCGATTGCGCCGAGCGCGCTCGGCCAGGTGCTCGCCATTGCCGAAAAGCTGGACACGCTTGCTGGCATGTTTGCGATTGGCCAAAAGCCGACGGGCAACAAGGACCCGTTCTCGCTGCGCCGGAACGCGTTGGGTTTGGCGCGGACGTTGATTGAGGGTGGGTTGGATCTGGATGTGCGGGCGCTGATTCTCGATGCCCTGTCGCCGCTGGCTCAGGACAAGTCGGCGGCGATTGCTGAGGACCTGTATGAGTTCATTCTCGAACGCCTGCGCGGCTATTTCGCCGAGCAAGGTGCCACGCCACAGCAGTTCGATGCCGTGGCGGCGCTCAAGCCGTCCAGCCTGCTCGACTTTGCCGCACGCTTGAAAGCGGTTCGAGCGTTCAGTGAGTTGCCGGAAGCCGTGCAGTTGGCCGCAGCGAACAAGCGGTGCGGGAATATTCTGAAGCAGGCTCGAGACAAGAACGAAGCAATTGCAGATTTCGTCCAGCCGCACGCATTGACGGCTGGAGCGGAAGCCGAGTTGGCTGCTGCATTGACCAAAGCTGACCTTGACACCCGCCCCTACATCAAGTCTCGTGACTACGTTCAGACTCTGACACGCCTTGCAGAACTTCGGCAGCCGATCGATGCTTTCTTCGATACGGTCATGGTGATGGATCCTGACTCAGCAAAGCGATCCAATCGTCTCCGCTTGCTGACAAACATGCGCGATTTGTTTGCGTCAGTCGCAGCGATTGATTTGCTGTGATCAGGCGAGGCTGTTGCGCAGAGCTTGTGAACTCTTAGCAAGTAGCCCTCTCCCCATCCCTCTCCCACTCGCGTGGGAGAGGGGGCTTTCCTTCCGCGCCGCTGTTCATCTCGGCCTGGAACATCAATCTCTTCTGATTCGCGGGCCTGTGGGCGCCAAGATCGAATCGCCCTAGGCAGTTGCAATCGCCCCCAACCTTGCAATCGCGGACGAGCGAGATCAGCTCCCTCTCCCACGCGAGTGGGAGAGGGCTGGGGAGAGGGCTACTTGCCGAGCTCATTCCAGATCACAGACAGGACCGCCGTCAGCTTGTCGTTCACGTCACTGTTCCAAAACCGCAGCACCCGAAACCCTCGCTCTTGCTAGTAGTTGGTCCGTCGGCAATCGTAGTCCGCCGCGTCAGCATGCTGACTACCATCCAGCTCAATGATCAGTTGGCACTGTAGGCAAACGAAGTCCACCACGAACGGCCCGATCGGATATTGGCGCCGAAAATGGAACCCCCGAAAACGCTTTGCGCGCAAGTGCCTCCAGAGCATTCGCTCCTCGTCCGTTAGCTGATTCCGAAGGATTCGCGCTGTCTGTTCGCGCCACATAGCGATGCCTTAGTGTCTCTCTATCGGTCGATTGTCCCCCGCATTCGGGACGGCTTTGACCAGACGGCGACGTTGCATGCGAGCGTTGTGCGCCAATGTAGTCGACGCGGGTTGGGATTGAGTCACGTGAAGACGCATTTGAGTCGCCATCTAGTCGCTCCTGACGTCCGCAACCGGCCGACGATCCGCTCCCTGCTGCACCGCAGCTTGCCCCATGGTCCACTGGTGAACAATCGATTCCTGTGGCTCAGTGTGCACCATCACTGGGAGGTGAGTCATGGTCACGATGGTTCGGCAGTTGGGTGGGTTTGGTTTGCGGTGTCGGCGCTTGGCGCTGGCGGTTTTTGGGCTTGGTGCATTGATCAGTCATCCGGTATTCGCGCTCAGCGAAGTCACGGGATTTGGCAGCAATCCCGGCAATCTACGGATGTTCAAATACGTGCCAGCCAGCTTGCCAGCAGGCGCGCCGCTCGTGGTGGCGCTGCACGGCTGCGCACAGTCGGCCAGCAGTTACGACGCGGAAACCGGCTGGGAACTGCTCGCGAATCGCTATCAGTTCGCCGTACTCCTGCCGCAGCAACAAAGTGCGAACAATTCGAGTTCCTGTTTCAACTGGTTTGAGCTCGGCGATATTTCTCGCGGCCAGGGCGAAGCGTTGTCGATCAAGCAGATGGTCGATCGGATGATCACCGATCACAGCAGCAACACGAGCAAGGTCTACGTCACCGGATTGTCGGCGGGCGGCGCGATGACGTCAGTAATGCTCGCCGCCTACCCCGACGTATTTGCGGGTGGCGCAATCATCGCTGGCATTCCGCATCGTTGTGCCACGTCGCAGTCCGCCGCCTTCAGCTGCATGAATCCCGGCAGCGATCAGACGCCCACGAGCTGGGGTGACAAAGTCCGCGCATCGTCTACATGGACTGGACCTTGGCCGATCGTGTCGATCTGGCACGGCGATGCCGATTTCACCGTGCGACCAATGAATCTGACCGAATCGATGGAGCAATGGACCAACGTACACGGCATCGACCAGACCGCCGATGTCAGCGATACGGTTGGTGGTTTTCCGCACAAGGTCTACAAGACGACGGGTGGTGTGCCAAAAGTGGAGACCTACACGATCACCGGTATGGGCCATGGCACGCCGGTCGACCCCGGCACCGGCGAAACGCAATGCGGCACGGCGGGCGCCTACATTCTCGACGTGAATATCTGCTCCAGCTACTACATCGCGCGCTGGTTCGGGCTCGACAATCTGGATGCGGTGCCGCCTACCGTCAGTCTGACGGCGCCACTGGATGGCGCGAGTGTCAGTGGCTCGGTGCCGGTGTCGGCCAATGCAAGCGATAACATCGGCGTCGACCGCGTGGAGTTTCTGCTTGATGGCGCGCTGTTGCAGTCCGACAACACCTCGCCTTACAGCATCACCTGGAACAGCGCGAGCAGCAGCAACGGCACTCACACGCTGCAAGCACGCGCCTACGATCTGGCAGGCAATGTCGCAACGTCTGCGTTGGCAACCGTCACAGTCAGTGGCGGTACTTCTGGCGGCACCCCGGTGACGGTGAGCTTCAGCAACGAGAGTGCCAACGATGGCTATGTCAAAGCAAACAGTGGCGGCGGTGCGCCAGCGGTCGGCACATTGGAATCCACACTTGGTCTCGCCATTGGTCGTGGCACGGACAGCAAGTTCAATCGCACCATGCTGTCGTTTGACACCAGCAGCCTCCCCGATACCGCAACGGTCACCGCAGCTACCTTGACCGTGTCGTACCGGAGTGCGTCGGGCGATCCGTGGGCAAGCCCGAGTGGCAATACGCTGGTCATCGATATCAAGAACGCTTGCTTTGACGCCTGCACGATCGAAACGACCGATTGGGCCGCGGCAGCGACCGCCAATGCCGTCGCGCAGATTCCGAAATTCACCGGCAGCAATCAGGCCAGCACGCTGTTCAATGCAAGTGGTCTCGGGGCCATCAGCAAGACCGGTCGAACGCAGCTGAAACTCCGCTTCAGCGCCGATCAAACCGCGACAAACTACATCTGGATCGGCAATAACGCGACGGGTGCGAGCTTGAGCGTGACGTATACGCCATGACGGTCCGGATTCGTGGCTCGGTTGCAACTCGGGCGCGACGGGCGCGGATCACCAGTCGTTGAATTCGGGTCACAACATCAACGCACGCCGGCACGGCATACTGTCGGCGTGCAGAACGAACCGTCCAGCCCCCAACATGTTCTCGTCACCGGCAGCAGTGGCCGAGTTGGCAGCGCTGTGTGCGCGGCATTGAAGGCAGCAGGACTGACGGCACGTGGACTGGATCGGGTTGCTGGCCCAAACACCCAGGTGCAGTCCGAGATCGATGATTTGCCCACGTTGCGGCAGGCCTTGCGCGGCATCGATGCGGTGGTTCATTGCGCCGCCTTGCACGCCCCGCATGTTGGCCAATATGCCGATGCCGAGTTTCGTCGCATCAACGTCGACGCCACGCGCCAGCTTGCCGAATTGAGCGTAGCCATGGGCATCGGGCGATTCGTGTTTACGAGCACGACGGCACTCTATGGACGGGCCGCGGAGCGCCCGGATCGAACGGCGTGGATCGATATCGATACCCCAGCCGAGCCCGACACGATCTATCACCACACCAAGCTGGACGCGGAGCACGTGCTGCTGACGTTGGCCGAGTCGGCGTCGATCAGCCTCAGCATCCTTCGGATGTCGCGCTGTTTTCCAGAGCCGGCCGATCAGATGGCCGTGCATCGTCTGCACCGCGGCGTCGATGTCCGCGACGTGGCTGCAGCGCATGCGCAGGCGTTGCGCCAAACCATTGGCGTTCGGCGCTGGCTCGTCTCGGCCACGCCCGTGTTCAAGCGCGAGGATTTGCCCCGATTGTTTGACGAGGCCGATCGGGTGATTTTCGAGCGCGCCCCCGGGTTGGCCCAAGCCTTTGCCGTCCGCGGCTGGCCGCTACCCAGGCATCTCGATCGCGTTTATGACCCGGGACTGGGGCCGATGACCGCGGGTTGGCGCCCGGCGCATGGCTGGGAAGCTGTTCTGAATGCGCTGGCGGAGGGCCGACTGACGGTATTGGCCGCATCGCCAAACAGCGGCACGCGCGACGCCTGAGGGAACTGTCTGGGGCTGCGACGGCATCCGGACTCGGGTGATTTTGACTTGATAATCAAATATTTAACACGCTTTCTGGCTTGATTCGAGAATCCGGACGCGGCGCCGGGACGACGAGTCGGATCGGAATGCCGCATCAGCGATGGCTATCCGAACGTCGCGAAACACGGCAAAACACCCCATTTGACAATTCGCCCGCCAAAGAAATAGCTGTTTTTTCAATATCTTGGTAGGCTTCGCAAAACCAAGGTCTCAAGAGCGATGTGGGCAAAGGCAAGCGAGTTCTTCAGTGAATCCAAAGAAGCGGTGTGGCTGGCCCAGCTTGGTATTGCTGCGGCGGCGGCGGGCATGCTCTGGATCCTGTTGCAACTCCTTTGGTTAGGGCTCGGCTGGTCGGCACCTTTGCCGCAAGCGGCCATCCTGCCGACGACGTCCGCAGTGCCGCAATCCAGCACGACGTCGCTCGCGGCTTGGCATTTGTTTGGCAACGCGAAATTGCTGGCTGACCCGCGCGCGCAAGCGCAGCTGGCGCCTACGACGACGCTGAATGTCACGCTGACCGGCGTGCTCGCCTCCAGCGATCCGCGTGCCGGTGTGGCGTTCATTGCCGGTGGCGATGGTGAGCCGCAAAAGATCCGCGTGGGCGAAGAAATCCAGTCCGGTGTGATGCTCGACCAGGTCTACCCGGATCGTGTCATCTTAAATCGCGGCGGCAATCTGGAATCGCTGCCGCTGCGCGAAGACAGCGGCGCCAGTTCGGGCAACAACACCCGTTCGACTGGTCGCGCGACAGCCAGCAATTCGACCATGCCGACACCGAGCCAGAACACGAGTTTCATGGCCCAGGTCGGTCAAATACAAGGCCCGGTCGGTGCGCCCAACATTCCGGCACAGGGCATCGACCTGGAAGCCGTGCGCAAGCAGTATGACGTCGACCCGATGGCGCTTGCCCGTGCCATCACGCCCTCTCCGGTGATGGTCAACGGTGAATTTGTCGGCGTTCGGTTAAATGCCGGCCCGCAGCAATCCATGTTGCAAAAGCTCGGCTTGCAACCAGAGGACATCGTGACCTCGGTCAACGGCCAGTCGATCACCGACCCGTCCCGCATACAGGGCATCGTCGCCGGACTCGGCAATGCAACGAGCGTCAGCATCCAGGTGCTGCGCAACGGTAAGCCCCAAACACTCACCCTCAACGTCCCACGCTGAGAGATGCCATGAAGAAATCCCTGCTCGCCCTGCTCCTGATGATCGCCTTAAACGCCGAAGCGCAGGAACAGACGCATACGTTGAATCTCAAAGACTCCGACATCCGGGTGCTGATCGCCTCGGTCAGCGAGATCACCGGCAAGAATTTCATTGTCGATCCGCGTGTCGAGGGCAAGGTCAATGTGGTGTCGGCAAAGCCCATGAAGGCCGACGAGGTCTATCAGGTCTTTGAGTCGGTGCTCCGAGTGCATGGTTACGCACTGATTCCAGCGGGCAACATGGTCAAAATTCTGCCCGAGGCCGTCGCCAAGCAGGACGGCGCCGCGAGCCTCAACGGCGGCAATGGCCCCGACTCCTTGGTCACGCGCGTCATTCCGGTGCGCTACGTGGCGCCGGCGCAAGTGGTGCAAGTGCTCGCACCACTGGTGCCGCAGACTGGCAGCGTGGTCGTCAGCCCAGCCGGCAACTCGGTAATCATCACGGACCGCGCCGGCAATGCGACACGCCTGGAAAAGCTGATTCAACGGATCGATATCGAGAGCGACTCGGCAATCGAGATCATCAACCTGAGCCACGCCAACGCGAGTGAAGTGGCCAACACGGTCAACCGGCTCAGCGATAAGAACACGCCGGCCGGCACGCCCGCTGCGAATGCGGTGGCCGATCCGCGGACGAACTCGATTCTGCTGTCGGGCGACCCGAGTGCGCGCCTGCGTCTGCGCGCCTTGATCGGGCACTTGGATACGCCGTTGGGCGACAACGATGCCACCGAGGTGGTGTACCTGCATTACGCAAAGGCCGAAGATCTGGTGTCGGTGCTCGACGGCGTTGCCCAGACCCTGACCGGCGAATCTGCCGGCACCGCCGAAAACCCCGGTAAGCGCAGCGCGACCATTCAGACCCACAAAGAAACGAATTCGCTGATCATCACCGCGGCGCCAGCAGTGTTTCGAGAACTGCAGGCCGTGATCCGGCAGCTTGATGTGCGCCGCCCGCAAGTGATGATCGAAGCCATCATCGCCGAAGTATCGGACGAGGCATTGAAGGAAATTGGCGTGCAGTGGCAAGCCACGGATTCGCTGAACGGCTCTGAAGGTTTCATTGGCGGCACCAACTTTCCCGATACCAACAGCGGTGGCAGCATTGTCGGGGCCATCACAAATCCGCTGGCCGCACTCGGCCGCGGATTCAATGTGGGCTACATCACTGGGACCACCACACTGCCCGGCACGGACACCACAGTGTACGAGATTGGTGCGCTGGCGAAGTTGCTAAAGGGCGATGGTCGTTCGAACATTCTGTCGATGCCGTCCATCGTGACGCTCGACAACAAGGAAGCGAATATCTCGGTGGGTCAGGAGGTGCCGTTCCTCACTGGTTCTTACACCAACACCGGCACCAACGGCGGTGGTAGCAACCAGCCCAACAATCCGTTTCAGACGATCGAGCGCAAGGAAGTCGGCATCAAGTTGACGGTCACGCCTCAGGTCAATGAAGGCGACTCGGTGGCACTCGACATCTTCCAGGAAGTGTCGTCGTTGGCGCCAACGCCGCAGGGTGCAACCGACCTCGTCACCAACAAGCGCGAAATCTCGACGAGCGTGCTCGTTCCCGATGGCGGCATGCTGGTGCTGGGCGGCTTGATTTCGAATCAGGTGGACCAGAGTGTGAGCAAGGTGCCTGGGCTGGGCGATATCCCGCTGCTCGGCAACTTGTTCAAATACCGCAATAGCAAGGCTCAGAAGCGCAACCTGATGGTGTTCCTGCGCCCGACCATTCTCCGTGATGCCGAGACCGAGCGGGCCTTGTCGCAAGAGCTCTACAACCGCATGCGCGGCGAGCAGATTCAGGCGCGCGACAATCGCGATGCGATGTATCGGCCGGATCAAATGCCGTTGCTGCCGGAATGGGGCGAACCGCTGCGCGCGGACCCGCGTGCCGCAGCCGGCATGACCCCGCACAACGAGTAAGCAGCAGGCAGGTGTAGCGGTGAGTGTCAGCGAGATCCCTGGTCAGGAAGTCAGTGCCCCCCGCGTGATCGGGCGTCCGCCTTACGCGTTTGCCAAACGCCAGGGCGCTACGGTCCATGAACGCGTTGGCGAGCGCACCGTCATTGCCCATCGTGGCGACGCTCGCCTCGAAACGCTGCTCGAACTGCAGCGCTTTGCCGGCGCGCCCGTGCGCTTTGCCCGCTTGGCCGATGACGAATTCGAACAGTTGCTGCGCGAGCTGTATGAATCGGGCGGCGATGCCCAGCAGATGGCCGCCGACCTGGGCGATCGCGAAGACTTGGGCGCGCTCAGCGACGCGCTGCCTGAGCCACAGGACCTCGCCGAGAGCGACGACGAAGCCGTCATCATCAAATTGATCAACGCCCTGCTCGCGCAGGCGATCCGCGAAAACGCGTCCGATATTCACATCGAGCCGTATGAAAACCGGCTGGTCGTGCGCTTTCGTGTCGACGGCGTGTTGCGCGAGGTGCTGAGCCCGGCACGTGCGGCGGCGGCACCGATTGTGTCGCGCATCAAGGTCATGGCCAAGCTCGATATCGCCGAGAAGCGTCTGCCACAGGACGGCCGCATTGCACTCCGCGTTGCCGGTCGCCCCGTCGACGTGCGCGTGTCCACGATCCCGGCCGGCTACGGCGAACGCGTCGTGCTGCGTCTGCTCGACAAACAGGCCGGTCGCCTCGATCTTGGCAAGCTCGGCATGAGCGATGGCATGCTCGGCACGCTGAATGATCTGATTCATCGCCCGCACGGCATTTTGCTCGTCACCGGCCCGACCGGCTCGGGTAAGACCACCACGTTGTATGGCGCGCTGTCCCGCCTCAATGACGCGACCCGCAACATTCTGACCGTCGAAGACCCGATTGAGTATTACCTGGACGGCATCGGCCAAACCCAGGTCAACACGAAAGTCGAAATGACCTTCGCACGCGGTCTGCGCGCAATTCTGCGGCAAGACCCGGATGTCGTGATGGTCGGCGAAATCCGCGATCTCGAAACCGCCGAGATCGCGGTGCAAGCATCGCTGACCGGCCACTTGGTCATGTCGACGCTGCATACCAACTCGGCGGTCGGTGCGGTCACGCGTTTGCGTGACATGGGCGTCGAACCGTTTCTGTTGTCGTCGTCATTGATCGGCGTGCTGGCGCAGCGTCTGGTGCGCTCTCTCGACCCCACGACGCGTGAGGCGTACCTCGCAACCGCCACCGAGCTCGCGGCCTTCCACCGACCGAAGTCGGACGAAGGTGTCACGCTGTTCCGTCCACAAACGGGCTTGACCGGCAAACTGGCTGGCTACAAGGGCCGAACCGGCATTTACGAACTGATCAGTGTGGACGAAGGGATGCGCAAATTGATTCACGAAGGCGCGGCCGAAGCTGATCTTGAGGCCTACGCGCGCAAGCGTTCGCCATCGATGGCCGATGATGGCTGGCAGAAGTGCGTGTCTGGCCAGACCTCGATCGACGAAGTCCTGCGCGTGGTGCGCGAAGAGTAAGCGCAGACTTGCAGTGTCCCGGCCCGCGGGCAACAATGTTCGCTCACCATGCTTTGGAGCGCACCCCATGTTGACGACCCCTGACACCGAAAAAGCGATTGCCGTTCTCAACAAGATCATGGAGCTCGAACTCGCGGGCGTGGTGCGCTACACGCACTATTCGCTGATGGTGTTCGGCTACAACCGGATTCCGATAGTGTCCTGGCTGAAGGGCAATGCCACCGAAGGCCTCGATCATGCCTACAAGGCGGGTGAGATGCTGACCATGATTGGTGGCCATCCGTCGCTTCGGATTGGCCAGTTGCTGGAAACGCACAAGCACGACATCGGCGACATTCTGCGCGAAACGCTGGAGCACGAACAGACTGGACTTGCGGCGTACTATGAACTGCTCGATGTGGTCCGCGACAAGTCTGTGGTGCTCGAAGAATATGCGCGCGACATGATCTCGCTCGAAGAGCTGCACTTGGATGAAGTGAACAAGATGCTGCGCCGCCCGGGCGACATTGCGCCGTACAAGGCTTGATGTCGCTGCTGGCTGAAACGAGGCAAGCTTGATTCGCGGCTGAAGCCGCTCCCACAGGTAGGCCGCTTTCACCAGCCATGCTGCGAGTGCGCCAGCACACCGCACACTTGTAGGAGCGCCTTTAGGCGCGAACAGTCAAGCGATCCACCGGCATGGAGGCCGCGCCAACTGCGCCTCCATACCGACGCACCGGACTCGCAGAATGCTTGTCCTTGAATCGCCTGCCTAGAAGCGCCAACCGAACGAGAGTCGGATCGCGCGCGGTTCGATCGGATGAAAGTGCAGATCATCGATCCCGCCCTCTGGCTCACCGGGCAGATGCGATGGATAGAAGTAATCAATGTCGTGCGCGTCGGTGTCGAGCAGATTCAAAACCTCCACATGCGCGGAGAAGCGATCCCAGTCCCGGCCCACGCGCAGATTGACGGTCGTCGAGCCGGAAGCCTGCGCGCTGCCATCTTCGATCAACGCATAACGCCCGAAATGCCGGATCCGCGCGCCGACGCTCCAGTCTGATGCGGTCCGCCACGTCACGCCTGCTGCAACGACCCAAGGAATCGCACCAGGGATCGCATCGGCGTTGCTGGGCTGCTCGGCGAAACGCGCTTCGGTGTAAGACACTTCGAGATCGGCGGCGAGTTGCTCGCTTGGAAAGAAGTAAATGCCGAGCTCGGCGCCGTTGCGATCACTCGGAAACGACGCCTCGGTATTGCCCGCATCACCGACAAACAAGAGCTCCGAGTCCAGGTGCAGATGCCAATACGCGAAACTCGCATGGAAGCGCTCGCTCCAATACCAACGCGCGCCGAGCTCGGCGCCTTCTGAGCGCACCAGCGGATCGGCAGACTCGGCTGGCTCGCCGGTGACCGGGTCAACTTGCAGCGTGACCCCACGGGCATCATTCGAATGAAACCCTTGACCGGCACTCAGATACCACTCAAACGACTCGGTGGGACGATGCACCAACGCGAGTTTGGCCGATGCCAAGTCAGCTTGTTCGCGGCCCGAGTTTTGCGGATTGCCTGCATCAACCTCAAACTCGAACCAGTCCTGGCGAAGGCCGGCGTACACGCGCCAGGTCTCGCTTAGATCCGCATCGGCGGCGACAAACAATCCGACACTCTGCTCGTCGATCGAATCCTCGCGGACGGTGCTGAGATATTGTCGGGCGCGCGTGCGATACAAGCCAATCGCATCGATATCGTCGTATCGATAGTCCAATCCGAGCTGCCACCGCACGCGCGACTGTTGCCAGGACTGTGTCACCGCCAATCCGTGTACGGTTCGGCGATCGAACTGCTGAAACTGGTCGCCGTTGTCAGGGTCGTCCAGAAAGTAGGTGAAGTTCGACCAGAGTTTGAAGTCCGAATCGATCCAATAGGCCTGGGCTTTCAGGTCGCCACCGAATGCAGCACCAGTCCAGCCCCCGGACACGCTGGTTCGTGACGAGTTGCCGCCGAGCGTCGTATCAAGCGAGCCCAAAAGCGTGATCAGACCCTGCGCCACTGCACGCGCCGGGATCTGATCCGGCGCATTCCACTCGTTGTCATAGGCCATGGCCTGCACATGCACGCGGCCCGAGCCGAGCTCGTGACCCACGCGCAGGGTCAGATTGAGCTTCTCCACCGATTCCTCAATGTCTGCCCAGGGCCCGTCGTACTGCTGCGTCTCGATGCCGTAGAGCCATTCGGTGTCAGCGTGGCGTCCGGAGTCAGCCACCAATCCGCGGGCATAGCCGAACTCGCCAAGAGTTGCCTCGGCGAGCCCATGTGGCAGTTGATCGGCGATTTGAAAACGCGCCGAACCGGCCGCTGAGAAGTCGCCGACGTCGGCATAGTAAGTGCCTTTCCGGTAAGACAGTGCTTCGACCAATTCCGGAATCAGGAAGTTGAGATCGGAGTAGCCTTGGCCGTGACCGTGGCTACGCAAATTCACGGGCATGGCATCAACAAACGTGGCGAAATCGGTGCCGTGATCCAGGTTGAAGCCACGTAGAAAATACTGATTTGCTTTGCCACTTCCGGAGTGCTGGGTCGCGACCATGCCGGGCACGAGTTCCAGCAGGTCGCCACTGCGCACCCGCGGCCGCCCGGCGATGTCATCGCGGCCCACGTAACCCTCGGAGGCGGACACCGCTTGGCCGATGAGATCGAGCTGACGCCCGAGGACTTCCAGTTCGGGAAGTGTTTGCGGACTGCTTTTGGTCTCGGGCGCTTGATCCGGATCCGCGGTTGGTTGCGAGTGATCGGAGACGACCGCAGGCTCGGCATCAGCGAGCGCAGCGACACAACAAAAAGCTGTCAGCAACGACAGTCGGCAGAACGCACGCATTCAGGCTCCCAATGAGCAGGTGATCCAAACCTTACGCGCCTAATGCTAAATCAGATGCAGGCGCAATACATCCGTCGGCAGGTCCTTCTTGCGGGAGTGCCTCTCTTTGTAGGAGCGCATTTAGGCGCGAACGATCTCGCGACTCACCAACATCATGGCAAGTTTGATTCGCGGCTGAAGCCGCTCCCACAAAAGCGGTCGCCAACCGCCCCAACGCGAACTCGCACCCTCGCCGCACGCATGTGGGAGCGCCTTTAGGCGCGAACGATCTCGCGACTAACCACCATCATGGCAAGATTGATTCGCGGCTGAAGCCGCTCCCACAAAAGCCTCGCCAACCGCCCCAACGCGAACTCGCAAGCTCGCCGCACGCATGTGGGAGCGCCTTTAGGCGCGAACGATCTCGCGACTAACCAGCATCATGGCAAGTTTGATTCGCAGCTGAAGCCGCTCCCACAAAAGCGGTCGCCAACCGCCCCAACGCGAACTCGCACCCTCGCCGCACGCATGTGGGAGCGCCTTTAGGCGCGAACGATCTCGCGACTAACCACCATCATGGCAAGATTGATTCGCGGCTGAAGCCGCTCCCACAAGAAGCCGCTCCGCACGAGGCCGTCTGCAGTCGCAGCTTTGGCTATGTCCTAAACAAGAGCGCCAGCAGCCCGGAGACACTCGCCCAGACCGACCCGCTGTTGCCCATCAGCATCAAAATTCGACGGATCCAGCCAACGCTGATATCCGGCTCGCAACAACGCCCAATCGCCATCGGTCATCGCGAACCACGCGGTATCGCGATTCGCGCCTTTCTGCACCATGTGCTGGCGAAAGATGCCCTCGAACTGGAAACCAAACCGCAACGCTGCCCGGCGACTGGGCGCATTCAGGCTATTGCACTTCCATTCGAAGCGACGATAGCCAAGCGTATCGAACGCGTATTCGGCGAACAGATACAACGCCTCCGTCGCCACGCGCGTGCGGGCAATCGCATCACCCCAAAGGATGCTGCCAATTTCGATGACGCCATGCTCGGGCGTGATCCGCATCAGACTCTGCCGCCCTTCGCAGCGACCCGTCGCCTGATCGATCACACCGAAGTACAAGGGGTCGTTGACCGTCGGGCACCGCGCCATCCACGCATCGAACGCCGGCCTGTCCTGCACCGGCTCAAACAGAAAGCGAAAGCGCGCCTCGGCGTCGCCCGTACTGGATGCCTGGAACAATTCTTCCCCCTGCGAAAAGTTGGCGTCGAGCGGCAACAGACGGGTGTACTGTCCGTGCAGCGGGGCCCATTCTGGGCGGGGTCTTGGCAGCGTTGGCAACATGATGGACCGATTCTGGCGGCAGTAGGCAAGGCACCGAGCATACGCCGAAACTCGAAAATTGCCAGGAAACCCCATTAAATCAAAGCTCTAGCCGACAGCCGCTGCGCCAAACCGGGGACCTGATGCGCACCTGCACGCCCGACGTGGGCCCAATCGGATGGGCGCAATTCGCCCCACAAACCGGCGGGCGACGCCCAAACGGCCGGCCCGATCAGCCACAACTACTGACAATCTTCCGCGCACTTCCGGCAAATTGGCGACTTGGCGTCCAGCCAGAACAGGATTAACCTCAACTTCCGGTCGCAAGCGGTTGTCCGTGCGACGTTTTGCTGGGGTAGGCCATGACTGCTGTGCTCATTGCGGAAACCTCAATTACCCGTCGCCGGGCGATATCGGCGGTGCTGGCCAATGCTGGATTCACGGTCCAGTCGCTCGGTAGCTTCGAGGAATGCATGGCGTTCCTGGAGCGTATGCCACGAAGTTCGAGTGAGATTGGTGCCGTCGCGGTCGGTTGGCCGGACTACGGTGAACCGAAAGCCGATGAAGTCTTTGACCTGTTGGGTCGCGACCAGTTCGAGCATTTACCCGTGCTGGTGCTTGCGGACGCATCAAGCCCTGGTGCCGTCAATTGGATGATGAAGCGGCCGCGCGCTGCAATGCTCAACTGGGGCGACTACAACGATGCCGGCGATGCTTTAACGAAACTACTTCGGCCCAGCGCGAGGGCACAGTCGGCGGACGATCCGAGTGCGTCGGGCGGCAACTTGCGCGTGCTGCTGGTCGATGATTCGGCCACAGTGCGCCTGGCGTTCCAGAAGCTGCTTGCGAAGCAGGGATACCAAGTCGAAATCGCATCGAGTGCCGCCGAAGGTCGCAAGAAATTCGAAGCGCAGCCGTTTGACATCGTGGTGACCGACTACTTCATGCCTGGTGAAAACGGGCCCGAGCTGATCCGCTCAGTCAAGGCGCACGCGGCAGGCCGCGCGACCGTATGCGCGGTCATCACGGGCACCTATTCCGATCAAGTCATCAACGACTCGCTGGCTTCGGGTGCCATCGAATGCATGTTCAAGAGCGAGGCCAAGGAACTGTTTCTGGCCCGCCTCGCCTCGTTGGCCCGCATGGTGCACGACCGCAAAGCGGTGGACGCCGAGCGCCGGCGCCTCGAGGGCATTCTCGGCTCGGTCGGCGATGGCGTGTACGGTGTCGATCGCAGCGGCTTGATCCAGTTCATCAATCCGGCAGCCGTGCATTTGCTCGGCTATGCCGCGCAGAATGATCTGGTGGGCGAATCGGCCTACGAGAAGTTCCATCACGCGTTTGAGAATGGCGCGCCGATGCCAAAGAGCGCGTGCTTCCTGTCGGCGTGCTACCAGAACGGCAACCAAGTGCCGAACTGGCAGACGATTTTCGTGACCGCCGCGCGTCGGCCCATTCCGGTCGAGTGCACGGTGTATCCGATGACGGTGGACGGTGTGCGCGAAGGCTCGGTCGTGGCGTTCCGCGATGTGTCGGAGCGACGTGTCCTCGAAGAAGAGCTGCGCTGGCAGGCCACGCATGACTCGCTGACCAAACTGCACAATCGGGCATTCTTCGAAAGCCAGCTCGATCAGGAAGTCGCGCGGCTGCGGCGCTCGGATCAAACCTCGCTGCTGCTGTTCATCGACGTGGACCGCTTCAAATACATCAACGATACCGCCGGGCACAGCGCGGGCGATCAGCTGCTGGTGGAGGTCAGCCAGCGCTTGAAGTCGCGGCTCCGTCAATCCGACAGTCTCTCGCGCATGGGTGGTGACGAATACGCCATCATTCTGCGGAGCGTGAAGAGCCAGGACATCGACTCGATCGCCGACGAGTTCCGCCGCGCGTTGACCACGCATCCGTTTGTCTACGCCGGGAAGAGCTATCGCATTACGATCTCGATTGGCGTGGCGCGCATGGACCGCTTCACCGAATCGCCCGAAGACGCAATGGCCGCGGCCGACATGGCCTGCCATATCGCCAAGAATGGCGGCCGCAATCAGACCCACGTGTTCTCCAGTGAGTCGGATCAGCGCGCGAGCATGGATCAGGAGCTCGGCTGGTCCACGCGCCTGGAAGAGGCGCTGCGTTCGGACGGCTTTGTGCTGAGCTACCAGCCCATCGTGCCGTTGGCCGATTTTCACGACACGGGCGTGACCGACACACGTCGGCTGGAACCCTACTTCGAGGCACTGATCCGGCTCCGGGACAATCACTCGAACCGTCTGCTCGCACCCGACGCGTTTCTGCCGACCGCTGAGCGTTTTGGCATGATGCTCGATATTGATCGCTGGGTGATCCAGAACGCGTTTCGTGCACTCCGCGAGACGGCGCGCACCGGTCGGCGCGTAAGGCTGTCGATCAATCTGTCCGCGCAATCGCTGACCAGTTCGGCCACCGCAGCGTTCGTCACCGACAAGTTCGTCGAGTTCGATGTCGATCCCAAACAACTCGTGTTCGAGATCACCGAATCGCGGGCGGTGTCGAACCTCGAAAGCGCACGCGCGCTCATTGGCCACCTGCGCGCGCTGGGCTGCCAGTTTGCACTCGACGATTTCGGCGTGGGCTTCTCGACGTTCTCGCATCTGAAGCATCTCGATGTGGACTTCCTGAAGATCGATGGCTCGTTCATTCAGGGCTTGGTCGATGACAAGATCGATCAGGCGGTGGTCAAGGCAATTACCGGCATTGCCCACTCGATTGGCAAGGCGACCATTGCCGAGTTCGTTGACCGGCCGCAGATCCTGCCGTTGCTGCGCGACGCGAATGTCGATTATCTGCAGGGCTATTTTGTGGGCGAGCCGCAGGTCGGTCTGGAGCGGGCCCTGCCGTTCGCCGGCTTTGGCCCGGTCAACCCGGCGAGTATCGTCCCCGAGGCCCTGCGCGCGACCGGATGAATCAAGCCAGTTTTCTGTTTCACGACTACGAAACCTTCGGGGCCGATCCCAAATTGGACCGGCCGGCGCAGTTTGCCGCGATTCGCACCAATGCCGACTTCGAACCGATCGACGAGCCCGTCTCGATCCTGATGAAGCCGGTGCTCGATTGCCTGCCCGATCCGGTCAGCTGCTTGATCACTGGTCTGACTCCGCAACGTGCCGAGCAGGAAGGTTTGGACGAACCAGCGTTCTTTGCCGAAGTGCATCAGCAGATGATCACGCCGAGGACGTGCACGCTCGGATTCAATTCGATCCGCTTCGATGACGAGTTCACGCGGCACGGCTTCTTTCGAAATTTCTACGAGCCGTATGCGCGCGAATGGCAAGGGGGAAACTCGCGGTTTGATCTGCTTGACCTGACGCGCATGTGCTACGCCCTGCGACCAGAAGGAATCGAATGGCCAGAGCATGCGCCGGGCAAACCCAGCTTCAAACTGGAGCATCTGGCACGAGCGAATCGCCTGACGCATTCCCACGCGCACGAGGCGCTGTCGGATGTCGAAGCCACCATTGGCCTCTGTCGCCTGATTCGCACCCATCAGCCGCGGCTTTTTGACTTTCTGTTTGAGCTCCGCGACAAGCGGCGCGCGGGTGCGCTGCTCGACTGGGCCAAGCGTACGCCGGTGCTGCACAGCTCGTCACGGATTCCAGCTGAGCGCGGTGCCACGACGATTGTCATCCCGCTTGCGCAACATCCGGTGCTGCCAAACGGCGTCATCGTGTTTGATCTGATGAGTGATCCCACCGATTTGCTCGACCTGGACATCGACGACATTCGCGACCGCGTATTCGTCGACCGCAACGCCCTGCCCGAAGACGTCAGTCGAATTCCGCTAAAGGTCGTGCACCTGAACAAGGCGCCTGCGTTGGCGCCGCTCAGTGTCCTAAACGGCGTGAACACCCATCGGATCGGCCTGGACCCGGATCGCTGCGCCCGTCACGCGCTGCGCCTGCAAGCCGCTGAGGTGAGCCTGGCGAGCAAGGTTCGCGATGTGTTCGCGCCGCTCGCCGATTACCCGAAACAAGATGCGGAGGCCGCGCTCTATGACGGGTTTCTCGCCCAGGCGGATCAGGCGTTGTTGCCCAAGATTCGCCGCGCCGCGCCGGAAGCGTTGCAGGAGTTGGCGCAGGGGCTAAAGGACGCGCGCCTGAAAGAGCTGGTATTCCGCTTCCGTGCCCGCCACGCCGCATACACGCTGAGCCCGGCGGAAGCGTCTACTTGGCAGCGCTTCCTCAACACGCGTCTCTACGATGCGCCCGACCGGCCCGAGCGAAGCCTGCCCGCGCGCCTGACGCAGATCGCCGCAATGCGCCACAACCCTGAGTTGCGCCCGCAGGATGTGCCGATACTCGATGCCGTCGAGCAATGGTTGCGGGCGCTCCCAAATCGACTGGGCTTGAGTGCTGAACCAATCAGCACTCCCGCTTTGGATTGAAGCTCATCAGCGAGGCGGCACCGACTGCAGCAGGCTCCATTGATCGCCAATGGCACGCAGTTGATCCGCCAGGGCTGCAGCGGCCGGTTGTTCGCCGCGGAGCGTGTAGCGCAGATACTCCAAACGAAGTCCCGAAAGGTCCGTCGTACCCGGTTCCGTTCGGAACTCGTCGGCGAGCTTCAGCGCGGTGTCGCCGGCAAGCTCGGCGCCGCTTGCTTGATCAAAGGCGGCGCGCCTTAGCCCGAGTTCGTACAGGCCACGACGTGCGTCCGCGGCCTGCGCCTCAACTTTGAGCAGCGGCATCAGGCCGTCCCGCGCAGCACGTTCCTCGATCGCGAATCCATCGGCGTCGCGACGCTCGGCATACGCCTGCACGAGTCCGATTCGTGCCCGCGCACGAAGCCACTGCAGATCCGTGTTGTCGGGCTGCGCGATCAGCATGTCGGTCAATCGATCCCGCGCCGCGAGCAACCTGGGCTCAGCGTCCAGGAATCGACCGCGCAGGCCGAGACCCTCACCTTCGCTGAGATCGATCGTAGCCATCAGTCGTTGCAAGTCCACGCTGGCGGGCTCATTGTCGAGCGCGGCGCGCGTCAAGGTGCGCGCTTCCTGCCAATGGGCTTGCGCCTCCGGCAGCGCACCGAACTGTACCGTCAGCTCGGCCAGATACCGCAACGCAACCGCGAGGTCTTCCCGTATCAGCGCATCATCCGGATCAGCCTGGTACAGCTGCCGCAACGTTTCCACCTGGGTCAGACGGGTGACGGTTCCGGCCGACCACAAACCAAGCGCCAGTTCGATCGAACTCAGCCAACCAAGCGCGCCCGCCCGCGTACTTTGAATGTCGCGATTGCCCGGATCATCGCGCAGCATCTCATCCCAGATCGAAACGGCTTTCGTGAGATCGGCGCGCGCTTCGGGAAGCTTGCCGAGCGCGTAGCGAACGCTGCCGAGATTGTTGTAGCTGGACGCCAGATCGTTTCGCACGGTGGGCGGTGAGGCTTGATGCAAGAGTGCCTGCTGCCGCAGCCGCGCAGACTGCTCAAACAGTTGCTCGGCCTCGGTCAAGTTGGACATTTGATCCAGCAGTAGAAACGCTTGCCATTCCTGAGCGGCAGCAAGATTGATCTGATAGAGCGGGTCTTCGGGACTCCGCGCCAGCAAGTCCGTCGCCAGGCTGAGTGCCCGCTCTGCCGCGCGCGATGCGGCCGGCAGCTGACCCTGCTCTTTTGCGACATCGGCCACTTGCAACAGGCTTTGCACCCGCGCGCCGAGCTCGGCCTCGCTCAGTTCGTCGGCGGGAATCGCCGCAAAATACTCTTCGGCGCGTTCGTTCACGCCTTGCAGCAGGTCGATCTTGCCAACTTTGCTGAGCCGCGTGCGCAAATCGCCCAGCATGAACCCAATCATTTTTTCGGCCTGCGCCTGCCGGATCTGCGCCTTCGCCCGCTCCACGCTCGCCTGCCACGCAAAATAGGCCACCACCAATGTGACCGCGACCAGCAACACGGCCGCCCATGCCTGGATGCGCCGCTGCACCCGCTCGCGGGCCCGAATTTGCGGCCAAGCCAACGCCTGATCGATGGCCTGCACGACCTCGGCAGCGCTCGGGCGCCGGGTCGGATCGACGCGCTGCATCGTTTCGATCAACAGACTCAGGTTTGGCGGCAACTCCGCTTCGGCCACCTTCGGCTTGATCTGCCCAAGACACTCCTGCAGCAACACGCCGAGCGAATAGATGTCGCTACTGCCCTGCACTTCCCGGCCCTGTGCCTGCTCTGGACTCATGTACCGGCGCGTGCCAAGCACCACGCCGTGTTCGGTCAGCTCGCTGGTCCAGTCGGTCAGTACTGGGTGTTCGCTGGTGCCGGCATCCGGTCGCACGAGCACTTCTGCGGTCACTGGCAAACGCTCGGTCGCCAGGGCCTCGGCTTCTTCCAGGCTCATGCTCGGCTGCGGCGCAGCGACTACAGTGGCCGCATGCAGATCGGCGATACGAGCGATACCGAAGTCGAGCACTTTTACTGATTGCTCGCGACCAATCATGATGTTGTCGGGCTTCAGATCGCGATGCACCACACGCTCGCGATGCGCCGCCTGCAGGGCCGAGGCAACGGCCCGCACCACGTGCAGCAACTCGGGCCAGCTCATGGGTTCGGTGCGGAGGAATTCGCGGAGCGTTACGCCATCAACGAATTCCAGCACCAACAGATCGCCGTCAGGCGTTTCGAGCCAGTCATGAATCTGGCAAATTGCTGGGTGACCGAGTCTTGACAGCACTTTGGCTTCGCGGTTCAGGCGTGCTTTCGATTCCGCACTGAAGCGCGTGCGGTCGTTCAACGCCTTGACCGCAACCCGTCGCTCGAGCCGGGTATCGAAGCCCTGGTACACCTCACCCATGCCGCCACTGCCCAGGAGGGCGTCGATCCGAATGGCGTCGAAGGTGCGACCGACGAGGCTCATGGGTTTAGTGCTGCAGCGCCTGAAGGTACTGCTTCACCGTCTGATCCAGACCGGCATAAAGGGCGTCATTGAACAGCGCGTGACCGATCGATACCTCGGCCAACATCGGCAACGCGCGGGCCAGAACCCGCAGATTCTCGGTGTCCAAGTCGTGGCCGGCATTGACGCCAAGTCCGGCCGCTGCTGCGGCCTGCCCCGCTGCGACGCAGTCGGCGAGTGCCTTGCCGTAGTCCTTTCTGCCAAACGCTTCGGCATAGGGCCCGGTGTAGATCTCGATGCGATCGGCACCGAGCGCGGCAACGTCGGCGATCTCCTCGCTGTCGGCATCCATGAACAGGCTGACGCGGCAACCGAGCGCCTTGAATGCCGCGATCACGGGTTGTAAGCGCCCAGCATCGCGCTTGATCGAAAAGCCATGATCGGACGTGATCTGATCGTCCGAATCGGGCACCAGGGTGATTTGGTCAGGCAGGGTTTCCGCCGCCAGCGCCAGCAAACCGGGATACCCACGCGTGTTTGGCGGGGCAAACGGATTGCCTTCGATGTTGAACTCCACGCCCGCTGGCAACATTGCCTTCAGTGCGCGCACGTCGTCTGGGCGGATATGCCTCAAGTCCGGTCTTGGGTGCACGGTGATTCCAGCCGCACCGGCCTGAATGGCCACCGTTGCCGCCGCCACGACGGAAGGCAGGCGACCGCCCCGGGAATTTCGCAGCACCGCGACTTTGTTGACGTTGACGCTGAGCTTGGCCGGCATCGTTTGGATCCGCTTAAAACAAGGTGTGGCGCAATTCTGGCCAGCATGGGCGGCGCAAGCAACCGGGACGGTTTGTAAAATTGCCAGCCGCCACTAGGTCAGTACTTGGATTCGGCCCGATCTGTGCTCAAATTAGGGCATGCAGCCTCGCAACTCCTCTCGGGCGGATTGGCTACAGTCAGGCTCAGACTGTGTCGCCCGGCTTTTGCCGTCTGTCCACCATAACTTGACTACCAGCCTGTCCGCGGTGCTGGTCGGATTGCTGCTGGCCGCATCGGGCGCGCTCGCCCAGTCAACGCTTCCACCCGAGCTCATCGGCGCGCCCTTGGTGCAGCGCTACACCGCCGAGGACTACCAGGTGGCGCCTCGTCACTTAGGGGTGACGGCAGATGCCGAGGGCCGGATTTTTGTCGGCAATGTGGAGGGCGTTCTCGTTTTCAGCCAAGGCCGCTTCGAAACCATCACACTACCGAGCTGGAGTGCGGCGCGCCGACTCGTGGTTGGCCCGGCTGGCCGCGTCTATGTTGGGGCTTACGACCACTTTGGCTATTTGGCAGAAGACGAGCTCGGGGCCTGGCAATTTACCGACCTTGATGCGCGCTTTCCCAAAGATGAGGCGCATTCGCTCGGCGAAGTCTGGGAACTCCTCCTGCTTGGTGACGCCGTTTATGTTCTGACCGACGAGCGGCTCTATCGAATCGATGGCGAGCAGGCAGACTCCTGGTTGCTGCCGGGGCGTAGCCACACCATGTTTGTGGATCAGGGTCAGTTGTACCTGCGCATCCAAAGTCACGGCCTGATGCGGTTCTCAGAGGGTCAGTTCACGCTCGTACCCGGGGGTGAACTGCTGGCCGACGTCCGCGCCAACCTCGCCCTGTCCCTGGACGATGGCGTATTGATCGGCAGTCGCCAGGACGCGCTATTCCGATTCAGGGGTGGCCAGTTGACGGCGATCAAAACACCCCTGGACGACTGGTTCAAACGCGCCGAGCTTTACTGCGGCCTGAAGCTTCAGGACGGCAGCCTGGTGATTGGCGCCTTGAACGGCGAAGTCATGCACCTAGACCCGGACCTGCGTTTGCTCGATCGGTTTCAAGCCTCCAGTTACCCGATCGTCGCATTGACAACCGATCACGAAGGCGGCCTCTGGGCGGCGACCGATGGCGATCTGGTGCGCGCTGCCTGGCCCTCCCCATGGACTCAGATCACCAACGAAGACGGCTTGCTGGGCTCGATCGAAGACAGTGCGTTCTTTCAGGGGCGCCGCTACGTTGCGACATCGATGGGGCTCTTTGTCAGCAACTTGAGCCCAGATCAACGTGTGAGCTTTACGCGCTTGCCCGAGCTTGGGAGCGACGAGGTGTGGGACCTGACCACGCATCAGGGCATGTTGCTCGCCGCGCATCGGCGCGGCGTGTTCGTGAGCCACGGCGGCCCATTCGAACAAATCGCAGAAGGCAGTTACGCCTCCGACATTGTGCTGTCGCGCTTTCATCCTGAGCGTGTTTATGTCCTGCATGAAACCGGCATCCTGGTGCTGCAGCGCGAACACGATCAGTATCGTCGGGTCGCCTCGCACGAGCTACCTGGATTCGGTTTGAGCTCGTTGGTCGAAGCCGACGCGAATACCTTGTTCCTCGGCAATTTTCGCGGTGACCCGGCACGCGCCACGCTGAGTCCCGATGGCAGCCAGATGCTCAACCACCAGATTCTTGGCGACAGCTTTGGCATTCATGTCACGGACGGCGAGCTCAGCACGGTCGGTTTGTATCAAGGCGCAGTCGTGCTCGGGATTGCGGCCGGGTTTTATCGTTGGGATGGTGCCCGCTTTGTCCCCGACAACCTTGATGGTTTAGAGGCGGATTACGAACGACGGGACGAGTTCAATCTGCGACAGGCCGACGACGGTCGGCAATTTGCGTTCAGCTCGCGGCAGTTGTTTGAGCGACAACCGGGTCAAGGCTGGCACCGGGTCCAGATCAGCTCACCGCTGGCGCGCGGCTTTGTCGATGTGGCGATGGAGCCCGAAGGATTGGTCTCGGTGATCACTTGGGGCGCACTCCTGACCTTGGATGAACGACGCAGCAGCCCCGATGAATTGGCGCCATCGGTCAGCATGCACCGGGTGGAGCTGATCGGTCAGCGTCAAGCCGTGTCGCGGCTACCAATCAACAGTGCCACACCGATCAACGTGGCGCCGCATCGGCAGCTTCGCTTCGAATTTGGCGCCAACAGCGCCGAGCGCGGCATCGAATACCGGTCGCGCCTGGTTGGCTTCGAGTCGAATTTCAGCAATTTCAGCAACGCGAATGCTCGGGAATTTTCCGCGCTGCCACCGCACGTCTACGAACTTCGGGTCGAAGCGCGAGCGGCATCCGGGCGCGCCTTTGCGCCGCTGCGCTATCGCTTCGAAGTGCTGCCGCGTTGGTATCAGACTACCTGGGCGGCCTGGCTGATTTCGGGATTGATGCTGGTCGTTGGCACCTTCCTCGCCTGGGTGTTCAGTCGCTGGCGCTCGCAGAAATTGCGCGAGCGCAATCAGGAGTTGGAGCGTTCCATCGAAAGCCACACAAGGGAGCTCGAAGTCGCGAATCAACGACTCGCAAAGCTGGCCGTCCAAGATGGGCTGACCGGCGTGACCAATCGCCGCGGCTTTGAGCAGGCGTACGCCCGATTGTGGAACCGCTTGGCTGAAGTGCGTCAGCCGTTAGCGGTGCTGATGGTCGATGTGGATTTCTTCAAGCAGTTCAATGATGCCTTCGGCCATTTGGCGGGCGACGAAGTCCTGCGCAGCATCGCCCGCGCCCTGGAGCTCCACGTGCATGAGCCCGCCGAGGTTCTGGCCCGGTTTGGTGGCGAGGAGTTCATTGTGCTGTTGCCCAATACTCAGATCGACGAGGCGTTGAATCGCGCACAAGTCCTGCGTCAGGCCTGCGAGGAAGCCGGCAAGGCCAATGACATCACAGTCAGTGTGGGCGTAGCCGTCTCGATCCCCCGAGGCGGCCTGAAGCCGACGCAGTTGGTCGATGAGGCCGACGCCGCGCTGTATCGCGCCAAGAAGGCCGGTCGCAATCGGATCGAGCGCGGGCGGACCTTGTAAGCCACGCCGCGTTCCGGGTGCATCGCGGACGGCGATGGTGCTCCACATTGTCGGTGCCGATCATCTGCAACCGCATTTCTTAAATCGTCACGGTTGTCCGTACACTCGGGAATTGGTTCGTCGCCACAGGGATCTAGCCATGACTCAAGGACACCTGCATCGCCATCTCAGGCTGCCCGACCTCGTGCTTGCGCAAATCCTGATTGTGGTCGGCACCAACTGGTTTGGTGCGGCGGCGACACTGGGCATGCTCGGCGTGCTGTTCTGGCCCTTGGCGCTGTTGCTCTATCACGGGCCGCTGGCCGTGGTGGTCATGGCACTGGTGCGCGCCTGCCCAGAGGAAGCCGGACCGTATCAGTGGGTCAAGCGCGCTTACGGGCCGCGCATGGGGCTGTTCTTTGGCTGGATCTTGTGTTCGTTCATGCTCGTGTTCCTGGCGGCCGGCTGCCTCGGGTTGGCCGGTGGCCTCAGCTACGCACTGAAGAGCGTCGACGTTGACTTGCAACAATGGCCGGTCGTCGGCACCGCGCTTCCATTTGTGTTTCTAGCGCTGCTGACCGCATTCGGTTGGTCGGGTTTCCGTCAGGCGCGATGGGTCCAGAATCTGGCAGCCGTTGCGCTGCTTTTGGTATTGGGGTTGCTCGGCTACCGCATCCTGCAAGCCGGGTTGCTCGACACCTGGCCGGGCTTTGGGATGTCTGTGCCGACCGACTCCCGGACTTGGATCAGCCTGCTCAAGATTCTGGTTTTTGCGCTCTCCGGCCTGGAATTTCTCGCGCTTGTTGCGGGGGAATGCGAACGACCGGAGCGCACGTTGCCGCGGGCGATCCAGATCGCGGCGCCCATCAACATCGCGATCTACATGATCGGCACGTTCGCGGTGGTGCTGACGATTCCGCTCGCTGCGATCGATCAGGTCAATCCGGTTGCGCAAGTACTGGGCAGCCTCGGCGGTGTGGTCGCAACCGGCGTGCTGTGGGCGCTACTGCTGCGCGATTTCGGACAGAATACGCTCGGGCTATCCGGCGTGTCGCGCTTGCCAATGCAGGTCGGTCTGGACGGCCGCCTGCCCGCTTGGTTCGGGCGGGTCAACGCACGCGGCGTGCCCACGCATGCCGTCCTGATCTGTGCCCTGATTATTGCCGCCATTCTTTCAGTAGTGACCGCCGGCTCGGATCGCCAG
This sequence comes from Ahniella affigens, assembly GCF_003015185.1. Lineage (GTDB taxonomy): Bacteria > Pseudomonadota > Gammaproteobacteria > Xanthomonadales > Ahniellaceae > Ahniella > Ahniella affigens. The sequence continues at coordinate 4,866,059 of NZ_CP027860.1, forward strand.
GAAGCGTTTCAGATGCTGCTGTCGGCGGCGGGCATTCAGTTTGGTCTGACGTATGTCCTGATGTTCAGTCTGCCGGTGTTCGCCAGCGCCGCGTTTGGGCTCGCCCAATCCGCCTTGCTGCGGGTCTGCGCGCTGCTGGGCGGCAGTCTGGCCACGGTGTTTGTGCTGATCTCGGTGTACCCCATCGACTCCGATCCGGACCCACTGCGCCACGCCTGGCGCGTGTTGCTGATCGTGCTCGTGCTGCTGCTACCGGGCGCTTTGCTGGCGTTTCTGCCGCAACGGCGTTGAACGCGGCGCATGGGCTTGCAGGCACTGCTCGGCCAACGCAGCCAATTCGCGACGTAACGCTTCTGGCTTCAGTACGCGAACTTCGGCACCCAGGCTCAGTAACTGCCGTGCCCCATGTGCCAACGACTCAATGGCCACATGCAAGCGTTGCCAACCCGCCGCGGAGCCAGCGACCGAAAGCACCTGGTGGGGCATACGCAGATTTTGCAGCCACTCCAGACCGCGAGCCGTGACTTCGAGGTCGACATCGATCTGGCGCAGCGAGGCTTCAAAACGCTGACAGGTCTGTTGCCAGAACGCACTGAGGTCAAAGTCGCGCGGACGCTTGACCGCACGCTTGGTGACCTGCAACGACAGCACCTTGGCAAGCCGGTACGTCCCAAGGTGCCCGGAGCGTTCCGAGGCGGCCACCAGATACCAAGTCCCGGCCTTGATCACCAGCCCGAGTGGCGCGAGGTCGTAGTCCCGTGGTCCATTCCAACTCTGATAGCGCATCGTCAGACCATGACCGTCCCAAACCGCTTGCGCGATTGCACCGAGCGCCTTGGGCTGCTCGGATTGGCGATACCAGTCGATCGGGTCAATGTGAAAGCGCTCGCTGACTTGTGCACTCTGCTCACGCCATGGCGTGGGCAAGGCCGAGAGCATTTTTAGACGTGCGGACAAGGCTTGCGCACCAAGGCCGAGATCCATCGCCGGCCCGGGTAATCCAGCGAAAATCAACGCGCGACTTTCGGCTTCGGTCAGCCCATTAAGGTCGGTGCGCCAGTTGCGACGCAAGCAGAAGCCGCCATCGCGACCACGCTCAGCATAGACCGGCACACCGGCGGCCGAGAGCTGATCAATGTCGCGCAGGATGGTGCGTTCCGATACCTCCAAGAGCCGCGCCAATTCGGGCGCAGTCATGCGCTCCCGGCTTTGCAGGTGCATCAAGAGGGACAGGAGTCGGCTGGCGCGCATCAGAGGTTGACGACATCACTTAAGGCAGAATCATGCCACAGCTTGTCAGGTTTGGTCTGGCAGGCTGGCAAGACTAGCGGCTGCCATGACTAGCGGCTGGCATCACACCGACTGGCATTACGAATGGAGCCCTTCCATGTCCGAATCCGACAACCACTTTCCGATACTCGAACTGCGTCGATACGCCATGCAACCGGGCCAACGCGATGCCCTGGCTGACCCGTTCGATCATGAGTTCATTGCCGAGCTCGAGTCCTTGCCGATGCGGGTGATCGGCCAGTTTCGGGATGTTGACGACGCCGACCTCTGGGTCTGGATGCGCGCCTTTCGCAATCATCGGGAGCGCGCTGAATCGTTGACGTCGTTCTATACCAGTCCGTTCTGGTTGCAGCGCCGACAGCGTGTGAACGCTACCCTGATCAGCTCCGATGACGTGCATCTGCTGGTTCCGGCCTGGCCCGGTTCGGCCCTCGGACAGACTGGAACTGGTTGGCCCGTGGATCGCAGTCGTGCCGCCGAAGGTGCGCTTTATGTGCAGATCATGCCACTGCCCGAGCATCGGTCGATGCCCGATCTGCGCGCCGCTTGGGAATCGCTCATGGCGGACCACCAAGCCCGGGCATGGGCTTGCTATGTCAGCGACAACGCACCGAATTCGTATCCACGTCTGCCCGTTCACGAAGGCCGCCAAGTGCTCGTGGTGTTTGCGCTGTTCGCAACGCTCGCGACCCTGGACCAGTGTTTGGCTGATGATCTCTCCGCGCATCTCTTCCACTGGGCAGGGGTGCCAGCCGAACGCACAGTGGTCGCCCCTTGGCAAGGCCGGCATCGCTTGCTGCCCACCGGCCGCTCGGCACTGCGTGCCTGAGTCCTGACTATCAAGGTAGCCGTGCCTGCATCTGCTCGGATGCAGGCGCAACGCGCGCAGCACTCAGAACACCTGATGCCGTGTCCAGTGCATCTCCCAATCCATCTCCCAGGTTTGGCCACTGTCATTGGATGTGGCCTGATGCCACCGGCAGGAATTCGGCGTGATGCGGTCCCAGACGCTCCGATAGATACTGGTCTTGCCATCGACCGTCTCCGTCACGATGAAGCTGCCAACGCCATCCTCGAAGCCGCCGGGCATGCCCGGTCCAACCACTACCCCTGCCTTCGCATTGACCCAGATGTCGTGCCAGATACCGGTCGCCGCTTCGAGCACGCGAAGACCCATGCCCGCGAAGTCCCGTGCCGGAATCCGAAGTTCTTCGACATGCACGCGCCCGCCCAGCAAGGACGTACACGTCGCCTCGCCCTCAAACTCGTCCCAACCGCCCGGGCTATCGGCCTTGCGCTTGCGATTCTTGATGCGCCATTCCCCACTCAGGAAATCGAACTGACCCGGGAGGCCTTTCGGAACATCGGCGGCGGATTTGGCTGGTGACGCGTTGGTCTCGGTCGCGTCATCTGCCGCTGCCTGTGCCGGCGTCGGGCCGATTGCAGCCAGTACGGACAGGCCCAAAGCAGATTGCAGCAGATTGCGACGAGCGATTGTGGTTTCGGATTCGGACATGTTCAGTCTCCTGTTGGTGCCGACATTGAAACCGACAAACCTGTCATCGCCTGTCAGGATTCCCTGCCGTCGTTTCACTCGCGAACCACTACACGGTTATTGGATTGTCGCCCATAAGATCAAATCGGCGTTTTCGGTTTGATCGAACGCTTACGGCGATGTGGAACCGATCTACCTTGAGCCAATCGGGGCGGACTGATTTCAGCGAGGCATCGGGACATTCCGGAGGACGCTACCCACCGCGAGCGATCTGTCCGCACGTTCTCTGGATGCGAAACGCCATATCCCGCACATTCGCCTCAAGTCGGCTCATGCTATTTCTAGACCGCTTGATCGTTTTCCCGCCACGAGTGAATTCGCGGAATCTTCACGCTCGGCCGGGTTCACTCCGGCGTCATGTCATGCACCAGCGGAGAATGGCGCATGCAATGTCGACCGAGCGAGTGGTGTCAGCCATCACGCACCCAACCTGGCCGACTCGGCAACGCATGGCGGCCGCGATGAATCGACATCAGTGCCCGCCAGTTCGGATTTGGAGGCCATGCACCATGTTCCTGCCCCGCCATCGCGTGTCCCTCAGCGCCTCAGCGAGCCCGCCATGAGACGCAACCTCGATGACCCGTCCGATACCTCGTGCGCCGAAGGCTCAAGTCGCTGGCCTCGCATCGTCGCTCTGCTACTGACTTGGTTGCTCGCGCTGTTCGGGGCGCCCGTTTCCGCCCAGATCGATCTGCGTCTCACTGCCACGTATACCGGATTGACCGAGCCACTGTATTTGACCCATGCGGGCGATGGCTCAGGCCGCGTCTTTATTGTCGAGCGTAAGGGTGTCATCAAGATTGGCCGCAACGGCACGGTGCTCGCGACACCATTTCTCGATATTCGCGACCGGGTCGCCAGCGACGAGTCCGAACAAGGCATGCTCGGGCTGGCTTTTGATCCGCAGTTCGAAAGCAACGGTCGCTTCTATGTGAATTACACCGGACTGCCGAATGGCGACACGCGCGTGTCGCGCTTCCAAGTCAGTGCCGACGCTAACATTGCTGACGCCGGCAGCGAGCAACTGATGCAGGGCATCGGGCAGCCGTTTCCAAATCATAACGGCGGTTGGATGGGCTTCGGTCCGGACGGTTTCCTGTACATCGCTTCAGGTGATGGCGGCAGCGGTGGCGACCCCAATGGCAATGGCCAGAATCTGAATACCCTACTCGGCAAAATCTTGCGCTTGGACGTTTCCGGTCAGTCCGCAGTACCGGCACCTGGCAATCCGTTTCTCAATCAGAGCAACCGCCAGCCACAAATTTGGGCGTATGGGCTCAGAAACCCTTGGCGTATGAGTTTTGATCGACAAACGGGGGATCTTTGGATTGCCGATGTCGGCCAGGATCGCGCCGAAGAAATCAACTTTCAAGCGGCGGGCAGCAGTGGAGGCCAGAACTACGGTTGGAAAGTGGCAGAGGGCACGTGCACGAACAATTGCACTGGACTGACACAACCCGCGCTGAGCATTCCTCATACGAGCCAACCGTGCGACTCCGTGACTGGGGGCTATGTGTATCGCGGCAGCGCCTATCCGCGCTTGCACGGGCTCTATATTTTTGGCGACTACTGTCGCGGCTACATCGATGCACTGAGTCGCTCGGGCAACACGGTCACGCGCCAATCCCTTCGACCAAATGGCAGCGTCGGCTTCAACGCCAGTTTTGGCGAGGACGAAGCAGGCAATCTCTACTTGCTCGATGTGCGCGGCACAGTGTTCTTGATATCGGATGGTCCCGCTCAGAGCCTGAACACAATCACCCCTGCCTACACCGGCACGTGGATCAATAATGCCGAACCAGGGCACGGCATGCTGATCGAAATTCTGCCCGACAACCGCATTCTGGCCTGGTGGTTCACCTATCAACCAAACGGCGGCCAGGCTTGGTTTGGTGGCATTGGTACGTACAGCGGCAATACGGCGACGATCGAAGTGATCAAGGCGGAAGGCGGCCGCTTCGTGCCGAATTTTGACCCAGCAAGCATCAGCAATCCGGTTCTCGGCACCATGCGTTTGACCTTTGATTCCTGCACCAATGGCCGCGTCGAGTACCAATTCACTCAGGGCTATGGCAGCGGCAGCTGGCCGATCAACCGACTGACGGTGGCTGCGGGTCTGAGTTGCGCGGACTGAACCCAAGCGACTCGCGAATCTTGCGGCGTGCCGCACTGAGTCCGGCACAACGTCGGACTCAATGCCCAAGGCCGTCCTAGGCCGACACGCTCACAGGCTGGCGTTCTTTTATCTTGATCACTCGAAGCTGTTGCTCACCAGCACGTCGCTCTGTGCCAAGGCCACACTTGCAGCGCTGTTCTGCAAGTCATTCAGCTCGCGATAGCTCTGGGCGCTGATGCTGGCCTGACTGGCCAAAGGGGCCCCGACTGGCGTTGCCGGATCGACCGTCCAAGACATGATCACGCTCAATTGGTCCTGAGCAAAACTGGGCGTCGTACAACTCACCGGCCCATGGGTTCCCACGGCCGGTATGTTGCAGACCCAACCGATGGGAATGAGAGCGCTCTCGAAGGTCAGATTGCTCGGTGCCTGAAAGGTCACGATGGCATTGCTGATCGTATCGGGACCCGCGTTGCTAAGCTGCAGTGTGTAGACCATGGTTTGGCCGATCACAGCATTCGTGGCCCCCAGTTCAACGCTCAGGTCAGCATCCGGTTTGACGGCTATGGAGAACGGCAACGCGTTGTTTGCTGGCTCTGGGTCTTGCCAATCGGAGCTGATCATCGCGGCACCATCGATCACACTGTTGTGGCGATCAGCATCGATGCTCAGCGTCACCAGAAGTTCGGACAAGCCATCCACCGGCAAGCTATTGCGCTGACAGACGAGCGTCGGGCTGGTCTCGCAGGTCCAGCCCACAGCGTTGATCGACTGAAAATGCGTTCCCGCCGGGTAGCTCATGGTGACCGTTGGGTTCTGCGCCGGATCAATGCCTTGATTACGCGCATTGAAACTGAGCTCAATCGTGCCCTCCGCTTCGGCTGCGGGTAAAGGATTCAAGGCGAGTGAAACGTCCGCCTCACGCTCCCGCACGACGGTGCTGCGTTCGACCACGTTGTTGTCTTGAAAATCATCTTCCGAGATTGCCGAACCAATCGCACCGGCCACAACGATCTCGCCGCCGGTCACCGCGTCATCGCGAACGCGTGCCTGCACCGTGATCTGCTCGGTTCCCACGGCCATTTGTGTGCGGGTACAAACGATTTGACCGGAGCCATCGGGTGCCGGCGTCGTCGGACAGGTCCAACCTGCGGCCGGGAACACACCTTGGAAACCAAGGCTCGGTGGAATCGTCAGCGTGGCCGTCAGATCAATCGCCGAATGCGGGCCGAAATTCTGGATTTGGTAGATGATGCCGACCGATTGTCCTTGGACCAACGGGAACGCCGTGTATTGCGCGGAGATGCCCAGATTGGCCTGTGACACCGCGAGCATGCCGGGCTCGTCAACATTGTTGTTCGGATTGCTGTCTGGCTCGGCGCCACTGATCTCGAAGCCCGGATAGCTCTCACTGCCGCTCGCCACGGTCAGCGGCACATGCTGGCGCACCATCAGGGTCTGGTCCGCACCGGCGACGAAGCTCGGCGTCGCACACGTCAGCAGACCGGATGGATCGCCTGCCTGCGGCTGCACCGGGCAGGTCCAACCGGGCGGCGGCGTCACCGAGACAAAGCGCATGCTTGGATCCAAGTGTGCCGTCATCGTGACGTTGGTGGCATCAGCCGAACCGAGATTGCGCAATCGAACCGCAATATCGTAATCGTCGCCGACTGGAATTTGCGGCGCGGGTTGAACTTGCCCGTCGATGAATAAATCAACCGCGCCGGTTTTGCTGAGTGCCGGTGCCAACTCGCCAACCAATCCCGGCGCAATGGTGATCAGCAGTGGATCGTGTTCGGCGAAGCCAGTCGACGATCCGGTGGCAACCGCCTTCGGCCAGCCGACATTCAGATGCATGGCCTGCACTTGCAGCCGTTCCGACTGGGCCAACAAGGCGCGGTTCACGGCCAGCCATTCGGTACTCGCGGCCTTGCCGGCCTGAACCGTTGTGTAATCACCTTCGGCAGCACGCAGCGGCAAGCGCAAACCCTGTTCCGAATCTTGACCTCGCTGCCAATGGAGTGCCGGCATCGCGGTGGGTGCGTTCGCAAACGGCAGCAACACGGCCGCGCCGGTTGCCGGCTGGATCTGGAGTCCCGAATCCGTCGCAACGACATCCAGTGTCGCATGTGCCAACACCACTGGTTGCGCGGGATCGGTTTCTACTACGCGATACGTCTGCGTGGCTTCCGGCAGCGTGTTCAACAGTGCGAGAACCGACTTGGCCTCAAGTTGCGTCTGGTTGCGTGCCAGCACGAGTACCTCGGGCGACTCCATCCAGTCAATCACCGCCTGTGCCAATGCCTGGTTCGCTCCCGGCATGGCTTGGCGCGGCGCCGCGCCGCCGAGGAACAGCACACGCCATTGGCCCGTGCCGGCTGTTTCAGCGGGCAACGGTGCCGCGACCGGCACGCTGGCAGATGGCGCGGCAATCACGCTGCCGTGCGCCGCCAAAAGCATTGCAGACAGTAACAAGTTCAGTTTCAGGGTCAACACAGCTCGGTGTTTCATCGCAGTCTCCAATCGGGCTCACTGCTGCGAAACGAGGTTTGGCCGGAATCCGGACATTGGTCGGGCGACGACTCGAACGCGGTGTCAACTCCTGCAACACGTTGGCCGCTGTCGTGATACCTACGCCCGTCGGGGTTGCACGACTTAGCGCCCGCTTTAAAGTGATCCGCACGGTCCAAGTCAGGCGGATCGTGCATCTCCGGGTGTGGCTGCAATGCCTGGCGTCTTAACGAGGACGTTATGAGTACGCGCGCAAAAGCCCCGACTGGTGCCTTCATTGGCGCCGCCTGGACGGCCTTGCTGATTGGTTTGGTGAGCTATTTCGTGGGTCTATGGAACGCTGAGTGGCCGCTGTATGAGAAGGGCTTCTATCTCAGCATCATCCTGTTTGGGCTCTATGCTGCCGTGTCGCTACAAAAATCGGTACGCGACCGGTTGGAAGGGATTCCCGTTACCGGCATCTACTACGGACTATCCTGGCTCGCACTGGCGATGGCGTTGCTGATGCTAATCGTCGGCCTTTGGAACGCAGACCTGCAGCGCGTTGAAAAAGGCTTTTACGCCATGTCTTTTCTGCTGGCGCTGTTTGGTGCCGTGACCGTGCAGAAGAACGTGCGCGACAGCGCCAGCGCGGACAACGACATCCCGCCACTGCCGCACCAATACTGATTCGTCACTCGCAGTTTCATGGTCTGGGCCAGGGACGGCCGGGCCGCGTGGCAGCCTCATGCAGTGGGCGTTGTAGCGTGAGTCGTGAGGCAATGGCGCCATCCCGCCTGCAAACTGGCCGCAGTGGCGCTATCCGACGCGGGGTGTTGGCGCGATAATGGAGGCTTCGCCTCTCGCCTGTCGTCTTGGACGGCCGCGCACGTGGCACATTCAACCACTTGCCAGAGGCTGCCGCGATGCACCGCGATACGCATTTGATCCATGCCGGTGTGCGCTTTGATGCGCAAACCGGCGAAGTTGCCGATTCCATCCGCCTGAGCACCACCTTTCGACACGGACCTGCGGCCGAGCGGCTGCCCGGCGGCTTCGAGTATCAGCGTGAAGGCCACGCGAACACACAGGACTTGGAGCAGGCGTTGACGGTCGCCGAAGGCGGCAGCACTGCGGTGGCATTCAGTTCTGGCATGGCGGCAATCGCGGCAGCGTTTGCGGCGCTACGCGGTCCAGGCAAGGTCATTCTGCCTCGTGACGTGTACAACGGCACGCGGATCATGGCGCGCGAGTTCTTGGTCGAGCGCGGGTTTGAGGTGGTCGAGACCGATTGCTTCAACACCGAGGGTTGCCTCGAACTGTTGGACACGAACACGCGCCTGCTGTGGCTCGAAACGCCATCCAACCCACGGCTGATGGTCAGCGATATCGCCGCGTTGGCAGCCCGCGCCCGGGCGCTGGGCATCCTGGTCGCTGTGGACAACACCTTCGCATCACCGATCGTGCAGCAGCCGCTGAGGCTCGGCGCCAATGTGGTCATGCATTCGTTGACCAAGTACGTTGGCGGCCATTCTGATGTGATGGGTGGCGCGCTCGTCTTCGCGGCCAACGATGAATTCGCCAAGCGGACCGAGCATCATCGGCATCTGCATGGCGCGCATCTCGCACCATTCAACGCATGGCTGTGCCTCCGCGGTCTGCGCACGTTGCATGTGCGGGTTGCGCGGCATGTCGAGAATGCCGGCAAGGTCGCCGCGTTCCTCGCACAGCATCCCAAGGTGGCGGTGGTGCACTACCCGGGTTTGGCCTCGCATCCGCAACATGCCGTTGCGGCCAAGCAGATGAATGGTTTTGGCGGCATGGTGTCGTTCGAGATGCCAAGCCGCGAGCAGGCATTGGACGTCGCGAGCAAGGTCAAGCTGTTCGTCAACGCGACGTCGCTCGGCGGCGTCGAATCCCTGATCGAGCACCGTGAATCCACCGAGCTGTCGCCACCGAAGTCGCCGCCTGGTCTGCTCCGACTTTCGGTCGGCTTGGAGCATGCAGACGACCTGATCGCCGATCTGGAACAAGCGCTCCGCTGAGAGATACCGTCTTGGATATCAGTTACCTGATCGATCCGCTGAACGAGGCGCAGCGCCAGGCCGTCACGGCGGGTACGGGCCACTATCTCGTGCTGGCGGGTGCTGGCTCTGGCAAGACACGCGTGCTGACGCACCGGATTGCTTGGCTGACTGAAGTTGAAGATCGCTCGCCCTGGTCGATTCTCGCGGTGACGTTCACCAACAAGGCCGCTGGCGAGATGCGCCATCGCGCCGAGGGCCTGATGCCGCGCGGCACGCGGGGATTGTGGATCGGCACGTTTCATGGCATCGCGCATCGATTGCTGCGCCAGCACTATCGCGAGGCAAAGCTGCCAGAGACATTTCAGATCCTCGATGCCGACGATCAAGTACGCCTCTTGAAGCGCGTCATTCAGGGAATGGGCCTGGACGACTCGAAGTGGCCGGCGCGCCAGGCCGCTGGCTTTATCAACGCGATGAAGGATGAGGGCAAGCGCCCGGACGCGATCAACATCGACTACCACCCCTCCACGCGCACGTTCGTCGAGATCTATCAGACGTACGAACAGCACTGCCAGCGCTCCGGCTTGATTGACTTCGCCGAGTTGCTGCTTCGCGCACACGAGCTTTGGCTCAATGACGATCACCTGCTGAATCACTATCGTGAGCGCTTCCGCTATTTGTTGATCGACGAGTTCCAGGACACGAACACGCTGCAGTACGCGTGGATTCGTTTGCTGGCGGGCACTACCGCGCAAGTGTTCGTGGTCGGTGATGATGATCAGGCGATCTACGGCTGGCGCGGTGCAAAGGTCGAGAACGTCCGCCAGTTTCTGCGCGATTTCCCCGGCGCAACGACCTTGCGCCTCGAACAGAACTACCGCTCCAGCGGCAACATTCTGAATGCGGCGAATGCCGTCATCGCCAAGAACCAGGGGCGCGTGGGCAAGACGCTGTGGACCGCCGCTGGCAAGGGCGAGTCGATCGATCTGTATGCGGCGTTCAATGAGCAGGACGAGGCGCGCTTCGTGATCGAACGGATCAAGGCGGCCGTCAAGCAGGACAAGCGGCGCTCCGACTGCGCGATCCTGTATCGTTCGAACGCGCAGTCACGGGTGTTTGAAGAGGCGCTGGTCATCGCGCAGATTCCGTATCGCGTCTATGGTGGTCTGCGGTTCTTCGAGCGCGCCGAAATCAAGGATGCAATGGCGTACTTGCGGTTGTCGTTTCTGCGCACGGACGATGCGTCGTTCGAGCGCGCCGTGAACACGCCACCACGCGGCATTGGCGACAAGACGCTGGAAGCGCTGCGCAGCCGTGCGCGTACCGAGAACATCTCAATGTGGGCCGCCATGCAGCGCGAATTCGAGGGCGGGCCGCTGCCCGCGCGAGCCAAGAGTGCGCTGCGCGGCTTCAGTGAATTGATCGAACGGATCCAGCCACCGGAATCGGAGTTTGATCTCGGCGAGCGGATCATCCGGTCGATCGAAGCCGCCGGTCTGCGCGCCTACTACGAGCAGGAAGGCAAGGAACAGGCTGAATCGCGGCTGGAGAACCTGGACGAACTGATCAACGTCGCCCGCCGCTTTGTGCGCAGCCCCGAAGACATCGAGTCGGGCATGAGCGAAGTCGCGGCGTTTCTAGCCTATGCCACACTCGAATCGGGCGCTGCAGAGGGCGAGGCCTGGGAAGACTGCGTGCAGTTGATGACCTTGCACTCGGCAAAGGGATTGGAGTTCCCGCTGGTGTTCCTCGTCGGCTGGGAGGACGGCTTGTTCCCGTCACAGAAATCGCTGGAGCAGGATGACCGACTGGAGGAGGAACGTCGCCTTGCATACGTTGGAATCACCCGCGCGAAGGAAAAGCTGACGCTGACTTACGCCGAATCCCGCCGCTGGCACGGCGTCGAAAACTACAATCGGCCATCGCGCTTCCTGTCGGATCTGCCGCCGGACGTGCTGATGGAAGTGCGTCCAAAAGTGCAGGTCAGTCGACCGAGCAGCTTTGGCCGCAGTGCCGAGGGCTTTCTGGCCGAACGCGGGCTGCTGCGCGGCAACTTGGTCGAAACGCCAACGATCAAGCTTGGTCAACGGGTCCAGCACAGCCTGTTCGGCGAGGGCATTGTGATCAACTTCCAGGGCACGGGCCCGCATGCAACCGTGCAAGTGAATTTTGCTGAGCAAGGCGCAAAGTGGCTGCAGGTCGCGAAAGCGAATCTGACGTTGCTGGCGTAATCGATTGGCGCAGTCATGCGCCTGGATATTGTCTTTGCGAACTCGATTGGATTGGATGATCAGTCGAAGCCGTTCGAAAACAGCTGCTGCTTCCGAGCAGTCTCTCAGAACGAGGCACTCACTCGCGCACCAAACACGCAGTAGCCCATTCGTTTTGCGAACCAATAAATGGCGGGTGGCGACGATTCTGGGCGCAAGTAACCCCCTCCCCGCTCCCTCTCCCACGCGCGCGCGGGGGAGGGAGTGCTCCCTCTCCCACGCGAGTGGGAGAGGGCTGGGGAGAGGGCTACTTGCGACAATGCACCGTCGCGAAAATGCCGTATCGTCGCCGACGGTTTGATGCGCGAATAAGCGCACCAAGAGGGAGCGGGACTCCCGCGCGAGTGCTAGAGGACCTGTGTGAAGGCTACTTGCTCCGCTGCACCATGGTTTGAACGTTGCGTGATCACCGACGATTGATGCGCCCATTAGCGCCACACGGACAGAAACAGCACGCCAATTCAGATGGGCCTGACTCAGCCACCCGATTGACGATCCGCATCCAAGAGATTCAAGCGCACGCCAGACACCAACGCAAAGGTCACGTCGCGACTGCTCGCCACCTCCAGAATGGGCGACAGTTGATCGGCTTTGTCGAGATAGAACTCGGCCACGCGATCGAGCGACGACGACACGCCCCGGCCGCCCGCCGCGCTCAACGCATCGCCGTTGGCGCCCGGCGTCACATACGTGGTGCTGCGCCCCAGCGCCTGGCTTGCGCCTTCGGCAAGACCAGCCAAGGCCGCCAGCCCAACGACGCGACCCTGCTTGCTGACGAGCCGGCCACGCAGGCCAACCTTGCCATCCTCGCCCACCGCGATCGCTTGCAATTTGACGTCCAGCACCCGCCCGTCCGTGCGCACGCACGACAAGTTTTCGGCGCGCAGCATTACGCGTTCAGACGACAGTTCGCCATAGCCGGCCGCAGTCAGAAAGCACTCGCGGACATCAAAGCGAACGCGGTTGGGCAAGATCGCGTCGTGCTTGATGCGAATGACCACGGGTTGTGGATTGCGAATTGCCGCTGACGCCGTGCTCGCATCCAAGCCATAGAGCAACTTGCCAGATACCAGCGTGCCAGCGGGCAGATACGCCACGCGTTCGGTTTCGGCTGGCGCCGGTTCGGCAGGATCGAGATCGGCCTCAATCGTCTGGAACGCTGGTGGCGGCGGCAATGGCAGGTTCGAAGACGCGTTCTGCGTCGCCGGAATGGGGGTGATAGAACGATCCTGACCGGCACTGATTGTCGTTGGCCGCTTGCGCAACACCTTGAGCTCCTCGCGCATCAGACTGAGCTCTTCGCGCAGCGCCAGCAACTCCGGATCGGGCGCCGCGATCGGCGCCGCACTGGGTGACGCGCCTTTGGTTTGCTTCGCGTCTGCCAGCTGCCGCTTCAACAAATCCAGCTCGCGCGCGATGGCCGACAGGCCGAGCTCTTTTGGGTCGGCCGATGTCAGCACGTTGTCGATCGGCGGCAGCTTGGTTTCCGGCCGAACTCGCTTTTCCGGCGCCAAGATAATCGCACTGATCGCGGCGACACCGATCACGCCGACGATCATCATCAGGCGTTTCCGCTCCGGAGTGGCGTCGGTGAAGCGACGCCGCAAGGCCTTAATCATGGTCCGCCGCTCCGATCGTTGCTGCACCCGCCGTAGCCGACGCTTCGCCGTGCACGACCACCATTAACGTGGTGCTGGTTCCCGGCCAGAGTTCCGTGTCCGGATAGGCGGCCACCGCAAGGACTTGTGCATTGGCACACGCTGACTCGTCGATCACAATGATGCCTGCGGATGCGTTATCGGCACGCGCAGTCAGCACCGTCATGTCGCTTCCATGCCACGCGTTCTGGCGCTCGATGTGCAGCCCTGGAATCCGGCACGTGATCGGTGGATCCAGGTCACTGATCGGCGCGGCACTGAAACCACTCGGCGCCGCATCGAGCGCAATCGCTCGCAACACGCTCCGGATGCGCGCTTGATGCCCGGCGCTCACGGGCTCGGTCGCAATAACCGGCGACGCCAGACTGGCGCCGGCCAGATTCAAGCGCACTTGCACCGGTGGCAATGCTGCATGCGGGCGCACCAGCAGGCCGACGGTTCGATTCGAGTCGTGACGGTCTTCCAGGTAGATGACAAACGGCGTCGTATCCGCCGGGCTGATGTAGACGACACTGCCCTGCTTTTTGATGCTGGCCGTGCTCTGATGTTGGATTCGCAGATCCGCAAACGGCGATTGAATGCGGCTGACTTGCTGCACACCAAGGCCAATGCTGACCGTCTTGCCGACGCTGACGTCGAGTTCCGGCGGCGGCAAGTCAGGAACGGGAGTCGGCTGCCCATTGGTCGGCGTGTGACCCGACGCTGGCATGCTCGCTAAGCGCTCGCGCTCGGCGGCGACCAGGCGATCGAGATCCGCCAGGCTCAGCTCTTCGGCCGGTGACTGCATGGGCACCGTCGCCGTTGGGTTAGCCACGGGCGCGATGGGTAACCCCGGTAGCGTTTGCGCGGTGACTTGGCCCACTAGGGTCATCGCGCTAATCATCATGAGTCGATGCAACATGGTGTCCTCAAGCGTTGGGGGCAGCCGCGAGCCGCGTCTGCTCATCGACGATCCGCAGTTCGTCGAGCAAGGTCTGGTGATCGCGCGTCACAAAGCGGAACAGGAACGTGCGGTAGTCGCGCTGCTCGATCTCGGTCACACCACGCGTGGTCAGCAGGCCGGAGACGCTGACTTGGTCGGTCTCCGGGTCATAGCTCGCCTCGGTGGCCTGAAAGTGCGTGCTGAGTTGCTCGTCGCGGATTTTGCTAACTTGCTGCTGGATCGCGCCCAGATACGTCTTGAAGGCGCGCGGCGTCACAAAGCGCCCCACGCTCTGCTCGATGAACGCAGCGTTGTTGGGCGCCACGTTGCCAAGAAGTCCAGCCAGATACAGGCCATGAGCAATTTTGGTTTCCTGATTCGTGCTGCGCTCGGCAATCACCATCGCCTCGCTGCTAGCGGCGGGTGGCAGATGGATGACGATCTCGCGCTGCCATGCCGCGACACCGAGGAGCAGATTCAAGCCGAGTGAGATCAGCAACGCCATCTGGCGCCACGTGGCTTCTTTCAAATTCTGTTTTGCTTGGGCGAGGAACAGATCAGTACGCATGGTCGCCTCAGGCTGGGAAGATCGCACGCACAAAGCTGCGGCGCGCAAACCGACCACGGCCGCCGCCAAAGCCGTACCACCACAGCATATGCAGCAGATAGCCGTCTGGTCTGGCATTGCGGTACTTGCGGGTTAGCAGCACGAGCGCAATCGCGGCCACAAGACTCATGATCAGGAAATTGAATGCAATGCCAGCGCCGATCAGGCACAGCGCTGGCGCGGCTTCGTCGGCGCGCAGAAAGAGGAACTGCGTTGGCACGTCAACTAAAGTGGGAATGCGGTGGTCACTCATCGGGGACTCCATCGTCGCGAGGATTGCGATGGGGTCATCGTAGACAGCGGCGCGTGCCAGTCTCCCGTGCAATCACCCTGGTTTTTCGCAGGTTCGGCGCCGCCGCACGATCACAGTCGCTTTTGGGTCTCGGCGAGCAGGACGCGCAACGCCAGGAGCATTCCGAAGAGTAGACACGGCAACAATTGCGAGGGCCATGGTAGTGGCATCAGCACGTAGCTCAGCAAACCGAGAAAGGCGGCTTTCAGGCTGATCAACGCCAAGCGGTGCAACAACGCGTTGCTGGGCCGAAACGTGGCCTGGCGGATGCGCCTCGCGATCCAACCATCGAGCAACGCTGCCGTACCAATCACCATGAACCACGGCGCAATGAACCACAACATGGCGGCACGCAGACGCACCAAGTAGGACCATTGCGAAAGATGCTGCTGCAAATCGCCAAGACTGCCAGCCGGGTGCGAACCGACCGGGTCGGATGGCATCACGCGCTGGGCCCAGTCGGCGGCCTGACTCGTGACGACGTCGGCGTGCGGTTCGGGCAAGAGTCGAACCAGTTCGGTCCTGACCGACACGGTTGACTGCGCCAGAATCCCGGGCGCGACCAACAGGATCAGGCAGAGCGCAACAAGCAGCAGGCTGACCCACGCACGCAGCCAATCGAGCTGGGTCACGACGCCACCTCATCGCCGCGACCACGGCGGCAGCGCGGCTTAGCGCTCGGAGGGGTTGCCGCTGCAAATGCTCGATAAGTGACTCGAGATAGCACCGAGATCGTCGGCCGGAAGCAGCTGACCAAGCCAGAGCAGGCGGAGTGCCTCGGGACTCCGATCGGCCGCCTCACCTTGCGGTTCGACCAATTCGAAGCTCGCGTTCGGATGCACTTCGAGCCATTCGCCCAAAGGCTGGCCTTGCAAGGGGTCCCAGTCATGGATGCCATCGCGCACCTGGACTTCGATGACCGCCGGCAGCGCCTCGAATGCACCTGTCAGGAACGCGACCAGCACGCGGATGTCGTCGGCCGTGCCGAGCTGCAACCGCCGTTGTTCGTAACGCCGGAACGCCTTGACCACGCACAGGCTGAGCAGCGAGTAGCCCGACGGATGGACAATTTTGTCGGTCAGGAACCAGGCGATTGCTGATAACACCGTCTTGGCGAGCGGCCACGTGAGCCAAACACTGTTGGCGAGCCGCTGCGACTCGGTCGCGCGCAACACCTCGCCGAGCAGGCGCTCGGCCTGTCGGACCCGCTGCTGCTGTCGTTCGCGTTGTCGGTCGCTCGATGCCATACCGGAATGGTACACGGGGAATGGGACGATATTCATGACGTGGTTCCATGTCTCGGCTCCGTCCGCAAAATAGGGAATATGAATTTGTAGACCTCGCCGCCGGCCAATTGGGCGAACCCTTCCAGGTCGGGCAATCCGCCAAGCAAGGCAGGTGGCAGCAAGCTTTCCACTTCGGTACTCAGGCTCTCGGCAGCGCTGGTCGCATAGGCCAAGCTGGTGTCTTGCATGGCGCCGCTGGACTGGCTCCACTCGATCCGCCGGATCGGGGCGGTGGGCACTTTGTCGGCGACATAGCGCTGGGTGTCGGTGTCCTGAACGCGCAGGCAGATCAGGTTGTTGGTATTGGCCAAGACTTGCTTGGCCTTGGCGTCGCTGCCCGTAGCAACGACGAAGTCCGCAAAGGTCTGGGTCAGCAAGGTCAGCGCGAACCCGGCACCGCGTCCCTTGTTCAGCAGCGCAATGGTGGCCTCATGCACGCATTCGGACGCTTCATCGATGTAGCAGCTGATCGGAACGTCGGCTTTGCCATGTTGGTAGATGTTGCCAGCCAAGGCGCTGAGATCGGCCATCAGCAGACTGCCAAGGGCCGAAGCGACGATTGGGTCAGACAAGCTGTCCAAGCCGACGTACACGACTTTTCGGGCCTGAATCAGAGTCGCGAAATCGTGCACAGGTTTCCCATCAGTGTTCGCGTCGGGCGAGATCAGTCTGGCCAAATCTGGCGTACACAGCTGATGCAGTAACGGGCTCAGACTGGCCAACAGCTTGCGGGCGTGCTGCGGATCGTGTTCGGTGTGGGCGAGCAAGGCTTCCACAGCCTGACGATGGCGCGCCGGGAGCACCGGCTGCAACGCCCGAAAGCGCAGCAGGTTTGGATTGGGCTTTTGGGTTTTCCCGTGACCGACCGCCTCGCGCTGGCCCGGCGGTGGTAACAGCTCCGGGACTGAATCGGCGTCTGAAGCAGGCGCGAATTGACCTGTCAGGTGATTCAGCAGCTCGTGCAACAAGGGTTCGACCCCGCCATCCACGTACCGCAGCAACTGGCTGAGCGTGGGGCGCTGTTCGAGCAGCAGCATCGCCTCGATGATGATCATCAACGTCTTCTGCGCGAAGCTGACAAAGACGTCGGAGCCACCGTCGTTCTGGATCAATCCTGCCACCCGCGATGCCAACTGCGCCGCGTCGCTGAAATGATGTAGTGGATCCAAGCAGATGCTTCGTTCCGGATGCGCGCGCAAGAACGGTCGGTAGCGATCAGCCTCTCCCCGCATGGCGCAGACCCGCTCCGCAATCTGCGCCAACTCATGATCGCCTTTCGGATCGATGATGATGACCGCCTCATCGCGCAGGATCGCCTGCGCAATCAGATTGTCGAGGAGACGCGTTTTGCCCGCGCCGGTGGTCCCCACCACAAGCGTATGCCCACGCGCGAAGCTGAGCGGGAGATAGACCGGGCGCTCAATACCCGCCAGGCCATGAAGCCAGGGCAGGCCCTTGTGCTGCGGGGCCTGGGGCGATTGCCCTTGCCAATGATCGAGCCACGTCGCGGCGCGTTGTGCCGTGGCTTGCGCCCACACATAGCCGTGCCCGAGCCAGATCGCATCCGGACGTTGGCGCATCGCGCCTTGCAACGCTGCGAGATCATGAAAGCGCAGCGCCTGCCCATTGAGCAGCCGTTGCTGCCGACGCAAGCGGTAGCACGCGGGCAAGTCCCGTATCGCAAGCGCCCACGCCAGAATCGGCAACCAGCGCTGCCAGCAGTCGATTGGAATGTCCCGCGTCAAGGTCCAAAGCCCCACGGCCAGCGCCAACCAACCGGACACACGCCAGGCTTCATGCATCGGCCGGAACGGGTCGTCGAAGTCGTGCCTGTTCATGCCGTACCGAGCTCGGGGTCCGGCGGCAACCGGCGCACCGCTGCGCGTCG
This sequence comes from Ahniella affigens, assembly GCF_003015185.1. Taxonomy (GTDB): domain Bacteria; phylum Pseudomonadota; class Gammaproteobacteria; order Xanthomonadales; family Ahniellaceae; genus Ahniella; species Ahniella affigens. Next base: position 4,884,460 of record NZ_CP027860.1, read on the forward strand.
TGCTGGCGCGATCCGGAAGACTGGTAGTGACCTCCCCTTGCCGCGCGCTTGATGGCGAATCGCCTCTTGGTGCAACCACGCCGCCTCGCGAAGGCTCCAAAGCCTTCTGCAACGGGCAAAGATTGAGTTGGGCGTCGGATCATTCATGCCGAGAGCCTATGGATTCGGCGCGCCGCCATTCCCGCGTTTTTCGTGCCGAATTTTGGTCATTTGGGTGCGCTATGTGTCGCACTGTAAATCACCGACGGACCCCTCGTTGCCATTTACGGTCTGCGCTCGCTCCGACCTGGTGCACGCGGCATCGGGAAGGCGCTGGCACTGGCCTCGTTAGCCCGATTGCTGGGGTGAGCAGAACGCTGGCGACGCCCGCGCACAATGGTCGTGATGCACGGCGCCCGATGTCTCGCCGACTCGATCGATGTACGACGATTCAGCGCAAACTGGCTCGGACCGCCGTCGCCAATCAGCGTGCGCTCACTTGCCGCGTGTCGATCCCCAGGCGCTGCAACCCTGCCGCTGCCTTGTCGCTACCGCGCGCCGCTGCCATCCGGTAGTACTCGATCGCCAACGCACGATCCAGGCGAATCCCAATGCCGTAGTCGTACATGGCCGCAAGGCTCTCTGCGGCGCCCACGCTGCCAGCATTCGCCGCGCGCACCAGACTGGCCATACCGGCAGCGACGTCCGCCTTGCCGCCCAATCCGCGCACTTGCATCAAGCCCAAGTTGTTCAGGGCCCCGGGATGACCACTTCGCGCGGCGCGTTCAAACGCACGGCGGGCTTGCTCATACTGATTCTGACGGAGCAGCGTCAGCCCTTGCTGGTAAGCCGCAACCGTCGTGGCGTCGGCGCGCGTTTCTTGCGCGGTCGTTGACGATGGCAACTGTGGCGGGCTTGCCATCTGCTCTTGGCTTGTGTCGGCTGCCGCTGCAATACGTGGTGCGGCGCCAGTCGTCGCTTGCAACGCCATGAGCTGTTGCTCGGCTGTCTGCTTGGCCGCCACGGCCGCATCGCGTTCGCTCGTCAATGCGGCAATCTGCTGATCCTTGTCATGCAGTTGCTGCGTGAGGCTCTCGGCCTCCACACTCATCGCATTCAAGCGCTGTTCGAGCGCATCGATCTGCTCTGAGAAACGCGCGAGCACGGGGTCGGTCAACAAACTGGCATCCAGACCAGCTGACGCGCTGGTTGGGACGTCCGAACTGGCTTCCGTGTCTGCGAGCGCGGGCATTGGCGCCGCATCAACCCAGTCGCGATCAACGCGGGTCAGAGTCGATTCCAGCTCGGTCTGCAAACGATCTAAGCGACTTCGGTAGACCGCGGCATCGCGCAATGCCAGCTGCTCCGCCAAAGCGACCCAGGGCGTTGCGAGTTCGGGCTTGCCGGTTTGCTCGGCCGTCTCCAGGTGTTGCAGCGTCAGTGCGCTGACCGCTTCGGGATGGTGCGCCTCGGCTGCTTTTTGCAACCACACTCGGGCGCGCGATTCAGAGAAGTCACTATTGGCCTGATCGCGATAATGCAATGAGAGTTGATACTGCGCCATCGCGTCATTCGCCGACGCTGCATTTTGCAGATAGCGCAGTGCCTCGATCGGATCGGCAGCCAGACCCCGCCCTGTTGCCAAGCGCTCGGCCAATACGCGCATGGCTGGCACGTATCCATGATCGGCTGCGTGCCGAAGCAATGCGTCGGCGTCAGCCGTCGCCCGCTGGCGCTTGGCATCGGGAACATCGGGATCCATGGCGCGTTCCAGCAATAAGTCGGCCAGCGCAGTGGTCGCTGCCGCATGCCCGGCGAGCGTTGCTTGCTTCAGGTATTGGGCTTGCTTCTGGCGCGCTTGCAAGTTGAGCGATCGACCCGTTCCGACTTGGCGGCCGTAATATTGCCCTAGTTGAAACGCGGCTTCGGCATCGCCACCGCGCGCCGCTTCGGCCAACCAGAGCGCGCCCTGGCGCGGATCCGTGTGACCAAGCGATGGTTCCAGATAACGCAAGCCCAGCTCGCGCTGCGCCAACACCTCGCCCGCCTCCGCACGCGCTTTCAAGGCATCAAACGGATTCTCCGACCAGCTCGCGCCAGCCATCAAAATTGCCGCACCCAATGCTGCTGCCAGCAAACTTTTCTTCAACATGGTGATTGCTCCGCTATCGCGCCGACACCAGGAGAACCTCCGGTCGTGCGCATGCATCCAATGATCGCACTCAGGATGGTGGGCACGCGGCTTGTGGTCAAGCTTTGCGTTTCAAATCTGCGCAGATCGATCATGCCGATCGTTGCGACCCTAATCGGCATTGGGGGCAAGCGCTCGGCGCCGCGTCGTTGTGCTAGTGGCGTATTCCGAAGTAAGCGTGAAGAACACTTGGGAGCATTTCGAGTCAAGGCAAAGCGCGAGGAGGCGTCGTAGAGGAATCTACGGCGACGACGAGTTGCGCCGCATTGGTTCGATCGGCGCAGAAGATTTGTTCGAGCGATTTCCGCAACACGACACTTGTTTGCGGCTGACATGCCGCACCGTCGAGCCAACCCAAGGAGGGACGACATGTTGGGGTTTACCAGTAAATGTTGGTGGAAGTGTTCCGTGTTCTGCGCACTGATTGTGGTGTCCTGCGCGCCGATAGCGGCCGTGCGCCTATCGCTCGAATCACCAACCGGAATCAGCAATCTCGTCGTACCGCCTGGCGGCAATGGCGTCTGGACGTTCCGCGTCCGAAACGTAGGCGACAGCGCAGGCGCGGTTGACTTCACGCTGCAAGAGCGCCGCTACAATGTATCGTCGTTCGATCAGTACGTCTGGACGAGTCTGAGCTCTGGCTGCGGCGCGGCGAGTTCGCAACTCGTGTACTCACAGATGCTGCTGAAACTGCCGATTAGCAGCCTCAACGTTGGCGAAGCGCGCACCTGCAGCTACCGAATCGATCGCACCGCCAACAGTCGCGACGATCTGGGCTTTCGGCTGTGTAGCTTTGAGATCGATTGGGTCGATTGCTATCGGCACCAACTCAACATCGGCAACCTGCCTGACACGGCGCTTCGCGTAGAGCGGGTCGGTCCCGCAGCACCGGGTTCCAGTGCCACGCTGTTTCGACTGAGTGCCACTAACCCTAGTGCACATGCCATCAGCAGCCGCATTGCGACGACGGCCTGTCGTGAGTTTTCTGGGGGCATTTTTGACACAACGCCCTATTTGATCGACACCGATTTCCCTGGCAGTTGCCCCACGGCGTTGGGCGAAATCTGCCTGAACTTTACCGGTCAGAATTTTGATGCGGTGGGCTTTGAACTCGGACCAATTCCAGCGCAAGGAACCAACTCCTGCCTGATCAAGCTGGTCCCACGCCCGGACCCGCCGCCCAGTTGGTACAACCTGGGTCCGTACGTGACGCCGATGTACTTCCGGGACGACCGGGTTGGTCTGGCCGATGGCGGGCTGGCATTCGATCCGGACATCGCCAGTGACCAGACCACCATGGGCGCGCCGGAAAGCCATTCCGTGCCGATCAGCGCCGGTGCAATGGGGTTGCTTGCGATCCTGATGATGATGCTTGCGGGTTGGTCGCAACGGCGCTTGCGGACTGCAGTCGATTCATCTGCCTCGCATTCGTCTAAGCGGGCAAGGTGACGTGCTGGTGCACGAGCGATCCTATGGTCATCTGGTCGTTCAATGGATTCAGCGACGGTGTGCGACCGGCATGATCGCTTTGCCAAGAGCGCGCGTGATGTGGGTGTTCGCAGCGGCTGCCAGCGCAGCCGCTGCGTCCCCGGCCCCGATGCAGATCGACGTATTGCCGGGCCAAGCCCAGCAGTTCGAGATCACGGCGACCAACGACGGCGATTCCACGCAGCAGTTCGAGGCTCGAGCGTATTGGCGCCAGAACGCCTTTGTCGCCAACGTCGATATCGGTCGGGAGTACACGTTTTCGAGTCTCGACTCGCGATGCGCGACGTTGAATGTAACGCCAATTTCGCAGCAGTTTGGGCTCCGCGTTGATTTCGGGCCATTGCACGCGGGCCAGAGCCGTCGGTGTGGGTTCTCCGTGTATCGGCACCCAGATTCAACGAAGAGTCTCGGTCTCTCGGCGTGTGTCAGCGATGTTCGCTATTTCAGTACGTGTGAGCCTTATGACTTGAACTTCGGCACCATGGTGCCAACTCGCATTACAGTCGGCCGTCCGGTTCAGCCCGCAGCGCCAGACGGCTCTTACGTGCTCGATTTGACTGTTCACAACTTGAGCTTGCAATCCCTACCGGCACGCGTGGTGACGACCGACTGCCAGGAGTTTGAAGGCAGTCTCTTCAGCACCCCGCCATTCCATCTCGACACGAGCATTCCAGGCGGCTGCGCGCTCAGCGACGGCGAACTGTGCCTCAATGTTACCGGTCAAAACTACAGGTCCTACGGTTTCTTAACCGCATCCACCTCCCCTGGCGCCAGCAGCAGTTGCCACGTTCGGGTCGTTCCCAATTCCGCGACCACTTGGTCCACCCACTTCAGCGCAGCGCTCTATTTTCTCAATGATTATGCCGATTCAGGCAACGGCAACTTGGTGTTCGCGCCGAGTCAGACGCAAGCCCGAATTCGGCTGGGTATGGACACGCGACCCGTGCCCGTGTCGCCAAGTGCAGCGCTTGTGATGGCGATGTTGATGATGGTCGCCAGCGCATTCACGAGTACGCGAAGGGCGCCTCGACAGCGCTGATTCAGCATGGCTTACGACTTCCGGTTAGAATAGCGGTCTCCCTCCGCCGAGGGGCGCTGCAAGTCCGGTCGCAAGGATTGGAATCAGGCTCGGCGGGAATTTCGTCAAACGGCGCCCGCAGCAACCTAATGGAGCTGAACCATGAACGCAGCTGTTCAATCTTTGCCGTTTTCCGATTTCAAAGTCCATGACATGAAGTTGGCCGACTGGGGCCGCAAGGAAATCGAAATCGCCGAGCACGAAATGCCGGGTCTGATGTCGATCCGCAAGAAATACGCCGCCACGAAGCCGCTGAAGGGCGTGCGCGTGACGGGCTCTCTGCACATGACCATTCAAACCGCCGTGCTGATCGAAACGCTGGTCGACCTCGGCGCTTCGGTGCGCTGGGCGTCCTGCAACATCTTCTCGACGCAGGATCACGCTGCTGCTGCGATTGCCGCTGCGAAGGTGCCGGTGTTTGCATGGAAGGGCGAGACGCTTGAAGAGTATTGGGACTGCACGCTGGACGCCGTCACGCATGCGGGTGGCAAGGGTCCGGAACTGGTCGTCGACGATGGTGGCGACGTCACCCTCTTGATCCACAAGGGCTATGAGCTGGAACAGGGCTCGGACTGGGTCAACACCCCGAGCGGTTCGCACGAAGAGCAGATCATCAAGAACCTGCTGAAGCGCGTCGCCAAAGAGCGGCCTGGCTTCTGGACCAACGTGGTCAAGGACTGGCGCGGTGTTTCGGAAGAAACCACCACCGGCGTGCACCGTCTGTATCAGATGATGGAAGCTGGCAAGCTGCTGGTTCCGGCCATCAACGTTAATGACTCAGTCACCAAGTCGAAGTTCGACAATCTTTACGGCTGCCGCGAATCGCTGGCCGATGGCCTGAAGCGCGCGATGGACGTGATGCTTGCTGGCAAGGTCGCTGTGGTCTGCGGATATGGTGACGTGGGTAAGGGCTCGGCGCACTCGCTGCGTGCGTATGGCTGCCGCGTGATCGTTACCGAGATCGATCCGATCAACGCCCTGCAGGCCGCGATGGAAGGCTTCCAAGTGGATACGGTTGAGTCGACACTCGGCATCGCCGACATCTACGTGACCACGACTGGCAACAAGGACGTCATCACGTACGACCACATGCTGGGCATGAAAGATCAGGCCATCGTTTGCAACATCGGCCACTTCGATAACGAGATCCAGGTTGATCGCCTGAACACCTCGGGCGCGACCAAGATCAACATCAAGCCGCAAGTCGACAAGTACAAGCTGCCGAATGGCCGCGAAATGTTCCTGCTCGCCGAAGGCCGCCTCGTGAACCTCGGTTGTGCGACCGGCCACCCGAGCTTCGTGATGTCGAACTCGTTCTCGAACCAGACGCTCGCTCAGATTGACTTGTGGGCGAACAAGGACACGTACGAGAAGACGGTTTACCGCCTGCCGAAGAAGCTGGACGAGGAAGTCGCGCGTTTGCATCTGGAAAAGATCGGCGTGAAGCTGACCAAGCTGACGGCCGACCAAGCAGCTTACCTCGGTGTCGATGTCGAAGGCCCGTACAAGCCGGAGCATTACCGCTATTGATGTAGCCGTGCGGCGCAATGCGCTGCGTTGATTGCGCCCTACGAACTGCCCCCTCTCCCACGCGAGTGGGAGCGGGTTGGGGAGAGGGCTACTTGAGACAAAGTGACGCATTCACAAGCGCGCCGAATCCAAGTTGGAAAAACGCAACTCAGTGCCAGAATTGGCCGATCAGAACGCTCATCAACGCAACAAAATCCCTGCCCCGCGCAGGGCTTTTGTTTTGGCCGAACGCCCCGCTCTCAGTCGGTACGCAGGCACTGCGAGAGATTCGGCGTTTCCGCAGCCTCAAAGCCGCCACTGAATACCAAGTCACCGTTCGAGACCGGCATGGCCGCCAGACGCGTCACGCGGAATTCCGACAATCGCGCATTGCTGTTATTCAAGCTCAGGCCGCCGCGGCCGGTTGGTGGCGCGCCTTGCACGGGCAGTTGCAGCAAAGGCGCGCCATCGACATCAGCCCGGAACACATTGCCGTCAAAGCTTAGACGCAGCGCGTAGGGATGATTCGGCAGAATCTTCGAGACGTCGGCCGTCACGCTGACGCGCGTGCCGCCAACCAATTGGTACAAGGTCCATCGGTTGCTGAACTCATTCATCGACACGCCAACCTGATTGGCCGAATCGCGGTACCAGCCCAGCAGCGTCAATGCGTCCGACGGGCTGCTGCCGAGTGAGGTCAGCGTCACCGTGGCCTCGATCTCGCATTCGCGACACACCCCATCCTGATCAAGCGCTGTGGCGATGCCGGCCACATCCAGCGCGTGACCGAACAGACTGCCGGGGACCATTGCCCAAACCGAATCCGGTGCATAGTCCCAGTCTGCCGGGCGCGCGCCCTCGAACGTCTCGTACGTGAGATAGCCCTCTTGGCGCACGGAGGTGCTGGCCACGTCGATATTCTGTGCGCGTAGCGCGAGGTTCGAGCTGCGTTCGGTCTCGCTGAGATTCAAGTCGATGACGCCCGTTGATTGATCACTGCCCTCTCCGGCCAGACCATCCAGCACCTCGATCCACGCTGCGCCGGAGTGCAGCGTCCACAAACAGCCATCGGTAGCGGTAACGTCGAGCGAAAATGCGCGGCCATCCGGGCACGCCGCGATGCTTGCTGGATCCAACGTGTAATTGCACGCCAGGCCTGCTTGCGTCACGGCCAGCGTTTGATCGCCAATGCTGACAGTGCCTGTGCGTGGCTGGACCGTCGGATTGTCGAGCACAAAGATCTCGATCGCACCGTCGCCCGTACCTGAGGCGCCGTTTTGAACCAGAATCCAGCTGGCACGACTCACAGCGGTCCAGCGACAAACGCCCGGGGTATCAAGATTCACCGTATACGACGCATCACCACTTGCGCTCGCCGAAACGCTGGTTTGATCCAACGCGTAAGTGCAGCCGGCTTGCGCGACCGAGATGCTCACTTCGTCACTGTCCAACGTGACATTGCGCGTGCCGGCCGCTTGGTTCGCCTGAGCGGCATTCGCATCGACACTCAATCGCACCTGACCATCGCCGAACACGGGTTCGAGCGGCGACAGAATGGTGATCCATGGCACGGGGCTGGAAACGATCCACGGGCACTCAGGCACCGACGCATCGACTTGCACGGTGCTCGTCCCACCTTCAACGCCAATATTCAGCGATCCTGTGTCGACCGTGAACTGACAATCGCCATCTTGATCGACTGGTATGGTTTTTGTGATCGCGGGTGTGGCGAGACTGATCTGCACCGCGCCACTGCGGTCAAACACGCCCACTGGTGCTGCAAACGGGGCGATGTCCACATTGACGACCCCGTTGCCGACATTACTGACCGGGGTCGTGATCGTGATCCACGGTTCGGTCGCGCTGACCGTCCAATTGCAGTTCGGGCGCGTGGTCACGTTCAGCGTTTCGGTGCTGCCGGCGCTCTCACTCACGAGGCTGTTTGGCGCAACTTCCAGATAGCAAATCGCGTCGTCCAGGATGTGCACTATCAGATCGGTCGCAGACAGTTGCACCGCATTCGGTGCATTGAGACGCAGATGAAACGTCTCGGTATCTTCTGGTGTCTCGTCACCCAAGACGGTCAGCACGATCGTGGCATCGGTCGCACCGGCGACGATCTGCACCGAACCGCTGCGCGCCACGTAGTCGGTGCCTGCGAGCGCAGTGCCATCGCCGGTCTGGTATTGGATTTGCAGATTTGCGGCGACCGGCTCGGCGAGATTCAGATGAATTTGGAATTCCGTCGATTGACCACTGTCGGGCTCGGGAATGGTGCGGCACTGCAATGGGTCGTTGTTGGCGCAGTCGGGGGTAATGGGCGGCGTGTTGTCGTCGTCGTCAATGACAATGTTGGCGCGCTCCTCGCCATTTCGGATCACCGCATTGACCGGCTGCTCAAATTCCACCGTAAAGCGCTCGTCGTCCTCGTAGGTGTGATCCGGCAGCAGCGACAACAAGACGGTCGCCGCCGTCTGCGCCGTGGTGCCGTCAAACACCACCGTATCCTGGGCCAGTGCGTAATCCTGCCCGGCCAACGCGGTGCCGTTCCGCGTGTAGTAGGACACCTGCACGTTTTCGCCGTTGGGCTGCGGCTTGGTCAGCGTCACATTGATCGCCGCTGACGGTGGCGCGCCCGGACCGGGATCGCCCTCCGACACCGTCACGTTGTTGACCTCGATCTGCGCCGGCAAGTCGATTCGTGTCAACGTCGCCCGGTCGAAATAGCTCCGGGCCATCACCAACTGGCCGTTCCGCTGAAACTGCAGATGGAATTGCTCGACCCCAAAGCAGCTGCCCAAATCGAATCGCGTGATCGGAATCAGCTGACCCTCGATCACCAACTGTGTCCGGGTCAGGCAGCCGCCATTCTGCTGCGTTTCGCGCGTCGCCAGCACGTAATCGCCCGTTGCCGGATCACCAGCCAGCTCAAACAGGTCGCCCGGCAGAACCACTGTTTCCGGTGACACGATGACGGCCGTGTGGTCAATCGTCGCGCTGACCAGGTTGCTGCCCGTGCTCCACGCGTGCACAAATCGATCGGCGTCGACCGACACGACTTTGGGTGCTCGATTCGGCGACGCGTCATGACCCATGCCGTCGCGAACGATCGCACTCAGTTGGCGCTCTGGACTAATCGTGCCACTGGCGCGCAACGTGCGCGTCAGGATCGTGCCTTGACACGCGCTGTAGAAGCTCGGCTTGATCCACGTAAACGCCACATCGCCCGCACTGTTAACGGCCAGGTCCGAATTACCTCGGAACGCACAGAGATTCAGATTCGTCCCCGGATAGTCGACGAGCAACGGCATGCCGGTGTTGGCACCGGTGTTGTTGTAGGTATAGACGCGCGCTTGCACGTCCTGACCAACGCCCAACACGCCGGAACCCCCCACCCACGGCCCACTCGGCGTAGCCGCGATGGACACATCGAACCAGTTGAGCGCCGGCAGAATTTCCACCGCTGCAAACAGCACGCTGCCATTTCGGGTCCAGCCGCTCATTCGCGCGCGCCGACTGCCGCCGCTCTGCGTCGTCATGACGACCATGAAGAAATTGCCGTTATCGGCCACGTCCAGATCAATGGCCTGAACCCGTTCACCTGCAAAATTGGTGGTCGAGATGCCCGTCAATGCACTGTTGTTGACGTCATACAGCTGACAGTAGACGCGATCGAAGGTACCCATGTCGACGGCGTGACACAGCGCATGATCGCCGCTGGCGGCGTTGACGCGATGCGCGATCTGCACGGCCAAGTCTTCGCTACCCAGCGTGACAACCGACTCGGGGCCGATCCGAACCAGATTGGCCAAGCCGGCACTCGCGTGGAGCACCAGCAACAGAAGCAGCAAGATCGCGAGGCGCTTATTCAAAGGAACTCCTCATCATCGTGCTGGACGGTGCGGCGCCCGGGGTGGTCAAGAGGCGATACGCCTGCCCATACAGATCGTAGGCTTCGAGCGGATTGCCCAGGTTGTAGGCTTGATCGCCGGCGACCAGTTTCGCGCTGGCAGCATCGGTATTGATGCCCAACGCCGCATAAGCATTCAACGCCCGAATCAACACTTCGCGCGAGCGTTCGAGCTCGCCGCCTTGCGCGGCCGGCAGCCGATAGCGGATCACCACGCGATTGGGCGCGCCGAGTGCCAGCGCCAAATGACGGTCGCGCTGTTCCGACGCTGCCGTCTGTTGCGCTGTTTGAGCCGCGGTCAGCGCGTCCGCAACTTGGCGCTGTTGGCCGCGGATCGCCTCGCCGTGCTGCGTTAACGGCAGCATCATCGCCTGCAGATCCGCCAATCGGTCCTGCACGTCTTCAACGTTGACCTGAGCCGCCTGCATGCGAAATTGGGCATCATGAATGTCGGCAGCCAAAGCCGTGAGCCCATTGGCCAGCGCGAGTGCGTCGTCGAGCAGATCTGCGAGTTCGGCGTTGGCTTGATGATCGTCGGTCGAGACGGTCGTGCGCAGTTCGGCCAGTCGGATCAGCAGTGAGTCCAGGCTGTCCTGCATGGTATCGAGTGCGCTCTGGGTGGCACGACTCGACACCGTCGCGTCCGCACGCTGATTCAGGTGATCGACCACGTTCGATTGGGTTTGCGCCAGCGCCGACAGAGTGGCGTCACGCTGATCACCCAGACAGAAGGATTCCTGATCGTATTCAGTCTGCAGCGCTTCAGTCTCGATGGCGAGTGCAGTGCACAGGAAGGCCGAGTTCTCGCCCGCTTCCGTTTGCAAGCAGGCCCATTTGGCGGCGGCAAGAATCTCTGATGACGCTGCCCACGCTTCGAGCATCGCGTGCGCAGTCGCCGCGGATGCGCTGACGCACCGGGACATTGGCGCGGGCTCCGGGAACTCGATCGCTTTCGGTACCGGTGTGATGGCGCTGATCGGTCCGTTGGCTGCATTGTTGAAGCTAGTTGCCAATGACTGCAGTCGACGTTGCAATGCTGATGCATTGCGCTCCGATAGCGGGAGTTGCCGCCAGAACGCCTCGTTGCCTGCTCGCGCTAGGACTTTGCGCATGGTCACGCTCGCAGGTGCGAGCTCTTGGCCTCGCGCGGCGCGCCAACGGTCGTGCAAGTCGAGTACGGCCTGCAGTACCTGCGGGGTCGACGTGCTTGGTGGCTTGGCGTCGGGCGGTTCACGACTCGGTGCGGCGAATATCGGCCAACTCAGACCCAGCAGTACGATGATGCGCCAGGCCGTATTCACGGAGTACCCCCGGCGATTGCCGCGACGTTCGGGTCCAGTTGCCGATACGCCGTCGCGTACCAGTTCCAAGCTTCGGGATATTGACCCGCGTTGTAGTGCGCATCGCCCGTGCTGAGGCTGACCAACGCAGCTGCCGTGTTGCCTTGCCCCAGTGACTGCAAGGCCGTGATGGCTTCGATGACGACCTCGCGCGCTTCTTCGAGTCGTCCACCAGAGCTGGAAGGCAACGCGAACAAGGCCGCAGTCGCAATGGGATCACCGAGTGCGAGGCCGAGTTCGTCGCGTCGCTGCTGTCGCGCACTGGCCTGGATGGTCGACGCCAGCGTCGCACTGTTGGTGGCGAGTTGGCTTGACTGCGTCCGCGCCAAGTTCAAAACGGTGTTCAGTTCGGTCGCACGGGCTTGCACGTCGGCGCTGCGGTCCTGCGCGTCTTCGATATCCACTTGCGTCGCCTGAACACGAAACACCAGCTCATCGGTCCGCGACTGAATGTCGGCAAGCTGCTGACCAAGACCCGCCAGATCGGTCACGAGGTCATCCAACTGCGCATCCAGCTGCACGAAGTCTTGGGCGTGTTGTGTCTGCAACGCCGCGCTGGCCGTGTCGGCCGAATCGGCAGCGTCGGCCGCTTCATCCAGCGCGACTTGCGACGCCCGGGTCGAAATCGGCGCATCGAGTTGCAGATTCAGGTGCCGGCCGATACTCCGCTCGGTTTCAAGCATGGCGGTGTTGCTCGCAGCGCTGAGTTGATTGCCGCAGAAGTCGGCCAGAGTAGAAGCGATTTCCGCTGCTGCCGCGGCGATCTCGGGCGCTTCGCAACCGAGTGCCGTGTTGAATCCCAGCACGCTGGTGTGGCACGTGAACTCGGCCGCCTCGATCACATGCCGGGTGACCAACTTTGTGCCGAGTGCGGCGTAGACAACGGGCGCTGGGTAGTCGGTGCAGAACGACGGCGTGACATTGGGCGCCGCCACGATTGCATTCTTGGCCCCTGCCGGAGCCGACGCGCGCAATCCGCGTTGTGCCTCGGTCACCAATACGTGGAATTGGCTCGCAGTCAGGCTGGTCTGCAGCGCGTCAACCTGGGCGTCACTGAACTGGGCGAACAGCAACGCGGCGCGATCGAGCGTCTCATCCGATCCCGGCGCGTTGGACCCAGCCCGCGCTCGCACGTCGCGCACGACGTCGATCATCGCGACGAGATCGCTTCGGTAATGATCTTGCGCGGATTCGGCACACCGGCCAATGCACGGCAACAGCGCGACTAGAAGGCCCAGAGCAGGCACTGCGCGATGGCACACACGCATCGACTCCCTCCGACTGCAGGCGGGCTGCCGTGGGCGACACCGCCACGGCCTCGGCAACGACGCTGCGACGACGCTCATGCCGTGCGCAGGCGGACTCGTCGGATAACCTACACCGGGGGCCTTGCCGGCACAACTTTTTTGCAATCTGCACGGACTCCGTCGAGGCGGCAGGACCAGGACGGGCACACAATGCGCTCATCGTCGGCATCCTGGAAGCCGCTCCGCGGAATCCGGAATCTTGGACATTCTTGCTTCAGGCAATGCCCATCCGCTGAGCGCCCAACGCATGCCAGGAACGCTTGGAGTAGGATCCGGGAAGCTATCGGACACTTGGGAGACGCCTCATGCTGAGCACCGTGCTGAATCGCTGGGAAGACTTCCGGGACCTCACTTCCGGTCCCAAATCGCACCTGAAAGCCGTTGCCGATTTCCTGGAAACCCATCCAGCAGTGATCTACCACGGCGACTCCTGGTTTTCGACGCCGCTTTATCCGAATCTCGCCCGCCAAAGCGCCGAGGCGATCGACGGCATCCGCATGATCGTCGGCAAGCCCGGCGCACAGGCCAAAGAGCTGTTCGATCGCAAATCCGTGCAGACCTTCGCCCGCCGGATCGCGGACCTGCCGTTCGATGTGCTGTGCCTGAGCGCTGGTGGCAACGACCTGCTCGGCGATCGATTGATCGACCTGTTCAAGCTGTGGCACGACGGCCGGCCCGCAAAGATCAGCGCTGCGGACGCATTCGATCGAATTGTCAGCAATGGCGCGTTTGCCCGCCTCCGCGGACGCTACGCATTGATGCTCGACGCGCTGCTTGCATTGAAAAAGCGCGAGCGCCCGAAACACGTGATCGGCCACAGCTATGTGCCCTTGCATCGCATCGGCCAAGCGGGTGGCCTGACGATCGACAACATCGGCCTGATCGCGATTCTGAAGGGCGATGTCGGGCCTTGGCTATACGGCCCGATGAAGCGCGTGTTGGCTTCGCCTGTCGACGCGAAAGTCTTCGCCGATCTGCTGCTCGTCAATGGATTCAAAGAAACTGTGCTCGCTCCCCTCAAGCAGCAATACGATGGCTTCTTCGACTACGTCGATCTCGCCCAGGCGAATCTGAACCAAACACAGGATTGGTACGACGAAATCCACCCCACCGCGGCTGGCTTTGCCCAGTGCAAGGCATTGCTCAATGCCGCACTGCGGGCTGCGTTGCCGCAGAAGGCGGGGAAGATTGCGTGATATCGACAACCTGAGTGCGGGCGCGTGACGCGCTGACCATCGCGTGTCTCGCCCGTTAGGGAACGCCCGAACGAGCGCAGAAGTGATGCGGGTCTGGAAGTCCAGGACGGACTCGTTCAAGGCCGCCTTACGATTCATACATTCGGAGGTTCGAACACCCTGCTGCCATTGGGAAGCAGTTCGCTGTATCGCGCCAGGATCAACAACAAGTCCTCGCCATCCGGAACGTGTTCGTTGGCCTGCCGAGTCAACACGGCGTCTGCCAGAAACGTGGCAAGGCGAGCATCCAGACAATGCGGCAAGACGAACAGTCGCACGTCCACTAGGCCGAAACCTAGGGACCGTCGCCAGCCACGCTGAAAGTGTAGGCTCGTGTCCATCTTGATGTTCGCAGCGTCGGCTGCGCCCACGGCAGTAACGAATTCCACTGGCGAATCGAACGCAAGGTCGAGGAATCCATGACGAGGCGACACTGAGACGTCGCGAGCGCTGGGAAACAGGCGTACTAAGGTTCTCAGAAGGAAAGGCTGAAAGTCTTCTAGAGGCTTCATCGAAGTGCGGTTTGGTACCGCCGAACCAAGGCCCCGGCTCGTGGCCGTGCTTGAAGGTTACCACGATGGTTATGACCGGAGAATCATGGCTTCCGGATGCGACGCAGCCCTGGTCCTGGTCTATGCGTTGCGCCGCGCGCTCCAACACGTCGTTGGCCAATCTGTGGGTTGGCTTCCGATACTGTCTTGAACTAGACCCCGATGCGATCCAGGTATTCGCGGGGCACCACCGTAGCGAAGCGACTGGCGAGCTCGGCCAACTCCCGAGCGTGAATTAGACGGCCAATCTGTTCGCTTGTCAGCATCACCAGTTTCTCGGGCTCGTTGCTGCGTGCGAATACTTCGTGCGCAAGAAACAGGTGGTGTAAAACGCCTTCAACCATTTCGGTTGTATCGAGATCAATCAGCGTCGTGATGATGGGGACCTGAAATTCCGAGTCGGTGTAGGCGACTTCAAACAGAATGCGGCCTCGCATTGAATCGGTCATATCTATGTGCCTTTCGCACAGCTTGGGTCAGAGTGACCATGAGTGATCCAGGCGCTTTGAGTGGTATCGACGCCAACCACCGCGCCATCCACTACTTGGAACAGATAGCCGGTCCGGACAAACTGACATGTCCGGCGCTCTACGAACAAGCGCTCCTTCGTGCCGACCCGACGGCTAGTCGTGACGTAACGCCATACCTCACCGCTGTCATTGCGGTCGACGTGCTCAGGGTCACCGAGTGTCGATGTCAGTTCTGAAACCGAAACTCGGCGGTTTGCAAGATCTTGCGCTTGCTCTGCGTCGAGCGCCGGACCGTCGATTCGGACGAATGGGCCGTCTCGATAGCTGACGCACCCAGACGACAACAGAACCAATATGAATAGGACCATCAGTCTGAGGCGCATGAGCGACGCTCCTTTGCGGCTTTCGATATCGAGAGGGAAATGCCGACTGCCACACGGGCGGCGCTCCAGACCTGTGGGTTGCGCTTACACTGAGTCGTCACGACCGCCACAGTCATAGCCTAGCCCGCGCGCCAATCCCACACGACCACTTCCCAGGTCTCGTTCGCAGACGCATCGTGATAGACGTGCAGTGTTTCGAAGCCGACGCGCCGATGTGCGCGCATGGAGCGGGCATTGCGCTGCGAGATTTCGGTAATGACGAAGTTGAATTGGGGCGCGTACGCATCGCGCAATTGCCGGTAGACCCCATCGAACACACCGATGCCCCGGAATCCCTGCGCCACACACACCTGCCCCATGACAAACCAGCGGGGATCGCCGGCCAGGGGTGCGCCGCGCCATTCGAGTCGATCGAGCAGCGCGAACATGGGTTCGAGCAATGGGACGCGTGCGCGGAAGGGCTGGGGCATCATGAGGCAGTAGCCGGCAAGGGTATCGCCCGAGGTGGCGATCGCCGACGGATATGCCTGGTTCATCGCATGCAGAACCGCCGGCTCATGGCGGACACTCGTGAAGCCTTCGCGTTGGGCTGTGTCAGCGTCGACCACATCGCGATGGTTTTCGGCCTGCAGGGCCAGGATTTTTTCAACATCCAGGGGAGTTTGGACAAGGGAATACTTGACGTTCATAGGCTCGGAATCAGTCAGGGACGGCAGGCCCCTTAATTTTACTCTTGTTGACCTTTGGGGCGTCTGTTAAAACTACGTTATCACGGGCTCCGGGGAGCCCGGAACTTGGCGGCCATGAATTTTGTGGCTGGGTCTTTCATTTGCTCGGGGAAAAACATAATGAGAAATATGAGTGGTGCTTTGGCTAGGAACATGCTCGCAGTCGGGATCCGATCTGCGTTGGTTGGTTTGTCTTTGACGGCACTGAGCGCGACCGCGCTTGCGCAAGAGCCTGCAGCGACTGAGGACGAGGACAAGACGCTGGAAGTGGTGTCGGTACTCGGAACCCGCAGCACCGCCCGATCGGCGACGGATTCGGCGGTGCCCATCGACATCATCAACGCCGAAGAACTGCGCAATCAAGGCGCCACCGACGTGCTCGACACGCTGAAGGTGCTGGTGCCCTCGTTCAATGTCAGCACGATTCCGATCGACGATGCGGCGACCTTGATCCGCCCCGCCAACCTGCGTGGCTTGCCGCCCGACAACACGCTGATTCTGGTCAACGGCAAGCGTCGGCATCGCTCGGCCGTCATCACCTTCCTCGGTCATGGCCTCTCGGACGGGTCGCAGGGTGTCGATATCTCAGTATTCCCATCCCTGGCGCTCGATCAGGTCGAAGTGCTGCGCGATGGTGCGGCAGCACAGTACGGCTCCGACGCCATTGCCGGCGTGATCAACTTCGGGCTGAAGCGCCTGGGTGAAGGCGGCCAGCTGGAGATTTTTGGCGGCCAATACTACGAAGGCGATGGCTTCGCGAAGCAGGCCTCCGGCCAGGTTGGTTTCCCGCTTGGCGCTGCTGGTTTCGGTACGCTGACCGCCGAGTGGCGCGAAGCCGATGCCACCTCGCGCAGTGTGCAGCGCGACGACGCCGCTGCCGCCATTGCCGCAGGCTATCCGAACGTGCCAGACCCCGCACAGATTTGGGGTTCGCCCGAGGTCAAGGATGATGTGAAGGTCGTCGGGAACTTCGGCTGGAAGGGTGAGAACGTCGAAGTCTACGGATTCGGCAACGTCTCGCAGCGCGAGACCGAGGGCGGCTTCTACTACCGCAATCCGACCACGCGCGGTGGCGTTTACTCCAACGATGGCGGCCAGACGCTGTTGGTCGGCTCGCCGAGCGGCAACACCGTGTGTCCGACCATCAACCTTCGTGACAGCGCCGGCAACCTGATTCCGTATGCTACGGTCGCCAGCCAAGTCGCGGCGCTGCCCGGCGATTGCTTTACGTTCCTCGAATTGTTCACGGGTGGATTCACGCCGCGATTCGGCGGCAAGATGGAAGACGTCGGGTTCACCGGCGGCATCAAGGGCACGTGGGCCGGCGACTGGTCCTGGGACCTGAGCGGCACCTACGGCAATAACGACATCGAGTTCTCGATGGTGAACACGGTCAATGCTTCGCTTGGCCCGAATCAACCAGCCGGCTTGGTGTTCCGTCCGGGCTCGAACGAGCAAACCGAGCGCATGTTCAACTTCGACGTCCACAAGGCGTTCGAGAAATTCAATTTGGCGCTGGGCGCCGAACTCCGCAACGAGGAGTTCAAAGTCGGTGCGGGTGATACGGCGTCCACGGCAATCGGTCCGCTGACCGAAGAAGGATTCAGCATCGGTTCGAACGGGTTCCCTGGATTCAACGCGCTGACCGCAGGAAGCTGGGATCGTGACAGCTGGGCGCTCTATGGTGACCTTGAGTATTACGTGACCGACCAGTTCTTACTCGCCGGCGCCGTTCGCCACGAGAACTTCGATGATTTCGACAGCACCACAAACTGGAAGCTGACGGGCCGCTACGACATCAACGAGAACTTTGCGTTGCGCGGCGCGTTGAGCACGGGCTTCCGAGCGCCAACGCCTGGCCAAGCGAACGTCAGTCAGGTCACCACTGCGTTCATCGATGGCGAGTTGCGCGACACGGCCACGCTGCCGCCCACGAATGCGATCTCGGCGTTCTACGGTGCCGAACCGCTGACGCCGGAAGAGTCGCAGAATGCGTCGTTTGGCTTCGTCTGGGACGGTGGCCATTGGCAGTTCACCGCTGACTACTATCACATCCAAGTTGAAGATCGCATTGCACGCAGCACCGACTTCACGATCACGGATGCCGATCGCGCTGCACTGCTGGCGGCGGGCCAGACGTTTGCCGCGTCGTTGAGCCGCGTGGGCTTTTTCGTCAATGACTTCGACACCACCACGCAGGGTCTCGACCTCGTGGCCAACTTCGATACCGACCACTTCGGCGGCGAGACCAACTACGCCGTGGCGTTCAACTGGAACGACACCGAAGTCGACGATTTCACGCCAGGCATCATCAGCGAAGCACGCATCAAGAAGCTCGAGGAATCGCTGCCCGGCACCAAGGGCTATTTCTCGGTTCGTCACGACCGCGGCACTTGGGATGTACTCGTGCGCCTGAACTACTACGGCTCCTGGTACGAAGACCATCTGGATAGCGATGTGGTGTCGATCGAAGACGGCGGCTTGCCGATCTATGAAGGCAGCGCGTTCACCGTCGACCTCGAAACCGGCTGGGAATGGGAATCGGGTCTCTATGCCCGCATCGGTGCCCAGAACCTGTTCGACAAGACGCCAGACGACAATCCATGGGGCGCGGCCGTTGCCGGTGCCGCGTATCCCGTGCACTCGCCGTATGGCTTCACGGGCGGTTTCTACTACGCCCGCGTCGGCTGGAAGTTCTAAGTACGCTTGAAAACGCTGGGGTCCGCAGTAGTTGTTGCGGACCCCAGTTCAGGTTTAAGTTGGTTGGGTCAAGCCGGTGATTTGAATGCTGCGGTCGATTGACGAACGCCCGGTCGCGAGCACCCGGTCCTGATGCCATGAACTTCCCCGATACTTGCAGCTTCGCAATGAGGCATCGTCATCTCACGCGCCATCATCGCGATGGGGCTGTCGGACTGACCAGCTTCGCGCAGCATACACAGGCAGAGCGAAATGGCGGATCTCTGAAAATCGCCTGGGAAGTTTCTAAGTTGGTGCGCGTCCGCGACTGCGTTGCTCAGACATCACGTCGAGAGGGGACTCATTCGGTCGAATAGAAGTCGACAACGTGACCAGCACGATCAATTTCGACTACGTAGCCTATCCCGAACGTATCGAGCGATTCGGATAACTCGTACTCGTAGCGGCAGCCTTCATCACGGATTCGAACCTCTGCCTGCTTCCGGAATTCCCTGCTGATCTTTTCCCCGTCTAGATACGCCTCTGCAATAGCAACGATCGTGACGTGGTCGAGGGGAGGGCCGTCACAACCCTGGCGCAGGCCCTTCGAGCAAGAGCAGAGCAGCAGACTTATGAGCACCGTTGCCACATTGCGCTGCTTCATCAAGAGCTGGTCCTTCTGCCGTTTTTCCGTTTCTGTTCTGTGTCGCTGGAACATATTTGCGAACTCGATATGCGGCTTCATCTTCGACAATTGTTGTGCGTCCAGTCAATCGCCGCAATCTTGGCACCAGCTGCTCTTGCGATTCTGACAGTTGTTGTTTGTCCACTCGATCGCTCCCCCAGGGTTTCAATCGAATCGAACTAGGATTTTCCGATTAGCGCTTCCCACATTCCGCTCATCTCACTGGCCCTCGTGTCTCCTCCCTTAGTTGACCTCTCTTTGCGCAGTCCGCATGCGACAAAAGGATCTTCTGTAGACCGTCCGGCTGCGCAACTACCTGATCAAATTCATCGATGAGATCGAATAGCGTGTCTACCGCCACTTTGTGCGCATCGGGGCCCCTATTGAGCTCGGTCCACGGCGAGCGCGATTTCGGGAATGCCAGATCCAACACGAGCGCCGTCCAGCTGAGATTGCCTCCCTTACCAAGTTTTAGAACCAGCCATTCCCGAAAGCCAAGTAGCATGCCACCCTCGCAGGCACAGTCGTAACCACTGACGAAGGATGTTACGGTTTCATACCTCTCGTCCATCAGGTACATACCTAACAGGTGGCGCATGCTTCTAAAAAGGTTCGCGTGGTGTCTCATTTTGGTGCCTCAGGAACCAAAGTTAAGGCCATCGGGGTATCGCCATAGCCTCTTGTACTCCTCGATTGGAAGGCCTTGGTGTCCAGTTGTTAAGTCATATACCCTGCCATTTTTCACCACTACGACGTGGTGACTCCATCCCCAATCATGACCACGAAAAGACCCAACGCTTCGAACCCTTGGATCAATAGGTCGAATTCTGACAACAGTCGAGAATCCTCGAGCAAGTCTGGAATGGCTGCGATCACCTTCTTCCTGGACTTCGCCAAGACAATCCCATACTCCGCCAACATGCAGCGAATCACGTTGATCAGCGCGGTTCGATTTGCAACCAAACGCTCTCGCGCACGAACCCGAAGCGCCAAGTCCTGCTGCTGCAGCGTCTTCACGGGCACCGCATGCAAGTCAGGGCGCTGGCACGCTTCGGCAATTGCCAGCGCATCACCTGAATCGTTCTTCTGAACCCGCGTAAACGCCTTAACGTGCTGCGCCGGAATCAGCCGGACCTCAAAGCCAAGCGCCTGAAACTCGCGACCCCAGTAGTTCGACGAACCACAAGCTTCCATCGCGATCAGTGTGGTGGCCGAATCGTACTGTCGAATCACTGCAAGCAGGCGATCACGCTTAACGGCCACATTCTTGATCACACGGCTAGGCGGTACTACTTCGCAGACCTGGAACACATTCTTGGCAAGATCAATGGCGACAATTCGAGTACGATTCATGACGGACGCTCCTGATGGTTGACTTGCTAGGACAGCACCTCAAGTCTGGCGCAGCTTCGCTGACGCCGCTCATCAGGGGCGTCCATCTCATCATCCATGTATTTCCTTGGCGGGGAGTTCAGGTGATCTTGCCATTCCGCAAGTGCCGGCGCATTGGCTGAAATCTGAGATTGGGGTCAGAAATATCTGAATTGCTGGGAGTCCTGTATATGCCCGGCTGGGTGTCCTGTATATGCCCGTGTGGAGTTGGTGACCGGCATGCGTGGAATGCGCAGAGCGGGAACTTATCTGCGTCCAGTCGCTTCCGCTGGTCGGTTGGATACAGCCTGGCGCGTTAGGTGTATCGAAGCGCAATGGCGTTCTGAAGCACTCCACAAGTTGCAAGACCGCTTCACAGATCCCAAGTCATGATCGCCGTTTGGCGACACCGAAATTCTGGGCCAAGGCTGATCAACACACTCACGCCGCAAGCTGCTGTGAGGCGTCATCACCCTTGAGGGCAACTCCGAGTGTGACTGCAAATTGACCCGGTTATTTTCTCGCCAAAGCTCTAAGTCCCTGAGTCTGTGCCTGATCGGAGCTCGGCTGGACCTGCTTTCGCAGATCAGTCCTGAGCAAATTGCGACCATCGCCCCCGCTGCGATTTCATTTCCGACAATTGTTTTGTGTCCATTCGACCGCCCCTTTTCCATGTTCGCGGAAAATCAACTCTTACTGAAAATCGGCTTCGCCAGCATGTCCCTTTATTGACCTGAGATACAGAACTTGCTGGTGAAGTGAGTTTTCCTCGACCTTGAACAAAGCTTCCAACTCGACAGTCTGAGAATCAAACTTCGTCCAGTTCTCATAAGAACGATCGAACTGAGACAGATCCTTCTCATCCTCAACGGCACCCGGAAAATACTCAACCCAGACACAAGAGTCACCACCACTTGAAGTCCGTTCGTCGCACAATTCTGACTGTTCGAACCCTATGTGGGCCGCTCCGACAACTCGCAGAAGACATCCATCCAGCGCTTTGGCATTCGCTAGTACATCGCCGACATGGATTCCTTTTTGACCCAAGTAGCAACCGTCCAATTGCCTGGGTTCAAAATTGCCACAAGCTGTCATGACAGATAGCAAGATTCCAAACAAAATGACTTGCCTAACCCTTATCGCATGAGCAACCTTCTCGGCTGGCATCATCATCGATCTGTTCCTCTTTTCCAGTGTCCCAGTGATATTTTCTATGTGTCCGTAGGTGCCGCCCATGTGATCATTCCTGCGTATGACTAAACCGGGGCGTCCATCGATTTCCACGCTCGTTCAGCCGGTGCGTTTCGAGTTGCTCGCGCCCTAATAACTTCATGCTGCGTCTGGATTGGAATATCTGTGAAGTACGGAAGTGATCACAGGTCGCTGTGTGGCAGGGCCATCGTGACCTGTTTCCAGCCGGGCCTCATTGCTACCACTGTTGGCAAGGTCTTGAACGTGCAGGTCTCAGTTCGTAGTGACTTAATTGTCACGAGGTAAACTTCACCATCCTTCAGCGCCCAAACCGTGCGTGAGTCTTGATCCAAGAAGTAGTAAGCGAACTTTGTCGCGCCCTTTTCTTTTTCTTTGCCCCAGTTTGGCGTAAAGTCGGTTCGCTTTGAAAGGTCTTTCGCGTCAAACTCGGCAACGGACATCGTTTCCCCAGAGCGCGAGACCAAGCTTACCTTGTAACGCGCTTCGCTGCCTTTCGGCCAACAGTCTGACAAGCTCGAAGAGACTAGGAATCCTAGGTAAAGTCGTTCTGTTTCTGTTGGCCTCAACACTGCCTTGATCTCCCAGTGCGGCTCATTTGAGACAACACCGAGTTCGAACCAATAGCGATACATCACGCTATCTGAGAGTGGTCCTACGAGTCTGGCTTCCGGAGTTTCGCCCCAAGGTGAAGGTTGGATTTCATCGCTGCAAGCGATGACCACTGCAGAGAGAGCAACCAGAAGTACCTTTCTCATATGATGTTACTAAGGCGATTGGGATGGCGGCTCTGAATTCCACCCTGGATTGAAACCGACTCCACCGGACGGCGAAGGATTCTTGCAGCACGTCTCGAAGAGTGTAGCTGCGAACGTGTTGCTGTTGGGACCGTGGGGGATTGGCGGACATCGATGGACGCCCCGGTTTAGTCAAGAGGTTTCTGACCTGAACTTTGATTCTGTCGTTGTGATTTCGGTGTTTCCGAGCAGCAGCATCCGTGCCGGAACGGTGTCGCCGGAGCTTAATGGGTGCGGAGCATGCTGGGCGATCAGCGGGCGCCTATGTCGCCCGCCGACCAGCATGCAGTGATTCGTTGAGGGCTTGGTTGTCGCGGTTAGGTCAGGGTCCTTGGTGTTGATCTGGTTTCTGGTTGACGAGAGTCGCACTGGTCAGAGGGCAAGGGGTCACGGACATCGATTCGGCGTCTTGGTGGCGGTTGATCGCCGCGCCATGGTGAGATTCGGGAGTCCCATGCTGCCTTAACATCCAGACGGTCTTGGGGAGACGCTGGTCCACCACAGGCTCGGCATCGGACATGACCTTGATTCACCACTGTCAGTCACGCTCCGTCGGTGAATGGGTTAGGCGAACGCCTTGTTAAGGTCGAAGGGTTGGTGATTGTGCAGGATTCGGAACACGATCCTCGCGAGTTTGTTGGCCATCGCGACGATTGCGCGCTTGTTGCCGCGTCTGACCGCGACCGCGCTGATCCAGCGCCTCATGGCATCGTCGTGTTTGTGGCGCCAACTAAAGACCGCTCGGGCACCATGGATCAACGCGGTTCGGACTGAGCGGTCGGGATTTGCGGACATCCATGTATTTCGCCAGGCCGGCTAGGTGCGGCGATTTTCCCGCGATCGGGAGTCGAGTGGTCGGGCCTGCGGTCGAGTCCGCAGTGAGCGCTTGCTAACCGGGGCGAAGACGCGCCGGCTTCGGGTCACAGCGCAATGCTGCACGCGCACCTGTCAGCGAAGTAGGACTCGACGGCTGCCTACCGAATGGCCTGCGTGAACGGAACAGCGCTCAGTGCGCTCCCGTTGGAGATTGCGTGGGTGATCGAGAAAGGGCCGGTGCGGGTCAGACCGCCATCGCTCGCCAATAGGCCCGGCGCGCCAGCCCATACCCCACCAGCCAGTGCCGATGCGTGTTGCGGGCAAACTGAATCAGTCGGTCCAAGGCGCCCATCGCGGTGACGCGGGGCGTCCCGAAGCCACGGACTTGGTCATCCCATTGCTTGGGGTCGATCTTGAGTTCAGCCAGGATGGATCGCGTGCTGGCGGCGATGCGGCCAGACTTGTCTCGATGCCATTGGCGGCCGGTGTCGTCCACGAGTTGCAGATAGGCTTTGTTGCTGAGACTCATCGCCTCCTGCGGCATGCCAGCGATCGGCCGAACCGGTTGGAATCGTATTAGCTCTTTGGCCCGGATCTTGACGACGCGTTGGTAAACGCCGGTGTGCTTCGACTCGATGATTTTCTCGGACATCTTCGCCCGAATCGCGTTCAAGTCGGTGTAGACCATTGCCGCGAACAAGGCGCGTTCGTCAACTAACGCCTGGGCTTTGAATCGACCTTCCCAGAACCGCCCGGTACAGTCGTCCTCCCGGTTGGCCTGCCGCGCAATCGGCTCGGCGAGGCTCCGCATAAACCAACTTAAACTGCGCAGCCGATCCCGATACGTTGCGACCCGCTCCGGTGCCGCAGCGATGTTGGCGATTCGCGCCTTCTGTGCCTCCGGATCGTCGGAACCCGCGAACACCAGGCACCAGCGCCGAGCGACCTCTTCATCCGACCATTCCTGCGCGGCCACCGCATCGACCTTCACCACCACATGCAGATGATTGCTCATGACCGCATAGGCGTAGATCGAGACTGAATAAGCCTCGGCCAGCGCCATCAGCCGATCCTCGACCCACTGGCGGCGGTAGTCGTAATTCTTGTCGTTGACTTTGTCGTAGCCACATAGCCAAGCCCGACGAACACAGCGGCTGACGCAGTGGTAATAGCCTGAGCAGTTGGTCGGAACAGTTCGTTCGCGCGCTTGTGGCATCGTGTTCGCCTTCCTTGGCGGGGAGTTGCGGTGATCTTGCCATTCCGCCAGACCGGGCGCATTGGCTGAAATCTGAGATTGGGGTCAGAAATTTCTGAATTGCTGGGTGTCCTGTATGGTCCACCCTATTCTGAGCGATGAGGTGGAGACGGCGATTTCCATAATCCCAGAAGTTGTTCTAATCGCCCCACAACTTTGCGAGCTTTATGCGTGCCTACAGCTCCCATTTCATCAATGCATGTTTGAAGCATCGATACTATGGCAACTCTATTCTCAACACTAGATTTTTCCGAACTTCGCAACCGAAAAAGGACTTCGAGAAACTCTACAACTGAAGGATCGGATTCTGCAGCCAAGGACAACTGTTCAAGTTTAGGAACTATAGCCGCGAAACACACTTCGTCAAGATCAACTAAGTGTAATAAGAACTCGCCGCTCCCCAAATACTCAATGAAGTCCAAATCGTCAAGTGGAATGTGCTCTCTCGAAACGGACATTTGGCCTCCATGAGACGGTGTAGATCTTACCCAAACCGCCATGCTGTCGTTCGTTTGCCTACGAACTTGATACTAGAATTGCTGAAGATCAGATGCATAGTATGCCGCATTCGAACTAGTGCTACTTTGATGATTAGAAACGGCGATCGAGATTCTTAGGCCTAATGGGCTAACAAGTGAACTGCAATCTCTCTCTGCAATAACCGTGGCGTGCCTTTTCCGCATGAAGCCAGATGAGAATTGGTGTGTAGCACGTCAATCTTTTCCTATCCGCCTTGGCGATGACATGCAACCACGTGGTGATCGCCTGCATTTTCGCCCTCTGATCGGTCAAACTTGCGACCGGTTAGCCGGATTCGAACTCCAGTTTCCGCCCAGAACTATTAGAACTGCGCGGAGAATTGGCGTGCATCTAGTCGTTACTGAGTGCCTAGCCGTTCCTATTGGGGAGATTCCGAGAATCGGTATCTGCCCAGTCGCACCTTGCTTGGAGCGACCTTTCCCAATCAAGCCAGGTCGAGGGCTTGCAAATCAATCGCTGCAAGGTCAAACCTTCGTCCTGCCGAAGATTCCTTCCGCCGCCAAATAGCCAGGACCAACGCGCGGCATCCAAGAACGGGCGACTGCCGCTCTGTGAGCCTTTGGTCTAGCGAGTAACCATCGCTCACCGCACTTTCCAGAAGCAACCACAAGCCTGCCCGGCCAAATCACCCTTGGAAGTCTCGGCGAAAAGCCTGGGCCAAGCGACATTCCTTCGACAGCATGAACGATCCGTTCTTAGTCTTTAGGACCGGTAGGGAGTTCGTTCCTTTTGCCGAACTCCCCAAAACAGGAACAGACTATTATCTCATTGGCATCGCTCCAGACCATAGAACACCGAGACCTCTCTACACGTGCAGCCCGGCCCTAGAAATTCTCCTCCGAGAATCGCTTTGCGGCGAAATAGCAACACCATTTCCGAGCTCCGCTTGGCGTGTACAAGGCTGCTCGATGTTTCTGCTCCTGGTTCTTTGAGCCTTTGGATATTGAACCTGGCATCACATAATCACATTTGAGTTTGAGGTACTTCTTCCGCAACTGAACTGCTGTTGCCCAGCACGCACAGTTCGCTGACGCATCGTCACAAGCCATATCTTTTGTGCATCTCTTGCATACGCCACCTGATCCCGGCGGCCACCCTTCAAGACGCGAGTACGCCGTGTAAGCCGCCATACACGTCGCTAACCTTTTCCCATATTCTCGCATCATCTTCTCAGCAGCCTTTCTAGCCGCTCCTCCGCCAACCCGACCAGCCTGCTCCCCAAAAGGATCTATTGCATCGAGCGGATTCGCCTCAACGTAGCTATAGGTGCTTACGCCTCCCTCCAACCCGATAGGATCACTTTCCACGTATCGGCCCGTTATCGCCTCATAGTCGCGCATATAGTTATAGTTCAACTCGGTATCACGGTCATAGTACTGCCCAGGGAACCGGAGATTGAAAACCATCGCGCCACCATCGCCATCTGGATCCTCATTGGGTGGGGTATTACCAAACGGATCGGTCAGAACATCCCAGGACCACTTGGATTGGTCAAGGCCCATAACGCGGCGCGGAGTAGCAAGGTGATCGACTTCAATCGCGAATGCGCTCCCTCCGCTGACCATCGACACCGGCAGGTCGTCGACCCAGAAGTACTCCGCCAGAACTGACGCTGATTGATCGGCGTACTCGCCTATCAGACGACCCGACTCATCGAAGACATAGCCGTAGATGCGGCCACCTTCGATGATTCGCTCTTTGAGCACTCGCTCACCCTTGTAGTTGTATTTGAATTGCGATCGAGCCTGCCCGCTTACCGAGACTTCAGTCATTCGATTGTGATCGCCGTAGCTAAAGTTCGGGCTTGCTGGATTCGTAGTTGCAGGAGTGGTCAGGTTTCCGTTCGGGTCGTAGGTGCGGCTTACACCGGCAACTGAGACTAGCCTATGTGAAGTGGGCTGATAGTCGTATGTTTGCGAGCTTCCCACCTGATCGGTGCTGAAGCTCATTCGATTGCCTGTTGCGTCGTAGGTATAGGATCGTATGTTCGAGCCATTTTCCTGCTGCCCCGTCAGGCGATACAGCGCATCGTAGGTGTACCCTCGATTAGTCGTTCCGGCAATGATCGCGGCGATGTTTCCGAGGTCGTCCAACTCGTAGTTCGCTTGAAGTCCCGTTGGTGCTGACGAAGCGATTTCATCAATCCAGTAGTTCTGATCATAGGTTCTTGTTTGAGTCACTCCTGTACCCCAGGTGATCTGCGAGACAGGGCCGAAAGGCAAGTAGGCAACGTCCGCAATCAGCACGGATTCAACCGACAAGGGCGTTTCCTGCATATGGACTACCGCTACCCTCCCCAGTGAATCTCGTTGATACCGAATGCTTCTGCCACTCGGGTAAGTGACTGTTTCGATCTGGTCAGACTTGGTGTAAGTGTAAACTACCTGATTGGCGCCACCAGTTGTTATCTGTACCTTCGATACTATGCGCCCTTGCCGGTCGTAGCAGTACGCCGTGCTGCCGGACTGGTCCGTAACAAAACCCAGGCGGCCAATCTGGTAGCCATTGGTGCATCCACTTGGTGCCATGTCGTAGCTGTACACCTCGTTCAACGACGTGTCCAAATACGAACGCGTTGCCAGTCGTCCGAGCGCATCATAGGTATTGGTGGTTACTTTGCCCCGGGCATCTGTTTGCGTCAGAACGTTGCCGGCCTGATCGTGCGTGTAAAGCGTCGTGCCGGTATCGGGGCTCTGCAACTGGGTCAGGTCATCCAGGCCATTGTACGTGTAGATCGTTTGCAGCGACTTGGGATCAATCACCTTGCGGGTATTGTCGCGAGTGTCGTACTCGTACTGGGTGGTGGCGTTGATGCCGCCCGTCGCCTTGTCTTCGACGACTTTCTTTAGGCGATTCAGCTCATCGTAGTCGTGGTCGGTCACGCGACCAAGGGGATCGATCAGCAGGTCCAGGTTGCCGTTCATGTCATAGATATTGCTCGTCTTCTTGACAGCGGGATCGTCGAGATTCGGCATGCCGGCATATGGCGCGTTGATCTGCGCCTTTAGTCGGGAGAACCCATCGAACTGGGCGGCAAGGAGGCGCTTGACGTTGCCTTGCGGGTCTTTGGTCTGTTCCAGTGTGCGGTTGCCGGCGGCATCCAAGACGTAGGTGATCTGGTTACCAAGATTGTCGGAGACGCCAACCAGACGGTGCGCGCTGTCGTAGCTGTATTCGAGGTAGCTGCCGTCAGGCTGGGTGTTTCGTTTCACAGCACCGAATGATTCGTAAGTCACCGAAGTGGTGATGTCGTCTGCCGAGGGGGTGCCATCGGCATTCGCGCGCACGGTTGTATCTTGGATTCGACCCAGGGTGTCGTAGGCATAGTCGGTCAGCACGCCATTCGGGTCGCGCACTCGGGCGAGACGACCGGCGAGGTCATACTTGACGTACTCGGTCACATGCCCCAACGCATTCGTCACCGTATGCAGGTCGCCGCGACGGTAGGCGCAAGCAGTCGCACTCAGCGCGCAGTTGGGGTCATCGGACTGGTAGTAGGCCATCGTCGTGATGTCGGCGACATCGGTTCTCGGGCCATCGATCGTTGCGAGTTGGCCCTTGATTGGGCACGTGTTCGGGTCATTGGAGCCAGGGCCCGTGCAGAGATATGCATAGGTGGTTTGGCGGACGCCTAGTGACGCATTCGCCGCGCTGCCGCAGGCATAAGTGGATGCGCCAGAGACGGCGGGGTCGTGGGTACACTCGGCGGTCACTTGGCCGCGATCGTTATACGCCCAGCTCTTGATCTGCTCCAGCACATTCAGGTTGTTGTAACGACGCTTCTTGATGGGCAGACGGAACGTGGGGTGCCAATCAGTCTGAATCGTGCGCTTGACAGTTGGGTTGGTCACGCCCGGCGCGCTCTTCGCTTCGATGCGTTGGGTTTCCAGAGCGCGTGCCGAGTCCCACGTGTATTCAGTGCGAACACCGCGGAGATCAATCGTTGCTGCCAACGTACCGTCGCCGTTGTAGCTGTTGGACATGGTGTTCGAGCCGCAGCTAGCGCAGTTGTCAGTCTGCGTGTAGAGGCGCCGCACGTTGCCCGAGACGCGGATGTTCGCGGTGCTCGACTGGTTCAGCGCGTTGGTGATGGTCACGTTGCGCTGACCGGTCGGGACACCGCTGTAGCTATATGAGAATGCGAACTGGCGGATATCCGTACCGCCAACTCGAATGAACTCTTCCGAGACGCGATTGTTGACATAGGTGTACCGACGGTGCTGAACGCCCAACTCATCCTTGATGCCCGTCAACCCGGATGGGAATGCGGCATCTTCGTACAGGAACTGGCGCGTGCCGGCTGCGGTGGTGATGCCGACCACGATGCCTGGCTGCCGGGTGTCGACGACAACGGTCTGGCCAGACTGATCGGCAATTTCGAATCGCTTGCCAACGGTGACATTGTGAACCGGCCCAAAGTCCTGCTGAACGTCTTCGCTATCAATCAAGACGGATCGTCCACTCTGATCCGTCAGCGCAACGGTATTGGTTCCCCAAGCGACGTTGACCGTTCTGCCATCGGCGTATTCGATGGACATCAGTCGTCCGTCGAGGCCAAACTGCCATTGGCTTTGATCAAGGTCGGTCAGCAGGAATCCGCTCGCATTGATGACAACAGTTCGACCAAAGGTCTTGGTCACGTTGATGGCTGTGTAGACACCCGATGTGTTCTTTCGAAGCATGATCGGTTCGCTGCCAGCGATATGCACAATGATCGCATTGGCATCGTAGTTGCGTACGCGGCGATCGAACGCGAATCGCCAGTAGTTTCCGAGAATGCCTTCGGCTCCGGCGGGTCCCCACTGACCATAGGAGCGATAGTAGACCTGCAGCAGATCACTCATGCTGAGCCCGGCGAGGGTGGTCTCAGAGTGTCGCTTTTCGCCCGAGGCAGGGTCGACGGGATTCGCGACGTCGCAAACATCGCCGGTAATGTCGCCGCACATGATCTTGCCGGTACCAACGATCGGATAGGCTGCGGCGTCCAGCGGGCAGTTCAGCGTTGCCGAGTAGCCCACCATGAAGTTCTCATTCACAGCGACGCCAGGGTTACACCCGTTTTCGTCCTTGCGCATATAGCTGACGTTCTTGATCTTCTTGTCAAGCGTCAGATACCCAGACTCCCAGGTTTGGCCCACTGTGCCGCAGCCTGGATCGGCTCCCGCTGTGACGGCGATGGTTGCGCAGCCGGGGTCAATACCCCCGAAGGCGTTCAACTGTTGCTCGGAGATGTCGTTCGTCCAGGCCCCCACACCCATGAACAGTCCAGCAGGAAGCCCCACACACGAGGGATTGCCACTGGGTGGCACTACCCACGACCCACCCGCTGCCTGACAGAGGCGGCGATTCTTCTCGTTGATGTTGACGCTGATGCACGCGCTCATGCCCCACTGGGACGAACGAGGCACGGGCGTATCACAAAATAGTGATCCCGATCCCATGTTTGCGCACGCGGAGATTTGCGCCTCAGCACTTGGGATCAGCCCAAGCGCGACCGCAACGACAGCAAGAATTCGTTTCATCATGTCTCTCGTACTCCGAATGTGTGGCGGCGCATATCTGTGCTATGACGATGTCGCCCCGATGTTGGTCCGAGCGCGTCCTGCTTGTCTGCACGGGCGGCAGTACATCAATTCAATAGGGCTTGTACCCGGGGAGGACACTAGGGCGTTACTGATTCAGTGTCGTAGGCGAGCGTTAGCATGCTCGGCAGGGCGACACGTCGGGAGGACGATATACGCGTTTGCTTCCAAAAACCGCTTCGTGTTTGCGCGGATGACTCCTGGTTTGCACTGTGCTGCTGATTCTCTTTGGCCGATGAGATGATGCACTGCGCGCACTTTGAGGGGCAACGGGGCAAGGTCAGTAGCGATAGGGACCATGGATGGCCCGCAGACAATCAAACACGCTAGTGCTTGATTCTTGAGCAATGGGTCCGGATCCGGCCTTTGCCGATGTAGGCTTCGTATCGGCCTTATTGCGGGTCTCGCATCTCAGGATTGATTGGTCTAGATCCACTTTAGATTTCGTGACACGTGGGCGCACTTCTCTGCGCGTTGGTAAGGACACCGATGCAATTGCTTACGTCTAAGGATCGTTGGCCGTCTTGGCGCGATTGGCCGCGGTCAAGCCAAGGCAGTGTTGAGAGATAAGGCTTGGTGGTGACCGCGGATTGTTGAGGGTCGCAGCAAGCCCGTCGGCGCGAGGTCGCTTTCGTTAAGGACATTGCTGGATTCGCATCGCGCAACAACGACTCCGGCAAAGCACTGATCAGTCTGAGGGATCTCGCTGCATATTGATTTCCTGCGCGTGCCACGCGCGATACTTCTTTTCGATGAAACGTCGCTCAGCTGCGCCTCTACTCTGCATTTTTGCGCGCTGAAGGAGCGCTTTCGCATCTTCGAATGCGCCCCGCAAATGGAGCAGCTCTGCGCGTGCGAGACAGTACGCTTGGTTGTGATCCACTAAGCTCTTGTCTAGTTGTTCAAGGCGGTCCCAAGCCTGTTGCAGCTGCCCAGTTGCTGCCTCTGCTAAGGCCAAATTGATCTGCAGCATCGGCGTGTCGCTCAGTGCTGCAAGGGCTTCGTATCCGTGTAAGACATCACGCCACGGCGTGTATCCAAGCTCAAGCCGGCGCGCATACGCAGCACTGATGCTCGCGCGCCATTGATAGGGACCGGGTTGCTTCATCTTGGCGGCACGCAGCAAGTATCTTGCGCCGCGACGGATCAGGGCTTGGTTCCAGCGTTTGGGATCCTGTTCGCTCAGCGGAATCATCGTGCCGTCATCATCGAGACGGGCTGGGCGTCGGCTTTCGGCGAAGCACAACATGGCGGCAAATCCCCAGAGTTCGGCGGCGTCGGGAATCAGGTTCAGGAGTTGATGGGTAAGCTGAAAGGCATCTCGTGCCAACGCTTCGATTTCTTTGCCACCGGCCAAGTCGGCGTAACTCTGGTCATACAGAACCTCCAGCGCGGCGAGCACGACGGGTAGGCGGTCTGGCCAACATGCTTGGTCTGGGAGCTGAAATGACACCCCCGCGTGTTCGAGTTTGTGTTTGGCGCGGCTGAGGCGGCGGGTCAACGTGTCGGTATCAAGCTGGAACGCGCGCGCGATCCCAGCGGGCGGTACGAGCGCACAGTAACGCAGCATGAGCATCGCTTGCGTATCAGGGCTCAAGCTTGGATGCGCGCAGAGAAAGAACAGCGCGAGCCGATCGGATTTGCCGCTGATCGCGTCATCATTCCGGTGCGCGCGCTCGTGCTCGACCAGTGCATTGGCAAAGCGTTCGGTGACGCGTTGATGCTTGATCTGATCCAAGTCGTGGTTCAGTGCCGTGCGCAACAGCCAGGCTTCTGGCTGTGCTGGCCAGCCGTCCACGGGCCAGAGTGCTGCAGCTTTGGCGAATGACTCGGCCAGCGCATCTTCGGCGCGCTCGAAGTGGTGTAAGCGCGCGATGAGTTGCGCAATCAACTTGGCTGCCGACTGCTCGTACAGCGTCGCAATGGGATCGTGTTGCGTTGAAGTGACCATGGTGATCGGTGAGTCGACGCCCGGACTTAGGCGTCGCTCACGTCATGCCCGTCGATTCAGGTGGTGGGTTCTTCGGGGATCGTCGGCCGGATTTCGACCGAGCCATCACCCAGCATCGGGATTCGCTTCGCCCAGCCGAGGGCGCTGTCCAGATCAGGCACGTCGATCACGTAGTAGCCTCCGAGCTGCTCCCGCGTCTCCGCCCACGGGCCGTCGTGAATGGTCACCTTCTGCCCTTGGCGACGAACGGTCGTGGCGAGGTTCGTGGCCATCAGGCCGGCACCACCACGCAGGACGCCGGCGGCCTCCATCTCGGCAGCCAGCGCACCGTGGGCTGCGACGATGTCCTGCCACGCTTGGCTGTTCGGATCGTCGCCATATTTGGTCTCGTCTTCGAAGATCATCAACAGGTATTGCATGGGGGACTCCTGATCCGGTGATGTTGGCGATTCCAACAGCATGATGACGATTGAGGCGGAACCACCCGGACATGGATTGTCAGTTCGGCTGACCGATCGCGTCCAGAGGGTTGGCGAGTCGGGTGCGCCTGGACGATCGGGATTTGGTTTGGGCACCGATTGACAAGTTCTGGCCACACGCCAATATCACGATTCCTTCTCGTCACCAAGGTTGGCCATGAGCACCGAGCAACCAAGCACTTCTGATTCTATCGCGGGCCCGTTTCTGGGAGTCGTGGAGCGCAATACGGCTGACAATCTGCTTCGAACCTGTCAGCAGCACCACGTTCAGATGAGCACTTTGGCCGACACCAAGGCCAATATCATTATCACGGTGTCATCGATTGTCATGAGCCTCGCATTGGGCCGACTCAACGATCCGACCTTGATGGCGTCTGCGGCGACGTTGCTGGTGTTCACGCTGCTCGCGCTACTGCTGGCGATTCTCGCTGTACTGCCCAAATTCCGCCGCTTCAAGCAGCCCGATGGTCCGCTGCCGAGCGATTTCAATCTGTTCTTTTTTGGCCACTTTTCGGGTTTGAACTTGGACCGCTTTGAGCGCGAGGTGGCAAGTCAACTCGATAACGACGGTCGGATCTATCGCGCCATGACCCGCGACGTCTATGGGCTCGGCACGTATCTGGCGGTCTATAAATACCCGTACCTGCGCTGGAGCTACTTGTTCTTTCTGAGCGGGTTCATTGTGGCGGCAGTCGTACAGGGCTTGGTGCTTCTGCAGCCGGTTTCCTGATGAATGGCGATCGTGATCGATGCAGTGTCGCCGGGTCGGCAGTCGATTGTAAGCGGGAGCGACTGGTCCGGGCAGGCGGGATGCTCTTCGGGAATGACGCGTTGTATTGACGTGAATCGGGCTGATGATCAGGTTGACTCAGCGTGTCGCGACAAACATGCATTGCCGATACAGCCAAGTGCTTGGCAGTTGACTGCGCTTTGGTTCACTCAACCGGGTTCGGCGCAGCCGTTAGGGCCGCGCCGAATGTTCTTGCTTCGAATGTGCGTATGCCGATAGCGCGGTCGCTGCCAGTTCACTAGGAATCGGGACACATATTGCTGGCGCGCTCGCTCTAGCTGTTTGCCGCAGCCGTTCTGAAGCGGTTGGCTGTGTGCCTCTTTAGCGAGCGTATTGACGCGAGCGTCAGCCAACATCGCCGTTCAGCGGCAGATCGTCGCGAGCCGATAGCTTGAGATCGTCGTGCTCGAGCATTCCCAATTGACCGAGCCACCCTCATCAATCGGTGTCAGAAGCATCGACGCGCCATCAAGTTCGCCGTTGGCTTGCTGAGGCGCCGTTGAAGAGAACGTGCACGCCACGTCGCCTGCAGCGGTCAATTCGACGCGGGAAATGTATGCACCCTCGTATTCGTCTCCGGCTGGCAGCCCCGCTTGGAGGTTGGACGTCGGGAAGACGCCTTGATCCGCGTAGTACTCAAGCGCGCCGAGTTGCACTGGTCCCGCTAGGGATCCACATTCAGCGACCTGGGTTCGGATGATGTAATCCTGGTAAGCGCCGATTGCCATACCCGCCAATATCGCGATGATCGCGACGACAATCATCAATTCGATGAGCGTGAAGCCCTGGGTTGGACGCGCTGTCATAAATGGCCTTCGCTGAGTGAAACTAAGGTCAACGAAGCAAATCCTGTGCCACGGCAAGGGTCGCAGAGGTTGATTCGCTTGATGAAGGCTGCCGCTGCGCAGCCCAATGCCGTATGTTGCCTGACCAATTGAGTCGGGTCAGCAGGCCAAAACGCGCGGACAGGTTCAGTGGCGATACCCACTACTGGATTCGGGACGGGAGATACCGACCGTTTCCGCGCGGCCTGAAAAGTTGCAATGGCGACAGACAGAGTTAAACAGCTTGGCGCGCTCTAGTGCCTTAGGCCAGGGTCGGCAGGTCTCCAGGACATGGCGATCCGAATGAGCCGATTCTGGGCTACCAGGCTACCAAAAACAGAGAGGGGCGCCATGGGCGCCCCTCTCGTACAACCAGGTGAAACTTAGGTATTACGGACGGCAGCTGCTTGGGCGGTACTTGGCATCGATCGAGCCACCGCATTGCCACGTGATGCTGCCGACGTTCGTGGTGCCGTCCGGGGTCAGCGTCATGTTCTGGCCAGCGATCAGCGTGTTCGCGTCGTTACCGAACGTGCAGGTGATGACGCCTGCGCCGCTAACTTCGACTTGCGTCACATAGTTACCCACGATTTCCGTCGCAGCGGCCATGCCGGCTTCCGTGTTCGAGGTCGGGAACGTACCGGTGTTCTGGAAGGTTTCGGCAACGGCGGTCTTGGCGCCAGCAGCCAGCGTCGGGCATTCAGAAACTTGAGCGCGGATCGTGTAGTCCTGATAAGCCGGCAGAGCAATCGCGGCCAGAATGGCGATAATGGCGACAACGATCATCAGCTCGATCAGGGTAAAACCTTGGGTCTTCTTCATGGGGATTCCTTTGAATTGGGTTAGCGGCCTAGCCCGCAGGGGAAATGTAGCACAGCCCATGCCAAGCGAATCAAGGGACGGGTTTGGCAGTTTCCCAAGGGTCGCCTTCTTTCATTTGTTTTAGATCACCAGACGAATCGAGGTAGGCCATGCCATTGCCTTTGCGAGCGACCAGGGGCACAAAGGCCTGGCCTTGCGCGTCAAGGCGCGCAGAATTCAGTAGCGTCTGGCGGCCATCGGCGTAGGGGCGATACATCCAGGGGAGCATGTGCAGATCATTGCCGCGCAACAACTCATCAATCATCTGATTCTGCAGAATCGGATCAAAAGGCTTGCTCACCGAATACTGGGTCGGGCCCCAAGCCGAGAGCTTCACGGTGGGTGGCGCTCTCTTCCAGTATTCTGGATCAAGCTGGTTGTAGCCCACCGCATAGATTCGGTCACCCGCCGCGATCAGCACAACGGGTCGGGCTGTGTAGAGCACATAAGTGCCATAGACCATGGCCGCAATCTGCAGCAGCAGAATGACGGCGAGATCGAACTTCAGGGTCTTCTTGCCGCGCTTGAATACGATGGTCGTGAGCAGCGGGCCGATGATCACATCGCATCCGACAATCAACATGGCCAGATTCGCCCCGCCGGCGATATAGAACAGCACTTCGGGATACCAGGCAAAACGGATGAGCATCAAGATGGCCAGCCCCACGACCACACTGGCGGCCAGATGGACCAGACCGGCTTGCCAACGCGTGCGCGGAAACGGCACGGCGGCTGAGTTCACTTCAGACATGATCAGACTCCAAGTTTCTTGAGCTTGTAGCGCAGCGCTCGGAACGAGATTCCCAGCCGCTCAGCCGCTTTCGTTTTGTTGTTCTGGGTTGCTGCCAAGGCCTCAATTATGGCCTTACGCTCGATGCTGGCAACGTAGCCTTCCAGATCAGCCGGGTCGCCGTCCGGGTCACCTTCGTCCTCGACCGGTTCCAGAAGCCGCGGCGGGGCGACATCGGAGCGGTTCGCCCCGATTCCCAAATCGGCGGCGCGAATCGTATGTTCGTCGCACAGCGCCACGGCCCGTTCCAGAATGTTCTCGAGCTCGCGAACATTGCCAGGGAAGTCGTAGCGGCTGAGTTCGTCCAGCGCGCTGCTGTCGAGATCGATCCGATCGAGGTGCCAGTCTGCAGCCATCCGCGCCAGGTAGGCGTTGGCCAGGATCGGGATATCTTCGCCGCGTTCGCGGAGTGCAGGCACCCGGAGCTCGATCACGTTGATGCGGTAATAAAGGTCTTGGCGAAATCGGCCCTCGGCAACCAGATGTTCCAGATGTTTATGCGTGGCACTCAGAATGCGCACATCAATCGTCGCCTCGGCCGTCGATCCAACCGGCCGCACCGCCTTTTCCTGGATCACGCGCAGCAGTTTGACCTGCATATGAATAGGCAAATCGGCAACCTCGTCCAGGAACAGGGTACCGCCGTTCGCCGCGACGAACATACCGTCCTTGTCGCTGACGGCGCCGGTGAAGCTGCCTTTCTTGTGGCCGAAGAACTCACTTTCCATCAGTTCGGTTGGGATGGCGCCGCAGTTGACGGCCAGAAAGGGGCCGCCGGCACGCGGGCCTTGTTCATGAATCAGCCGGGCCACCAATTCCTTGCCTGTCCCCGACTCGCCAAAAATATGGACGGGCGCTTGGCTCCGCGCCACCTTGGCCACGGTGGCCTTGAGTTGTTGCATCGCTGCAGACTGGCCAATGAGTCGACTTGCCACCGGACCTTGCGCAACGCCTGTCGCCGCAGGACTGCGACCGGCGTCCGGTTTTTTCGGCTCGCCAAGCTTGAGCGCGCTGTTGACCATGCGCCGCAAGACACTCAAGTCGACAGGTTTTGTTACAAAATCGAATGCGCCGGCCTTCAGCGCCGTGACGGCGGCATCCATGTTGCCGTGCGCGGTGATCATGGCGATCGGCATGCTGGGCTGATGTTTCGCAACGAATTCAATGATTTCCTGACCGCTGCCATCGGGGAGGCGCATGTCGGTAAAACACAGGTCGTAGCGATGCTGGGCCAGGCGTTCCAGGGCCTCTTTGACGGTGCCCGCCGTGTCGACCGCCAAGCCCATCCGGGTCAGGGTCAGGACCAGAAGTTCGCGAATGTCTGGCTCGTCGTCGATCACCAGTGCGTTTTGTCGTGCCATGCCCTACCTCTTGTCCGGACCAGATTTCTAGCAAAAGTGACCAGTTTCGTCACCTGGCATGCCGAGTTCGCGCACCGTGGATGCCGATCGCCGCCGACCTGAATGAAACGGGTGTGTCATGCATCGTCCATGAGCCTGGCCAGGCTCTGGAATGACTGAAAGGTCACCCGGAAACAGGCGCCGCCCTCCGGCGCCGGAACGAAGTCCAGGCTGGCTTGGTTGGCCGAACAGACCTGCGACGCGATGTAGAGCCCCAGACCGGTGCTCTGCTCGCCGGTACTGAAGAATGGATCGAAGATTTCAGTTGCGAGCTTGGGGTCGACTCCGGGGCCGGCGTCGTTGACCTCCATCACCACGGGGCCTTGTTCGTCGATCCGTCTGGCCTTCACCCAAACTTGCGCAGGCTCACCGGGCTTTCGTCCATACCGAAGCGCATTCTTGGTCAGATTCCAGGCCACTTGCTGCAATTGATCCGGGTCGAACACCACCATGGGTAATGACTCTTCCGCCATTGCATGCAGCTGATCCTGGCCCAGAGGCTGCACGGACCGGTATTCCTGCACGAAGTCCTGCACCCAGCGGGACAAGTCGATGGTCTCCGGCCGAGACCGCTTGCGCCGTGACAACTGCAGAATGTTTTCGATGATCGCATTCATGCGCAGGCAGTGCTTGCGGACGATTCCCAACAAATGCAGATCCGACTCGTTCAGATGGTCGGACTCCGCCAACAATTGCGAGGCGTGAGAGATCGCTCCCAAGGGGTTCCGAATCTCGTGCGCGATGCTCGCCGACAGACGACCGAGCGAGCTCAGTGTCAGCTCCTCGGCTTGGCGCGCGACCATTGAGGTGTCTTCCAGAAACACAATGGTCGTGGGTCGGCCCGCCTGCGGAACGGCCACAAATCGTGGCACCACCTCGGGCGTGCCATCGGCGACCGACATCGCCTGCTCATCGTTTGCGCCCGTATTGCGCCAGTGGACAAACCGCGCCCAAAGATCGGGCGAACGTTCGGCAAGCGACATGTTGGCCTGAGCCGGCACCGATCCGAGCAGGACCCACGCCGCTTCATTGAAGCGGACGATCTGCTCGTCACTGAGCACGAGCACGCCGGTCCGCATGCGGCGAATGATCAGGTCGTTCAACTGGGACAGACCGGCAATATCGGTCTCCTGCCGCTCCACCACCTGCTGTCGCTTCGCCACCTCGCTCTGCAACAGCTGCGCGAGCCCGGTTACCGCGAAATAGATCAATACGTACACTGCCACTTCGCCGACACTTCGCTCGGGCAGGCCGCCAGTCCGCTGCACGTCCCAGGTGTACAGGACAAAGCCTGAGATGCTCGCTGCGGTCGCAAATACCAAAGCCGACGGCAGCGGAAACACGACGGCGCCGCACGCGACATTCATGACCAGTAGTGTCGCGATGCCGCTGTCTAGGCCCTGACTGAACTGAATGGCCAGTGCCGCGGCCATGATGTCGAGCCCGAGCCCGACGCGCGATGCCCAGATCAACCGCCGGAGTTTGGTTTGCACCAGACTGAAAATGGCGGTTGACGCGATCAGATAGAAGATGGCCACGCCACCCAGGACGCGTGGCGAGTCGATACTGATGATCGACCGCGAATACGAACTGAAGCACACAAACACCAGAAGCGCCGCAGTCAGCACCCGGTAAAGACTAAAAAAGTAGTGCTCGCGACGGGCCAGATCACCCATGTCGAAGCGCTGCAGCCGGCGGATCATCGTGGGGCCTTCCTTAGGGAAACGAAACAGGTGTGACGCAGGGATCGCGCCAATAGGCGCGGACCGTGCACCAGTGCCCCCACCATGATGCCACCGACGCGGCACCATGCCAAAGCGGTGGGCACCGCGCTCGCCGTTGCCGCCAGGCGAGCGCGCTGTTGTTTCAGTCTTGTTCCCTATTCGTCGAAGCGCAAATGCTTGACGCTCTTGCCGTGCCGGCGAATCAGCTTCAATGCCTCGATTCCGACGCGCACATGGTTTTCGACATAACCTTCGGTGACCTTGCGATCGGAGGCTTCGGTTTTGACGCCTTCCGGAATCATGGGTTGATCACTGACCAGAAGCAGCGCGCCGGTCGGAATCTCGTTGTGGAACCCTGCCGAGAAGATG
The DNA here is from genome assembly GCF_003015185.1 of Ahniella affigens. Classification (GTDB taxonomy): domain Bacteria; phylum Pseudomonadota; class Gammaproteobacteria; order Xanthomonadales; family Ahniellaceae; genus Ahniella; species Ahniella affigens. Next base: position 4,924,751 of record NZ_CP027860.1, read on the forward strand.
GTTGCGGTTTCCATGTCGATGGCCATCGCCCGAGTTTTGCGCAGGTACTCCTTGAATTGTTCGTCGTGTTCCCAGACCCGGCGGTTGGTGGTGTAAACGGTGCCGGTCCAGTAGTCGAAATCGAGGTCGCGGATCATGGTGGACACCGCACGCTGCAGCGAGAACGCTGGCAGCGCCGGCACTTCGGGCAGCAAATAGTCGTTAGACGTGCCTTCGCCGCGGATTGCCGCGATCGGCAGGACCAGGTCGCCGATCTGGTTTTTGCGCTTCAACCCGCCGCACTTGCCGAGGAACAGTGCCGCTTTCGGCTGGATCGCGCTCAGCAAGTCCATGATGGTGGCCGCGTTGGCGCTGCCCATGCCGAAGTTGATCAGGGTGATGCCATCGATCGTCACGCTGGGCATTGGGCGATCGAGGCCACGTACCACGCCACCGCCCATGATCCGGGCAAACAGTTCGAGGTAGTGACCAAAGTTGGTCAGCAGAATGTGCGACCCGAATTCCTGCAGGGGCACGCCGGTGTAGCGCGGCAGCCAGTTTTCGACGATTTCTTGTTTTTCTTTCACGAATTGCTCCTGATCGATCTGGTTTCGGTGTTGAGAAGGCGTTGCGCCCGCTCATGGCGGCGCCCGCAGCTTGCGGCGCCACGACCAGCCCCAGGGCATCGTGAATGGCTCTGCTGCGCCAGTGCAGCATCATTTCGCCATCGTCCGTGGGACGGGTCGGAATAGGTTGGATTCACCTGGGTCAACATGGTAGTGCCTATTGACGCGGCACGGAATCATCAGCAGGTCGCTGCCGGGTCAATCGGCGGCCGCGGATGGCCCGCCCGCGGCGGTACGCTTAGGTTTAGCGCGATCCGGATCGATTCCGGCGACCGTCACAAGTTCGCCATCGGGAGTAGCGGGTCATGATTGGCGTTGGGCCCCGGCAGATCGATATAAAAGCAAACACCGCCTTGCAGGCAGGACGGCCCAAACGTGGCCGTGCCGCCATGCAGTTCGGCGATTCGTTTGACCAGCGCGAGACCAAGCCCGGTACTGCGCTCACCACCGGTCGGGCGCGCTGACAAACGCTGAAATCGGCCAAAGACTCTGCGCTGATCGGCCTCGTTCAGGCCAGGACCTTCGTCATGAACCGCAATCCGAATTGCGGTGTCTGCGGCACTGAGGCGCACCTCGATGCGTCGGTTGGGCGGCGAGAACTTGATTGCGTTGCCGATCAGTTGCTCGATCGCCTCGGCCAGGCGGAGCCGATCGGCATGGATCAGCAACGGCGACTCCGGTCGCGTCACACTGAGCCGCAGCCGCTTTTCCGATGCTCGGGCATCGGCCTGGGTCACCAAGTCGTCGACCAACTGTGCCAAATCGAATTCTGCCTGACTGAGGGTCGCCTGCTCGCGTTCCAGCGACGTCAAGGTCACCAGATTGGCCAGCGTATCGATCACTTCGTTGGCAGTGGTGGCCAAGCCCGATAGGTGTTGCCGGCTATCGACCGGCAAGCTCGCACTGCCAAGCAAGCGCTCGACCGTGGCCCGCACGCGCTTTAGCGAACCCTCCACCTCGTTTGCCGCGAGCGCCAGCAACTCGGTGTTGATGCGACGCTCTTCATCGGCGCTGCGACGTGCCTGCTCAAGTGCGGCCATCGTCCGCTGTAGCGCGGCGTTCTGCGCACGCTCAGTAACCAATAGCCGGTCACGGGTTCGGATCCACTGCGTGCCCACAGCGGCCAGACCAATCAGCAGGAGCAACACGACGAGCGAACCATTTCGCTGCCAGCGCGTATTGGCGAGCATGTCGTCCTGGACCTTGGCATTGGCTTCGAGACGCCGGAGCTCCAACTGCTGCTGCTCGCTTTGATACTGTGCCGTCAGCGCTTGCATGCGTTGCGATTGGGCCTCGCGTTCGCGTTGGATGCGCATGGTGTCGGCACGACGCAGCGCGTCGAGCGCGAGATCGGCTTGTCCGGATTGCTCGTGCCAATCTGATTGGAGCCGGAGTAACCGTTCAAGCCGGTCGGGATCATCCAGCTCAGTCGCGATCGCAATGGCCTCAGCGAGCGCGCGCCCCGCAGCGGGCAACGCATGCTCGGCGGCATGGCCCTGTAGCGCTTCCGCCATCGCGAGTTCGGCGGCCGCTTCGTGGGCAGCGGCCAGACCCACGCGGTGTCCCGTTGTTTCGGCGAGTGATCTGGCCTGATCGACCGCCAGACGGGCATCGGCAAGTCGACCAGCGCGGGTCAGAAATTTCGCCTGATTCCGATACGCGAGTCCGAGCCCGATCTGATTGTTCTCCTGTCGGTAGAGCGTGATGGCCCGATCCAGCAAACCAAGCGATTCAGAAATTGGCGTCTGGTCTTCGTCGATCTGCGACAGATTGTTGTAGATGCTGGCCCGACCGCTTTCGGCACCAATTCGATCCAGCAATGCCAGTGCGCGCAAATAGTGGCTCCGCGACAGCGGCACTTGATCCATGTTGTCGTACAGATTGCCGAGGTTGACCAGAACCTGCGCCATGCGCTCCAAGTCATTTGCCGACTCAAACTGAAGCAGGGCCTCCTGGTGAAGCCGGAGCGACTGCTCGTAGAGCCCGACCCGGTCAAACGCCACGGCCAACGATTCTGCGGCCACCGCAATGTCGCGCGCACCGGAGTGGACCCGGGCAGCATCCAAACCGCTCTGCATGGCGCGAATGGCGGCCGGGTAGTTGCCCAGCAGCAGCTCGGCGCGACCAATATTGACGCGCGCCATGGCTGCCAAGTCGGGTGAATGTTGCTGTTCGGCCAGCTGCAGTGCTTTTTCGGCGTGACTTCGAGCCAACTCCGGATTGCTCCGGGCAACAGCGACAGAGCGCTTGTTCCAACTGCTGGCATCGTTGGCGTCCGACTCGGCAACGGGGCCGGTCGGTTCGGCGGCACTCACTGCAACACACGCCGTCACAAGACAGATTGCGAGCAAAGTCCAGAGTGGGCGGTACCAATTCGACATCCCGACAGCCTAGTGTCCTGTCCCGCAAATTGCTCGAAATAAATTTGGAAGAATTTCGAGTCAAGGCAAGGCGGGAGAAGGAGACGTAGTGGTTGCTACGGCGACGACGACCAACGCAGCATGGGCTCGATCGGCAAGAAGTTTATTCGCGTTATTTGCAGGACAGGACACTAGCCCGCCTGTTTCATGGCTCGCGATGGCTTTCTTCCCGATCTGCACACGGTGGCCGCGGATGCGGCATCGACACCTGGCGCCGCGCCCATAGAAAAAGCCGCCAGAGTTGCCCCTGGCGGCTTCACTCGAACCTGCCTCAGCCGGTGGACTGGCTGGATGCGTGCTCGTTTGCTGGGATTAGAACGTGTACGTCACGTTCGCCCAGTAGTAGCGACCAACCGTATCAAACGTGCGCTCGTCGGTGTTGCCGTTGAGCGTGTTGTTTTGATAGAGGATCGGCGGCTGCTTGTCGCCCACATTGTCGATACCCAGACGGATGCGGGTGTTCCAGTCAGCGAAGTTATAGCCGAACTGCAGGTTGTGGTACGTGGTCGCACCGCGGGTGAACTTACAACCATCGCTGCCAGGCGGAATCGCGGCGTCGGCGCAAGGGCCGTCGTTACGCAGCGAGCCCACGGCGAAGCCATGGATGTAACGCGTGTTCCACTGAGCTTCCCAGTTGCCGAGGTTCCAGGCCACCGTGCCCAGACCGCGCCAGCGGCTGTAGTTACCCAGGCCGCCGTTGGCAACCGTCAGGAACGTACCAGCGTTGAACTGCTGGCCAACCGTTTCGCCGTCAACGATGACCTTCACGTCGAACTGGTCAACGTAGGTGGTGTCGAGGCTGGTACGGAAGTTACCGATGTCGGTTTCCATGGCGTACTTGAAGCCGAGGTCCAGACCCTTGGTGGCGGTCTCGCCGACGTTGTCGTTGACGTCGAAGAGGCGAACCATTTCGCCGTTGGCGTCGCGGCTGAACAGCTGGCAGAACGGCGACGGATTGGCGACCGTGCTCGAGAAGCAGGCATTCAGGATGTTCTGCGTGCCGAACGTGCCGATGGTCTTTTCCAGGTCCACGCGCCACACGTCGAGGGTGGTCGAGAAACCATCCAGGAAGCTCGGCGAGTAAACGACACCCCAGGTAAACACGCTGCCTTCTTCCGGCTCGAGGGTCGAGTTGCCGCCCTTGATCGCCGACAGCTGCGAGTCGGTCTGGTTGAACGAGCCGTCGGTCGGGACATTCGCGCAGGCCGGGTTGGCCGGACCGGTGAAGCCGTTACACGGATCGTTGAAGCCGTCCGACGAGGCGAAGTTGCCAGCGTACAGGTCAGAAATGGTCGGAGCGCGGAACACCGTTGCGTAGGTCGTACGGACCAGCACGTCGTCGATCGGCTTCCATTCAAAGCCAATCTTGTAGTTGCTGGTGCTGCCGAAGGTGTCGTAATCCGACCAACGGCCACCGACCAGCAGGTTCAGACGCTGGGCGAACGGTGCGTCAGCCATCAGCGGCACCAGGGCTTCGCCGTAGATTTCCTTGGTTTCCACGCTGCCGTTGGTCGGCGACGTGCAAGCTTCCGAGGAGATCAAGCAGGTAAACGTCTGGGTGTTGATCTGGGCCAGGAAGTCCGGCTCAAACGCGTAGTCCTGTTCACGCCATTCCAGGCCCACGGCGGCGCTGGCCATACCGGCCGGCAGCTCGAAGAGGTCGCCGGAGAAGTTGGCGTTGACGGTCTTCAGCGACTGCGTGGTGACATTGCGCGTGTTCGGCGCGATGGCAGCCAGGGCAGCGAGCTGGGCTTGACCGGCAGCCGAGCTTGGGTCCGGCGGGGCGCCGAAGAAGTCGACCGGGACGCAGTTGGCGATCGGTGCACCTGGCGTGCCGCAACGGGCCACGCCACCGGCATCGATGAAGCTCGGGCCGAGCGCATCGGCCAGGGCCGAGGTCAGCAGGTAACCCGTGGTGGTGTTGTCTTGCTTGTAGCGACCGTAGCTGCCGTAGGCATCCCACGTCCACGACGTGTCACCAAAGCCGCCCTTCAGACCGAAGTTGAATTGCTTGGCGTCGGTGTCGTAGTCGTAGCGGCGGTTGCCGATACGGGACAGACGCAGACGGCTGTCGATGATGTCGACGCCGAACGGGTTGTAGATGCTGTCGCCGGACAGGACGATGTTGTCGTTCGCCGGGCGACCGTCAAACGGCAGCGGGGCGATCTGGCCGAACGAACTCGTGTTCGTGGCCCACAGGTCCGCATAGGCAGTGATCGTGTCGGTGACGTTGTAGGTACCCGAAACGAACACATTCGTGCGTTCTTGCGGGGTCAACTGCACGTTGCCGACGGCCTGGTAGTTGAACAGGTCCGAGGCTTCAAAGCACTTGTAGTCGGTGATTGCGGTGCCCGCGCGGCCTTCGATACGCGTCAGATTGACGTTGGCCGAGCTGCCGCCGCAGTTGATGCCGTTGGCCTGCGCAAGCGCGCGCGGCACAGCGTACCAACCAGTCGTCGTACGGCTGGAGCCACCGATGGTGACCACGCCGCTCGAAAGGGTCAGGGCCAGAGCCGAGTAATCGCGGTCGGCAGCGCTGACTTCTTCCTGGTCGTTGTAAGACGCGCTGATAATGAAGTTGCCGCGGTCGCCAGCGGTACCAAAGGTCGCGCTGATGCCCTTACGCTCACCGTCGTCTTCGCCGCTGACGCCGTAGTTGATCGAGGCCGAACCACCTTCGTAGTCCTTCTTCATGATGATGTTGACCACACCACCAATCGCGTCGGAACCGTAGATCGCCGAGGCGCCGTCCTTCAGGACTTCGATCTGCTCGATCAGGTTGATCGGAATCGAGTTCAAGTCGTCATAGTTGACGCGGCGGCCATTGACCAGGAGCAGCGTGCGCTCTTCGCCCAGACCACGCAGAGAAACCGTTGCACGACCGTCGCCACCGCCGTTGTTGACCGAGGCGTTCGTGGCCGCACCAGCCACCGAGGGAATTTCTTGCAGCACGTCGCCGAGGATAACGGCGCCGGAGCGCTCAATCGCTGCGGCGTCGATGACTTGCACCGGGCTCGCGGTTTCCAAATCGACACGACGGATGCGCGAACCGGTGACCTCAATGGCCTCCAGTTCTTTTGCACCAGCATCCTGATCGTCCTGCGCGAAGGCAGAACTGGCTCCAAGCCCGGTGCTGCCGATCAAACCGAGCAGCAGGGCCTGGCGGATGCCAGTCACCAGCATATTGCGTTTGTTATTCATGTTTCCTCCGGGCGTTTGCGCCCTTGTTCGTTGGGTCACCATGGTGTGCTCAGATCCGTGCCTTGCCATACTTGGCGTGGCGTCGGATCGAACTTTCTGTTTTTAACGATTTCATCACGATTTGTACAGAGCCAGAACGTCCGTTTTGGCGGAAATCGACGAATCGGCGTGGAGAGATGCCCGAAAAAGGCGGGCAAACGGCGCGTTTATCGCCGCAGATGCGCCAGGGCGGCGTCGGCCCAGGCCTGATACTGACGCTGATCCGGATGGAGCTGATCGGCCACCAACCAGGTGGGGTTCTGGCGCGATATCGGCGTGATATCGATGTACGCGACTTGCAGTCGGGTTGCGACCGCGCGCGCAGCTTCATTGAACGCATCGATCTCATCGCCAATCTGGCGCGTGCCGCGCGGATCTGCCGCGCCAAATGCGGTCACGCCCCAGTCCGGTATCGACATCACAAACACACGTTGCGGCTGCTTCCCAGCGAAATGGAGGGCGCGCTGCAGCAGCGCTGCAAACTCGCGTTCGTAGTCACTGACCGGCCGGCCGCGATACTGATTGTTGACGCCAATCAGCAGGCTGACAAGATCGTACGGTGGCGAGATCGTTCCCTGCGCGAGTGCATCGTCGATGGCCGCATCGAGTTCATCGGTCGTCCAGCCGGTACGGGCAATGACCGTCGGCTCGGCAAACTGGGTGCCGCCGGCATCCAGCGCGGCGATCAGCTGATTGGGCCAGCGCGCGGCGACACTGACGCCCTCGCCGATGGTGTACGAATCGCCCAGCGCCAGGAAGCGGCGCGGTGCCGCGGCACCGGCGGTTGATTCGAAGACGAGGCTCATCAGGCGACGTGTCGGTGGGCGCTACGTGACGCCCGCTCCAGCGCGCGTTCTAGCCGTACAAACACGTCTTCGATTTGCTTGGCTTGGGGCAACAGAGTCAGCCGGAAGTGCGTCCGGTAGGGCACGTTGAAACTTGAGCCGGGAACGAGCAATACGTCTTCGGTTTCGAGCAGGTCCAGCGCAAAGCGATGGTCATCGAACCCCGGCAACAATGTCGTGTCGACGCCCGGAAACGCGTACAGGGCGCCAGCAGGCGCAACCAGGCTGAGGAATTGGGAGGCGGCCACGCCTTCGATTACGGCCTGACGGGCGGCATGCAACCGCCCCCCCGCGGCAACCAGCGGGGAGATGGTGTCTGGTCCGTATAGCGCAGGTTCGATCGCCCACTGCGCCGTCACGTTCGCACAGAGGCGCAGCGCCGACAGCAAATCCAGCGCATGCAAATAGTCTTGGGCCCGTTTCAGCGGTCCGGACAGGCTCATCCAACCAATGCGCCACCCGCAGGCGCGATGCACTTTGGATAGGCCCGAGAACGTTACGCACACCGCGTCTGGGGCGAGCGGCGCCAAGGGATGAAAGCGCGCACCATCGTACGTGATGCCATCGTAAATCTCGTCCGCCATCAGCACCAGGCGGTGCCGGCTGGCAATGTCGGCAATGGCTTGCAGCAGTTCTTTCGGATAGACCGCGCCCGTCGGGTTGTTCGGGTTGATCACCACGATCGCCCGGGTGCGCGGCGTGATCCGCGCTTCCAAGTCTTCGGGATCTGGCAGAAAGCCACGTTCCGGCAAGCAGGGGTAGTGCACTGCCCGGCCGCCGTTCAAGATCACCGCAGCCGTCCACAACGGATAGTCCGGTGAGGGCACGAGCACTTCCTCACCGGGATTCAGAAGACCCCGGAGCGAAATGTCGATCAATTCGCTGACGCCGTTGCCGATGAAAATGGATTTCGGGCTCGCGTTCGGCGCGCCCCGCGCGATTTCGCGCATTGCGATGGCTTCGCGGCCGGCGGCCATGCCTTGCTGATGGCAGTACGGATCCGAGTGCGGCAGATTGGCTGCCAGGGCAGCGCGCAGGTGCGGTGGCGCTTCGAAGTCGAACAGCCCGGGGTTCCCGATATTCAACTTGACGATCGCGCGTCCCTGCTGCTCAAGCTCCAGGGCGCGACGTGCAAGCTCACCACGAATTTCATAGCGGACTTCGGATAATCGGCTGGCAACGGGAACTTGGCGGTGGTGCATGGCGGACTCGGAATCAGGTTTAGCGCGCCATGCTAATCGAAAACAAAAGATGCAGTAATCCACGAGCTGCCTTGCCTTTGATTTCGCCGAATTCCTGAGGGCGCAGCAGGCGATGAGCGCGCCGCCACGTCGGCACCTCTGACGCTACTAAGTCTTTGATCCAACTATGCCATCCGTCACATGGCAGCTGTCACCCGCAGCGGTGACGGGTGTGCCTGCCATCAGTCATAGAAACCTTTTAACGTGTCGCCTCATCTGATCAGGCAACTGATGCAGCCAAACCCGATTCCGGGAACCAGGGTGACCAACAGCACCCATGACTTCCGGCATCTAGTGGATTACTAAACCGGTGTTATAGTTACCTACAACACTGATTCAACCGGCCAAATGGAGGCCAACAATGAACGCTATGGAACATGCACTGTTCGATGCCCTGATGGAAGTGATGGGTAAGGTGTGGCATGACCTGGACGATGCCAAGACGGACGAATCGCAGGCGGACGCGGAGTAAATCATGAAACGTCTGATTGCCCTGCTGCCCCTTGCCGCCGCCATGGCCATGACCCAAGGATGTGGTCAAAGCCAGGCGAATACGGCGGACGCGACCGCGGCCAAGGATGCGGCCAAGGTCGCCGTCGAAACGGCGCGGGTTGGTTCGGGCACGTGGGTCCGCCGTCTGAACACGACTGCCACCCTGGAAGCCGAGCGCGAAGCGCAAGTGGTTGCCGAAAACGGCGGCGAGCTGATCAGCCTGCTGGTCGAAGAAGGCGATCGGGTTGAGAAAGGCCAGATTCTGGCCCGTATCGACGCCGCCCGTGTCGCCCTGTTGCTGAAGCAGCAGCAGAGCGTTGCCAACCGGCTGAGCCACGAGGCGTCGCGCCAGCAGATGCTGCTCGATCACAAGATGGTCAGCCACGATCAAGTCGATCTGGCCAGCTTCAATCGGGACGCACAGCTTGCAACCGTCAATCTGGCCCAGGTCGATGTCGACCGCGCGGTGATCCGCGCGCCGTTCTCGGGTACGGTCACGATGCGCCACGTCAAGGTGGGTCAGAACCTGCGCCCGAATGAGCCGGTGTTTACGATCGCCGATTTCAACGACCTGCGCGCCGAAATCGCCGTGCCGGAACGGGAACTTCTGGAGCTTCGACCCGGCCAGACCGTGCAATTGGCTGCTGATGCGTTCGCCGGCCAGGTGTTTACCGGTCAAGTTGAGCGGATCTCACCGGTGGTCGACGCGAAAACCGGCACCGGTACCGCCGTGATCGATATCCGCGAAGGTGGCACCAATCTGCGCCCCGGCCAGTTTGTCCGGCTGAGCATTGAACGAGAGCACCTCGCCGAAGCGGTGGTAATGCCGCGCGCGGCGCTGATCCCGGCTAGCGAGCCTGCCGTGTTCGCCGTGCGGTCGGGCAAGGTCAAGCGGGTGCCGGTGAGCCTGGGTGGCGAGCAGGACGGTTTGGTCCGCGTGTTGCAAGGCGTGTCACCTGGCGACGAGGTCGTGGTGATGGGTCAGTCGCAGCTGGTCGACGGCGACGCCGTTGAAGTAGTCAATCTGAGCAATCGCCAGGACGCGATCGCCTCGCTGTAAGCAGGTCGGCAGGACGCCGACCCCGGCCGGACCAAGGATGGTCACGGCCAGTCGAATCGCCAACTGGAACGTGGCAAGCCAGAACGTTCGGAACCGCGAAAGCGCTCAGAGCGATTCTGGCCCAAGCAGCAACCGCCTCGTCGAGCTGCGGCCAGGACGCCGCAATCGAGAAGTCGATCAGACCGGATGAACCAGGGCGCGACGAGGCCAGCAGGACGTACCGGACAGGAAGCCCGGTTTGGTCGCTTCAAGGACGAATTGGCCCCCGAGCGCAGTCGCGATGTCCGCGCTCGGGGGTTTGCGACCGCCAACTTATCGGTTTGGAGAGGGATCGCATCGGCACCAGGATGTGCGGCAAGGATGCACGGTCATCAAGGTAGCAAGGCGGCGCATGGGGCAAGCCCATCGCGCCGCCAAGTTTCAAAAGCAGACGAGCGCTGCCAACAATCGCTTTACCCCAAGCAGGGCACAAGGATGTGCCCTTATTGTTGGGCAGACGCTGAACCAACTGAGAGGTCGAGGTGGATCATCAATGCCTCGCCTGGTGGATCGCTCAAAGGAACCGCTTCGTTGAAACCGGTTTCCGCCATATCAACTTGTGGAAGCGGCTTTCGCCGCGAACAGGACTCACCGCACCCTCGGTTCGGGCCTGAAGGCCCTCCCACAAAAACACCGTAACCCGTTCGTTTCGCGAATCAATAGATTGCGGGTGGTGATAATTCTGCCTGCAAGTAACCCCCTCCCCGACCCTCCCCCGCGCTCGCGGGGGAGGGAGCCGACTCCCTCTCCCACGCGAGTGGGAGAGGGCTGGGGAGAGGGCTACTTGCCACACTGCACCGTCGTGAAAGTCGCGCATCGCCGCCGACAGTTTGATGCGCGAATCAGCGCGCCAAAGGGGCGGCTGGACTCCCACGCGAGTGGGAGCGGGCTGGGGAGCGGGCTACTTGCCACACTGTGCCGTCGTGAGAATCACGCATCGTCGCTGACCGTTTGATGCGCGAATCAGCGCACCAAAGGGGCGGCTGGATTCCCACAAAAATACCGGCAACATCCCAAATAGGCCGTCAGCCTGTGGGAGCAGCCTAAGGCGAATCGGTCGCCTCAGGAGCCGGCGCCTGATCGATCGCGGGACCATCGTCCGGCACCACGGTCGGGACCGATGTGACATTCGGCGTGCCGCGAATCTCGGAATACGGACGGCCATCCTGCGGCGGATTCTCGCCAAAGGTCCAGGTACCGGAATCATCCTGCCACTTGTAAATCACCATGGCCTGGGCGTCGCGAGTGGGCGCTGGCGGCTTTTCGGTGCGAGCGGCCTGCTGCGCCGCTCGTTCTGAAGTTTGTTGGTTCCAGGCCAGATAGGCAGCACCGCCGATCACCAGGACCAGGCCGATCACGACCTCTCGGGTGCCGATGGACATCAGTTGCAGTATTCCTTGACGGCCGCCCGGGCTTCTTTCAGCCGTTCCAACTGCTGCTGGGTGTTCAACGGTTCCTGCACGCCGTCATTATCGGTATCCACCGTCACACGCGCGTAGTTCTCATACATGCTGACGGCGGTCGTTGCCTTCTCGCAGGCTGCCTGGCGATTGGCGATGACTTTGCTCTCCGCATCCTCGTCCGACTCGGCGATGTCCGTTGGCACGGGCTCCGTGGCGGGCGTCGGTGCGGGCTGTGTCGAAGCCGGCGTGCTCGCTGCCGGATCCGAATCATTGGCGCTGCCACGCTGCGTTACATTGATGGCCGCCGATTCGCGATCCTTGGGCTTCGTTTCGTCGTAATGCCAAACGCCCTGCTCGTCCTGCCACTTGTAGAACTTTTTGCCGGCCTCGGCCGGACCACTCGGCAACGCAACGGTCATTGCGAGCAGCAACAGGGAAACAAAGGGCGCATTCAGATTTCGCATCGCGGTGTCCTCCGGAAGTCGATGGCCGATGGTAACGGAACCCGGAGCCTTCTGGCTGAGTCGGAGCTGTCTCCGGTTGGCATCGATTGAAAACTGTCGAGTACGACACAGAGACCGTGTCGCGGCGCTAGCAGACCGGTGCATTACGGCCCGTCCCGGCAAGTTCTCAACCGAGGCTTGGATTGCCCGCACCCGCCGCTATCCTTGTCGACTTGTTCCTCTGGTATCGAGCCCGCCATGTCCAGCAATCAGAATCTGTTTGAACGCGCCCAGCAATGCATGCCAGGCGGTGTGAACTCACCCGTGCGGGCATTCAAGTCCGTTGGCGGCAGTCCGTTTTTTGTGAGCCGCGCCGAAGGCCCGTATTTGTTCGATGTCGACGGCAATCGTTACATCGACTACGTCGGATCCTGGGGGCCCATGATTCTGGGCCACAACCATCCGGATGTGCTCGACGCGGTCATTGCCACGGCTCGCCAAGGCCTGTCCTTCGGCACGCCGAACCCGTTGGAAGTCGAGATGGCGGAGTTCCTGACGCAACTGGTCCCGAGCTTGGAAATGGTGCGCATGGTGAACTCCGGGACCGAGGCCACGATGGCGGCGATCCGGTTGGCACGTGGGTTCACCGGTCGGAACAAGATCGTCAAGTTCGAGGGGTGTTACCACGGCCATGCCGATTCGTTCCTGGTGAAAGCGGGCTCGGGCGTCCTGACCCTTGGGTTGCCGAATTCGCCTGGCGTGCCCGCGGCCGTGGCGGACTTGACACTGACCCTGCCCTTCAATGACCTGGAAGCGGCAAAAGCGCTGTTTGCAGCACACGGACCAGACATCGCCGGCCTGATCCTGGAGCCGATCATCGGCAACGCGAATCTGATTCTGCCGCGCGCAGGCTATCTCCAAGGCTTGCGCGAACTCTGCAGCGAGCACGGCGCGCTGCTGATCTTCGATGAGGTCATGACCGGCTTTCGGGTGGCGCCAGCCGGGGCGCAATCGTTGTTTGGCATCCGGCCCGACCTCAGCACCTTCGGCAAGATCATCGGCGGCGGCATGCCGGTGGGCGCCTATGGCGGGCGGGCCGACATCATGCGCCAGATCGCTCCGTCAGGCCCGGTCTATCAGGCGGGCACGTTGAGCGGCAACCCGGTCGCCATGGCCGCTGGTTTGGCGATGCTCAAGGCGCTGCAGGCGCCAGAGTTCTATGGTCGATTGACCGAAGCCACGAACAAGCTGTGCCAGGGACTAACGCGAGCCGCACACGAGTCCGGCCTCCCATTTACGACGAACCAAGTCTGCGGCATGTTTGGTCTGTTTTTCGCCAACGAGCCCGTCGAAACTTACGAGCAAGCCAAAGCCGCCGACACGGCGCGCTTCAATCGCTTCTTCCATGCCATGCTGAAGCGCGGCGTGTATTTGGCGCCTTCCGCATTCGAGGCAGGGTTCGTGTCCATCGCCCACGACCAGGCCGTGATCGATCAAACGATCGCCGCCGCGCGCGCCAGCTTTGCCGAAATCGCTTAAGTCAAGCCGTGCGCTCCCTGCCCGCCGAACTGGCCGCCTGGCTGCCACAGCGCCGGGCCGAGCTCGGACTGAACGCCGAGGTGGCCACGCCAGACTTGGACCAGGTCCTGCTCGCCAGCGACCTCGCGTTTGACGTGTTTCGGCGCGAACCGGACTTGATTACGCACTTTTTGACGCACGGCGAGATTGCCACCAGCGACTTGCCGGCGCTCGACGATCCGGATTTTGCCGGCGCGCTGCGGCGCTATCGGCGACGCGGCTCATTGGCCCTCATCGTTGCCGATGTCCTGAAGCAGGCCACCGTCGCCGAAACGCTGCTGGCTGCCACGGCACTGGCCGAGCGTTGTATCGAGCATGCCCTGCAACGTGCCGAGGCCGAGTTGACGCCACGCTTCGGCCAAGCGCGCCACCCTGATGGTTTGCCCATGCGGCTCGCTGTGATCGGGATGGGCAAGCTCGGTGGCGGGGAGCTCAATTTTTCCTCGGATGTCGACCTCATTCTGACGTTTGCCGAGGCCGGCGAGACAGACGGCCCAAGGCGTCTCAGTCACGAAGAATTCTTCACCAAGGTCGGCCAGCGGTTGGCGCAATTGCTTGGCGACGTCAGCGTCGACGGATTTGTGGCGCGCGTCGATTATCGACTTCGACCGTTTGGCAGCGCCGGCCGTCTCGCTTGGACGTTCGATGCCATGGAGCACTACTACCAGCGCGAAGGTCGTGACTGGGAGCGCTATGCCTGGATCAAGGCTCGGACCGTGGCAGGTGATCGCGCTGGTGGCGCCACGTTGATCGACACCCTGCGACCGTTCATCTACCGGCGCTATCTCGACTTCACCGCCATCGAGGGGCTGCGCGAAATGAAATCGCGCATTGACCTCGAAGTTGATCGGCGTGACTTGGATGGCAACTTGAAGCTCGGTCCGGGCGGGATTCGCGAATGCGAATTCATGGTCCAACTCGCCCAATTGATTCGCGGCGGACGCGAGTCGAAGCTGCGCACACCCAGCTTCTACCGGGCCTTGAGTGCCGCAATCGACAGCGGTTTTCTCACGAGCGACGAAGGCAACGGCGTTCGGGACCACTACGAATTTCTGCGACGGGTCGAAAACCGCGTGCAAATGTTTGCGGATGAGCAGACCCACGCGTTGCCACACGACACCCTCACGCGACGGCGCATCGCCTGGACGCTTGGTTACGCAGATACCGCGGCGTTGGACGCCGCCATCGGCAGCGTGCGGCACGCAGTGGGCACGTTGTTCCAACGCGTACTCGATCCCCCGGCACGAAACAAACCCCTGCGTTTGGGCGAAGAGCTGACCGAGACACCGGCGCAACTCATTGAACACTTTGGCAGCTCCGTCGCCGAGGCGTTTCACAGCCTCTTGAACAGCCTCGCGGTGCGGCGGATGGATACGGCGGCGAAATCGCGCTTTGAGCGCGCCACACCGCGCTTGCTGCACGAGGCGAATCTGCAGGCGCTGACCGACCCGCAAGTCGAGCGATTGTTGCGTTTGTTGTATGCCATTGCCGGACGATCCAGCTATCTGGCGTTGCTTGCCGAGCGCCGCGGCGCGCGCGAGCGGGTGGTGGAAGTGTTCAAACGCTCAAGCTTCTTGGCCGAGCGCGTCATTGCGCACCCGCTGCTCCTCGACGAACTGCTCGATGAACGCCAAGGCAAGGACTTCGACCCGGCCCGTGAGTTTGCGCAGCATTTGGCCCGCGCACCGCAGGATGATCCTGAGGCGCTGTTGACGGCATTGAACGAAGCCCGGCAGAGCGCGCTCTTTCGGATCGGACTCGACTGGCTTGCCGGGCGTCTGCAGGCGCTTGCGTGCAGCCAGGCACTGTCGCAGCTCGCTGAGCTCAGCCTGCACCGCGCGTACGAACTGGTCCGGCGCGAACATGAAGCGCAGCACGGTCGGCTCGGCGATGGGCTGCTCGTGGTGGCATACGGCAGCTTCGGCGGCGCGGAACTCGGCTTTGCATCGGATCTCGACTTGGTGTTCCTGTACTGCGATGTCGATGATGAACAACTGAGCGATGGCCCGCGCCCGTTGGATCGAGCACGCTACTTTGCCCGCATGGCGCAGCGCCTGCTGCATTGGTTGGGCACCAGCACGCGTGCGGGCAGCTTGTACGAAGTCGACATGCGGCTTCGGCCCGATGGCGCCAAGGGACTGCTCGTGTCGTCGCTCCGCACCTTTGCCGACTATCAGCAAACGCGCGCATGGACCTACGAGCAGCAAGCCTTGGTACGCGCTCGCGTGGTTTGTGGCGCCGAAAGCGGTCGCGAGCATTTTGCCAGGGTTCGTGCCGATGTATTGGCAAAACCACGCGACCCCGACGCGCTGCATACCGAAGTGCGCAGCATGCGCGCCCGCTGGCGGCAAGAGCTGGACCGCAGCGACCATCTGCATTTCGATCTCAAGCAAGGTGAAGGTGGTCTCGTCGATCTCGAGTTCTTCCTGCAACGCCTGGTGCTGGCGCACGGATGCCAACATCCCGAATTGCTACGCGCGACCGAAACCTGGGCGCTGATCGATCAGGCCAACGCGCTGGGTTTAATCAGCGGTGCCAACGCCGATACGCTTCGCACGGGCCATCAGGCTTGGCTGCACCGCGCACTCGACTGCACGCTCGATGGCCGACCGCGCGTGATCATGACGACACCCGAAGTACAAGCAAGCGCCGAAATCATGGCCAGGCTTCTCAACTGAAGCAGCGTTTCGAGTAACGTGACTCAGGCCAATGGCCGTCCGGATAACGCGCCACACAACTCATCGTGCCAAGCTACCACCCGCTGCACTTTGAAATCGGCGTGACCACTGCCGAGTTCTTCCAAAAAATGACACGCCGCAAATTCGCGGGCCTGCTGCTCGTAGGCAGTCACCCATTGCTCGCGGATTGGCATTGCTGTGGCGGCAATCGGCCAAACGCCAGGCCGGGGCCGAAATCGCATCGTAAAGCCCATGCGCCAAGGTTTGGCGGTCACACGCGCGCGAAAGCACTGCTGCAGTTCGCACATGCGCTGATACACCGGATCCGCGCCGAGCCCCTGGAAGCATTCGCGAACCGCCGGACTGTCGGGCGGGAAGGTTTGATGCATGACCACCGCCCGCAAGCCAGCGGGCGTGCGATACAGGCGTAGCCGCCGCTTCGGATCCTGGTCCAACCACCGCTGACACATGGCGCGCAAGCGCGGCAGGGCTGAGTCGGCGGCGCGCTTCTTTGCGCGGAATCTGGCTGCGAACAAGAACCCCATCGGTAGCAGGAGCAGTGCCATGAACCAAGCTGTCGGCGAAAACTGCAGCGCGAAGAGAACACTGATCGAAGCGATTACCGAAGCCGCCCCAAACACATTTGCAACCAACGAATTGGAAGCATCGAAATCCATGTCGACAAACAACACATCCGGGGTGTTCAAGCACCGCGCGCCATAGCTGTTGCGGGTGATGACGACATCATCGCGCTCATCGACAATCTGTTCGCGGATTGGCAGACCGTCGCCGCCACCATACGACTGCTTGATTTCCCGCCTCGCCACGCGTTCGCCCTGTTGCAAGCGCAGAAGCGCTTCCTCGGCGCGACTTGCGGCGTGTGCAGTCGCCGCCTGTTCGGAGTCGTTGGACCAACCAAAGCGGCGAATGCGGACAGCGCGCCCTTTGACGCGGCCTTCGACAACGGATTCTGACCAAAAGCGTGGCACGATCATCGTCTGCTCCATGGGCATTGGCGACCCTTGCGGCGAGGTTAGCAGTTCGGATTTCCGACCTGCCGGTCAACTTTTCGGCGCCGAACCCAAAAAAAAGAGCCGGGCGTGTTCGCCCGGCTCCAAACCAATGCAGCAACGATTTGGGAAGAAGGCCAAATCGTTCGGCATCAGAACATGCTGAAATCTCATGGATCGAGACATCGGACCTGAGTATTCGGCGGCATTCACCGGAAAACCGAGGCGAAATTCAGCCCTTGGACGGATTGACTTCTGTGGTTTCCGATTCTTTACAACTGGACCGGACGAAAGGGGCTTGTCAGCGGGACGTGAACATGTTGCGGAGCAGCGTGCACATTTTTTTCACATGACTATAGTCCCGCCCGCCCCAGCCATTTCGAGAAGGGTTCCGGTGCCACCGACTAATGGCCCTGAAACCATCCTCTCAGTGCTTGGGTAGAGGGTGATCGCTGTCGATCTGATGCAATCCGAACTGAACCCGGGTGCCTGTCGCCGCTGGCAGGCTGGGATGGATTGTTGTCTGATCACGCGATTCCCGGGGAGAAACACAAAAACTCATCCAGCATCGGGGAACAAAAAAGTGAAGAGCAACACGCAAATCCCAGCTGTACGCCTTGGCCTCTCGGCCCTGGCCCTTGCCATCCTTGCCGGCAGCGCCGGCGCCGCCCAAGTGTCCGACCTGCAGCAGCAGAGTCTCGGCAGCATGAATGCGAAGCGCGTCAGCGTGCAGCAGGCCATGGGCGGACTCCGCAGTGAAGAGCGCCATGCCGAAATTCTGGGTCTGGACACCAGCTCCACGCTGAAATCGCTCAAGGTCACGAATGAGCGCAACGGCCTGAACACCTACCGCTACCAGCAGATGTACAAGGGCCTGCCGGTATGGGGCCAGCACGTGATCGTGCAGGAAGATGGCAAAGGCCTGCGCACGATGTTTGGCAACATGGTCAATGGCCTGGATCAAGACATCGGTACGTCTGCCAAGTCCAAATTCGATGACGTCGCTGCCGCCCGCCTGGCCAAGACCGCTGCCCTCGGCAAGCGCCTGGCTTCGGCGGTGATTGAGCGCGAAAAGATTGAGAAGGTCGTGTTTGTTGATGAGAGCTCGATCGCGCATCTCGCTTTCGTTTCGGAAATCCTGGCTGATCGTCCGGGTGGCGGCGAACCAACCCGCATGTTCACCATCCTCGACGCCAACTCCGGCAAAGTCCTGAAGCAGTGGGACGGCCTGGCCCATGCCGCAGTTGGCACCGGCCCTGGCGGCAACAGCAAGACCGGCCAGTATGAATGGGGTTCGGGCGGCAAGTATGGCTTCCTCGACGTCACCCAGTCGGGCACCACGTGCACGATGAACAACACCGATGTGAAGTCGGTCAATCTGAATGGCGGTACCACCAGCACCACGGCGTTCGCGTACACCTGCCCGCGCAACACCACGAAGGCCATCAACGGTGCCTATGCGCCGATCAATGATGCGCACTATTTCGGTGGCGTGATCCAGAACATGTACAAGAGCTACTTGGGCCGTGCTGCGCTGACGTTCCAACTGGTCATGCGCGTGCATTACTCGACCAGCTACGAAAATGCGTTCTGGGACGGTTCGAAGATGTCTTTCGGCGACGGTGCCAGCACCTTCTATCCGCTGGTGAGCGTGGATGTGGCCGGTCACGAAGTCTCGCATGGCTTCACGGAGCAGAACTCGAATCTGACTTACTCCGGCCAGTCCGGTGGTATGAACGAAGCGTTTTCCGACATGGGCGGCGAAGCCACGGAATATTTCTGGAAGGGCACCAACGACTTCCTGGTTGGCCCAGAAGTGTTCAAGGCTACTGGCGCGCTTCGATACATGAGCAACCCGCCGCAAGACGGTAGCTCGATCGACAATGCGGCGAACTACACCAGCTCGCTCGACGTGCACTACTCGTCTGGCGTCTACAACAAGGCGTTCTACCTGCTGGCCACCAAGCCAGGCTGGAATACCCCGAACGCGTTCAAGGTATTTGCCCGCGCGAACGATCTGTATTGGACCCCGAGCAGCACGTTCAACTCCGGTGCTTGCGGTGTTGAAACGGCCGCGACGGATCTGGGCTTCACGAAGGCTGACGTCACGGCAGCGTTCTCCTCGGTCGGCGTGACCTGCCCAGGTAGCGGCGGCGGTGGCGGCACGGCGGTTGCACTGACCAATGGCGTGGCCAAGACGGGTCAAAGCGGCGCTGCTGGCGCTTATCTGAACTACACCCTGGTCGTGCCAGCTGGCGCCACGGGTCTGAAGTTCGTCACCACCGGCGGCACGGGTGATGCCGATCTGTACGTCAAGTTTGGCAGCGCGCCGACCGACACGGTCAACGACTGCAAGAGCACGGGCAGCACCAACGCTGAAACCTGCAACATTGCAACGGCTCAGGCTGGTACCTACTACGTGGCGGTCAAGGGCTACTCGGCATTCTCCGGCCTGTCGATCACCGGCAGCTACACGGCTGGCGGCGGCGGTGGCGGCAGCACGCAGACCTACACCAGCAACACGGTCTTCAATGTCAACGACAACACCACGATCAACTCGCCGATCACGGTTTCTGGTCGTACGGGCAATGCACCGGCCACCGCTTCGGTGTCAGTCAACATCACCCACACCTACCAGGGCGACCTGAAGGTGGACCTCGTGGCACCAGATGGCACGCTGTACAACATCCATAACCGCACGGGTGCTGGCACGGACAACATCATCAAGACGGTGACCCTGAACCTGTCCAGCGAACTGCTGAACGGCACCTGGAACCTCCGCGTGCAGGATGCCGCCAGCGGCGACACCGGCAAGCTGAACTCTTGGTCGGTCACGTTCTAAAAAGCTCCGGTCATTCCCTTTGACCGATTTTGAGCCCGCGGCGCAAGCCGCGGGCTCTTTCTATTTGGGCGTCAGTTCGGGGGCTACTGGCACTGGCCGTCTGATCCGTGGCCGGGCATGCTGAGTGGCCCTGAATGGCATCGGAGTGATCCATGCTCGACCTGCGTCCCAACTGCGAATGCTGTGACCGTGATCTGCCCCCAGACAGCGATCAGGCCTTGATCTGCTCATTCGAATGCACGTTTTGCCGAACTTGCGCCGAGACACGGCTCGGCGGGCGCTGCCCGAACTGCGGTGGTGGGTTCCAGGCTCGGCCAATTCGCCCGCCGGACAAACTCTCGCGCTACCCGGCATCAGAGACGCGGGTGTTGGGCAGCCAACCTGCCTGCACTGCAGCCCGAACGGCTGAATCCGCAGCCGACTGAACGCCGGATCGGCGGGGTGGAGGCCGGGCTCGGAATCAAGCTGCTACAGTCGCGCGGACGTTGCCTGGACTTTGAGCCTCTCATGCGGACCATTCTCATCAGCAGCAGTAAGGGTGGCTGCGGCAAGACTACGATCGCGACCAGCCTGGCCGCGTTCTATGCCGTCGCCGACAAACGGACGGTTCTGATTGATACCGATCCGCAGGAATCCGCGCTGCACTGGTGTCAGCGTCGTGCCGAATTGCCGGTGCCGGCGGTTCTTGGCTTGCAAGCCAAGTTGAATGGCAAGTTGTTGAACAAGGTTCCGAGTGACGCCGAGCGGGTGGTGATCGACACGCCGGCGGGTACGAATGCAGAAGAAGTCGCCGCCATTGCGAGCGATTTGGACGCACTGATCGTGCCGGTCGCACCCAGCGTCATCGATCTCGATGCGACTGAGCGATTCCTTGCGGCGCTCGCCGAAAACGCCGACTGGCGCAAGAAGAAAGTGCCCATTGCGCTGTTGGCCAATCGGCAAAAACCCTGGACCCAGCTCTCACGCAGCACGCTGGAACGCCTGCGTGCCTTTGGTTTGCCTGTGGTTGCGGAACTTCGCGATTCGGGCGGCTACGCGTTGATGGCAGGTGTCGGCCGCAGCATCTTCGACTATCAATCCGAGCAAGTGCTGCGCCATCAGGACGACTGGACACCGCTGCTGAAATGGATCAAGAAGCTCGATTGAACCCCAGGGGCCAATCTTGCGCCTCGTGACCATTCTTTCACCAAACACACGATAACCCTACATTTGGATACTCCAGAAACCTGTCGGTAATGACTAACCTGATCGCAAGTAACCCCCTCCCCGGGCCCTCCCCCGCGATCGCGGGGGAGGGAGCGCTCCCTCTCCCACGCAAGTGGGAGAGGGCTGGAGAGAGGGCTACTTGCCACACTGTGCCGTCGTGAAAATCTCGCATCGTCGCTGATAGTTTGATGCGCGAATAAGCGCACCAATGGGGCGGCTGGACTCCCACGCGAGTGGGAGAGCGCTCTGGAGCGGGCTACTTGCGAAACGTTGGCGTCTTCCAAGTCTCGCAGCACAACTCACCGATTGATGCGCGAA
This sequence comes from Ahniella affigens, assembly GCF_003015185.1. GTDB lineage: Bacteria > Pseudomonadota > Gammaproteobacteria > Xanthomonadales > Ahniellaceae > Ahniella > Ahniella affigens. Next base: position 4,946,171 of record NZ_CP027860.1, read on the forward strand.
CCAGTGCAGCTTCGGTGTAACAAGTTTCCTTCCCTACTCATTCGAACCGGCCGCCTGATCGGCCGCCTGCAACCTGGAACGTGGTCATGAAAATTCTCGTCACTGGTGGCACCGGCTTTCTCGGCGGCGCGATCTGCAAAATGCTGCGTGCGCGTGGCGATAAGGTGGTCAGCCTGGCGCGATCACGATCGGCCAATCTGGAAGCGCTTGGCGTCGAGCAAGTCCAGGGTGAAATATCCAGTCTGGAAAAAGTGATTGCTGCCGCCGAGGGCTGCGACGCGGTGATCCACACCGCTGCCAAAGCGGGCATCTGGGGGTCGTTGGCCGATTTCACGTCTGCCAATGTCGGCGGCACGCTGGCCGTGCTCGGTGCGTGTGAAATCCACGGTATCCGGAAACTCGTCTACACCTCCACGCCGAGTGTCGTGCACGCGGGCGGCGACATCGAAGGCGGCGACGAGTCCCTGCCCTACCCCAGCCATTTCGCTGCACACTATCCCGCGACCAAGGCCGCCGCCGAACAGCACGTTTTGGCTGCCAACGGACCGACGCTGGCCACGGTTGCCATTCGCCCGCATTTGATTTGGGGCCCGGGCGATCACCATCTGCTGCCGCGCATCTTGAAGCGTTTCGGCGAGAACCGGCTCCGATTTATCGGCCCACCAAAGAAGGTGGACGTGATCTACATCGACAATGCCGCCGAAGTCCATTTGAACGCGCTGGATCGACTGGAGGTCGGTGCGCCTTGTGCGGGCAAGGCGTACTTCGTGTCACAGGGCGAGCCCATCGCGCTCGACGACATGATCAACAAGATGTTGCGCGCTTGCGGGCAAGGTCCCGAAACACGGCGCATTCCGGTCGGCGTCGCGCATGCCGCTGGTTTGGTCTGCGAATCGGTCTGGTCGCTGCTGCGTCGGCCGACGGATCCGCCCATGACGCGGTTTTTGGCCGAGCAGCTGTCTACCGCACATTGGTTCAATATCAATGCCGCGCGCCGGGACCTGGGCTACAAGCCGCGTGTCAGTTTGACGGAAGGCCTCGCTCGGATCAGCGAATGGTGGATGCGCGAAGGGCGCCACGCGCGGTGACCTGATCAGAGGCTGGCGGTCATCAGTGTCCGCCGGCACCGGGTCGAGTGTCCGCTGGTCGTTCGGGAGCGGACACTGCGGACACCCGCGGTGTCGCGCGCGCCAAAAACAAGCCTGATAAAACAAATACTTAAATTGAATGCAACCTTGGCACGCCGATTGCAATCCTATATTGCGGCAGCTCTGGACCAATTTCAGGGAATGACCGTCACCACCGGTCAATCCGGGTGACGGGTTGCACCAAGGATGGTGCCCCTGCGGGGCGATGAGGGTGGTCATCGCTTCGCAGGGTGATTCCGGCCCAGGCTGTGAGGGAGCCACGGATGGCCCGCCCAGAATGCAGCACGCAGGTGCTTTATTCGGGACCACCAAGTCCGGGCACGTGCCGGACTCGGTGCGGGTTTGAAGGTCCAGGATGGACTGCTTCAGATCCTCCCAAATAGGAACGACACGAAATCGCTCGATTTCTCGTCAAGGAAGCTAACCAGGATGGTTAGTGGCCAATGCAAGCAACAGACAAAGGAGTGTCAGATGAACGCCAAGGAGACCAAGATGTCGCTGAATCAAATTTGGAAGCGAGTGATCGCACAGGGATTGTGCATGAGTGCCTTCGTACTCGTGATCGCGATGTCGGCAGAGGCAGTACCGGCCGAGGATGCGGCCATGACGTTGGCTTGTGAAACAGCCGTTGCAGATGCCTTGGCGCTGCAGACGCCGGCGGTGGAGGTCATGATGATCCCCCCACCGGACGTGGCAGTTCGGATCGAACGCAAGGCCGCGCAGGGATGGCGCGCCTTGCTCCCGGGCATGAAGCTGCCGCGGACCTGAGTTGTTGCGGCCAAAGGGTCACCGGCAGGGTGATTCGCTCGACCGGCCGCTGACGCAATTGATCTGACGACGAATCAAGCGCGCGCCGACAGGAGTCTGCGTGCGCTTTTTGTTGTCGCGAGTGGCCACAACGCAAACCGCCGCGCCAGAACGCAGCAGTGAAACACGCCAAAAATGGTGGGTCGTCGGAGATTCGAACTCCGGACCAACGGATTAAAAGTCCGCTGCTCTACCGGCTGAGCTAACGACCCAGAATCATGACAGTCCAGATCTAGGCTGGGCTGACATCAGACTCGAATCGCGTTTACCCGAACCCTCGGGCGGTCGCGATTGTTATGAATGACGGGCTTCGCAGTTCAAAAGCCCATCAAAGGGGCGCGCAGTTTAGGGAAAGACGCTGGATCAAACAAGCCGCCACCGCCGCCGGCATCGGCAGAAGGCAGTCACTGTTCAGGAATTTTTACCCAGTTGGCCCTGATGGCGCGTCACTGGCGACGCCCGTCAGCCAGGAATCGAGCCGGCCGATGCGACGGTCGAGCCAGGCCACAATCTCGGCGTGCAATGCCGGGGGTGCGAGCTCCAGACTTTGGATACAGGCAAACGCGTAGCGGTCGGATCGATCCGCCTGTTGCAGCTTGCGGCGCAAACGCCAGGCCGCCTGTTCACTCGGTTTCAATTGCGCGGTCCGGAGACGATGATCGAACACCGCCTCGTAGCACCGCGCTTCCAGGTGCAAGGCCAACGCCTCGGCCTTGAATTGCGCGCCAGAGCGCAAGCGAAAACTGATGTTGTGCAAAAGGTGCTCGGGATGTGCGGCGAAAAAGCGTTCGAGCGTGCTGACGCGCTGGGGAAACGGCAAATGTTCCAGGCGCAGATAGCGGTCAACGTATCCAGCCAATTGGGCACTCAACTCCTGCGCGGCCAGATTCCGCACGCGCTGTTTGCCCGGGTCGCGCTGGATCATGCCGCGCAGTGCATTGAGCCAACGCTTGATCGGGCGATACTGCGACGGTGTCTGCCACGTGCCGCGCAGAACCACCTTGCCGTCGCGGAAGAAGTCTTCCGGCTGGATCGGCTGCAACAGCACGAAATCGTCGTTGAAGTACAAGAACTGCTCAGCGAGACCCGGCACGCGCCACAGCATGCTGATGATCGCGCGACTGTTGAACGTCGGCAGCACCGATTCGTAGCCGGCAAATATCTCGCGGTGATCCACCACTCTGACCCGGTCCGCGTAGACGGTCCCCGCGAGGCGCGCCAGCAGCGGCGGCACCTGCTGATCGGTGACCACATGGATGGTCCGAATCCACGGTGCGAATCGAAAGATCGATGTCAGGCAGTATTCCAACTCGCCATCGTTGTTGAAGCGGGTCGGGTCCGCAGACACCGGCCGGCTTCCCCCCAACGCTTGCAAGTAGGCCTGCAGGCGTTGCTGATGACGCGGGTCTGCGCCGTCCACCCAGGTGATGACGGCGTCGATAGGATCAGCCATGGTTTCAGAGTGATTCGGCGCGGTCGTCTGGTTTACAGCCAGAACATGCTGCCCCGCAAGTGGTCGCGTTGGCGCCGGCCCTGTGCCTGGGTGCGAGACGCCGCCCCAGGCGCGCAAGCCCCGCGGCCCGCCCGGGTCGAAGCAACCAAAGCACGAGGTGGCGTTCTACCGTCATGGCGGTTTGTGGGGCCAGGCGATACCACGCGTAGAACGCCGACATGAGCACCAGGGCCACGACGATCCACGATTGCAGGTCGTTCTGGATCATGTCAGCAGCGCCGACGCGACTTGATAGGTCAGGAATGACGCGAAGTAAGCCAGCGCAAACAAATAGACAGTGGCCCAGAGTGGGTGTTTCCAGCCGCCGGTCTCACGGCGGATCACGGCAATGGTCGACAGACACATCGGCGCGTAGATGTACCAGACAAGCAACGACAGCCCCGTCGCAATCGACCACTGGCCGGCCACCATGCCGGTGAGCTGAGAGATGGCCTGCTCGTCGCTCGCGGCGGCAACGGCGTACACCGTTGCGAGCGCCGAGACCGCCACTTCGCGGGCCGCGAGCCCGGGAATCAGCGCAATGCAAATCTGCCAATTGAAGCCGATCGGCGCGAAGAACCACTGCAAGGCATGTCCGATCCGGCCGGCAAAACTGTAGTCGATCGCGGGACCCGTCGCGCCTTCAGGGGGAGCCGGAAAGCTGGCGAGGAACCAGAGCAACACCGTCAGCGCCAGAATAATCGTCGTCACCCGCCGCAGGAACACCATCGCGCGTTCCCAGAGGCCGATGGCCACATCAAGCGGATTCGGCCACCGATAGGCCGGTAGTTCGAGCAGCAGGGTTTGCTCGCCGGCCTTCTTGTGCCAGCGCTTCATGATGAACGAGACCACCATCGCGCTGACGACGGCCGTTACATATAGGCCAAACAGCACGAGGCCCTGCAGGTTCAACCAGCCGCCAGCATATTCCTGACGCGGAATAAACGCGCCAATCAGAAGCGTATAGACCGGGAGTCGCGCCGAGCAGGTCATCAGCGGTGCAATCATGATTGTGACCAGCCGGTCGCGCGGATTCTGAATCGAGCGCGTGGCCATGATTCCGGGAATGGCGCACGCGAAGCTCGACAGCAACGGAATGAACGAGCGGCCCGTCAGGCCAGCGCCAGCCATCAGGCGATCAAGCAAAAACGCCGCCCGAGGCAAATAGCCCGATTCTTCGAGCAGCAGAATGAACAGAAAGAGGAGCAGGATCTGCGGCAGGAACTCGAGCACCGTACCGAGCCCCGCGAAGATGCCATCGGTGATCAGACTTTGGAGCGCCCCTGCCGGCAGCGTCTGCGCGAGCCAGTGACCCGCGGCCGCGGTGCCGCCGGCCAGCGCATCCTGCATGGGCCCAGCCCATGCAAACACCGCCTGGAACATCAAGAACAGGACACCCGCGAGGATCGGCAGACCGAGCCAGGGATTCAGCAGGATACGATCTGCCCGTTCTTCAAAACTCGTCGAACGTTCCGGCTCGCGCACCGCCAACCCCATTACCCGACGGGTCTCGGCATGCAGGTCGTCCGCCTTGGGCGGCGGCGTGGGGCTCCCCTCGAAGGCAGTCAGCGCAGCTTGCAGCGCATCGGCGCCGCCACGTCGAATGGCGACGGTTTCGACAACCGGAATACCGAGTTCACGTGCGAGTACGGCCGCATCGACCGCAATCCCGCGGCGCTTGGCCGCGTCGACCATATTGAGCGCCAGCAACATCGGCTGGCCCAGATTGCGCACTTCCAAAATAAACCGAAGGTGCAGGCGCAAATTGGTGGCGTCGGCAACGCAGACCAGCAAATCCGGCTTCTTCTCGCCAGGAAACTGGCCGCGACAGACGTCGAACGTGACCTGCTCGTCGGGGCTGGTGGCGGCGAAGCTGTACGCGCCCGGCAAGTCCAATAGGCGCACGGCGCGGCCGTTCGGCAGCTGGAATCGTCCTTCCTTGCGCTCAACCGTGACGCCTGCGTAGTTCGCCACCTTCTGGCGGCTGCCGGTCAAGCGATTGAACAACGCGGTCTTGCCGCAATTCGGGCTGCCCACCAGCGCCAGGTGCCACTCCGCAGCCATGCTCATGACTGGGCCTCGACTTGAACGCGTGCGGCCTCGCTACGGCGGAGCGCAAAGCGCGCCTGACCGATCTGCACGGCGATCGGGTCGCCGCCAAACGGACCAAACGCCACGATCCGCACCGATTCGCCTTGGACAAAACCAAGATCCCCCAAGCGACGGGCGATCGGATCGCCGTCTTCAGTCGAATGCACGGACACCACACGCGCTTTCTGACCAGAGTTCAATTGGGAGAGTTTCAAATCGGGCTCCAGGCTGAATGAGTGTTTGCAAAGCAGTCATCCTGAACGCGGTGCAAGCTGTCGCCCGGACACGGGGTTGGGCTCGTTTGCACCGAAACAATCACTCAGGTGACTGCTTCGCCGGCGCACCGTCCTTGATGCACCTGACCAGGCTGATTGTCGACCTGCGGGTCAACCGCAAACAGACGCACAGGCACCGACAAGCCTCCAACTATGGGGACTTTATTCGCCTGAATCAATCACTTGAGGCACTAATCCAAGACTGGATCGACGTGCGACCCAGCGCTTCCAGCAGTCGGCCCATCTGGAAATGCGAATAATTCGCAAGTATACGCCGAATTTCGGGTCAGCGCTTCAGGGGCAGAATCTTGACGGTCGCCCATTTATCGGGCGTTGACTGATCGGCATCGGGAAACCGAATCTGCGCCCGCTTGCTACCCACCCCACTGATCTGCAACAGGAATCGCCACTCGCCAAAGCCGAACTGGCGCGTATCAAGCTGGATCTCGCGCTGATTGACGGTGCTGAACAGCGGCCGCCTAAGATTGCCGCGCACCACCATGCCCTGGATGGGAATGGGCGGGGCGTACCAACCGTCATTGCGGCCCCATTCGATGTCGTCCGACCAACCGATCGTGCGACGTTCGGCCTGCCCTACTTGCGCCGAGCTGTGCAGCCGCAGGCTGCGTGCCAAAGCCGGCGTCGTAATGAACAAATCAACGCTCGGCAGACCCGCCTCGGCCAACTCCACGCAGATGGTCACGAACTGCCCGTCGAAGGCCACCTTCATCTGCATCTCGCCTTGATTGACGACAGTCGGCGGGATGTCTTTCCAGAACGACTCCTTGCATTGCCCATCGAGCAGCGGCGCCGTGTCGATGTTTTTGGCAAAGACGAGGGAATCGGCGGCCATGGCTGTCGGTGCCACCAAGCCAGCCAGCCACAGAATCGCCAATGCCATGGCGCGCCAGGGCTGCGAGACGCCAAGCCACCACCCACTGGCACCAGATCGCGGCGCACCCGACTGCCGCGCAGCCGACCGCGACCGTCCGCACACCTCGGCAGGCGAGGTGAGCAGGCGGCTTAGGTCTAGGGAATCAGTCCACATCGTCTGGGCATTGTGACCCGAGCACGGGTCACTGCGCGTGGCAAAGGTCACGCCGTGACCTTATTCAAACGGCACTAAAATCTGTGTCTGGAGCTGCTCGACCGGGGTATTCGCCGGATCGCTGACATAAATTTCGTAGCGGCTGCCCACTTCGGTCAGTTTGTGCACGGCCAGATACGCCTCGGCAAGCGCATGCGTTTTGGCGAGATCGTCATAGCTGCCGACGTGCTCAAAGCGCAGCGCCTTGCCGCCAAATGACTGTGTCGCGACGATCCGGCCGGTCGGGGCGGCGTCGTTTTGGATTGCCGGAATCGAGGCCTCGAAACGCCAAGTATCGCCACTGTGACCGAGGATCTTGGTATAAACCGGACCCGCTTGCTGAATCCCATTCGCAGCCATGAAGGTCAGGATTTCGCCGTATGCAGCGGTAAGCACTTCGGTACTGCTCGCTGCATCGACACCCGCTTCCGCGGCGATGGCGTAGGCCGGCAGCGGGCTCAGATCAACCGTTTCGACCGTCGCTTTGGACACGTCGACATTGGGCAGCGCCTCCGCCACTTGCTTCAGCTTGGCCAAGCCCTTCTCATAGTCGGGTGCGACCATGCTGGGAATCAGAAGCCCGAACCAGCGCTCCACAATGCCGTGCAGGTCGGACTTGAAGCCCCAATTGACCTTGGTGCCCGCTCCTTCCGCACTGAGCTGAACATACGAATTCGCCTGGCCTTGGTCACCAAAGTCCAGCGCGGTCTCGACCCGCTGATTCGGGGTCAGGGCCGTGATGGTCTGCGAGCCCTTACCCACGCTCGGATCATTGCTGGACCAAGCAAATTTGCTGCCGACCGCATTGGTCGGGCTGCTGAGCTCGTACGTCGTCGCCGGATCCAATTCTGCCCACGGCGACCACTCGTTGAAGCGTCGATAGTCCGACACGAGTGGATAAACCACCGAAGCCGGTCGATCGATGACGATCGAGCGCTCCATCGACACCGAGCTCGCCAGCAGGAAACTGCCCGCAACCACAACCACTGCGAGACCCAACAACCCGATCACCAAGAACTTGAGCAACTTCATGAATTCCTCCCGGAGCATTCGCAAAAAGGGCGGCAACCTGGGGCAGGTCCGCCAGGCCGTCCTCTCTTATGCCGAATTTCACGCTGGTTTTCAAATTCGAGCCAAGTTGAGTACAGTCGGGCAGCTCATGTCCGACCTGCCACCCGATTTCAGCCACTCCCCGATCCGGCGCTTTGTGCGCTACGGGTATCGGCTGCCCATGCTGATCTGGCACCTGTTCGTGCACCTGCCGGTCGTGCTGTTTCTGATCAGCCCGATTGGCGCCAGCATGCGGACGGCGTCCGGCGAACGGCTGGACCACCGCGCCATCCGCTGGTGGCAGGGCAATCTGATGCGCGTGTTCGGATTTCGGCCGCGCCGGATTGGCGAACCACGCGGGGGCACCACATTCTTCGTTGCGAATCACTGCTCCTGGCTGGACATCACGCTGTTGCACAGCCAGCGTGCGGTCAGCTTTGTCGCCAAGGCCGAGATTGCCCGCTGGCCGGTGGTGGGCTGGCTCGCCAGCCGCGCCGGCACGATCTACCACCAACGCGGCAGTAATTCGTCCTTTGCGCGGGTGGCGGAGTTGATGGTTGTACGACTGCAGGAAGGCGCCGATGTCGGCGTGTTTCCAGAAGGCGGCACCGGCGCGGTCGATCATGTTCGCACCTTCCACGCCCGCATTTTCCAGACGTGCTACGACGCCGACGTGCCAGCACAGCCGGTGGCGCTTCGCTATGCGCGGGGCGCCGAACCGGCGCGCGAAGTGGCGTTCCGGGACAACGAGAGCTTCTTCGCGAACTTCTGGCGCTTGCTTGGCAATCCCGGCTGCGAGGCCGAGGTGCATTTTCTGCCCATCATCGCGCCGAACCCGGAAGGTCGGCGCAAGATGTCGGACCAGGCGCGTCGCCAGATCATTGCAGCGCTGGCGTTTGCCACGCCGGATGCCGCGGGCGAAGCGGCCAGCGATGAACTGGACCCGTTGCTCGAAAAATGACGCGCCCCAATTCCGAGCCAGAACGCTTTGCGCCGAAGGGCTGGTTGCGCAACCCGCATGTGCAGTCGGTACTCGCATCGAGCGGGCTCAGACGATTCGTGTTTCGGGATCGCATCAGCCCTCTGCTCGCGTCGTCGAAGGAAGAAATGCTCGACGTGGGCGAGGCCAAGCTTGTCGCGTATCTGAATCTGCCGGCGCAGGCGCCGCGAGCGCTCGTCGTGCTGATTCACGGCTGGGAAGGCAGCGTCCACTCCACGTATATGCTCTGCCTGGGCTCGTGGCTGCTGGCGCGGGGCTTTGCGGTCTATCGCCTCAATCTGCGTGATCATGGTGATACGCATCATCTGAACGAAGGCATCTTCCATTCGAACCGCCTGAACGAAGTGGTGCAGGCGGTCAAGCTGATGGGGCAACGATTTCCGAATCTGCCCTTGGTGATGGGTGGCTACTCGCTGGGTGGCAATTTTGCGCTGCGTGTCGCGCGCGCGGCGCCAGAAGCGGGCATTCCGGTTGACTATGTGTTCGCAGTCTGTCCGGCGATTCATCCGCCGCACGTGCTCACGGCACTCGAATCCGGGCCCAGCATTTACCATGACTACTTCATGCGCAAATGGCGGCAGTCGCTGATGCTGAAGCAGCGCCACTTTCCCGAAGCCTACGACTTTGGCTGGGCCATCAAGTCGGACATGCGCCATCTCACGACCGGCCTCGTGCAGCGCTACACCGACTATCAGAGTCTCGACGAATACCTGAACGCGTACTCGATTGCGGATGACCGCCTGGCGGGGATCCAGGCCGACGGTGTCATTCTGACCAGCGAGGACGATCCGGTTTGTCCGGTCGCCGATTTCCGAAACCTGAAACTGCCCGCACAGCTCGAGTTGTTCATCGAGCGCTACGGCGGTCATTGTGGCTTTGTCCGTGACTTCAGCCTGGATAGCTATGCCGAGCGCTTCATCTCGCTGCGGCTGAAGGCGCGCTATCCGAGCCTGGGCGACGCCAGCCCACGCTGAGTCACGTCCGTTTGCCACGAAAATCGTTGGTATTGCGCGGGAGCGTTGCTCCGACCGCAGCCTAAAGTGCTGCCATGGACAAAACCTGGACCCTGATCTGCTGTCTGCTCGCTGCCAGCTTGGCGCATGCCGGGCCCGGTGCGCGTGTGCACGAGCAGGGGTGGTTTTATTACGAACCGCTCCCGCAGCCCAAGCCACCTACCCCACTCAAGCCACCCGTCGCGGTGCCCGGAGGCAGGGTCACCACGACCGTCCCGCTTGGTTCGGCCTGGCTCCGCAAGAACCTGCCGCTGTACCTGGATCGCGCAATGGATCAACCCACACTGGCGAATGTGCGGCGCTATCGTTACCTGGAGCGGCTTGCCATGGATCGCAGCAGCGCTTACAGCGATGCGAGCGCCCGGTTGACGATGCTGGACCCGCTGCTGGATGAGCAGTCGGTCAGCCCGATCACCGCACTCGCGAAAGCAACCCGGCATCGCGAACAAAGCGCGCGTCAGCAACAGGTGCTCGGCCAAGTGGCCCGTGATGCGGGGCTTTGGTTCTTTTTTCGCTCCGACTGTCCGTATTGCCACGCGCAGACGAATGCGCTGCAAACCCTGTCGCGACTCTACGGCTTCAGCATTCTGCCGATCTCGTTGGATCATCGACCCTTGCCATCGGGCGCGTTTTCCGAATTCGTGCCTGATCAAGGTCAGGCCGCCAAGCTCAATGTCAGCGTCACCCCGAGTCTCTTTCTCGTGCATCGCGACGGCCGTGTGTTGCCGCTGGCGAGCGGACTCCAGACGCAGGATCAGTTGGTCGACCGAATTCTGGAACTCGGGCACACCCTGGGTTGGATCGCCGCCGCCGACTACGACGCCTTGCGCGCGCTGCAGAACACGGCGCTCGACGATCTCGCAGCAGGACTTGGACCAGCAGAAGACCCGGACCAACTGATCGACGCACTGATCGAGCAAGGCGCCGATCGGATTGGGCGCGGCACCCCGATTTCCCCCATCACGAAGGAGACGCCCTGATGCGCCGGATTCTGCCGTGGCTGCTCATGTTGCTGACCGGCCCAGTGGTTGCCGAGGGCATGGACACGCAGCTCGCCAACACGTTCCACTCCATGACCACCACGACGAACCCACAATTCAGCAGTGAAGGCCGACCCACGGCAACGCTCGGGTCGTTCAGCTATCGGACACCCGTGGTTCGACCGCAATTGCTGAGCTATGACCCGCCCCGTTTCAGCGGCGGATGCAGTGGCATTGACTTGTATGGCGGCTCGTTCTCGTTCATCAGTAAGGAAGAGCTGCAAGGGCTGATGCGGCAGATTGCCGCGAACGCCAAGTCGTATGCGTTTAACTTGGCGCTCGGTGCGGTCTGCAACAAGTGTCTGCAGATCATGCAGAACCTGCAGGACGATGTGCAGAAGCTCAATCAGATGATGAAGTCGTCGTGCGACATTTCGCAGGCGCTCGTCAATTCGGCAGCCGACCCGATGGTGGCGCAGATGTCCGGCCGCTTCAAAGAAGGCGCCCAGAACGCGCGGCAGGGTGGCACCGTCAGCGACCTGTGGGCCTCGATGAATCAAGGCTGGGGCAAAGAGTCCACCGAGGCCGCGTTGGCGCGCGAGAATCCCGATGAGTTCGCCCGGATTCAACCCGGCAACGTGGTGTGGCGACTGCTCGGCGAACACGGGCTGGCGAGTTGGTTTCCCGATCACGATGACGCCCTGAAAACTGACATTCAGAGTTACCTTGGTACCGTGATTGTCTGTGCGCCGAGTGATGCCAGCGCGTGCACAGAAGGCGAGGCCGAACCCGACGATCGACCGAAGGAAACCCGGCTGCGAAAACTTGAGGGCGTGCTGAGCCTGGAGGAACTCGTGCTTGGAGCCGAGCTCGGGTCTGGGCAAAGCTCGGAAATTCGCTGCGACGATGATGACGCGTGTTTACGGCCAACCGTGCAGATACGGCCGACGCCGCGCATCGGCCTCAAACGACGCATTTTGGATGTGCTGCTGGGCAGCGCCGACGGCAGCCAGGCCGGTTATATCAAACGCGCCCGTTTTGCATCGGCCGAACTCACACCCGCCGAGCGCGCCCTGCAAAGCAACGCACCGAGCCAGATGCAGGTCCTCGATCAGGCGATCGGAATCAGCGAGCAGACAGCGGCACAAATGGCCGATGTGATTGCAGAAGCGATGGCCTTTGAAATGGCCAGTCGATTCTTGCAACAGGTCGCCGCGACCATCCGACAGGGTGCAAGTGATGTGGGCGCTACGGAGTCTGCGCAGTTGATGGCGTTGGTCGCGAGCAGCGAGCAGCGCGCCCAACAAGATACGGCGCGCATCAAGACACGGCTCGACTTGCAAGCGCAGGTATTGCAGGGACTCGTGCAAAGTCTGCAACTCGCGCCGACGCCTGATTTGCGGGTGGTCGCGCCTATGGCCCGGAGGCCTTGAGCCATGTTCGGGTTACAGGTGGATGGCGATTCAATGTGGACGATCTATTCGATCGGCGCACCGAGCTTCATGCATAAAGTGTTTACCGCGGTGGCACTACTCGGTGAGGGCGGCGTGCTGATGCGGATGGGACAGATTGGTTTTCTGGTCGGATTGTTCGTGTTGATCTACAAGATCGCGACGGCCGCGGGCTCGCTCGGCGATCTCAAGCAGTCGCTGCTGGCTGGCGTGATCTTCGCGGCCATGTTCGGTACCTCGACGAGTGTCAAGATTGTCGGCATGGTGCCAGGTCCGGCCGGCTATGCGAACGTGTACGTCGTCGACCACGTGCCGTGGGGCATTGCTGCAATGGGTGGCATCATCAGCGGCACCGGTGTGTATTTGACGCGGCGCATGGAAACCGCGTTCCGCGATGCGGACGCCATTCCCGTTACGCAAGGCGGGTTTGGACGCACAGCAGAAATCCTGGCCTCGGTGCGCGACATGGCCGCCGAATCGATCCCAAATACCTTGCCCGCGTACAGCTACTACCGGATGTCGATGATCCACTATCTGCGCGACTGCGCGGTGCGGGCCCGGCACTTCGAAGTGCTCGGTGACCACAGCATCGTCCATGCGCCAGACCCATTGAGCGCGATCCGCTTCGAGAATGGCATGTATCGGACGCAGACCTGGCTTCGCACCCTCACGGGTGCGAGTGAACAGATCAGCTGTCCGGATGCCCATGATCTGCTGAGATCCAAGCGTCAGGACATGTTGGCCAGCATGGATCCGGCGTACCAACAACGCTTTGGTCACGATGCCAGGGATGCGCTACAACGTGCGTTCGCGTCGCTCGCATCGCAGGATGCCGAAGCGGCGCAGAAGTACGTTTCTGGCGCGATGATCAACGCGCTCTGGATGGAGGCTGCCAGCGGGTCCACGTTTGGCAGTCATGGCAACAACACGGTTGTGATGATCCGTTCCGCGCTGGAGCAGCAACGGGTGCAGTGGTCGACTGAGGAATCAATTTTCGTTCGGACGATGCGCCCGATGATCGGGTACTTCGAGGCATTCTTTTATGCCCTGAGCCCATTCATTGCGTTCCTGATTGGGCTCGGCGCGATGGGCCTGAGAATGATCGTCAAGTATGTGTCGCTCACGTTGGCGGTGTCGCTCTGGATGCCCATCTTGGCAATCACTAATCTGTATCAGATGACCACGCTGCAAGACTTCTTTCTGCTGCAAGAACGTATCGCCGTGCAGTCGGGGTCCGGCCCGTTTTCTTTGAGCAATAGCCTCGCGCTCGTCGACCAAGCCACCGGCGCCGTGGCCTTGGCGTCGATGATTGCCGCGGCGACACCGATGCTGACGCTCACGTTGCTGTTCGGCGGTGCCGTCGCAGCGACGAGCCTGTTCAGTCGCCTGCAGGGCCAGGACCATATCAACGAGAAGATCGCGATGCCGGACCCGACCAGCGTGGGCGCGGTGTATCAGGCGAATGCGGCGTTTACGGGGAATGATGCCTACGGTGCGCGGCAAACGGGTCAGGAGGCGAATGCCATCAAGTTTGATGTTGGCAACCAATTGCAGCAAACGGCGATGTCACTCCGGAGCAAGAGCGAACAGAGTGCGCAAGAGGCCAACGACATTTGGAGTCGCAATCTGGCGCGGTCGACGGCACTCCAACAGCAATTTATCTCAGCATTCGATCGGCAACTGAACGAGAGTATTGCGTTCAATTCCAACGAGGGCGTGCAATGGCTCAAACAGCATGGTTGGTCCAATGATCGGATTGCCGCGGCAGCCAAGGAGAACGCCGATCAATCGACTTACGGCGCCGAGGCGAACTTAAGCGGCCAGGCAAGTGTCAGTCGCGTCGCAGGCCTATTGGCGAGCGGTCTGTCGCTGTTGTCTCGCACCGCCGGCCAGAAGGCACAAACGGTCATCGATTCGGTTGCGAAAGTCGCCGATGTGTCATTAAGCGGTGGCGTTGGCTATAGCGCTAGCGAGACGCAAACCGAGAAGACGTCGAGTCAGGTCGCACATCGAGACACCCACGGGCGGACCGAGGCTGAAGAGCGCGCTGTGTTGCTGGTGCGGCAGCATGCAGCAGCCAGCGCCATCCGCGATACGGCGCAGAACGCGGCTTCCTTGGGCGTGACGAGCCAGGACACGTGGCAGCTGTCAAACAGTCTGAAGAAGGTCGAGCAGTCGGGAACGGCCTATCAACAAGCCGCGAACAATTCGGCTACGTTCGGTGTTGGACAGTCCATCAGCGCGCTCGCGGCAAGCCGGAATCTTGCCGCGGATCCAGCACGCGCTGCGGAAGCGGAACAACTGGCACGCGCTCTGGGCAGCGACAGTGCCTTTGAAACCAATTTGAGTGCGATCCGGCGGGGGGGCATGCTCGGAATGCCGGAAGACGAATCGCAACAGTCGGCCATGGCATCGCTATTCACGTTGGCTGGAATCGGACCGGGCGCGGCGATCACATCAAATATCGAGGGATTGTCTGGGCTCGGATCAGACCGGCTGGAGGCATTGTCCTATGTAGTTGGGCTGACCCGGGGCGTGGCTCAGCCTGCACTGCGCGCCGAGGCACACGAATTCAGTGGGCTCCGAGTGATCGATGCAAATACTGCCGAAGCGAATGTGGTCGATATGAAGCGAGATTTCGATCCCGGCGACCGCGCCGGCCTGCTGTTGGGTGTCGAGAAGCAGAAGGCCAAATCGGAGGATGCGCAAGCCGCCTTTGAGCGCGACAGCGCCGCCACTGAGGAACAATATGAGCGGAATAAGTCCGCACTCCGTCAAGTCGCGAATGCCTCAGACGCCGTTGCAGGTGGTCAATCGTTGATCACGGTGGCGGACCAGTTTGCCGAGTACAACACGGATGCGGTGCACCGGTCGGTAGGGCCGTTGGCGGCGTACGCGGTAACGCCAGCTGCGACAACCAATGACGTGAAGTACGTCGTGGACCAGGCGGCAGCATTGATCAGCGACCATGGCATGTTGCCGGATCACTCGTCACCACGCGGCGTGATTCCGAGCTTAAGCGGTTCCACTGCCGTAGAACATGCACCATCCAGCGGACCCGATACCCAGCGTCCGGTGTCATTTCTGGAGATCGTCCTTGAAGGCGCGCCGAGCAGCGCCGATGACGTTCGTGCTGACGCCGTCTCGAGAACGCATCAATCCAACACAGAACACTGAGTACCGATCGCGATTTAGGCGATTAGCGCTCCGTTCTTCTGACCAGCCTGCAGTCGTCAAGCACGCTTAAGCCCGTCGGTTTGTCTGCCCAAGACACTTGGGTGCGATGCCCGTACTGATCGCAAGTAACCCCCTCCCCGGGCCCTCCCCCGCGCTCGCGGGGGAGGGAGTCGACTCCCTCCACGCGAGTGGGAGAGGGCCCGGGGAGAGGGCTACTTGCGACACTGCGCCGCTGTAAGAATCGCGCACTGTCGCCGACAGTTTGATGCGCGAATAAGCGCACCTTCGGTGCGACCGTAGCTCCCACGTGAGTGGGAGTCCAGCCGCACCGAAGGTGCGCTTATTCGCGAATCAAACCATTGTCCCGAGCCGGAGGTAGCGCTCGGGCTACTCGCCGTCATGCCAGCGAAACAGATCGTGTGAGAACGGTTGGAGTTTGCGGTGCAACCTCTTTGGCGTCATCCCGACGAAAGTCG
The DNA here is from genome assembly GCF_003015185.1 of Ahniella affigens. Lineage (GTDB taxonomy): Bacteria > Pseudomonadota > Gammaproteobacteria > Xanthomonadales > Ahniellaceae > Ahniella > Ahniella affigens. Next base: position 4,962,218 of record NZ_CP027860.1, read on the forward strand.
GGATCCAGAATACTTGCGGCACCGCGGCCAGATTGCCCTGGGTCCCGACTTTCGTCGGGATGACGACAAAAATAATGCCTTGGGTGATGTTTGATGAGAGCGGGATGGGGAGAGGGCTACTTGCGATGGTGCAGGACCGTTGGCTGATCAATGCCAAAGCGGGCGCAATAGTCTGATGCGCAACCAACATGCAGCCGGGCGTTCCACGGCAGCAAAGTGGTCAAGCCCATTTTCTACCCGCGCAAAAAAAATCAGATGATCCGAGGATCATCTGACGGGACCGGCTAGGCCGGAGGGGGAAGCGGGCGCTAGGTATCGCTTATTTGTTTTGCGTTCAACGTGATGGCGAAATCATAACCTAGCGCGCATTGCTATTGCAATACCTGAGATAAAACTCGTAAGCATTTGTTTTATAACAAAACAGTGATCTCAGACCGCAAAACACTGCGCAATGGTCGCTTGAATCGCTCCCGCCGCCGCCGCCGGATCGGCCGCCTGACGAATCGGGCGGCCCACCACAATGTAGTCAGCCCCAGCCTCAAAGGCCTCGGCCACGTCCACCGTACGCTTCTGGTCGTCGACATTACCAACCGGGCGGATGCCTGGGCAAACGACGATCAACTTGTGGTCGACCCCGGCGCGCAATGCCGGCACTTCGAGGCCCGATGACACGACCCCATCGCAGCCCACCGCGAGCGCGGCTTTCGCGCGGGACAACACCAGTGCCTCGGCATCGCAGGCAAAGCCCAGGCTGGCCAGATCGCGATCGTCCAGGCTCGTCAGTGCGGTCACGCCCAGGAGTTTGATCTGGCCTTTGACCTGCGCTGCGGCTTCGAGCATCGCGTTGTTGCCGTGGATCGTGCAGAAGTCGACCGGGTAACGGGTCAGACCCTTCACAGCCGACGCGACGGTGGCCGGCACATCGAAGAATTTCAAATCGACGAAGACTTTCTTGCCACGCTCAGAGAGTTCGCCGATCAAGCGGAAGTAGTCGCCGCTGGTCAGAAGCTCCATGCCGATCTTGTAGAACCACACTTGGTCGCCGAGCCGGTCGACCCAATGCAAGGCCTCGTCTCTGGTCGGCACATCGAGCGCAAACATCAAGCGCTCGCGCACGGGAATGTCGAGGTTACGCGTCAGACTCATGGCGGCCTCAGTGCTTGCTTTCGAAAGAACCATCGGTCTTCGGTTCAGCTGGTGGCGCGTCGAGCTGATCGTCCACCCAGGTTTCGATATTGCGCTCCCGATCGAATTTGGTCGGATCCTGGTCATCGTTCCGGAATTTCGCGAGGGCGCTGACCCAGGAACCGTAAGCCGGGTTCGGCAGCATGAACCAGCGCCGACCCCATTGCGTATCGCCCTGCTCGGTCTTGACCAGATCGACGCGCTGCTGTGGTGACACATCCACGCCATCGACAAAATCACCGAGGTTGTCGCCAAACAGCATCGCGACCCGGAATTGCTGGGCAACACACATGCGCCGCGGGCCCTTTTCCTTGCTGCCGTCCTTCTCGCCCGCGCCGAAGCCGCGGAAGATCACGTTGGCACCGCCATCGAGCACCGGAAACCCTTCGGCGATCAACGTTTGGACGACCGGGGCACGCTGATCCTCGCGCCGGTTGGTCACAAAGAATACGGTCACGCCACGCTTCGCGGCCGCGGTCAAGAATTCGCGGGCAGCCGGATAGGCCTTGGCCTTCTTCTCGTCACCCCAGCATTCGAAGTAGGCTTCGTTGAACGTTGTCAGCCGGTTGCGGAGACCGCGGGCATTGAACGCGTCATTGTCCAGAATGGTCTCGTCAATATCGACAATGATGGCCGCTGGTTTGCCTTTGCCCGTCGCGCCCACTTTGGTTTGCTCAGACAACGCGAGCGCCTGGCTGGGGTCTTTCAGCGCCGCCTCCAGCTGTGCCGCCGCGCCTTGGTAGACACTCTGAATGGTCGCATCCGATTCAATTGCCTGCTGCAGCCATACCGCGCCCATCGTGCCGTTTTTCGGTAGAAACGTCTCGGCCGACGGCTGATAGCTGCACGCTGGAATCGGGTAGTTCGCGGGCGCGGGCGCGGCGGCGACACAGTCACGCACTGCGCTGATCCGAAGAGCCAGCGCATCAGGCTTCGTACGCGGGACACACGCGGTCAGAACGAACAACAGAGAAACGAGCAGGACGGGGCGCATGCGGACTCCAAAGATCGCTAGGGCCGACATTCTAGCAGGCGCATTCCGACCGTCCGGTGACACGGATACGCCCACCCACTTTCGGCCAGCCCGATTCACGCACCTTGCGGCGCCGGCTGGCTTGCTCTGCCCTGACACCTCGGCGACACTCACGACTTCTTGACCGATCTCCGGGGAGTCATCGTGGCGGACAAATTTTCAGTGGTCACCCAATCAGGCTTTGGCAGCCGCTTCGGCAATTCGATCAAAGGCATGATCGTAGGTTTTGTGTTTTTCGTCGGCGCTTTTCCGGTGCTGTGGCTGAACGAGGGACACGCGGTGTCCGTCGCGAAATCACTGGAGGAAGGTGCTGCGACAGTGATCAGCGTGATTGCGGATTCGTTGAACGCCGACAACCAAGGCAAGCTCGTGCACGTCAGCGGCAAGGTCGAGTCGAACAGTGATCCGACCGACCCGATCAGCGGCGTGACTGTGAGCGGCCTGGGCCTGAAGCGCGAAGTGGAAATGTTCCAGTGGAAGGAAAAGAAAGAGACCGAGGAGGTCAAGAAGGTCGGCGGCGGCACCGAAAAGCGCACGACGTATTCGTATTACAAGGATTGGGAAGACGAAGAGGTTGACTCTGACAATTTCGAGTACGAATCCGGCCACGAAAATCCCAGTGACTGGCCGCTCCGGTCGGAACGATTCTTGAGCGAACGCGCAAGCCTCGGCGCGTTTGTGCTGGGCGACCAGGCCCGCGAAGAATTGGGCGGCTGGGTGGACCTCAACGCCGACCGCGCCATCGATTTTCCGGACCAGTTCGAGCAGTTTCAGAAGTCCGGCGATAGTGAGTATTACCACGGCCAGAACTCCCGCGATCCGCAGGTTGGCGACTTGCGCGTGCGCTACCGCGTGCAGCCGGAAGCCGACTACAGCGTCGTCGCGAAGCAAGACCGCGAGGTCTTACTGCCCTTCACCACCAGCAATGGCCGTGACTTGCTGCTCGTGGAATCCGGCAAGCAAACGGCTGCGCAGATGTTTCAAGCGGCCCAGGATCGCAATGCCATGTTGACCTGGATTCTCCGCGGCGTCGGCACCTTTGTCATGTGGATCGGCCTGATGACCATCTTCGCACCGATCACTCGTGTGTTGGACATCGTCCCGTTTCTCGGCAATCTCGCCGAGAAGGGCGTTGCGTTGATCAGCGCGGTGATCTCGATCTTCTTGTCCGTCGTCACGATTGGTGTTGCTTGGATCTTCTATCGCCCGCTGCTGGGTGGCACGCTGGTGGTGCTGGCCGTGGCGTTTGTCATCTGGATGCGTCGCGGCAAGTCTGCAGCTGCCCAGCCCAATGTGCCACCGCCGGCGCCGCCGATGGCGCCACCACCGCCACCGCCAGCACGTTAAGGACCGCTCGTCATGACTGCACAGACCATCAAAGACTTTCTGAGCCAGAACGCGGGCGTCGAAACGCCCGAGCCTTGGGAGCTCGAAAACCCCCGGATCCTCGAGATCAAGCTGTTCAATCAGCGCGTTTGGATGAAGGCTGGCGCCATGATTGCGTATCGAGGCGGCCTGAAATTCGAGCGCGAAGGCGCGTTTGAACACGGCGCCTCGCGCTTCTTCAAGGAGATGCTGACCGGCGAAGGCGCGAAGCTCTCCAAATGTACGGGCTCCGGCCGCCTGTATCTGGCGGAAGGTGGCAAGCGGATCAGCCTGATCAAGTTGGAGAACGAAGCCATCACGGTCAACGGTAACGATTTGCTGGCATTCCAAGATGGCATCAAGTGGGACATTCGGATGACCCGAAAGCTCAGCGGCATGGTTGCCGGCGGTCTCTTCAATTTGCAGTTGGAAGGCAGCGGCCTGCTCGCCATCATGACCCAAGGCCAACCGCTGACGATGCGCGTCAAACCCGACAGTCCCGTCTACACCGACCCCAACGCCACCGTATGTTGGTCGGCCAATCTGCAACCCGATTTCAAGACCGACATCAGCTTCAAAACCCTGATTGGTCGCGCCAGTGGGGAGTCGGTGCAAATGGCGTTCAAAGGCGATGGGTTTGTCGTCGTGCAGCCTTACGAGGAACAGGCGTTTCAGGCGCCGCGGTGAGGGGGTTTGGCGCAACAGCGTCGACTGCGCCCTGCCCGCCCGACTGCCGCCAATCCTCAGAAAAACCCCATGTTTTCGCGGGATGCCTGCCCCTGCCTTGACGATACGTTACAATCCCGGTTCAAGGATCGCGTATGCGTCACATCAAAGGCTTCTCACTCGTCAGCTTGGTCATCGCCCTGGGCCTGGTGTCTATCGCCGGTGTCCTGGCCATCCAGTACCAACTCCGACAATCCCGCGCCCGCCTCGCCCAAACGTGGATCGAAGCCCAAGCCCGCGAAATGGATCAGATCGTCGCCGCAGTGCGGACGTGGACAAACACCCCAAGCAACGTGGCGAGCTGGGCGAATGACACGCGTACAGGGATTGGCTGCGATACGCTGATCAATGCAGGGCTGCTGCCGACGGCGTTTGGGCGAGACGGGACGTTGTGTAAGTCGCCTTTTGGGACGGTGTATACGATCAATGGCATAAAGAACTTCGCCGATACCACCCTCGCACAAGGTCGGGTTCGGGCGATCATTTTTGCTACGGGGCCTGCTCCTAATCCCTATTCCACGGGCGCACTTCGGCGAATTGGAATCCCCAACACTAGCAACGGCATTCAAGGCATCGCAATGCGCACAGCCATCACCCTAGCCGAACGTAAAATCCCGGCTGGATGGCTTCCCGCCGGCGGCACAACCGCGACCGGGGCTGGGCGTGCGTGGACGAAAGCGCTAGCAAATTGGCTCGGTACCGCACCACCTCAGGCTACGGCCGTAGCGCTCGTTGGATTTCCCGATATCGGCGGGACGCTCGAACCCACAGGCCCGACTCGGACCTGCACAAACGGCGAGATAGTGCGAGGACTTTGCAGCGGCAACCTTCTATGCCAAGCAGGAGGTGCCGGGTGGACGCCGCCAACCTGTCCCGCAGGCAAAGTCAAAGTCGCAGAGTTCCCTCATTGCTTAGCTTCTAATGTCTTTCAGTACAACACTGGACTCGGCTCGTCACTCATACTGGGCACACGTGAAATAGACCTTGGACAATCAAGATCGTATCAGGACTGTGCAGCGTTCGCCGCCGAATACAATCCGGACGCCAATTCTGCTGAGTACCAGTCCTACCTAGACGACTGCAAGGATGATCGCGACATACAGTACGAAACCACGATTTATGTCGACGGCCCACAACCCCCAAACTACTGCGGACTGGTTTTTCACGACTACTTGCCCAATCCGAACCGACCCGGCACTCGCCTCTTGACTGTGTCCTACAACACCTGGGGCGCTCCGCAAGCTCGTGACATCATATGCGCAACTTGCCAGTAACTCTCGCAATTAGGGGGCTGATAGCTTCCCTGCTTTTCTTGTGGATGCAAGGTGCATCCGCAGACCTCGTTCTGTTCAGGCAAAGCACACCAATTTTCCCCATACTCCCCGAAACTGGAGGCTACTTCGACCCGTCGCAACCTGGGACAGGATTGATGCTAGAAGTTGAAAAGGGCGGCTATACATTCGGCGCCTTTTTTTACTATGACGCCGCAGGTAGGGCAAAATGGGCAACCGCACAGGGGCCGTGTGTTCCAGCGTCTGAACACGTGAGAATGACGTCTGGGGTTATCTGCAAAGTTACGCAGGCTGAAATGTATGAATTCGCGGGCGGCACCTGTTGGGGTTGCCCGTGGACACAGAATTCTCTCATTCCGAGCTCTGATATGACATCTGGAGTCGCAATAGAGTTTGTTTCACCTACGCGCGGATTGTTGAGAGCCTCGGAAACAGCACTTCCCCTTGAGCGACTTACAAATGCCTTTCCAGGGCCGTCCCTCGCGCAAAGGGTTTCTGGCCGGTGGAAGAGAACTAGATATCGGATGGCTAGGGATTGCCCAGATTGCAGTGCTTTTCCGGTAGAGCAAGACCTCGGAATTATGCAGATTGCACCTGCAACACAGAGATTCCGGTTTTTGAGGACACCTTCGCCAGTTCCCTCCGTCGCAACAATTCCCTTTCCGAACGACGATGCATCGCAGTTTGAGATAAGGTGCATTGACGACGCTGGAAATCCTTTTGGTTGCGAAGGATTCGCTCAGGAAGGGGAGACTGTTTCCAACCAAGTCATCTACTTGGAACCCGGTAGCGAACAGTTACGTTTATTTGTTATGTGCACCAATGCCAACATTCCGAACTGTGAAATCTTTGAAGGCCCGATAGGGAACTTGGTTAGACGAAATGCAATCAGTGGACGAGCAGACTTCTACTTATCAGGCGAAAGCTTGATACTAAGAGGAACGACAGTCGAAGCCGGTCAATTCGTCATTCAAAGAGAAGAGGTTTGGAAAAAGCTCAGCGACAAAGTTGCGGTTCCAATTGGAACTCCTTGGCCCTTTTAGAGCCGTTGCTAGTATAGAACGTGGGTCGTACAGCAAACCCCTTAGCAGCTACCCTCGACAAGAGTTGATCCAGATTTCTTCTTGGCTTTGGTACGCTCTCAATAGCTCTGGAAAATTTGAAGGCTCCGAAACAATGGCTTCGCCCACGTTTTCAATAGTCATTCCGCATTACGACAGGTCGGTCTCTGACTCAGAGCTGGCCCGCAGCCTCAGATGCCTGTCGAGTCAGACGTTCAAGGATTTCGAAGTGCTGCTCTTTCACGATGGTCCCGAGCAGAGGCCGCTACCAGATCCGCGCGACTTCTCTTTTCCGATTGCCGTGAGGGCTACAGAGACCCGTGCAGGTGACTGGGGGCATTCGCTCCGCGAGATTGGGATGAAAGCAGCAAGGGGCAAATACATATTGAACCTAAACGCCGACAATGTGCTCTACCCGAGGGCACTAGAAGTAATTCACTCAGCATCTCGCGCTCCAATTGAGCCCGCCCCGATGTCTGAGATGATTGACAATCCTGACGTTCTAGTATTTGCAATTGTGATGAGAGGGCGATGCTTTAATGGTCGAATCGGATTCTGGCGAGATCGAAAAGCGACACACCGAGGGATAATAAGCACCGGCATACCGCCACTTGCAGACTACATCGACTGTCTTCAGGTAGTAGCAACACGTTCAGTCTGGGAACGTGTGGGCTGGTGGCATGACAAGTCCGAAGCATCTGATGGAGTCATCCTACCGGCAATGATAGAAAAGTTTGGTGCTCGATACATCCCGGCAGTCTTAGGGGAACATTGGTAAGTTCCTTCGTATTATCACCAAGCTCATGTAATTGGAGAGTCGCTGTGCAGCGCATAGCCTTCAACAAACCCTCTGCCGGATCGCCGAAAACGCGGCATAGTACTGACTGAACCCCTGCTCTCGCATTGCGATTTTTAGGGCATCACTCAATACTGCTTCGTGTTTGTACTGATTGAGTGCCGTGGCTGACCAGGCACAATCGAACGTGTTGTACGCCCTTACGCGCCAGCTTGGCTCCAGAGTCAGAATCAACGAGGCGATTCGTTCCATCAGAAACACCTTCCGCTGCACGCCACCCGGATACTGAGTCGGGGACGTCAATGACGCTCGCAATGCCTCGAATTTAGGCCCCTTTTCGCCTTCGCAAAGTGCGAACAGTTTTTCGTTGATGTCGATCCAGCGCCGCCAGAAAGGCTTCTTGGCTACGAAGTAATTCGAGAACACGATCTGCCGAGAATCCATGACGATCTTGCTGAGATCGGCATTTACACCGATCGCCCCGAGAAACGCCTGACTCGCTGCGATGAAGCCAGGTTGAAACATCTCTTCCTGTTCAAATGGCGATAGAAAGAACGCACCCATGTCTGCTTGAGGACTGAAAGTGACGACATCCACCGCTGGTGCGCTCGATTCGACGAACGCAGTCACTTGGCTTGGCGTCAATCCGGTTTTTTCCTTGAATCGGGGCGAGAAGAACCCAAACCAGGAATCGTCGTCAACCGCAGCGCCTTGGAGATGACCTTTCAGGAACCGACGGATCGGCCAGTACTCCCGCCAATCACTTCGCTCGTTGTCCGAGTGGTCCATCAACTCAAATCCAGCAGGCACGTCGGCACGCGTCGCTTCGTCATACGCGATGTGAAACAGTCTGAGGGGTTTCGGTGTTCTCTGCGATGCATTGACATCGCGCCATTGCAGTCTCGTAGTCGAGTTGGACATGCTCACATCGATTCCTCCTTGAGTCGTGAGAGGCTGCGAAACAGCCCCAAGCTCCGGTCCAACGTAGATGGTGCGGCGTTCACATTCTGTGTGGGAATGCTCGATTGCGAAGGTCGCGCACCATCGCTTTTAGAGACCATTCAGGTTCTCCATCAATGCATGCGGCCTATTGTGCTGTCAGCACCACTTCCAATGGCACGCGACACGGCCGACGCTCGCTCTGACCTTCATTTGCGCTCAATTCTGGGCGCAATGCACGGGATGCGCCCCCCGAATATCGAAGAGACTGTCAGGACGGAGGAACACGAATGAGATCCAGCGTTTGGTTGTTAACGACCGCGGCGAGTTGGCTCTTGCCACTCCAGGCCACTCTGGGCGCTGGCTGGAAGAGTGACGAACCCTTCCTGCTTCGCCTCGACAACTACACCTATCCGCTACCAGCTGGCGCGATGGTCTTTTCCAGCGGCGGGCAGATTACCTTCCAGACGCCGTTGCAGCTCAGTCAGTGTCAGCGGCAATCCGGTGGGAGTCTGGTGGTGTCGTCATACAGACTGGTCTATGACGGGCTGGGGCGGTCGCTGTATTTGAGTCGACCAGACTTCGCCATTGATGGTGGCGTGATATCGCTTCAGTCGAGCTCGGGTGACATGGTGTGTGCCGGTGGCAGCCCGGCGGCGGATGTCTTTCGGAACTCGTTTGAGTGAATAGTCAATCTTCCGAGCGCGATGTTGATGCACTCGGATTGGCGTCATCACCTCCCTGATTTGGCGCCAGCACGTCGCGGCTCGTAGTTCTGTTGCTTTCGCCACGGGCCGACGGTTTATCGATGCGTCAAGATGCTCGCGTCCCGAATCTTGCGGAGGCAGCCTCCATGCCGAATCGTCGATCGTTCTTGGCGTATTCTCTGGGCCTGGGTTCCATGGTGTTCTCGCCTATGCAGACGTCTGCCAACGCGCCGCTGCCTCTTCGCACGCGCTTGATTCCGGCGGATCAGCGGCCTTTGCCGATCTTGGGTCTGGGTACTTGGGCGCGCTTTGCGGACGATGGTCCGACGCGGCAGGTACTCGGCGCGTTCGTCGGCGCAGGCGGGCGGCTTATCGACAGCTCCCCCATGTACGGCGATGCGGAGGTTGCTGTCGGCACATTGGTGTCGGACCTGAAGCCATCTGAGCCGCTGTTCACGGCCACCAAAGTCTGGACCACTGGGCGCGAGCCGGGACGGCGGCAGATCGACACGTCTATTGCGCGCATGGGTCATGTGGACCTGCTGCAGATTCACAATCTGCTGGACTGGAAGACGCATATCGAAACGCTGCGGGCGCTGCAGTCCGAGGGTCGGATTCGCTATGTCGGTCTGACGCACTATCAGGACAGCGCTCATGCCGAGTTGGAGCGTTTGATCACCAGGCTGAAGCCGGAGTTCATTCAAGTCAATTTGAGCATCGCGGATCGACACGCAGAAACGCGGCTACTCCCGATGGCAGCCGACGCCGGTGTTGCCGTCTTGATCAATCGCCCGTTCGAAGAGGGCGCCTTGTTTGAGTCGGTTCGCGGCCTGAATGTTCCCGACGCTGCCAAAGAGCTCGGACTGACTAGTTGGGCTCAGGTCTTTCTCGCCTTTGTGATGGCGCACCCAGCCGTCACCTGCGTGCTGGCTGCCACCAAGCAGCCACATCATCTCGAAGACAATCTTCAAGCAGCAAGGCTGCCCGCCCTGACATCACGACAACGCGAGCAACTGCGCACGCTCTGGACATCCGCAACCGATGCATCGGTTTGAGAACTCGCTGAATCAACGTCTACAGCGTTTCGGCCAACTGCAACATCGGCAGGTACAGCGCGAAGAACACCAAGGGCAATATCGCAATCGGCAGCATGATGCCGAACACATTCAACAAGAATGTGCGCTGGGTTGGCGTTGGCCAGACTACGGCAATGGCGACGACCAACACCGGCATCAGCCACGCCACAAGATAGAACTGTACACACAGCAAGGTCAGAATCGGCAGCGCCGAACCAAGCGCTTCATAGAACGCAGCGACTCGGGGCACGACCAGGCTGATCACGGTGGCACTGAACGTCGTGAGCAGCAACCCCGTGATCAGGATCGTCCGATCGCCGCGCCGGGCGGCAGGCACCGTTCCAACCTTTGCGTTGGGCGCACCGAACGGATTCGTCATGCTGGCGATACTTCAGGCCAAGCGATGGGTCTCGGGAACCGCCTTGAATACGATCGCCGCAACGCGCCAACACCGACATCAATCCGAACGTTGCGCCAACAAGCGCTCATCACACTTCGGCTGCCATGTTGAAGATCGGCAGATACATGGCGTAGATCATTAACGCCCAGGTTATTCCAGATAGGACGAAACCGCACACAATGCTCAGATGAAACCGTTGCCTTGGTTTGGGCCAAGCAAGCGCAACCGCCAACGTCAGAATTGGCAGCAGCCAGACCAGAAAGGTGTAATCAGCCACCAGTTGGGTCAATAGCGGCAGATCGTCGCCAAATCCCTGGATCACAGGCTTGAATTGCGGCACAACCAGCGTGATGCCGCCCGCGGTGATAAGCGACATCGCGACCGAAGCGATGCGCAAGATCAAATCGGCAGCGTCCCGGCGCTTCGGCTGGACGCCCAACTCCGCACTGGGTGGTTCATAGGGGCTAGTCATCGTGATTGGAGTGGTGTGAATGGCCTACGAAGCGTAGCAAGACCCACGCCACGCTGCCCGCCAGCGGCGCTACGGGAATCAGCTGCCGAACGCCGCTTCAATCTGATGCGTGTTTCAAATGGGTCGCTTCGACGGCCTTATGGCGCCGAAGTGTATGCCGTCACTCAAAACCATTCTGGAACATCGGATCCGGCAGCCCGAACAGGCCGACCATCACCGGGTCATGATCGGAGGCACGATATGGCGACGCCGCCTGAAATAGAACACGCGGCGGCACCAGGGCAGCGCCATTCGGCTCTTCTTCGAACGTGGCTTCGCCGGGCGTGTCGCGAATGTCGTCGTTGTAATCGAACAATTCGACTTCATCCGAATTGATGTGCCAAATGCCGATTCCGGTCACTTGCGTCGCGAGCGCGGCGTTGGCAAACGCGTAATCCAGATGCCCAACCTGACCATCGAACAGATAGGAGTAGGCGGTCGCCCCGAGTCGCGTGCTGATGAGATCCTGGTAGCCAGCGCCGGTGAGCGCGGTGATGGGCGTTTCTTGCGCATACGAATTGAAGTCGCCAAGGAGCAACACGTCTGGGTCGCCCGTAGCCGGCAACACCGATGTGTTGATCCATGTGATCAGCCGATTGGCTTGCGCCGTCCGCGTAGCGTTGGACGCGCCCGCGCCATCGTTGGCATCGTCGTCGCCGGGCAAGCCGGCGCTTGAGCCTTTCGACTTGAAGTGACTGACCACCGCCGTGAAGCGCTGCCCAAACGCAAGGTTGGTCGCGTCTACGACATCGTAGGTTTGCGCCGAGGGCGGGCGGCTATGGATCGGGTCGAGATCGGATATTGGCGAGCCAACTGGCGACACAATGCCCGTGCGGTAGATGTGCTGAACGCGAATCGCATCCGGCCCCAAGGTGCCGCCGGTATTCGCAAACGCATACGGGTGGGCGCCACCGCAGCGGGTGTTCACCGCGCCAAGCAAATCAGAAATGCTGGCGCTGGGCGTGGTGTTTTCCAGTTCCACCAGTCCATAGATCGTGGCGTTCAGATCGCAGATCACGATCGATGTCCGCTCGCGCTGGCGAATCAGTTCTGCAACCGAATCGGCACCCCGACAGTCCACCGTCGCCGCTGGTCCGCAGGGGCCCGTGGTGTTGCTCGATGTGGTATCGATGGTCGTGAAATAGTTCAGGAGATTCATGCTGACGGCCGTAATCGCACCGTCAACAACCGGCGGGTCGGCTGGCCGCGGATTGGCAACCGTGAACGTGACCGGATTCGCCAGCGTCGGGCGAATTCGCCAGGCGCTCGTGCCGGTAACGCCAGCGAAATCCCAATGCAATACCCCGATCAGACTTTGGACCTGATCGCCGGCCCGGAAAAAGTCGACGCCCTGCGTACCCACTGAGAACCCCGCATTGGCGCGCGGATAGAAGATGGCTTGGGAGCCATTGGCCGCCGTGAGCGGCGCGTTCTCGGTATTGTTCTCATCATCGATCAGAATGGTGCGCCGGGCGAGCGCGTCCAAATGCGCCGCGTAGCCCGACACGCTTGGCGTGTTGAACTCGGTGAATTGCCGCGGCCGGCTGCCCTCGTAAAGCTCGACCTCGCCGAAACGAAAGAGTTGGAAATGCTCACCCACCGAAAGCGGGTCGACGAACTGGACTTTCATGCCCTCGCGGGCTTCGTAATAGTCGTCCACCACCCCGGCGATGGGCAGGTCAATCGTCGCCGGTGTGACTTCGGCCAGATGGTTGCCACCATCCAGTAACACCACCGAGGTCGACGTGATCTCGGTCATGCCATTGAACTCGGACACCGTGCCGGTCACCGACATCAGCGTGCCCTCCAGCGCACCCGTCGCGCATGCGTTGCAGAAGATGAAGATGCCCTCCGAAGTATTCGGGTCGGCATCCACCGTGGCGTCGCGCTCCTGGAGAAAGAAGCCACGCAGGCGACCAGCGCCCTGAAAATTGGCAGTCACGACGCCTTGAACTTCGACGGTAGTGCCCGGAATCGGCGTGGCGCTGCCATTGCCCTGCACATCGTGGATCGGCGTGACGACGGCCTGACTGCTGTCTGGCACAAAGGCGGCAGCCAGCGCTAGACAGGCCGGAAGAAACGGTCTCGGAAATGGCAACATGGGGCCCTGTTTGCAGCGTTAGAGCCGCGATTCTAGTCACAAGCAGACCGCACGAGTAATGCCACTCGTCAGTTCGCGTTGACCACGCCTGCCATGACGCCAACGCCTGCAGACCGCCCAAACGCCTCACTCCCATTGCAAATCAGATGCATTCAGGCCGGCAGTCTTCACAGTTTGTGCACTGCGCGATTCATTTTGTGACAAATACTGGTATTGCTCACGGCACCTGACCGGCAAATAGCCTGACGACGAATGATCGCAGCGGGCCGCCAGGGAACACGCATGAGGTCGGCACGGGTCTCCAGGACCACCCGTGCGGGTCCTGATTGGCTGTCAGCAGCGTCGGGGAGGACGCTGCGTCAATTTTGGGAGAATCAGAAACATGAAGCGACTCGCAAGGTTTTGCGCGGTGGTGCTGTGCCTTTTTTCCGCGCACGTGATGGCGGCAGCAAGCACCGACAGTAGTCAGTTCGTTGTCGTCAAGTATCGGAACCAGGCACAGCTGCAAGCGGCCGCTTCGCAGTTCCAGCATTTGATCGTCGACTCGAAGAGTCGCGAGTTTCGCACCGAGGCCAACGCCGCCGACATTCTGGCGCTGCGAGAAGCCAGCTTTGAAGTGAGCGTGGACCGCGTGCTCACCGACAAGTTGCAAGCCTTCGAGACGGCAGTGCGGCTCGCCGGCAGCGCGAAGAGCATTCCCGGATACACGTGCTATCGCACCGTTGAAGAAACCTATACGACCATGAACAGCTTGGTCGCCAGCAAGCCAAACCTGGCGAGCATCATCGATATCGGCCCGAGTTTCGAAAAAAACCGGAATGCGGCACTCGGCTACACAATGAAGGTGCTGCGCATCACTAACAGCGCGACGGACGCAACGTTGCCGAACAAACCAAACATGGTGGTGTTCGGGTCGATCCACGCGCGCGAGTACACACCCGCCGAACTGTTGACCCGATTCGGCGAATGGCTGATCAATGGCTACGGCACGGATTCCGAGGCGACCTGGCTCGTCGACAATTATCGCTTTCACCTCGTGCTGCAGGCGAACCCGGACGGCCGCAAGAAGGCCGAGGCTGGCTCGTCCTGGCGCAAGAACACCAACAACACGAACGGCAGCTGCTCAAGCTCCAGCTTTGGCACAGATTTGAACCGCAACTTTGCGTACCACTGGAGCACGGTCGCGGGCGGTTCGAGTGGCGACCCGTGCAACGAGACCTATCGCGGCCCAACCGCAGCGTCTGAACAAGAAACCCGCAACCTCATTCAATATGTTGCGGGCACCAAGGGCACCGACGGCGCTTATACGGGCGGCATCTTTCCGGACCGTCGCGTCGATACGGTGTCAGTGGCCGCGCCGAGCGACTACCAGGGCATCTTCATGGACATTCACAGCTATTCTCAGCTGGTCCTATGGCCCTGGGGAGACACGAGCACGGCGTCGCCCAATTCCGTGCCGCTGCGCACGCTTGGCCGACGTCTCGCCTGGTTCAATGGCTACACGCCACAGCAGTCGGCCCAGTTGTACGCCACCGATGGTGCGACCGATGACAACTTCTACGGCAGCCTGGGTGTGCCGGCCTACACAATCGAGCTGGGCGTTGCGTTCTTCGAATCCTGTACTACGTTCCAGAACACCACGCTGCCAAAAAATCTGGCTGCGCTCAAGTACGCTGCGCGCAATCTGAGCTCGCCCTACAACACGCCCGCCGGGCCGGATACTGTTTCGGTCAGCGCGTCGGCAACCACGGTCAGCCCAGGTGCGTCGGTCACGATCTCGGCCGTGGTCAACGACAGCCGCTTCAATCAGACCAATGGCACCGAGACCATTCAGAACATTGCCTCCGCGACGGTCACCCTCGACAAGCTGCCGGGTAGCGTTGGCGCCACGCCAATCACGATGAGTGCGAGCGATGGCAGCTTCAATGCCAATACCGAAACGGTCACCGCAACCATATCGACGACCGGCCTCGCCGTCGGCCGGCACCTGGCTTATGTGCAAGCAACAGACGCCAGCGGCAAGGCGGGTACGCCGAATGCGGTCATCTTTACCATCGTGAGTGGAACCAATGCGGCGCCTGTTGCGAACTTCAGCGTGGTCACCAGCGGCTTGACGGCAACGTTCTCGGATTCGTCAACCGACGCCGATGGCAGCATTACGGCGCGCGCGTGGAATTTCGGCGACGGCAGCACCAGCACCACCACCAACCCGAGCAAGACCTACTCGGCCGCCGGCACTTACAACGTGCAGCTGACAGTGACCGACAATGGTGGGCTGACGAACACAGTAACGAAATCGGTGACGGTAACGGCCAGTACCAATGCGGCCCCGGTCGCGAACTTCAGCGTTGCAACGAGTGGCCTGACTGCGACATTCACCGACAGCTCGACCGACAGCGACGGCACGATCGCGTCCCGCGCGTGGAACTTCGGTGACAGCACCACGAGCACCGCCATCAACCCAAGCAAGACCTATGCAGCGGCGGGCACCTACACCGTCACGCTCACGGTCACCGACAACGCCGGTGCGACCAACACCAAGTCGAGCAGCGTCACGGTGGCCAGCGGCGGAAACGTGCTGCAGAACGGAGTGGCGGTGACCGGCTTGGCGGCCGCTTTGAATGCTGAGCTGAGCTACACCATGGTGGTGCCCGCGGGGGCTGCCAACTTGAAGTTTGTCAGTAGCGGTGGCACCGGTGATGCCGATCTCTACGCGCGGTTTGGCGCCGTGTCGACCGATTCGGTCTATGACTGCCGATCCAATGGCAGCAGCAATGCCGAGACATGCACGATTACGACCGCCCAGGCCGGCACCTACTACGTGCGGCTCAAAGCCTATGCTGCGTTCTCCGGTGTCAGCCTTACGGGCAGCTACACCGTTGCGGGTGTTCAGACGCAGATCCTGCTGAACCCAGGGTTTGAATCCGGCGCGACGACATGGACTGGCACGGCTGGCGCGATCAGCAATGCCGCCACCAAGACGCCCCGCACTGGCAGCTACTACGCGTGGCTTGGCGGCAATGGCACCACGTCGACCGAAACGGTTTCCCAATCCATTGCGATTCCCGCGGGCAAGACCGCGGCGACGCTCGCGTTCTACTACAAGATCGATACGGCCGAGACCACCACCAGCACGCAGTACGACAAGCTGACGATTGCGGTGCTGAATAGTGGTGGGACGGTGGTGAAAACCTGCTCAACTTTATCGAATCTAAACAAGAACACGGCGTATGCCGCGGGTGCCAATTGCGACCTCAGCGCCTACATCGGCCAGACGGTTAGCGTGCGGTTCAGTGCGACCGAAGACTCGTCTGCGCAGACGTCGTTTGTGCTCGATGATGTCGCGCTCAATGTGCAGTGATTGCTCACTGATCAGCGGGTGATCGTACGAAGGGCGCCCTGAATTGGCGCCCTTTGTTTTCTGGACCCTGGATCGCGACGCCCCTTGTTCTGCGTGGTCTCTTGCCGACAGGAATACGCTCAGTGCTGCGTTGATCCAATGGTCTGGTAAACGACGGTTGTTTGGGCGCTTACGGGCCAGCTCTGGTCACGCGTCGATGCCCGCATCGCAAATAGCTTGCTCCAGCGCCGCAGCAGCGTTTGCCAGCAATGGTTTGCCCTGAAGGGCAATCCGCTGATCGGCTGCCGTTTCAGAACGATGCGCGCTGCCAGTATCGGCGGCGCTGAATCGGTTTCGCCAGTTTGCCGTGTCATGGCTCAGCTCTTGAAAGGTTGGATGCTCCAGGTAGCGGGATTTCGGTTTGGTGCCTGCCGCAGTACTACGCCGAACCCCGAGCTGGGAGGCGCCCATAACCCCGACCAAGACACCTAGAATTAGCGCTGCGACCATACTCAGTGTCTGCGCTGTGTCCGAAGTAGGCCCAAATGCTGCCAGCAGCAACTTGGCCAGCAGGAGTGAGCTGAACACCGCCCCAATCAGGATCGCCGCGTCCGGAACCCGCCGCTGTTCGTGGTGCTGGTAACAATACCCGCACCGCGGAATGATGACGACGACGACGCGCTCATCCCGATTGGACCAGAACGGAAATGCGAGCGAATGCAGGTCGGCTTGGCGCGCTTGGCAATACCAACAAGGACTCTTCGGTGCTTCGGTGGCAATGGCGTTGTTCATGGCAAGCAACCCGAACTTTGTCGCGAGTCAGCTTAGCGTGACGGGCCCCAATTGGCGAGCGGGTGGGAGCGGATTGCGGGTGTCCGAAGTGACTCTGCCCTCGACTGGTCCAATCGAGGAATTGGTTAAGTCTGTTTCAGCGCGCGGAGTGCTTGCGGTTTCCGAACGGGTTTGGCGACCATGATCTCGGGTTCGATGATTCGGGCACCATCGCCTCGCGCGATGGTCCGCTTGACCTCATTGCGGATTCAAATTGTGATCACGCGTCGCGCCGCAACGGGCAACGCGCCCCCTGCCAAATGACACTCACCGTTCGGCTGGATTGGCGCGATGCTTTGGCTACCAAATGGGGTACGAATCAACACACGGAGACGTCCATGCGATTGCCAGTGCTGTTGTTGCTCATGTCGGCTGGGGCTACCCACGCTGCACCAGTGTTCGTGCAGAATTTCAGCGGCGGAACCTGCACCACCATTGCCGGTGGTTCGGCCAACTACATCCTCTTTCCAAACGATACCGCGACCGTGGGTAATCTGTTGGTCGTCGTTACCGCCACCGACAGCACCGGTGCCGTGAACATTGTCGATTCTGCTGGCAATACGTACGCCTCGGTGGGCAATGTCTCGCAAGCAATTTCCGGCGGGACGGTCGCGATGCAGGTCTTTGTGACGCGTCTGCAAAGTGCCCCCGTGTCGGTGACGGTGTCGATTGCCAGCGGCGGCACCAATGGCCGGGAGCTCTGCGGCATTGGCGAGGAGTTCAGCGGCAACAGTCCGGCGGCGCCATTTGTCGAGCGGAGCGGGTTTCAGTTTGGTGATAGTGCCGACCCGCTAACGGTTGCGATTTCGCAACCCACTGCGACCGCGAATCAGACTTTGGTAGCGTCGTTCGCCCGCTACAATTTTCCGGGCGGCAGCGGCATTCAGCCCTACCCTTTGCACGCGCAGGTATTCAGCAACACCAATGCGGAGCTGAGTCTCGACATTGGCTCTGGCCCAGCGTTGACAGCCGGCCAGCTGTACGCGCGTCAGTTCGACCCCAACGTGCCGATCCCTTATCTTGGCGTCGCGGTCACGTTGCTGCCGATTCCAGACAATCTGTTTGCGAATGGGTTCGAGTAATCAGCGTATGGAGTGCCCCGTATGAGTGAATCCGTCTCGCGCAGATCGCCGCAGTGGTTGCTGGAAATAGCGTTGTTCGTGCTGATTGTCGTGGGTGATGCGGTTGGCTGGTTGCCGATTTCGCAGACACTCTATTTGGTGCCGTTGATTGCGCTGGCGCTGTATTGGTCACGGCAGCGTTGGGCATCGATCGGATTCTCGCGGCCACCAAAGCTTCTTCAGGCCATCCTGATCGGTATCGCGATCGGCATCGCGATGGAGTGCTTTGCGGTCTTCGTGACAACGCCCCTGATCAGCCACGCATTCGGTGTTGAGCCAGACTATTCCGAGTTGAAGGCCATCCAAGGCAATCTCCTGCTGCTCGCATTGTTTTTGGGCTTGTCTTGGGTCTTGGCAGCGTTTGGCGAGGAGATTTGCTTTCGCGGCTTCCTGATGCATCGGTTGGCTGGCCTGTTCGGGAATTCGCGTTGGGCCTGGGGTTGGAGCCTCGTGCTGTCCAGCACACTGTTTGGCTGGGGCCACACCGAGCAAGGCATCAGCGGCTGGGTCCAAGAGGGACTCAGTGGCTTCTTGCTCGGCGTGGTGTTCTTGGCCACGGGTCGCAACTTGACGGTCCCGATTGTCGCGCATGGTGTGTCGAATACCGTCGCGTTCGTGCTGATCTACTTCGGTCGGTACCCAGGGCTCGGTTGATCACGGCAGCGATGCGGCGCTGCTGCAGCCTTTGGCGCAGACCGTGACTCGGTTCGAACTGAAAGTCCAGAGCGGACTGAATCAGCGCCTGCCCTGACGAATGTCAGGGCAGGACGGTACTTCACATGCGATGAGAGCGCCGGGCGCCTTAGGGAGGGTCTGAATAAGTCCATCCTGGACTTTCAGACCCGCACCGAGTCCGGCACGTGTCCGGACTCGGTGCTCCAGAATCAAGCACTTGCGTGCTTGATTCTGGGCGGGCCATCCATGGCCCGCATCGCCTCTGAACTTGTTCAGAGGCTCCTTAGACAGCGATTTCAAGTCTCACGATCGCCCTATAGCGATCAAAGACAGCACCCACAAACTGACTGGACCCCGGGCTCGGTCGTGGTCCATTGTCCTTTCCACGTTCGCAATGCCACCGCACAAACGGCTGGACACTTCGTCTTGGCGTCGTTGTTGCTGAAGATCGGTCCGGCGTTGATGTCTTGGCAGGCTTGTGTTGGGACGCCAAAGCCCAGGAACCAGGAGAAGTCCAATGACTTGTGTCCGGTCAAGATCGATGGTGTGCCAATTTTCGCATCACCCTTCGGCGCGCCCCCGCCGGGCGTATTGCCGTTGGCGTCGCGTTGCGCGTAAGCGTGACAGGTAATGCAGGAGGCCTCCTGCGGTTTCACTTGGGCATTGAACTCGGTAAACGAGTTGCCCAGCATGGCGTTGCTCGTCTCGGGTTGATTGAACTCGGTTTGAGTACCAGTCAGTCGATAGTTCTGGAATGCCGGGTCGAGCGCTGTACCGGCATCCGTGAACAGAGCCTGCAAAGCGGGCGTCGTGTTGGTGTTGCGGCCATCGGACTCGGCCGGGTCGGACCCCCAAGGGTCGTAGCAGGCGTTGTAGAGCGCTAAGTTGCATCGATTAGGATTAGTGATGGCGTACTGCGGCTCAAAGGTGGCCCACAGCCAGTTCGGATACAACTTTGAGCTGATATGCACGGATGCCATGGCATAGCAGACCCCTTCGATCTCTTCGAGGTAGATTTGCCCGTTCCGTTTGGTGCAGTCGAATTTCGCATTGGTGAACGACGATGCGGGGACCCAGTCGACCTTTACTTCGATGGCCTTGGTTGGGAAGGTGATTGTGCCCTTCTGGCTGAATAGATAATCGGTTTGTCCATTTGCGGAGAGCAAGCCCTTCGGACGCGCGTAATCCATTTCCGGCTGATTGACGGTGACCTCTTCGCAGAACACCGGCTTGGTGCTGAGGTTGGTTGGAACAAATGGATCAAGCAAGTGTTTGTCGCCACTAACCGTCATTGGCGAGCAGCCCTGTGTGCGTTTCGGATCGTCTGAGCCCGAACCATTGCGCAACTGGCTTTGATGGAAGCGGCCAAATCCCTTGCAGTCCGATGGATTGTTCAAGCACGCCTGGGTTGTCCATGTTTCCCAAGTCAGGGCGCCCGAGCTGGCTTTGCAATTCATGGCGACAAAGATCCGCCAAGCCGTTTCCTCCTGCGTGGCCAGGGGCGCAGTTGGAAAGGCGCAGGCATCATTGGCGGCAGCGGGCTTCTCTGCCGCATGCGCAGTGAGTGCAATACAGAAGACGGCGAGGAGCGCCGCCATCGAAATGTGACGGTTGATCATAGCGTTCTCCGAGTGGAAGCCGGCCGGCTCATACCGGTCGGAGCGCCAGCCTGGAATGGGCGTCGGCACTAAGCGTTATCAGACCGCGTTACCGCGTTTCGTGTCGGCTCGATTCGGTGTCACTTTGGCGTCGCGAACTTTGTGGGAGCGCCTTTAGGCGCGAATCAATCTTGCGATCGTGCTGGATCAAGCCAAGATTGATTCGCGGCTGAAGCCGCTCCTACAGGTTGGCGGCAGAACCGAAGCCGCGGTAGCCGAAGGGTATTGCCAATGACGTCGCGAACCTTGTGGGAGCGCCTTTAGGCGCGAATCAAACTGGCGATCTGGTTGGGTCAGGGCAAGATTGATTCGCGGCTGAAGCCGCTCTTACAGGTTGGCAGCAGAACCAAAGCCGCGGTAGCCGAAGGGTAATGCCAATGACGTCGCGAACCTTGTGGGAGCGCCTTTAGGCGCAAATCAGTCTCGCGATCGGGCTGGGTCAGGGCAAGATTGATTCGCGGCTGAAGCCGCTCCTACAGGTTGGCGGCAGAACCGAAGCCGCGGTAGCCGAAGGGTATTGCCAATGACGTCGCGAACCTTGTGGGAGCACCGTTAGGCGCGAATCAATCTGGCGATCGGGCTCGGTCAGGGCAAGATTGGTTCGCGGCTGAAGCCGCTCCTACAGGTTGGCGGCGGAACCGAAGCCGCGGTAGCCGAAGGGTATTGCCAATGACGTCGCGAACCTTGTGGGAGCGCCTTTAGGCGCGAACCAGTCTCGCGATCGGGCTGGGTCAGGGCAAGATTGATTCGCGGCTGAAGCCGCTCCTACAGGTTGGCGGCAGAACCGAAGCCGCGGTAGCCGAAGGGAATTGCCAATGACGTCGCGAACCTTGTGGGAGCGCCTTTAGGCGCGAATCAATCTCTCGTTCGGGCTCGGTCAGGGCAAGATTGATTCGCGGCTGAAGCCGCTCCTACAGGTTGGCGGCAGAACCGAAGCCGCGGTAGCCGAAGGGTATTGCCAATGACGTCGCGAACCTTGTGGGAGCGCCTTTAGGCGCGAATCAATCTCGCGATCGGGCTGGGTCGGGGCAAGATTGATTCGCGGCTGAAGCCGCTCTTACAGGTTGGCAGCAGAACCGAAGCCGCGGTAGCCGAAGGGTAATGCCAATGACGTCGCGAACCTTGTGGGAGCGCCTTTAGGCGCGAATCAGTCTCGCGATCGGGCTGGGTCAGGGCAAGATTGGTTCGCGGCTGAAGCCGCTCCTACAGGTTGGCGGCGGAACCGAAGCCGCGGTAGCCGAAGGGTATTGCCAATGACGTCGCGAACCTTGTGGGAGCGCCTTTAGGCGCGAACCAGTCTCGCGATCGGGCTGGGTCAGGGCAAGATTGATTCGCGGCTGAAGCCGCTCCCACAAACTGGCGATCGACCCGCTACCGGTGCGGCGCAATTGACGTGATTACTCTCGCCGATTGGCGTAAACACTCACTGTCGTCTTCCAAGGAGCTGCTCGCCATGCCCCGGATTCACTCGGCGTTCCGCATGCCACGCTTGCCGGATCGCGCTGCCGTCGGACAATCAGCCGGCACCGGCTGGATCGACGACCTGCGCGGCGCACTGCGCCTCGGTGTCGATGCGGCGCTCGGTGTCACGGATGTCGTCGAGCACCTCCATGAATCGATCCGATCGGTTCGTGCTCCCATCAGTACGGCAGGCAAGACCAAGACGAACGGCATCACAGGGTTCGTTTATCGTAACGTTCGTTCGGTGATGCACGGCGTGGGCTTTGGCATCGACGGGGTGCTGCGTCCGCTGAATGGCTTGCTGCCCGGATCGAAGGACCACGACACACGCAACCTCCTAGTTGCGATCATCAATGGTATCCATGGCGATCACCTTGAGGCCACCGGCAATCCACTGGCCATTCCGATGACGCTTCGCGTCGAGGGTCAGCAGATTGATGTGCGGTCGCCGGTGGCGTCGCTCACGCAATCCCTCGGCCGTGCGCCACGCAGCAAGCTCATTGTGCTGATCCACGGCCTGTGCATGAACGATGGCCAATGGCGACGCAATGGCTACAGCCATGCCGATCGATTCCGCACCGAGGTGGCGGCCGATGTCTTGCACCTTCACTACAACAGCGGTCGTCACATCCACGACAACGGCGCGGCGCTTGCTGTCCTGCTGGATTCGCTGATCTCGAACTGGAACGATGCGCCACCCGATCTGGTGCTGATTGGTCACAGCATGGGCGGACTCGTCGCGCGTAGCGCGTGCGCCCAATCAGCCGAATCACGATGGTTGCGCCAGGTGACGCAAATGATCGTTCTCGGCTCACCACATCACGGCGCACCGCTCGAACGCGGCGGATTCCACCTGGATCAGATTCTTGGTTTGAGCCCGTACTTGTCTCCCTTCGCGAAAATCGGAAAGACCCGCAGCGCCGGTATCCAGGATCTCCGACATGGCAGGATTCTTCCCGGCGACCCTCGTCCCGTGCCCTTGCCAAGTCACATCCCGTGTTTCGCGATGGCCGCAAGACTCGATCCCGTCGATCACGAACGCGCGAACCAGTTCATCGGTGATGGCCTCGTACCGCTGGCCAGTGCGCTTGGCGATCATCCCGATCCGGCCTGGCAACTCGGTATTCCCGCCGCTCGTCGGCAGATCATGCGAGATCGAGGGCATCTTGAATTGCTTTGGGATGAGCAGGTTGGTGCGACGCTGGTGCGGTGGCTGGTGCACGAGAAGGTTCGGCGCCGGGCTTGAGTGAGTGGTCATGCGTTGTGCTTGTTGCAGCGATCGTCTTTCCCGAAGAAGATGCTCCGGACTTCGGCTTGCCAGAATCCGTGAAAGCGGCTGGGGTTTCCGACGCCACCCCAATGTCGTCATCCGGACGAAGCAGGCTGTGCGAATACGGTAGGAGTTAGCGACGCTTCCTCATTGCCGTCATCCCGACGAAAGTCGGGACCCAGGGCAATCTGGCCACATTGTCGCAAGCATTCTGGGTCCCGACTTTCGTCGGGATGACGACTACAGAGTAAGTCCCCTTGCGGTGGCTTCAGGTCGCAAGAATGCAGCCGCCATAGCCGTTTCCACATGATCTGCTGCGCTGGAGTGACGGCGATAGGGCGCGTTGAGTCAGTCCAGCAATTGCTTGCCATATCGGATCAATTTGACTTGTCGTCATCCCGAACTTGCTCCGGATCCGGCAAGTCACCAAACACAATGGCGAGCCGTTGATCAAAGTTGAGCAGATAGCCGCCCTTGGCTAATGCCCAATCCAGTAGTTCACTCGTCGACTCGTATTCCGCCAACAACTTCGACGCCGGCTCTGGCCCGTACGCCAACTCATACGGCGCTGCAGTCCCAGCCCATTTGTCGGCCCAGGCACTGTCGACACCCTGGTCGATGACGACAAGATTGGCGCGCTGACCCATGGCTGATTCATTGCGTTTCGGCTAGGTGGGCGTACCTCGGTGCGTCGGTGCATGTGAGCTAGCGGCAACCTCGAATGCCACCCGTATGGCGCATTGAGCGCAGCGCAACGCGCCGCATCGGTAGGACGAGTTCGTCCTTCGCGGCCAAGCTATTTTGCCATGGTTTTCGTGACAGCTATCCTGTCCTCTGGGCAAGATAGTGGTTCCAATGCGCTGCGCATATTCGGCCCCAAGAACTTGTCAGGTTCGCTGTTTCAGTACCCATGAGTCGCCTTCAAGCACAATTCGTCCTAGTCTCTGCGCTTCCTGTGCTTGTCCCTCCACAACCTCACGAATCGCCGCACTCGTAGCAGAGAATCCAAGCCATCGGCCTACTGCGTGCGCAAGTTCGGACTGCCTCACACCGAGGTTGCGGCGAACTAGCGTCACGATGGCCATCTGCCATTCTTCGGGCGCGATGAACTCGGGTCGGCGTACGAGAAGTCCAGCGTTTGAACGGTCACGCCCCACGACTTGCGCATTCATCAGGTTCAGGAAGTTGCCTGACCTGATCACCTTTGAGGCACGGGTTGCATGGTCGATTGCTTGTTCGACCGCCCGCTGAATGCGTCCGCCAGCTCGTTGCAATCCCCAAGCGTCGCGAAGTCTTTGGAGGACGACGTCGACGTGTATCGGCCCCTCTGCTGTGACCACCTCGGTAACCAATTCGGCCAGCGCAGCGATTGGCACCAAATGGATCTCCGGGTGCCCGCGCAGGGCATTGATTGTGGCTTCTTGGTACGTGGGCGCTCCTGATTGCTCGGCAGTGGGCACAAGTCCGATTTCGGACACGTCATCCCGCTCAATGGTCACGACATCAAAAGGCACCGCCCGTCGACGCTTACCGCCTGCCTCGGCTTCCACAGCCAACGCACGCTTGGCCGATTCGATGGCATCGATCACCCTTGAGAGCTCGGTCTGCGGTCGGTTGTACCAATCCATGCTCCAGATGCGATGCATCACCCAGCCATGGTCTTCAAGCACACTTCGGCGCAGTCGGTCGCGATCCCGCGCCGATCGGGCCTGATGGTAAGAGCGACCGTCGCATTCGATCCCGAGGACGTAGCGACCAGTTTGTTCAGGATCTGCAACCGCCAGATCGATGAACAGCCCCGCGATGCCTACCCTCGGGTGTACAAGGTAGCCACGCTGAGTCAGCGCTTCCGCGACCTGTGCTTCGAAGGCGTCTGGCTTGCCGGCGCGTTCGGCGCCTGGCAAGTCGAGTCGGCCCGTTCGGGCGAAGCGAAGAAACAGCTTGAACGCTACAACGCCCCTCCCACGGGCGCGCTCGAGGTCGATGTCGTCATCCGTTATCGACGAGAAAACCTCGCAACGGAGCTTGGCGCGACTGATCAGAACATTCAGTCTCCGTTCTCCGCCATCGGCTCCTAGCGGTCCAAACCGCATCGCAATCGTGCCTTGCGCGTTCCTGCCATATGCCACCGAGATGAAGATTACATCCCGTTCGTCTCCCTGCACGTTTTCAAGATTCTTGACGAAGAATGGTTCCGTAGCGTGCGCTTGGAAGTAGTCTTCGACCTCCGGATGCTGCCTTCGCAAGTGTTCCAGTTGATCGACAATTGCGCGTCGTTGGCGCACTGAGAACGTGGCGACGCCTAATGACTGCTCGGGGTGCTCACGCGCATGACGAAGCACAGCTGCGGCGATCGCTTCCGCTTCCAATTGGTTGGCGCCTGTCCCACCGGAATCAAACATACCGTTCGGGAAATAGTGAAAGCGCAGCCCCATGCCAGCTTCTGCGGTGTAGGGACTGGGCACGATGATCAACTTGTTTTCGTAGAACTGGCTATTGGAAACGGCGATCAGCGACTGATGCCGACTCCGATAATGCCAGCGCAGCATTCGTTGTGAGAGTCCGCGTGCGCGGAACAGCCCGAGGATGCTTTCGATGTCGGCGACACGGGCTGACTCATCTTCGTCATCGTCTTCCCCATCCGTCATTTTCGAAAAGAACGTGGTCGGTGGCAATTGGCGTTCGTCACCAACCACGACCACTTGTCTGCACCGTGCTATGGCACCCATCGCATCCACCGGTTGGATCTGGCTGGCCTCGTCCATGACAAGTAGGTCAAACTGGAGGCGACCGGGTGGCAGAAATTGTGCAATGGAAAGTGGGCTCATCATGAATACGGGCTTCAGCGCCTGGACGGCAGGGGACGCGTCGGTCATGAGCTTTCGAATCGGCATATGTCCTCTGCGCCGAGCCATCTCGCCGCGCAGCACTCCTAGCGGGCCCACACCTCCGTCTCGGGGCGGCAGTCTTCGATGATGCGCCTGGACAACATGCACTCGGTTCGCATGAAGGCTTTGTAGGTCTAGCTCCGCGAATTCGCGAATGTGGCGGTTGTGCAGCTCCCCATCGAATCCGCGCAGCTCTGGGTCTCGGCGAGTCATGTCATTCAACAAAGCTTCGAAGTAAGCCATTTCGAACGCACCCAGCGCCTGCGCAGGCTCGAGGGAACTGCTGTAGAGCAGGTCCACAACACCCCTCAATCCGTTCTCCCTGGCGCGGTCAGCGCGCTCTATGAACGCCGTCCATTTCGAAAGCTGTTCGCCATGCTCGTTCCACAGCTTCAATCGATTCGTGATGTCAGCTATGGGCAGAACCCCAAGCGAGCCAATACCGAACAGCGATGCTACGTCAGCCCGAACCTCTTGCAGCAGTGCACCAAAGGATTCCATCCAACCTTTGTCGATTGGTGCGTATGTCTGGGCCAGCGTCCAAGGCGTCTGTCGATCTTCGATTCGGGCGATCAATGCGCGAATGTCGTTGTTGGCATCGACCCAGGCTGCGGCTGCCGTGGTCGCGTTCCAGTCAGTATCGTATCCTCGCCACAGGCTGCCGAACGCTGCTTTTCCGAGCTCGTGCTGAGCGTCGATGCGTCGACGCAGATCTTGAACGGACCGGAGGCGTTCGATCAGCGCGAGGCGCTCACTAGCCGAGAGGTCGCAATTGGCAAGCACCTGCCGGCTCGTTGCGTCAGCCTTTGACACAGAAGTTGCACGACCAAGCAACAAGGAGAGCCGGGCACTTGCGGCGCTCGGGGCTTCGTCGAAATTGCTGCTTACTGCCGTACCCAAGTCATTCC
This sequence comes from Ahniella affigens, assembly GCF_003015185.1. Classification (GTDB taxonomy): domain Bacteria; phylum Pseudomonadota; class Gammaproteobacteria; order Xanthomonadales; family Ahniellaceae; genus Ahniella; species Ahniella affigens. Next base: position 4,989,562 of record NZ_CP027860.1, read on the forward strand.
AAAAGGCTTCCAACAAGGGACGAAGCTGATTGAGCAACTGGTGCGCACGGTTCGCGCGGGCGCCGATGTCGGTGCGGTCGGGGAGTCGCGCAGCGATCAATCTGGGCTGGGCACCCAACCCTCTGAGGCTGCGCATCCATGCAACGAGTGCTCGCAGCGGCGTGGATCGGGACTTTTCTCCGTGCCAATCAGCGCCGAATGCGGCCCGTCCCAGTGCGTCTGCTTTGCGAATGGTCTGTGCTGCCTGTTGCGCCTCGCCGACGATATCGAGGGCGTCCAGCAACGCTTCCACAGGCTGCTTCGGATCGCGGACAAGCGACCGGAGCAGGCGGTTCGCTTGCCTCCATTCTCGGCTGAAGAAACGAAAGAGATTGCTGCCCCTCAAGCGAACAACCTGCCGCTCACGCTCTGTGGCGGTGTCCCATGCAGTGCTCAACACGCGCTCGCCGACCTTGGCCCGAGAATCTTCTAATCTTGCGACCGCCTCAGCCAGCTCTGCAGCTTGCTCTACGCCGGAATCCCATACCGCCGCCGCGAAGACTTCCGGGCTGGCGTCAGGCGCAGCAGCGACGCGCTGACCTGTCGCGACTGCTTTGCTCGCAGCTGCGAGCGTGTCGATCGGACCTTCAAACCCCAACACCGTCTTCAATCGACCGAGTTCGAGCACGAAAGTCGGGAGGAGCTCCGCAATCGAACGCGCCCGCATGAATGCCTCCGCAGAGAATTCCGAGGGCAATGAGGCGAGGGTGTCTGCTGCGTCATCGATGCGGACATCAAGCGCTGCTGGCAGCAAGTGTTGCCGCAAGGTTTCCCATGCAGACTGATGCTGCTGGCCTTTGGTCAACAACTCTGAAAGCGCCGGACGCTGCTCACTCCAGGCAGAATTGCCTATCGCGTCGCTGTCGAGAACCGGGGCTCCGGCCACGCGCTGGGCCAAGGCGTAGAGCTCCGACACTGCGTTGAAGTCAGCTGGCGGGGTCTGATGCAGACCGTTCGCGACTTCCACATGGCGTTGTTGAATCGCGGCAAGTTCGCTGCGAATCGTGTTGACCTTTTCGAGTAGGCGTGAGGTCTGGTTCGGCAGCATGACGCCCAGTGCCACGCCCCGCCAAGGGTGTTGTTTCGGCGGGCCAAGCGCGTCAACGCGTTCGCAGAGTTCCGCAAGCAACTTGCTTCTTTCGGTAAAGGCGTCCTTAGACCATGACACAGCATCCGGCAGGTCGATGTCGTTGGGCGGATGGCCCTGATCGCGCAGCCGGGTCAGTTCCCCAAGGACTTCATATGGAGTGAATTCAGCGACGGGGTGAGGGCGGTGCAGTCGGTCGACATGGCCATTGAGCCTGTCACGAGCTTCGGTCAATCGTTGGAGCAGGTTGCTAGCTGCTGTGCCCCGAGGAGATGACAGCTCCCAGGTTCGCTTCAGTTCGTCAAGCAACGCACGCTTGTTGGCCTTGTTGCTGTGCAACTCCAGGCACGCGTCACCGACACCCTTGTCGTCCAGCCGGCGCTTGACGACGTCCAGCGCCGCCATCTTCTCGGCGACAAAGAGCACTGTGCGCCCGTCAGCCACGGCCGCAGCGATAATGTTCGCGATAGTCTGCGACTTCCCCGTCCCTGGTGGTCCCTGAATGATGAGGCTTTTCCCGGAGCGCGCTGCCTGAATTGCCAGGGTTTGCGAGCTGTCCGCGTCAACGATGTGCATCAAATGCTGCGGAGCAAGTGCAGAGTCAATCGGCGCATCCTCTCCCAGTTCAGGCTCGGATGCGGGGAAACCGTCCCTCAGTAATGCCTGAATTAAGGGTTGCGAAGCCAGCGGCAAATTTGGCGGCCAAGCGTCCGATGCCAGATCGCGGTACATGAGGAACTTCGAGAATGAGAAGAACCCAAGCGCGATATCATCATACGAAACCTCCCATCCGGGTTTCGAGGAAACTGCTTGAGCGACCGCACTACAATAAGCCGTGTAGTCGAAGTCATCGCTCGCTTCGAAGGCCGGAAGCTTCAGTAGATGGATGCGATCCACCATTGCCTCAAGCGACAGATTCGACGAGGGGTCTTCCTGACGCCACTTAAGTTTGAAGCGGTCGCCGGCGGTTGCGCGTTCAAGCGAAACGGGGACGAGCACCAGGGGCGCGAAGCGGATGTTGGCCGCGTTGTTTGGATCGATCCACTTCAGCGTACCCAGTGCAAGATACAGGACGTTGACGCCCTGTTCTTCTTCGAGCGTTCGTGCATCGAAGTACAGGGTTAGGAGCCTCTTTTGTAGACCTTTCGAAGTCAAACGCGTGCTGAGTCTGTTGTCGCTATGGCGGCCGGCGACTCCTCGCTCGTCAACAGAATCTTCGCCAGGCTGCTCAAGGTCTTCGACCTCTTCCGCATTGGGTTCGATCTCGCCCCCGGCGCTGCGACCAGGCGCGAAGGTCATCGTTTTATTCTCTCGCACAAGCAGGCGATAGACCTCGGCGGCCTTTTCGTCGACCACCTCAATCAGGCTGCCACTTCGAGCCTTTGAACGCGGGATGTTGAGCAGGCGATTGCGAGCGGTGAGATCCAGCAGGTGGATCCTCGCCCTGTCCAGCTTAGTCTGGATGGGTAGACTACTGCGAAACAGTGCCCCGTCCGAGGCTTCTTGGCTAGTCGGGTCCATCTTGGTCTCCGCTTGTTCCCCTCGGCCATTATGTCTCAAAAGGCCCCGCCAAGCGCCGCCATCGCTACATTTTATTGAAGTCTCCAACTGGGAGCGACTATCCCACTAAAGGAAAGTCGGCGCGGTAGGCTGTAGTGATCTTGCCACAGCCGACTGCATTTCCCCTCCGTTAGATCTAATGATCAGAGCGGTTTCAGTTTTCGGCTCCAGCACCACTAATGCCAGGTCGCACGCCGCAACCCAGTTTGCTTGCGCTCGCTAACTGCAATTGGCTCGTAGTCGAGCAAGTAGTCGAATCCCATGTTGTTGGTTCAGGCGTAGTTGCTGTCATAGTTTGAAATCGTTAGGCCGCTATCTAAGTTTTGGTGTAAGTACGTTGCCAAAACCCGATCCCGCAAATTAGCGCGGTTCAGCGCGGCGCACTCACACCCGCACTTCAGAAAGCGGCGGCTGCTCCGGGTGCGACGGTGGCTGGCATATAATTGCAGTCAGCCACGCGACGCGAGATGCAACGCGAAGGCATCCACACCCCGCTCATCGTAACGAAACGTTCAACCTGCCCAATGCGGCGCGATTTCGGCAAAGTAGTCCTGATAGCGCGCGATCCTGTAAGCAGGATGATCAAAGTCTTCGGCTACATCATCGTCCGCGTCAACAACGTCGTCCTCCAGATCGATGACCTGGGATGCCTCGCCATCGTCACCGGTTTCATCATCTCCGTCACCGCCGAATTCGTAATCCGGATCGGGCAAGTCACCAAAGACAAGGGCCAGCCGCTGATCAAGGTCGAGCAGATAACCACCTTCGGCAATCGCCCAGTCCAGCGATGCATCGGTCGCCTAGTATTCCGCTAACGACTTCAATGCCATCGCCGGCCAATCCGCCAACTCATACGGCGCCGCAATCCCAGCCCAGTTATCGACCCAAGCCTTGGCGACGCCCTGCTCGATGACGACAAAATTGGCGCGATGACCCATGGCTGATTCCTTTCGTTTTGGTTGGGTGAGCGTACCCCGATGTTCGGGTGGATGCGAGCCGGCGGCCGCCGCGAGCGCTACACGCAGGGCGCATTAAGCGCAGCGCAATGCGCCGTAACCTCGCGGCGCGGGTTGTCTATGCGAAAGGCAGCCGGTTTTGTCTTCTCTGGCGAAGCGGCCATTACTCGTCGCAAGTTTGTCGGCGCAATGCGCTGCTCCTATGCGTCCTACTGACCTACGGGCCTTGATGCGCTCTTAAGACTGATTATCGCATCTATCATTCTTGTCAATCCCTCAACTACTGATGTCATACGCAACCTTGCGAGTGGCCTCAGAGCCTCAAGACTAATTTTCAAACGATTCCTCAAGCGCATTAGCCCGTCAATCTCATCCGTCAGGTACTCTGACCAGTTCGCGCTCTGAGTTCGCCAGTCAAGAAATCGCTGGAACTCGGCTATTTCGTGAGCCTTCGCTCCGACTAATGACCCTGCGAGCTGGTCAACCTTTTCCGCATTTACAAACAAGGCACGCGCTCGCCATTGATCTTCCGACGCCAACTCGGCTACATATTCTAGATTGGATATGAGCCGATTCATCACCTCATCTCTCTTCGCTTCGAGCTCCTGCTGAATTAGCTTGTCGTTGACATGGACGAGAGCTGTACCCAGTCGTTTTAGCGGATCTGAGAGATTGTCAAATTGCCGTGCCACTTGCTCGAGCCAGCCACGACGTCCAGATTGCAGTTGTTTTACGATAAGTCGCTGCTGAAGACTCTCATTGAGTTTGCCAAATACAATTTCGGGGCTATCTGCCAAAGCCGAGTTTTGCGCGAAATAGGCAATGTTGTACATCGCCCGAGCGAGGCTATCTGTTGAGACCGAATGACTTGGATGCGGATCAGTCAAATCACGATAGGCCTCCTCGAGGACATCATCGTCCAGACTCAGGTCAGCGTATCCAAGTGCCCTAAGTGCAGGGCTCTCGAAGGCATTCGCTGATTTTACTTGACTTAGCAAGATCGCTGCATCGTAGGTACCGTGCACGATTAGCTCAATGAGCTCCGGTACCGAAGGCCACCCCTCTGAATGCAGCTCAGCGTAACGCTTTCGGAACTCATCCAAACGATGGTCGGCTTGTTCGTCTTTCTTCTCTAGAGCCTCGAAGTGGGCCCGATAAGCAACAAAGTCAAGAACGAGTCGAATGACACTTTGATTTTCCGCGTCTTTTCTCAACTCCAAGCAACAGGGTGCGACCATTATTGCTAGCAGTGAGAAGTCTGGGCCGTTGATATCATGTCCGATATCGATGGCAACCTCTGCGAGGACGCCTAGGGCAAATCGCAAACTTCTCACATTATTCGTTTTCGATAGCTTGAACGCCAAGGTGATGGGCTCGATCGCTTTACTGATCTTCGTTCTTGCTATTTCGACCGGAAGCTCTTTGATGAGGATGTCGACTATCTCTCTGTGATCGATGATCAGCTTCAGCTCTCGATATATCAGCTTCTCTCTAACTTCCGCGAATTTGAACTTACCTGGCTCGTCGTCCTTCTTGTCCCTCTCCAAGAGTTTTGCCAAATTGCAAGCGAGCAGACATGGTGTCTGGCAGGATTCAATCAACCCCTGGAGAAATCCAAACAGGACTTGAGCGCTGCCTTCAAAGCGCTCCAAGTCGTCTACGAAGAGAAAGTTTGACGTGCGCGGCTTGGACTTGAGTCTTCCAAGCACCTTATCTAAGTCAAAGTTTGCCGTACGGAGGACGGCCCGCATTGCTTCTCCACCAACAGTGGCGGCAGCGGACCGTGTGACCGGGTAAGTCGCAACCAAAAGCGCATGTTCGAGATCTTGCGTCGTCTGGAGACCGGCAACCGACATTTCTATCGGCGTCTTCCCATCGCGGAGCGCCAAATCTTTCAGTTGAGTTTGCCAAAGGTGAGTCTTGCCCGAACCCCAATCACCATCGATGAGCAACGCGCCATGCGGAATTAGGCGGCGCAAGTACTTTTCGAACTGAGCTTGTAGCTTGGTGCTCGAATTCATCAGCCTTCCCCCAACAATCGGCTTAGACTTGGGTCCGATCGTTAGCCCTCACCCACACTTCGAATACCCACAAGACAAACAAGTCGCACACCCATCCATAATGATCATGGCCTTGGTGTTGCACTTGTGGCACATGGTCGCGCTGGGCGGGTACTTCGCGTCGCCGTTGGCGTCGGCGCTGGTGTCGGTTGGGATATGAGCGGCGGGCGCTTCGGTAGTCGAAGCGGCACTCGCGGGTGACTTTTTCTTTTGGGTGCTCTCGTACGCGGCGCGCTTTTCGGCGATCAGCATGCGGGTGGCTTCGGTCATTTCGGGGTCGTGGATCAGGCCGATGTGCTTGAGGTGATCTTCGACCACGGCGCCGATTTCGGCGACGATGGACGGCATGTAGACGCCGCCTTGTTTGAAATAGCCGCCGCGGGGGTCGAACACGGCCTTCATTTCGTCGACCAGGAACGACATGTCGCCGCCTTTTCGAAACACGGCGCTCATGATGCGGGTCAGCGCGACGATCCACTGGAAGTGGTCCATGTTCTTCGAGTTGATGAAGATCTCGAAGGGGCGGCGGGATTCGTGCGGGGTGCCCTGGTTCAGGATGATGTCGTTGATCGTCACGTACAAGGCGTGCTCGAACAGCGGCGATTTGATCTTGTAGGTTTCGCCAACGAGCATGTCTGGGCGCTCCACCTGCTCGGTCATTTGAATGACTTCGGCGGTACGCAGTTCCATGCGCTCATCGGGGTCTTTGTGTTTCACCACGGCGGCTTCGGCGGCATCGACGGCGGGCTTTTGATCGTCCGGCTTGACGACGGCGTAGCCTTTGATTTTCTTTGAGATCTTGATGGCCATGGTGGGGGTGCTCCGGTGCGGCAAAGGTAACTCTAAGGAATTGGGGTCGCTGTCTGCATCACCAAGCGATGCAGACGCCGCCACTGCACCGAGGTTTTCACCTGGCGCAATGTTGGGTTCGCCGATCGAAAAACCGGGGCGCCGAGACCGGCGCCCGTGAATCGGCAAGGTCGACCCCGAGGTGCCTTCACACCCCGGTGGCCGGCTTTGGATTATTTCTTCTTGGCAGCTTTCTTCGCCGGCTTTGCAGCCTTCTTGGCGGGCTTGGCGGCCTTCTTCGCTGGCTTCGCGGCCTTCTTGGCAGCGGCCTTCTTTGCTGGCTTCGCAGCCTTCTTCGCAGCGGCCTTCTTCGCTGGCTTCGCGGCCTTCTTGGCAGCAGCCTTCTTCGCTGGCTTCGCGGCTTTCTTGGCGGCAGCCTTCTTCGCTGGCTTCGCAGCCTTCTTGGCGGCGGCCTTCTTCGCTGGCTTCGCGGCTGCCTTCTTGGTCACGGCCTTCTTGACGGCCTTGGCCTTCTTGGCGACGGCGGCCTTGGCCTTCTTCACCACTTTCTTGGCACCAGCCATGGCTTCGGCGGCTTTCTCGACCACGGCGTCTTTCATGTCGACGGCTTTCTCGGCGACGGCTTCGGCGGCGGCAACTACTGGGTTGGTATCACTCATGGGCTTACTCCTGCTGCTTCAGTTTTGTGTTGTGTGGCGGTTCTTGGTAACCAAACGATCCGTCGTCTGATCCACCACGTCCACGAACCACCGTGGACGCTCATACGGGCCCGGCCGAAGCCGAGCCCAGGCGCGCCATCCATGACGCACCCGAAATACACAGGCGATGCTACCGCATTGCCGTGAGTCTACGAATGAGTGTAACGCCGACGCAGACTCAGAACTTGCCGTAGTAGCCTTCTTTCAAAGCGTCGAACAAGTTCGCCGCCGAGTGCACCTCGCCATCGTATTCGATTTCTTCGTTGCCTTTCACTTCAACGAAGCTGCCGTCGTCCAGCTCGAACCGATAGGTGGTGTTCTCGAGGTCTTGCTCCTTCACCAAAACGCCTTGGAACGCAGCTGGATTGAACCGGAATGTTGTGCATCCTTTCAAGCCCTGCTGATAGGCATAGAGGTAGATATCTTTGAAGTCTTCGAACGCGTAGTCGGTCGGGACGTTCGCGGTCTTCGAAATCGACGAGTCGACCCACTTCTGCGACGCGGCCTGAATGTCCACATGCTGCTTCGGCGAGACATCGTCCGCTGCAATGAAATATTCCGGCAGCTTCTCGTCTTCCTTGTCGGTAAACGGCATGGCCTTGGAGTTGACCAGGGTGCGGTAGGCCAGGAGCTCGTAGCTATAGACCTCGACCTTTTCCTTGGTCTTCCTGCCTTCGCGGATCACATTGCGGCTGTAGTGGTGGGCAAAACTCGGCTCGATGCCGTTGGAGGCGTTGTTCGCGAGCGACAGCGAGATCGTACCGGTCGGCGCAATCGAGCTGTGGTGCGTGAAGCGCGCACCGACCTTGGCCAGCTTCTCGACCAGCTCCGGCGCAGCCTGCGCGACACGCTGCATGTAGCGCGAGTACTTGGCGTGCAGAATGCGGCCGGGGATGGCATCGCCGACGTTCCAGCCGTCCTTGACCATCTCGGGGCGCTTTCGAAGCATCTCGGCGGTCACGGTGAAGTCCTGCACCAGGATCGGGGCGGGGCCCTTTTCCTCGGACAGGGTGACGGCGGTTTCCCAACCGGCGATCGCCATTTCCTTGGACACCTTCTCGGCAAAATCGCACGATTCCGGCGAGCCGTACTTCATGCGCAGCATCGTCAGCGTGGAACCCAGGCCCAAGAAGCCCATGCCGTGACGGCGCTTGCTCAGGATTTCGTTCCGCTGCTGTTCGAGCGGCAGGCCGTTGACCTCGACCACGTTGTCCAGCATGCGGGTGAACACGCGCACGACTTCCTTGTACTCGTCCCAGTCAAAGCGGGCTTTGGCGGTGAACGGGTCGCGCACGAACTTGGTCAGGTTGACCGAGCCGAGCAGGCAGGAACCATACGGTGGCAGCGGTTGCTCGCCACACGGATTGGTCGCGCGGATGTTTTCGCACCACCAGTTGTTGTTCATTTCGTTGACGCGGTCGACCAGGATGAAGCCCGGCTCGGCGTAGTCATACGTCGAGACCATGATCAGGTCCCACAAATGCCGGGCCTTGATCGTGCCAAAGGTGCGGCAGGCAACCATGCCATCGTCGCGGGTCACGTAGGGCTCGCGGTTCGGCCAGTCGCGCCAAACGACCTTGCTCTGGTCGTTCAGATCGACATCGATCTGCTCTTTCTTGCTGATCGGGAACACCAGCGGCCAGTCCAGATTGCCCGTCACGGCCGTCATGAACTCGTCGGTGATCAGGAGCGACAGGTTGAACTGGCGCAGCCGACCATCTTCGCGCTTGGCGCGAATGAACTCGCGCACGTCCGGATGCGAGACATCGAACGTGCCCATCTGCGCGCCGCGACGGCCACCGGCCGACGACACGGTGAAGCACATCTTGTCGTAGATATCCATGAACGACAGCGGGCCCGACGTATAGGCGCCCGCGCCCGACACGTATGCGCCGCGCGGGCGCAGCGTCGAGAACTCGTAGCCGATCCCGCAGCCAGCCTTGAGCGTCAGCCCGGCCTCGTGGACTTTCTCCAGGATGCCGTCCATCGAGTCTTCGATGGTGCCAGACACCGTGCAGTTGATCGTCGACGTCGCGGGCTTGTGCTCCAGCGCACCGGCATTGGACGTGATGCGCCCAGCCGGAATCGCACCGCGACGCAGGGCCCACAGGAAGCGCTCGTACCAGTACTTTTGCTTTTCGGCGTTGACTTCGGTTTCGGACAGGGCTTTGGCGACACGCTTGTAGGTGTCGTCGATGGTGCCGTCCACGGCTTCATTTTTCTTACTCTTCAGCCGGTACTTCTTGTCCCAGATATCAAAGGAAGCCGGCTGCAAGGGAATATCAACGATCTCCCGAGCCAAGCTCTCCAGGCGCACACTACTCATTTTTTCCTCCCGGACAGCAATCATCAATTCGAAGCAAAACTCGCCAAAATCACCGGAACACGCCCGCAAAGACTTGGGTGGTACCCAGCCCTTGTTCTATCAGTTGGTGTGTTCTGGTCCCTTATTGCCGGCAGGCCCACTCCGGAAACCCGGATGCGCGCCACCGATGAGGCCTTCTGGACTGCACAAATCGCAATTCCTGGGGTTCATCGGCATGCCTCAACACAAGATATTGTGATCAGAGCGAAGGGCGGACATTACGCCCGAGGCCCCGATTCGTCAACCACTGTTTCTGGATTTGTGGGCCGCAACACAAAAATTCTGCTGTGTGACCGGTTTGTCGCGAATTGGCGTTTGTAAGAGGATTCCCTACCCCGACGCTGTGAGTCGACCCATGCTGAGAATTGCACACAAGTCCTTGAATATATTGATTGTATCGGCTCTTTTCGGTTTGGGAGCCGCGTCTGCCCTGGCGGCTCCGGTGTCGCTCGCAAAGGATTTCGAATACACCACCTTGAGCCTGGACGCGGACCGTTGGGACATCGAAACGAACGGCACGGATAGCGACGACGATCCGGAGTTTATCGCGCACTTTGACAGCAAGATCGAGCTTGATCTCGGCGAATTGGCAACTATTCCGTTCATTACGGGCGATCCGGACGACATGCTTGACGCCTACGAAAGCAACCTCAAAGGCGTCTTCCACATTTTTGACCGGCAAAAACGGCTGCCAACCGGCTTTACGGCCCCCAAAGGCTATACCTGCCGGTCGTACCGTGGCGCCATGTTCGAGGGCTCGGAGCCGGACTCGACCGACATCACCTGCTATGCGCCCTACAGCGGCGGCGCCCGGACGATGCAGATCGAGATCAAGGATGGGTCGGATGATTCCCATCTGAAGGCACTGCAGCAGGCGGTAGATGGGATTCGGTTGTCGGCTTGATGGTTGTTTGTTCGCTGGAGTCCGCCCAGCGGCTTCAAGACCTTCAAACCCACCCCGGATCAAGTCCGGGGTGACGAATCGCGAGAGTGTCCGTCGAGGCAAAGTCGTTGCGTCAGACGCTAGAAAGGGTCGGTTCCCCAAGGAGTTCCAATCCACCTCTCGTCACCCCCGGACTTGATCCGGGGTGGGTTTCAGGCTCGCGACAAACTGACCCATCATTTGCGCTCATCATCGATTCCGAACCCGATCGGCTAGGTCGCTCGAACCAGTCCTTTGTTGTTTTCACACAGTCTGTTTCGTCGGGATGACGAGTTGGGATAGCGCCGCAAACTCCAATCGTTTTCACACAGTCTGGAAAGTCGGGATGACGGCAATGAGGTTGCGTCGCAAACTCCAGCTGTTTCACACAGCCTGCTTCGCAGGCATGACGGTGTGTGTGCCACAACGGTTCGCTGTCGAAATGGCAGGTGACGGGTGGCATACCCGTTGGGGTACTCGTCGTTTACGCCACGACTCACCGCCCGTTCGGTGCGCTCAGAAAGCCTGCATCCCGGCAGCCCGAAGCGCCAGGTCGCGATGCCTGCCGCCGCTCATGGCACCCCTGTCAGATTTCGCAGTAGGACCCGCCCTGGAAGTGTGCTACCAATGGCACATCGCAAACTCCAGTCTGGGGCGGGTTGCCAGCGGGTGCGCGACGGGGAAGAAACGACCGCTTGGGGTCTGGACGCTGGTTGAACGGGGTTGCTCACATGAATAACCGTCGACGTTTTTTCAGTAGGTTGGCGTTACTGCATCGACCGTTGTTGGTGTTTTCGTTACTGCTCGGATGGTTGACGGCGGGGATTGCCGCCGAATCGGTGCCCGCAAACACGGTGCATGCCGACGTCGTGGCGCTGAATCAGCCGTGGTGGTTCAACCGGCTCGGCGCATCCCAACCCAACGGCATGATGTTCGCGCTGAAGCGCGATGTGGTGCCGCAGGATGCTGATAGCGACGTGCTGATGCCGGGTAGCGTCACGCTGCGCCCGGACAAGCGGCCACGGCCCATTGTGCTGCGCGTGAACGTGGGTCAGTACCTCGAAATCACATTCACGAACTTGCTCGCCAATTTGCCCAGCAACTCGGCAGGCGTGCATATTGCCGGACTGGAGCTCTCTGAAGTCACCGACGACCAGGGCAATCTGGTTCAGGCCGGAATCGATAGCGACGCCACGTGGGTGGGCAAAAACAAGAACGCGTTCGCCGCACCCGGCAAGACGTTCACCTACAAATATTTTGCGAAGACCGAAGGCACGTATCTGCTGTACAGCGCAGCGGGCGACTGGAACGGCCAGCTGGCGGCCGGACTGTTTGGCGCCGCGGTGGTGGAGCCGCAGAATGCCGAGTGGTATCGCAGCCAGGTAACGAACGAAGACCTCGCACTCGCCGCCCATACGGTCGCGGCTGGCAGCAGTTCGGACGAACTCATGGTGCCGGCGCGGCCCGAGATGTCGCTGCAGCGACAGATTTCGGCCAAGGGCAAGGCGCGCCAGATCACGCTTGATGGCGTCAAGGAAGCGCTCTGGAGTTTTGTCGAAGTGGAGGCCGACCGCCAAACCGTGCACAAGCAGGACGTCATTGTCCGCGATGGTCATGTGTTCGCCGCCGATGGCCGACCGTTGGTGGACTACGACGCGGTATTTCCGCCGGGCCACGCGCGTGCCGGGCAGCCGATCCTGCGAATGACTCAGCCCCGATCGGATGGCAGTGTTGAACTCATCTATTCCGACCTCGCGGCGATCATTACGGGGCCCGGTGGCGGCGCGTTTCCGTTCACCGAAAACGGACCGGGGTTCTACGCGAACCCCACCTATCCGAGTCGCCGCCAGCCGTTTCGCGAATTCGCGATCATGTATCACGAAATCTTTGCCGCGCAGCAGGCGTTTCCGCAATTCAATCCGCCGAGCCCACTGAGTGGCGTATTGGGCGCCGGCGGTGACGCGTTCGCAATCAACTATGGCGCGGCCGGGATTGGTGCCGAAGTCCTGGCGAGTCGTCTGGGCGTCGGCCCGATGGGCGGCAAACAATCGGTCGATCTGAAATTCGAGGAGTTCTTCCTGAGTTCGTGGTCGAACGGCGATCCGGCGATGGTGGTGGACGTGCCCGCGAATGCGGTGGCGGCACTGAACACGGGCGGTGACGAGCCGCCCACGCCATCGCCCGTGCCCGCGACGACGTCGCCAACGGCGCCCGGCCAACGCGCCACCAAGGCGTTCTATCCGGATGATCCGTCCAACGTCTATCACAGCTACATGCGCGATCACGTCACCATGCGCCTCTTGCACACAGGCCAAGGCATTACGCATGTGCATCACCTGCATGCCCATCAGTGGCTGCGCACGCCAAACAGCGACGACTCGCATTATCTCGACAGCCAGATGATTGCGCCGGGCTCCACCTATACGCTGGAGATGGTTTACAACGGCAGCGGCAATCGCAACGAAACCGCTGGCGATGCCATCTTCCATTGCCACTTCTATCCGCACTTCGCCGCCGGTATGTGGGCACTGTGGCGGGTCCACGATGTGTTCGAGGCCGGCACCAAATTGGACGCGAACGGGATACCGCTACCCGGCTGGAATCGCGCGTTACCCGATGGCGAGATCGTCGCAGGCACGCCCATCCCGGCCGTCGTGCCCCTGCCCTCGTTGGCAATGGCCCCGGCGCCCGCCCCGATACAACTGATTGATCAAGGCACGCGGGTCGAAGTGGCCGCCGAGAGCACCTCGACCACGGGCGAGCCGGTCTACGACAACCCGGGTTTCCCGTTCTTTGTGCCCGGCATTGCCGGTCATCGGGCGCCGCATCCGCCGCTCGATTTTGCGTGGGAGGAGGACCGAGTCGGCGAACCCAAACTTGATGCCGACGGCAAGAAGACGTATCTGGACGGCGGTCTACCCAGACATCAGGTGCTGGATGGCACCATTGTTCGGGAGCTGCACACCCGCTGGGATTTCAGCAAGGATTTCATTGCCTATGACGAACACGAGACACCGATCGCCGGCGGCTTGGTCGCATTTGAGCTGCCCGAGGACGGGACCGCGGTTGAGAAGGCAGCCATGGCGGCCCACGCGACGCGGACGCATGCTTCGCTGCTGCCGAATGGCGACCCGGGCAATTTCACGCTGAATGGCTTGCCGCCAGCGCCGGGCGCGCCGTTTGCCGACCCAAGCGTCGATGACAATGGCAATGGTCAGGTCAACACGCGTCGCTATCAGGGCGCCGCGATTCAGACCGATGTGGCACTAACCAAACAGGGCTGGCATTTTCCGCAACAGCGCATGCTGTCGCTCTGGCAGGACGTCGCCCCCACCTTGAAGGGCGAACGCGCGCCGCAACCGTTGTTCTTCCGCGCCAACACCGGCGAGACCATCGAGTTTTGGCACACGAACCTGGTGCCCGACTACTACGACCTGGATGATTTCCAGGTCCGCACACCGACCGACATCATCGGTCAGCACATTCATCTGGTGAAGTTTGATGTGCTGGCGTCTGATGGCGCTGGCAATGGTTGGAACTACGAGGACGGCACGTTCAGCCCGGATGAGGTGCGCGGTCGGATTGATGCGCTGAATCTGATGGGCGGTATTTACGACTTCGACCCGAAGACGCAATTCCAGGGCAAAAATCAACGCAAGCTCAAAGCCAAGCCGGCGCCGCCGGTGTTTGGCGAGGCACCGGTCGGCCAAAACTGGGCAGGCGCGCAAACCACGATTCAACGTTGGGATACCGACCCGGTGGAGAACAACCAGGGCGAAGATCGCACGCTGCGCACCGTGTTCACGCACGACCACTTTGGTCCTTCGACGCATCAGCAAGCGGGGCTCTACGGCGGGTTGCTGGTTGAGCCGCAAGGCTCGAAGTGGTACGACCCGATCGCCGGCGGCTTGTTGTACGACACGAGCAAGCGCAGCGATGGCGGCCCGACGAGTTGGCAGGCCAACATCATCACCGCGAACCCGGCGGACAGCTATCGCGAGTTCGCGTTGGAGTTTGGTGATTTTCAGCTGGCCTATACCGCGGGCAGTCCGTCGAAGCGCGGCGTGCCGAAATCGGCATTGTTCACGTCGGTCTTCAATCCGCCGCCAATGGTCGGCCCTGTGCCCGAGGCGACCAAGGACTTGTTTGCCGCGAACGGTGTAGTACTCGCAACCGACGCGAGCATCGTGGCCGATGGCATTGACTTTCTGGTCTTGAGCAACACCGCGCCTGGCGTCGACAATCACTACAAGCTGCGCGCCGCAGCGCAGTCTCCTGCCGGCACGTACCAGGTATTCCCGCAGAACCTTGCGCCGGGCTGGTCGGCGCCTGAATTTGCGACCGCGCCGGCACCAACGCAGGCTTTGAATCAGGGCGCCGGTGCACCGTATCCGACCTTGATCAGCACGCCACCCTCACCGGGGACGTTCTCGCTGAACTATCGTGCGGAGCCGATTCCGGCTCGTGTCTGGAATCCGATCCGACAGATTCCAGCGAGCGGCAATGCGGGCGACTTGTCGTACGCGTACGCGTCGATCCCGCGTACCGATCCGCTGTTGAACGTGCAGCCGGTGCCAAGATCGCCAATTAATCCGGCCGACCCAGGCGGCTTCTTCTATCCCGCCAACATCAACCCGACAATAAATGGCCAGCCGGTCACACCGGTCGTTGACAACGCCAGCGTGCAACCGACCGACCCGTTCACACCGATACTCCGCGCGTATGCTGGCGACAAGGTGCAGATCCGCACGCTGGTTGGTGCGCACCACAATCCGCACTTCTTTTCGGTCGATGGCGTGAAGTGGCTGTACGAGCCCGATTCGAGCAACACGGGTTTCCGCAACAACCAGCCAATGGGCATTTCCGAGCACTACGAGATGCTGTTTGAGTTGCCGACCGGCACGGGGCCAACCGACAAGCCGTTTGCCGATCACCTGTACAACGCGAGCGCCGGCACCGATGGCATCACCAATGGCATGTGGGGGCTGATGCGTTCGTACAAACAGCCAGTGGCGACACTCGTGCCGCTGCCGAACAACCAGCCACCCGCGCGCCCGGTGGTCAGCCGGATTCAACCACCGCAGAATGCCAAGATTCGCCGGTTCAGAGTCGTCGCGACCACCGCCAAACAGGCGTTGAAGGGCCCGCTGATTTACAACAGTCGCGGGCAGTCGGGGGTGCCGGCACCGGCCCCGACGATTCAAGACCCCGACGCGTTAATGTATGTCCGCGCCGAAGATCTGACCTCGCCTGATGCGCGTGGCACGCTTAAGTCAGGCGTGCCCATCGAGCCGCTGATTCTGCGCGCTGCTGCGGGCGAGTGGATCGAGCTGACGCTGATCAATGCGATCCGGCCCGATGCCCTGCCCGGCTTCTTCACCGCGGGCAACGCCGCGTTGCCGCCGTATGGCGAGAGCAACTTCTTTGCGATTCCCGCGCAGCCAGGCGGCAATTTTGTCATCACGCCCGACGTCATCGCCGCGTTCAAGAAAGCGGGTTACACGCTGCTGCCGAATGCAACGGTAACGAATGCCACCGCTGCGAATGGCTACACGAGTTGGGCGATCACACCGCCGAACGGCACCGTTGGTCCCGGCAATATGGATTATGCGTTGACGCTCGATGTGGACCGCATTCTGGTTAGCCCGACGGTCATGCTGAATCCGTCCACCCGAGTCGGTTTGAATCCGCAGGTGGTCGGCTATGACATCACCCGCGGCGATGGCCTGAACGTTGGCTTCAACCAATCGGTGACCGTGGCGCCAGGCCAAACTTCGGCACCGATTTACTGGTACGCCGGCACGCTGGACTATGATCGGAACGGCGGCATCAAGGCCACGCCGGTCGAACTCGGTGCGATCAACCTGAATCCGTCCGACCCACTGTTGCAGCATACGCAAGGCATGGTCGGGGCGCTGATCATTGAGCCTGAGGGTTCCACTTGGGTCGAAGATCGTGACATGCGCGCGGCCGCAACCGTTACCAAGGCCGACCGCACCACGTTCCGCGACTTCGTCATGATCTCGCAGGATGATCTGAGCCTGAGCTATGGCAACGCGACGACCTCCCACGCGGTGAACTATCGCACCGAACCGATGGCGTATCGGTTCCCGACACCGATTGCACCGACCACCGACGTGAAGGCCGCCACCGCGAACGTGCTGGTTGGCGGCGTCGATCCGCAAACGCCGATTTATCGCGCCAAGGCCGGCAGCGAAGTCCGCTTCCGCATGCTGCACCCGGCGAGCGGCAATGGGGTGGATGGCGAGACGTTGGCGATCAGTGGCCATGCGTTCCAGGAAGAACCGTACACCAACGACAGTCGCACGATCGGCTTCAATCCATTGTCGCAATGGTTTGGGACGCGCGGCGGGCACGGCGCGCGGGATCGCTTTGAAGTGGTCATTGCCAGTGCGGGTGGCGAGCACCAGGTACCGGGCGACTACCTCTATCGATCGTTGCAATCGCTCGGCGGCAATGATTTCGTCGCGGGCAAATGGGGCATCTTCCGGGTCGAAGGTCCGACGACGTCGCAGCTTGCTGAAGCGGCAGCAGTAATCGAGAGCGTGGTGGCGCCGATGGCTGTGCCGGTCGAAGCGCCAGCGGAAACACCGGTTGCGAAACGCTTCCGGAACGCTGACAAGACGTTGAAGCAACGCATGGCCGACATGGCGGCTGCGGCGGCAGAGGCCGAGTCCGGCGAGGAGCAGAAGTAGGCATGGTGCGACCGTGGGTACCGGACCGCTTGCGCTGGGTCATCCAAACGGCGTTGCTGGCTTTGGCCGGCAGCGCCGTCACGGGTCTGGTGGCCGCAGACTCCGCCGATGTGAGCACGGAGCGTGATGGCGTTGCCGTGGCGCTGACGATCGAGCCGGCGTCATCGTCTGACGGCACGTTGATCGAACACGCCACGGCCCGCGTCCGCTTCAGCATTACTGACACCACGAGCGGCAAGCCCGTCACCGGCTTGCATCCGGCGGCCTGGTTGAGTCGGCGCACCCAGCATCCCGGACAAATCGGCCCGCGCACGACCGCCGAGAAGATTCAGGAGTTACTCGGCGGCAGCATTTTTTCCCGAGCGGATGTCGACCTCAACACGTTCCGGGTGCTGACGCTGAATGACGACGCGACGATCAGCGTCGTTGATCCCTTGTTTGGGTTTGGCGGCACCAAGCTACTCGCTCTGGTCGCGTTGCCGGGGGTGGGCAGCGATTGGGTGCTGGGGCCGGATGGTCGGCAGTTGTATGTCACGTCTCCCGAGGCCGGCAAGCTCAGTGTCGCCGATACGTCGACCTGGTCCGTCTCGGCTACGGTGTCGCCTTGCGCACACCCAGGGCGGCTGGCGCTGCAACCAGACGGGCATTATCTGTGGGTGGGTTGTGCTGACGCCAAGGCAGATCCTGAGGCGGGCGCCTCGGGTGTTGTGGTGGTGAACGCCGAACAACCGAACGTCAGCACCCGGATCGCGACAGGACGTGGCGAGCACGATCTGGCGTTTGCCCACGACAGCCGCTGGGCGTTTGTCAGCAATGCGACCGACGGCACGTTATCTGTCATCGATGTGCATACGCTGACGCCCCGAGCGACCCTGAAACTCGACGGTCATCCGACCCGTCTCGCGTACTCGGCACTCAGTGACTCGGTGTACGCGGTGGATGCAGTGAGCGGCACGCTGACCGCGGTCGATGCCCGGAGCCACGAGATCGTCGCGCGCATCGACGCTGAAGTTGGGATCGCGCAACTGCGATTTGCGCCGGGTGATCGCTATGGCGTGATGACCGTTCCCGGCAAGAATCTGGTGCTGATTCTCGACGCCGTCGTCAACCGCATCGTGCAACGCGCACACATTGACGATCGACCTGAGCAGATCGCGTTTTCGGGCGACATGGCCTTTGTCCGACGGCAAGGCACGGCGAGCGTCGGCATGATTCCCCTGAAGGAAGTCGGTCGGGACGGCCAGCCGTTACCGGTGGCCGAGTTCACAGGCGGCGACAGCCCGTTTGGTCGGCGCAGCGCCTTGGCAGACAGCATGATCGCCGCCCCCGGCGAGAGTGCCGTCATTGTGGCGAATCCCAAGGACAAGGCGGTCTATTTCTATATGCAAGGCATGGCGGCGCCGATGGGGACGTTCGGAAACTACGATCGCGAACCACGCGCCGTACTGGTACTCGACCGCAGCTTGCGCGAAGTCGCTCCTGGCGCCTACGAAACCAGTACCGTGTTGCCGCCCGCGGATGACTATGACGTGCTGTTTTTCTTGTCCGCACCGCGCATCGTGCACGCATTTCAGACGCGGATCGCGGCCGATCCGGTCCGTCCGGCGACACCCCATAACGCAAGCGTGCAGCTAGTGGCCCTAACGCGACCGCAACTGGTTGCCGGCCAACCGGCGCAACTGCGGTTTCGACTCAGCGGGATCGCGGCTCAGACGACGGCGCCAGTAGCGCCCGCTGACTTGTTCGTACGCGCCATTCTCGCACCGGGAACCTGGCATCAACAGAAGGCGGCGAAGCCACTCGACGACGGCACCATCGCATTCGAGTTCACGCCGCCGCGTGCTGGCCTGTACTACTTCCACGCCACCTCCGCATCGCTCGACCAGACGCTGTCGAGCGCGCCGTGCCTGGTCTTGCACATTACCGAGCCGACCCAATGATGATCTCAATCCGATTCCTGCGCGCGCTGGCTTGTGTTCCATTGTGGCTGGCTGCGAGTGCCGCGTTGGCCGTTGCGAGCCCGGAGACCGAAGCGGTTCGCGAGCCGATTCCGGACATCTTGGTGCAGGACCAATCGGGGCAGACGCTGAATTTTTACAGCGATCTCGTGCAAGGCCATCGTGTTGCGCTGAACTTCATTTTTACGAGCTGCAAGGCGATCTGCCCGCAGCTTGGCGCGAGTTCGGCGGCGCTGTCGCGTGAGCTCGCGAAAAGCGGCGAGTCGAACTACCGGGTGATTTCGATCAGCATCGACCCCGAAACCGACACGCCTGAGCGACTTCAAACGTGGCGGTCCCATTTCGGCGATGCCCCAGGTTGGACGCTCGTGACCGGCAAGCCACGTGATATCGAATCGCTGCAGCGCGTACTCCAGGTGTACTCCGCCGACAAGAACCTGCATAGCGGCGCGTTCTTGCTCGGCAATGCCAGGGGCGATGTCTGGAAGCGCGTGGCGGGCGATACGCCGCCGGCGCGTTTGGCAATCGCGTTGAACGAACTGGACCAAGCGCCATCTGCCGCAGCCCAGTATTTCCCGGATGTGACTTTGCGCGATCAGAACGGCGAGCCCCACCGCTTTTACAGCGACCTGATCAAGGGGCGAATCGTCGTCATCAACACGTTCTTTGCCGACTGCGGCGCGGTCTGCCCGATCACGATGCAGCGACTCGCGGCGATTCAGAAGCGTTTCCCCGAACGTCTCGGCCAAGATGTCTTTTTGTATTCCATTACAGTCGATCCGGTGGGCGATACGCCGGAAAAGCTCAACGACTATGCGCGCCGACACGGCGCCGGGACGGGCTGGAAGTTCTTGACCGGCGACCCAAGCGACGTTGCTTCGGTGCTGAAGAAGCTCGGCCAGTTTGTCGACGACCGCGATGCGCATTCCACCCTGTTTTTGATTGGCAATGATCCGACCGGGCTCTGGAAGAAGGCGAATGGATTGGCGTCAGCCGAGGAGATCGGCGACGTGGTCGCCAGCGTTGTGGATGATGGTCGCTGAGTTGGTCGTTGCCTGCCCGCGTGCCTTGGGGCGCACGTGGTTGGCTGCTGCTTGGTTGCTCGCGACGGCAGCCTGTGGGGCCGATGGTCAGACCGGCGACGCGATCGCACGCGGCCGGAGCTTGTATCTGTCAGGCACCCATGCGGACGGACGCGTGCTGTCCGCTCAGAACGAAAGCACCGGGTTGGCGGTGCCGCCAGCCTTTGTTGCGTGCGTCAACTGTCATGGTCACGAGGGCCGAGGCGGCAACGAAGCCGGAACGGTTGCGAGTGATATTCGCTGGGAGACGCTGACGAAGCCCTACGACTACCGGCGGCCCGATGGCCGCTTGCGCGCGCCATATGATGCGGCAGCGTTCTACACGGCGCTGACGCAAGGCCGTGATCCCAGCGGGTATTCGTTGGATTCGGCGATGCCCCGCTTTGCACTCGAGCCGCGCGAGGCGGACGATCTGTGGGCCGCCCTGCAATCGCTTGCCAAATCAGACGATCAGGGCGTCAGTGAAGACGTCATTCGAATCGGGGTGATGATGACGCCGCACGCCGCACTTAACGCGGCGGCGGCGATGGATCGGCAGCTACTGAATTGTTGGTTCGGCGCGCTCAGCGCGCGCGGCGGCATGTTTCGCCGCCGGATCGAGTTGGTGGATGCTGCGGGCGCGCCCCAGCAATTCGCGCCCCTGCCACTTGCGGTGCTGACCATTTCTAGTGGCGCCGGTGATGCATCGACCGCCGCCGCACCACCCACTGTGCCAATGATCAGCGCGACCGAGGACTTTTCCGGCACGGACCATCGATATCGCTTCGCCGTGTACCCAGGGGTCGTAGGTCGTGCCCGCATGCTGGCCCGCTACGCACTGGCTCGAACGCATCCGGCCAGCCCTGCGCTCGGGCTGGTTTACCCGGATGACGCTGACGATCGGGCGGCGGCAACTGCCATCGCGGCGAACTTGCAGCCACTCGCACAGGTTATGTCCTTGGCGGTTTCCGAGACCAATGCAAACGCGGTGGTTGCGCGGATGCGCGACGCCGGCTTGACGCATGTCATCGTGTTGGGCGCAGGTGGCAGCATCGACGCCGTGATGACGAGCGCAGAGCGCCAGCAATGGGCCCCACAATTCTTGTGGATCGAGCGACCCGATCGCGATAGTGACGATGCCCGCGCCGTGACGATCGAACCGGCACTCGGCCACGATGTGAGCGTGGACGCCGGCTCGAGCTATGCGGCGTGTGTCGATTTGCCCAGCTTGCGGTTGCGGGATCGCACGCGGCAGCTCGCGTTGCTGGCGGCCGCCCAAATGCTGGTCACCGGATTGGAGCAAGCCGGCCGCGAGATCAGCCGTGAGCGCCTGGTGGAGACGCTGCAGTCCCTTCGGGAGTTTCACAGCGGATTCGCGCCGCCGGGCAGTTTGAGCCCAGAGCGGCATGTGGCGGCGTCGGGCCTCTACGTGTTGCCGTTGGCGTTGTCGCCTTCGGCAGCGGAACCGGTCTGGATGTTGATTGAGTGATGCGTCAGCAGGTTTGGTGGTGACCGAGTTTTGGCCGTACGCCCAACCTAGGCAGACACAGGGGTCTGCCCCGACGGTTGTGCCCGAGAGTCAGCGATTCGCCGTCAGCAACACGCGTAGCGCACTGAGCTTGGTCTTGACCAAGCCGCGATGGGTCGGGCCGATGCGCCATAGGAACTTGTGGCCGGACGATGCGGCTTCGAGCGCTGGGTCTTGATACACGTAGTGGCCTTTGTCGTCGACGATCAACGCTGCCGGCTCAGGCAAATCAGGCGTCGCGAGCAGATGATCGATGACCTCGACCACGCGGTCGTTGAAGTGTTTGTCCGGATACCCGAGCTCGCGATACGCCTGCTGCAACAGGGGATAGAGCTTCAAGTACAGCGCCACGGTGGCTTGATCATCGAGGCCGACAAAGGTCTGTATGACCAAGTCGTAGCGCGCAAAGTTGGCGTCGGACACACGCAGCGGATCGGTGCTGCCGTCGACCAGGAATTTCCCTGGTGCCGGTTTCAACGGCCACATGGCGACAGGCACGCGCTTGCCCGGCAACGCGTCGACAAAACCAACGAACCGGGCCAAGAGATGCTCATTGATCAGGAGCTTCAGCAGATCTGGATTGTTCAACAGGGTCAGCAGAGCCTGCTGCACGTAGGCATCACTTTCGAACAAGTCTGGTAGCGGCTGCTCCGGGTCGGCGATCGCTTGCGCAATCGCGTCGACCGGAAATTTCGGCGCCGTTGGAACCGGCGTGTTGACGGTCTCTGGTTGCTCGATTGGTGTGGGCGGCGGCGGCGGCGCGGGCGGCTGCCGGTGGGTCCACCACCAGCCTGCGCCACCACCCAAGGTGGCCAAGGCCAGCACCGTGCCAATCACAACTTTCTGGTTTGCCATGCGTGCGCCTCGCTGGAGCTATCGCCAATTGCGGGATCCGATCTGATCAAGACAGAGTGAGACCGAACCGCGGATGAATAAGCCAGACTCCGGTGATTGGCCAGAAGTTCCGTTTGTCCGGGCTTGCGGCCTTACGTTCAGGGGCTTGCCAGCGCCTGCAGCGCGGCATCGGCAGCGTCGAGCTGGTCCTCGCTGAAGACCAGCACGCCCTTGGCGCGCAACAGTGCAGCGGTCACCCCGGCGCCTTGCTGCACCGACCCGGCAAAGCGCCCGTCGTAGACGAACGAACTCCCGCACGACGGGCTGCGCTCCTTCAGCACGGCAATCCGGCATCCGTGGCGCACCGCCAACGCCAGGGCGCGCTCGGCGCCGGCAATGAACGCTGCGCTGACATCGTCTCCACCTTGTGTCCGCACTTTGGCGTGCCGTGCCAGCACCGCACTGCCATCTTGGCCGCCTTCAATCTCTGCCGCGGGTCTTGGCACCGGCAATCCACCCGCGACTTCCGGACAAATCCCGACGAGCCGTCCCTCGGACTGCCAGCGCCGAAAAACAGGATGCTCAATCAGTTTGTGGGCGCCATTGTGTCGAACGCCCTCGCCCAATTGGCAAGCGCTGATCAGAATCTTGTGCATGGGGTCAGAACCGGCTCAACCGCAGGTATTGATCACGCGCAAACAGGACATACCAGATGGCCAGAAACACCATGGCGCCGCGCAAATTGGATTCAGCGCGCACGGATACGGTCTCGTCGGTGCCGACGTGCAGGTCGAGCGTTTCGGAACTGCACCAATCGATCTTGACACGCAGGCGGTGGCTGCCCGCGGACAACGGGAAGCGCAGCACCTCGCCTTGGTTGATGCGCCCGATCACCGCGCCGTCGAGCTCGATGTCATAAGCGCGCAAGGCGTCGGCATAGCCGCGGTCACGTTGCACGAGCAAAGTCGCCATCCTGGTCTCCTGAGTCCTTCCTGGTTGTTGCGAGCACAAGGAATGCCAACTTGCGCACATTACCGACCGCAACATGCGTCGATTTGTCGGCAGGATCAGCCAGATGCATCCGGCTGACCACTGCCAGCGGTCATGGCCACCGGGTTGCGTCCCGTTGCCAGCCCCAAATCACGCGTATTCAGCGGGTGTTTCCGATCAACCCAGCATGCTTCGCAGCATCCAGGCCGTCTTTTCGTGCATCTGGATACGCTGGGTCAGCAGATCGGCCGTGGGTTCGTCATGAACGCCTTCGACCAATGGGAACAGCGAACGCGCCGTGCGCACCACTTGCTCCTGGCCTTCGAGCAACTGACGAATCATGTCAGTGGCAGTGGGCACGCCGGTTTCTTCCGGTATCGAGCTCAGCGCCGCGAACTGGCTGTAGCTGCCCGGCGCCACGTGCCCCAGGGCGCGGATGCGCTCGGCAATCAGGTCGGTCGCCAGCGCGAGTTCGGTGTACTGGGTTTCGAACATCAGGTGCAGGGTATTGAACATGGGCCCGGTGACGTTCCAGTGAAAATTGTGGGTTTTCAGGTACAGGGTGTAGGTGTCGGCCAGAAGGCGCGATAATCCCGCCGCGATCTGGGCCCGCGATTCGTCCTGAATGCCAAGATTGATGTTCATGCTGAGCTCCTCGATTGGTTCGGGCAAGCATGGTCCCTGAGAGAATCCAAAGGAAACGGAAAATTCCGATGTCGGTGATCGAATCCAGCGCAGACACCAGCCTGGACTGGCCCAAGCTCAGAGCGCGGCTGGATCGGACCATGTTGTCTGATCGCCACGTGCTGCGTCGGGAGGCCGACCGTCTGGCCGCCAATCCGAGCGCCGACGCCGCCACAGTCGCGCGGTTTCTGACGCGACTCAACGAATCCGAGCAGCGCTTTGCGGCGCGCGCCGAACGGCTCCCGAACGTTGAGATCGATGCGCAACTGCCCATCAGTCATCATGCCGACGAGATTGTCCGCCTGATCCAGAAAGAACGCGTGATTGTGCTGGCTGGCGAAACCGGCTCGGGCAAGACCACGCAGTTGCCAAAGCTCTGTCTGGCCGCAGGTCGTGGTGTGGCGGGCATGATTGCGTGCACGCAGCCGCGTCGCGTCGCCGCGCGTAGCGTTGCCAGACGGGTGGCTGAGGAGATCGGCACCCAGGTCGGGCAACTAGTCGGGTTTCAGGTGCGC
Organism: Ahniella affigens; assembly: GCF_003015185.1. GTDB lineage: Bacteria > Pseudomonadota > Gammaproteobacteria > Xanthomonadales > Ahniellaceae > Ahniella > Ahniella affigens. The sequence continues at coordinate 5,014,345 of NZ_CP027860.1, forward strand.
TTTACCGATCAGGTCAGCGAACACTCGCTGATCAAGTTCATGACCGACGGCATTCTGCTGGCCGAAACCGAGCACGACCCGTGGCTGAATCGCTACGACACGATCATCATCGACGAAGCCCACGAGCGGAGTCTGAACATCGACTTTCTGCTCGGCTTTCTGAACCAGCTGATTCCGAAACGCCCCGACCTCAAGCTCATCATCACGTCGGCGACCATCGACACACAGCGCTTTGCCAAGCATTTCTTCAACGCGCCAATCGTGCAGGTCGAAGGCCGCAGTTATCCGGTCGAGATTCGGTACCGGGCACCCGTGGAAACCCGTGATGAGGGCCGCGGCCAGGCGTTGATCCAGACGCTCGATGAAATCACGCGACAGGACGGCCTGGGCGACGTGCTCGTGTTCTTGCCGGGCGAACGCGAAATCCGCGACGCGCATCGGCAGATCGAGCAGCGCAAGTATCGCGAGACCGAAGTGCTGGCGCTGTACGCGCGCTTGTCCAGCAAAGAGCAGGACCGCGTGTTTCACCCCGGGCCAAAGCGGCGCATTGTGCTCGCGACCAATGTCGCCGAAACCTCGCTGACCGTGCCGCGCATCCGCTATGTCGTCGATACTGGGGTCGCGCGCATTTCGCGCTACAGCCATCGGCACAAGGTGCAGCGCCTGCATATCGAACCGATTTCGCAGGCCAGCCTGAATCAGCGTGCTGGCCGCTGCGGCCGGGTCGGTCCGGGCATCTGTTACCGGCTGTTCGGCGCTGATGAATTCCTTCAGCGGCCCGAGTTCACCGAGCCCGAGATCCTGCGTTCGTCACTGGCTAATGTGATTCTGCGCATGCTGAGCCTGAAGCTCAGTGAGGTGGAGCGGTTCCCGTTTGTCGAGCGACCAGAGGAACGGGCGCTCGCGGAAGGTTTCCAGACGCTGACCGAGCTCGGCCTGATCAGCGCCGACCGGCGCAAACTGACGCCTCACGGGCGGATTGCCGCACGCATTCCGATCGATGTGAAACTCGCGCGAGTGCTGATTGCCGCGAACGAACGTGGGGCGCTGGCAGAGGGCCTGATCATTGCGTCATTCTTGTCGATTCAGGACCCGCGTGAACGCCCTGCTGAAGCGCGGCAGGCGGCGGATCAAGCCCATCTGCAATGGGCCGATCCACAGTCGGATTTCTTGAGTGCCGTGAATCTGTGGCGCGCTTACGACAGCGCGCATCAAGAGTTGACGCAGTCAAAGCTGCGCGATTGGTGTGAGCGCCAATTCCTGAATTTCCTGCGCATGCGCGAATGGCGGGAGCTGCATCGGCAGCTATTATTGATCGTCGAGGAATTGGGCTGGCGCCTTGGCGACCACGCGGCGACCTTCGAGGCTTTGCATCAGAGCCTCTTGTTCGGCTTCCCCGCGATGATTGGCCGCAAAGACGAAAAGGGCTTGTATCAAGGCACGCGTGGGCGCAAGTTCGCGATTTTCCCCGGCTCGGCGCTGAGCAAGAAGCCGCCGTATTGGTTGCTGACGGCGGCCATTCTGGACATTCAGAAAGTCTATGCGATGACCAATGCCCGGGTCGAGTCCGAGTGGATCATCGACGCTGCGGGTCCGCTCTTGAAGCGTAACTATCTGGACCCACGCTGGGATCGCCAGCGCGGTCAGGTCATGGCCGATGAACAGATCAGTCTGTTCGGCCTGATTCTGGTGGAACGCCGGCCCGTCCATTACGGCGGTATCGAGCCGCAGGCAGCGCGCGACCTATTCTTGAACAACGCCATGCCCGAGTTGCAGCTCGACTCGCGGTCGAATCTGATTCAAAAAGCCAGACAAGTGCTCGTGCGGGCGCGCGCCGAAGAGGCCAAACAACGTCGCGAGGGCTTGCTGATAGATGAGGCCGCACGTGCCGAATGGTGGCGCCTGCGGTTGCCCGAGGACATTTGCACCACCAATGCCCTCGATCGGTACTTGGCGAAGATTGATGCAGAGACCGAAGCCGGTTTGCTGTGGACGCTCGATCAAGTCCTCGCCACCGATGCCGCGCTCGAAGAGCAATTCCCGAACTCGCTGCGCTTTGGTCCGGAGCGCTTTCGACTCAGCTACGCGTTCGACACGCAGGCCGAGAGTGATGGCGTCACCCTGAGCCTGCCGCTGAACTGGCTGAACGCGCTGCCCGAGTCGCCGTTGGCGTGGCTCGTGCCCGGGCTATTGCGCGACAAGGTGACCGAGCTCATTCGTGGCCTGCCAAAGCCGCTGCGTCGGAATTTTGTGCCGGCACCAGACTTCGCGAAGGCGTTCGTCGAGTCGCAACCGAATCGCGAGCACGATTTGTTCGACACGTTGACGGGCTTCCTGAAGCGCGTGACCGGCGTTGACGTGGCCCGAGACCATTGGCTGCAAGCCGACACCGAATTGCCCAAGCATCTGCGCATGCGCGTGCAACTGCTGGATGAACAGGGTCGCAATCTGGCGCACTCGCGTGACATTGGCGCGCTGAAACAGCAGTACAGCGAGCGTGCGCGCCAAGCCTTTGCGAGTCGCGCCGCGAAGGAGTACGCGGAGACGGACGTGCGATCGCTGCCGACGGAGCCCGTGCCAGAGTCGGTGCGCACAAAATCAGGGCTGACGGCGTATCCCGCATTGGTGGATCGCGGCAATCGTGTCGATTGGCAGGTCTTTGAACAGGCCGAGATGGCGCGCACCGAGCATCGCCAGGGCGTGCATCGTCTGCTTCGATTTGCGCTGGAACCCGAGGTCACCAAGCTGCGGAAACAATTGCCGCTGGCGCCCAAGTTGGCGCTCGCGTACACGCCGATCGGCTCGCCCGAGCAGCTGCGCGACGAGGTCTTGCTGGGGTCGCTCGATGATCTGCTCACTGCCGATACGGGCACGTCGCGATCGGCTGATTCATTGCAGCTGTCGGAACAGGCGATTCGCAAAGCGTGGTTTCCGTCTGCCGTCAAACGGCTCAGCCAAGTGGAGGCCGCGCTCGCTGCTTATGCGGAACTGCTCCCCAAGATGAAGCCGCCGTTGCTCGGCTTTGCGACCGCGAACTACGACGATCTGAAGAAACAACTGAGCGGCCTGATTCATTCCGGCTTTGCTCGGGACCTGCCGAGCCAGCGTCTGGCAGACCTGCCACGGTACCTGAAGGCGATGCGGCAACGGATCGAGCGCCTGCTGGTCGACCCACGCAAGGATCAGTCGCGCATGCTCATCGTGCAAGCGTTTGTAGCCCAGTTGCCGGAACCGCGACACCCCGAATACGAGCGCCTGCGCTGGTTGCTGGAAGAGTTCCGAGTGCAGACCTTTGCGCAAGAACTCGGGACGTCCGAGCCGGTATCCGAGAAGCGTATTCAGCGCCTTTTTGAACAGGTGCGTGGATGAGCGAGCCGATCAGCGCGCTTTACAGTGACTTGATCCTGCGCCACAACCGCGAGCCGTTTGGGTTTGGCGTCCTCGTCGGGGCGAATCGCCAGGGCGAGGCCGAGAACCGCTCTTGTGGCGATCATGTGGTCATGGCGTTCGTGGTGGATGACGATGATCGCATCACCGCCGCGCAGTTTCATGGCGAAGGTTGTGCCATCTGCACCGCTGCGGCGTCGATCCTGTGTCAATCGCTGCGGCAACGAGACACGCAGGCCGCACTGGTTTTTTTGGCCGACGCGGAAGCGTTGATTCAGACTGGCGCCCCACCTTCTGGCGACATCGGTGAGTTACTGACGTTCGCCGAGCTCAAGCACGTGCCGGCGCGCCGGCGCTGCGCTTTGTTGCCGGTTTCTGCAGCAAGGGTGGCGTTAGCTGCGCCGTAGGCGCAGGCCCCTGTGTCCGCCCTGCGCTCTTGCCTTGGCCTTACGGTTTGTCGGCGGTCAGAGGCTTCGCCAGGAACGCTCTTACCACCTCAACCAACTTGGGCATCTCGCACGCGAACGCGCCATGCCCGCAATCGCCGGGTAACTCAACCATCTTGGCATTCGCGGCTTTGGCGAATTCGAGACCGGGCTCGGGGCGGACGACGGTATCGGTGGCGTTCCAGAGATAGAGTAGCGGCGCTTTCACGCGCGTAGCGGCGCGGCTCAAATCACCGGCATCCAGACGTGCGACGTCGTGATACAGCATTGCTTCGACTTGTCGGATGTGATCATTGGCATCGAAGCCTTGCACGGGATCGTGTCGATCGAGCAGCGCCAACACTTGCGGGCGAGTCATGGCGCGATTGATCGCGGTCGGGCTTTGCCCAGCTAACGTCGCGATGTAGTAAAGCGCGCGGCGCGCCGGCTGTTCAGTGTAATTGCCTTGCTGCCAGGTGGCGTCGAGCTTGATGGCCTCGATCGTCGATTGCCACAGCAGCAAATCGTAAGGTGTGAGGCGCGGCGAGCCTTGGATGACGATGCCGCGCTCGGCAAAATCGGGGTCGTGGGTCAGCCATTCGAAGACTTGCATGCCGCCCATCGACATACCAATCACCGCTTTGACGCGCTTCAGTTTGAACGCGTCGGTCAACAGGCGTCGACTGGACTGCACCATGTCGGCGATGCGGATCTCTGGGAACTGCATGCGCGGCTGCGTGGTGCTATTCGACGGCGAGCTCGACACGCCGTCTGCCAATGCGTCGATTGCGATGACGGGGGTTTGCGCCGGATCCAACATGCGATCCGGCCCAATGAGTTCTTCCACTTGGGCAGTCTGGCCACCGAACCACGTCAGCAGGACGACCACCTGGTCCGGTTTGCCGGCCACGTCGCCGTACTGCCGATAGCCTAGGCGCAGATCCTTCAACGTGGCACCGGACGACAGTTGGAGATCACCCAGGTCAGCGAATTGCTGTTCTGCAGCCAACGTCGGGCCAAAGGCAAGCAACAGCGCCAGCATGCCGGCGCGACGCCACCCAGTCATGGCGCTGCCGTCGCGAAGATAGCCCGCATCGCTGCAGCAGTGTCGGTCGGCGCTTCCATCGGCGTCATATGGCCGCAGCCTTTCAGAACGTTGATCGTCGCGGTCGGCATTTCGGCGCGGAAGACTTCGGTGGACAGGACATCGAGCAAGGCATCCTGATCACACCAAAGCACCAAGGTTGGCGCTTTGATGTTGGGCAGCTCCGTCTGCAGACGATAGCGCTGATCTTCGGTGATCAGCTGCCGAAGCACGCCCCGCCAAAGTGGCGCACGTGCGGCGATGCGTTCGGCATAGGCGGCACGCACCCGCGCTGGCGCGAACGGCGGCTTCGCAAAGGCCATCGCAAGGAAGCGATCCAGACTCTGCAGATCGGTCGCCGCAAACGGATTGCCTCCCTGCTCCAACTCCGCCTGAAACGCATTGCGCGGAAACGGTACGCCCGCGGCGTTGACCAGACTCAGCGAGCGCACGGATTCGGGATACTTGGCCGCGTACAGTCCGGCAATATGCCCGCCCATCGAGTGACCAGCGAGATGGAAGCGCGTCCAGCCTTTCGCCGTGACGAACGCATGCAACCGCTCGACTTGAGCATCGACTTGATAGTGCCCATCGGCGGCATCCGGGCTCTCGCCGAATCCGGGTAGATCGGGGATCAGCAGATGGTAGTTCGGGCTCAACAAGCGCGCCGTCGGATACCAGTTCTCTTTTGAGCCCGCGAGACCATGCACGAGGAGCACCGGATCACCCTGCCCACCTTCGACATAGACCCAATGCTGTACGCCGACATCCAGTTCGGCGCGGCTCAAACCGGCTTGCCAGCGCTGGCGTGCAAAGTCGGCATCGAGCAGCCAGCCCGGTCGGAACCAATAGATGCTGATCAGGCCAAGCAGGCCCAGGCCGAGCAGCAAGGCCGGCCAGCGCCACCAGGGTTTGCGGGGGTTCATAGCACGATCGGAGGGCGTATTCATGCACCCAAGTATGGCGCCAACCGATGCGTCTCGACAGTCTGCGGATTGGATGGTGGGCAGGCTGTCCACCCACCCCGGATCAAGTCCGGGGTGACGACAATAGGGCGTTCGGCTTTGCTGCAAGCAGTCTTGGACTCCAGTGAGTGGCCAAGTCGATGTCGCCGCAAGATCAGTGTCGCCGGTTTGCTTGCCGCGAGTTTGCTTGCCTCGAGTACTCAATTTCCCCTTGTCGTCACCCCGGACTTGATCCGGGGTGGGTTTAAGTCTTGCGAGTATCTAGGCTAACTACATGACGCGGCGAATTGTGAAGCAGCTGCCGAAGTACGTGAGTCTTGCGCTACCTTTTCGTCTGCGAAACGTCGCCCTACAGCAACCGCTCGCGCACCTTCTTCACCGCCGCAACAAACTGTGTGATTTCGGCTTCGGTGTTGTAGAACGCCAGCGAGGCCCGGGCGGTGGCTGGCACGCCGTAGAACTGCATCAGCGGATGCGCGCAGTGATGGCCAGAGCGCACGGCGACACCCTCGAAGTCGAGCAAGGTCGCAACATCATGCGCGTGCACGCCATCAATCACAAAGGAGAACACGGGCGCGCGGTGTTTGGCCTGGCCGATCAATCGGAAGCCTGGGATGTCCTGGAAGCGCACCAACGCCAATTCGCACAGCATCGATTCGCGCGCGGCAATGCGGTCGATGCCGAGTTCCTGCACAAAGCGCACCGCCTCGGCCAGACCGATGAAGCCAGCGATGTTTGGCGTGCCAGCCTCGAAGCGGTGCGGCGGGTCGGCAAAGGTGGTGCCGGAGAAACTCACCGTGCGGATCATTTCGCCGCCGCCAAAAAACGGCGGCATTGCTTCGAGATGCGCGGTCTTCGCGTACAAGACGCCGGTACCGGTCGGGCCGAACAGTTTGTGACCTGTGAACACGTAGAAATCGGCATCGAGCGCCTGCACGTCGACAGCCAGATGTGGGACTGCTTGGGACCCATCCACGAGCACGGGCACGCCAGCGGTTTTGGCGAGTGCGACAATTTCGGCAACGGGGTTGATGGTGCCCAACGCATTGGACACATGGGTAATGCCAATCAGCCGCGTGCGCGGGTTGATCAGTGCCGCCAGTTCCGGGAGCAGCAACTCGCCCGCCTGGTTGATTGGCACCGGGACCACCTTTGCGCCCGCGCGTTCGGCGATGAGCTGCCACGGCACAATGTTGGCGTGATGCTCCATTTGGCTGACGAGAATCTCATCGCCCGGCTGCAGTTTGGGCGCCAAGAAGCTGTAGGCAACGAGATTGATCGCGGCCGTCGTGCCACTCGTGAAGACGATTTCTTCGCGGCGCTGGGCATTGAGAAAGCCCGCGATCACATCGCGCGCGGCTTCATAGTGCTCCGTTGCTTCCGAACCGAGCGTGTGCACCGCGCGTGCCACATTGGCGTTGAAGTCGCGGTAGTAGCGATCCATCGCTGCGACGACACGCTCTGGCGTCTGCGCTGTGTTCGCGTTGTCGAAGTAGACCAAAGGCTTGCCGTGAATCAGGCGCGCGAGTTGCGGGAACTGCGCGCGCAGCGCGGTGACCTCGGCGTCGGACCAACTGCTCATGGTGCCACTCCGAGTTGTTCTTCGAGCACCGCCTGCAACTGCTGCTTCAGTTCGGCATCGCGCAGGTCTGCAAACGCCTCGAAGGCGAATGCGTGCGTCAGCATTTGCTGCGCTTCAGCGAGCGGCAGGCCGCGGGCGCGAAGATAAAACAGCGCGCGTTCATCAAGTTGCCCCACCGTCGCGCCGTGTGCGGCTTTGACCTCGTCGGCGTCAATTTCGAGCACCGGCTTGGTATTCACTTCGGCATGCTCGGACAGCAGCAGGTTCTTGCTGCTGAAGCGCGTGTCGGTGCCATCGGCGCCGGCATGCACCATCAGGCTGCCGGCTACGGCGAGCTTGCTGCGCCCACGTGCGAGGCCCCGAGCAACGAGATTCGCGCTGGTGTCGCGGGCGCGATGATCAATCTGCCATTGCACGTCGGCATGCCGGCGGCCGTCCAGATCGATCACGGCGGCAGCGTGGCAATGAGCCTTCGGGCCGGCCAGGTCGACCTGGGTAAACTGCCGATACACGCCGGCCCCGCGATTAATTTCGTACAGGCCGAGCGTCGCACCGGCGCCAACACGCAGGCGGGCAAAGCCGAGCAGGTGGTTGTGGTCACCGATGTCGCCAACACGGACCCAGTTCAGGCGGGCGCCCGCTTCCAGTTCAATTTCGTGTCCCAGGTTGAGGCCTTGATTGCTGGCTGGGTCGCTTAGGAATTCCTCGATCAGCAACAGGGACTGACCCTTGCCCACGCGAATGCGATGGCGCAGATGCCGCCAGCCTTGGTTCGTCGCGGTGTTGGCATAGGCAATGCGAAGTACTTCTTCGGTCGGTTCGCCGTCACCTGGTTCCGCCACCCACAGTGTGCCGCCGTCATTCATGGCCATGTTGGCCAATTCGAACCCATCGTCCAGGTAGTCGGCGTGGAGTTGGGTGTAGGGCGTCCAGTGTGCGTCCGCGCTGATCTCGGCGGCCAATTCAGGCAGATCGTCCTCGAACAGGCCCTCGTCCTCGAATCCGTCGGCCGCGTCCGCATCCTCATCGTCACTGAGTTCGGCCAACTGACCATCGATGTACAGCACGTCGGGCGCGAGGTCTGCGAGTTCGTCGTCCAGCCATTCGGGCAGTTCGAATTCGGCCTCATGTTCCGATGCGTTGCTGGCCAGAGCGCGTGCCAACAGGCTGCGGAGGGGCGTGTAGCGCCAGCGCTCGTCGCGATTTGTGGGCAGACCCTTGGCGCGCAGTTTGGCGCGTGCGGCAGATCGGGCGACATCGCCGGCCTCGCCTACTTGGCTCAGCATCGCGGTCAGGAGATCACTCATGACGCCGACACCGCGCCGCCTTCCAGCCGACGCTCCTTGATCCAGGCATAGCCCTGCTCTTCCAGCTTCAGCGCAAGATCCTTGTCGCCGGATTGCACGATGCGCCCATCGGCCAGCACATGCACGACGTCGGGCACGATGTAGTCGAGCAGACGCTGGTAGTGCGTGATCACGACGAACGAGCGCGTGGTCGAACGAAGTGCGTTGACACCTTCGGCGACCATTTTCAGCGCATCGATATCGAGCCCGGAGTCGGTCTCATCCAGAATGCCGAGTCTCGGTTCAAGCAGCGCCATCTGAAAGATCTCGTTGCGCTTTTTCTCGCCGCCCGAGAAGCCTTCATTCACCGCGCGGTTCAAGAGTTCATCCTTCAGGTGCAACACCTTGAGCTTCTCGCGCACCAGTTTCAGAAAATTCATCGAATCGAGCTCTGGCTCACCACGAGCCTTGCGCTGGGCATTCAATGCGGCGCGCAGAAAATAGGTGTTGTTCACGCCCGGAATCTCGACCGGATACTGAAAGGCCAGAAAGACGCCCGCGGCAGCCCGCGCTTCGGGTTCGAGCGTTGTCAGATCCTGGCCTTCGAACAGGACTCGGCCTTGGGTGATCTCGTAGCCGTCGCGGCCAGCCAGCACATAGCCGAGCGTTGATTTTCCGGCGCCGTTCGGGCCCATGATGGCGTGCACTTCGCCGCGGTTCACCTGCAGGTTCAGGCCTTTCAGGATGTCTTTGCCCGCCACGCGGACATGCAGGTTTTCGATCGTCAACATGTGCTTGGTTCCAACAGTTAGGGTTGCGCGTCGCCGAGGATGGCGCGCAGGTCTTCAGGGACGGGCATGGGCTTGATCGCGCTGACATTTGCGCCGCCGGTGTTGCCCATGGGCACCCAGAATCGGGATTTCGTCAACGCTGCGGGCAGACGCAGGAGCTGACCGAGGATCTCCCGCCAGTCGCGCTTGGCCCAACCAAAGCGCAGCATCTGCCAGTGCACGTACGTGTGTGCAAGCGTGTGCTTCTGGCTCAGAATATGGGCGCGCTCTAGGTGCGCGAAAGACGACTGGTGCTGGCCCGCGAACCAGTCTGATTCGGCGGCGTTCAGTTCGGCGAGATAGGCGTCACGTAAGGCCAGGGGCATGCTCATCCGACGGCTCCTTCCAACGACACTTCGAGCAGTTTTTTCGCTTCGACGGCAAACTCCATCGGCAGCTCGCGGAAGACCTGTTTGCAGAAGCCGTCAACGATCAGCGATACCGCGTCTTCTTCGCTGATGCCGCGGGCGCGGCAGTAAAACAGCTGGTCGTCGCTGATCTTGGAGGTCGTGGCTTCGTGTTCCACAATGGCACTGGGATTGCGTACTTCCACATACGGAAACGTGTGCGCACCGCAGCGCTTGCCGATCAGCAGTGAATCACATTGGGTGTAGTTGCGCGCCCCGGCGGCCGACTTTTCGACCTTGACGAGGCCGCGATACGTGTTCTGACCGTGACCGGCACTGATGCCTTTACTGATGATCTTGGACTTCGTGTTCTTGCCCAGGTGGATCATCTTCGTACCGGTATCGGCCTGCTGCCGATGATGCGTCAACGCGACGGAATAGAACTCGCCGACTGAATCGTCGCCGCGCAGCACGCAACTCGGATACTTCCAGGTAATCGCCGATCCGGTTTCGACTTGGGTCCACGAAATCTTGGCGCGTGCGCCGCGACACTCGCCGCGCTTGGTGACGAAGTTGTAGATGCCGCCGACGCCATTTTCGTCGCCGGGGTACCAATTCTGCACCGTGGAATACTTGATGTTGGCGTCAGTCAACGCGATCAATTCAACGACCGCCGCGTGCAGCTGATTCTCATCGCGCATCGGCGCCGTGCAGCCTTCCAAGTACGAGACTTGGGCGCCTTCTTCGCAAATGATCAGCGTGCGCTCGAATTGGCCCGTATCGCGCGCATTGATGCGGAAGTACGTGCTGAGCTCCATCGGGCAGCGCACGCCCTTCGGCACAAACACGAAGCTGCCGTCCGAAAAGACCGCGGCGTTCAGTGCGGCGAAGTAGTTGTCGCTCGTGGGCACCACGGTGCCCAGGTACTGCTTGATCAGTTCCGGATGCTCATGCACCGCTTCAGAGAACGAGCAGAAGATCACGCCCGCCTTGGCGAGCTCCGCCTTGAACGTGGTACCGACCGACACGGAATCGAACACGGCATCAACCGCCACGCCGGCGAGCCGCGCGCGCTCGTGCAGCGGCACGCCCAGCTTGTCGTACGTTTCCAGCAGTTTCGGATCGACCTCATCCAGTGATTTGAATTTCTTCTTGGGCGCGGCGTAGTAGCTGATCGCTTGAAAATCGATCGCCGGCACCTTGAGCTTGGCCCAGTTTGGCGGGCTCATGGTTTGCCAATGACGAAAGGCGGCGAGGCGCCAGTCGGTCAGCCATTCGGGCTCGCCCTTCTTGCTGCTGATGGCGCGAACGACATCCTCGCTCAGGCCCTTGGGCATGACCTCGGTGTCGATGTCCGTGCTGAAACCGGCGTCGTAGCGCCGATTGCCGATTAGTTCTTCAACGCTCGTATTCATCAGGGGCGCTCAGGCCAATGCAATCTTGATCGGGACCGGCTTGCCACGGGGTGGCGGTGGCGGCGGCGTTTGTTTGAGGTCGGCGAGGCTCATGTCGGCCATGGCCCGCGCAATGACGGCAGAGATGCGTCGCCAGTGCGATTGCACCTGGCAATGGGTCTCGCGGTTGCAGGCGCCGTGGTGCTCGACACAGTCGGTCATTGCGAGTTTGCCTTCCATGGCTTCGAAAATTTCCAGTACGCTGATCTCGGTGGCGTTGCGCAGCAAACGATAGCCGCCGTTGACGCCGCGTCGCGATTCGATGAGGCCTGCTGCCGCCAACTGCTTGAGCAACTTGCTGACGGTTGGGAGCTCCAAGCGCGTGCGCTCGGCCAGCTGCGATGCCGCATGCAGCTCGGTGGGCGACTCTGCCATGGCGACCATGACCACTGTCGCATAATCAGTCAGTTTGGAAACACGCAGCATGGCTGGCTTGTCGGCATTCGGCGAAATAGGACGGAAATTGTACCATTTCAGTGAACGGCGGACAAAGGCGCTGTTTTTCCGGGTTCAGTTACCGACGATCTTGCGGACTTTCTGCGCGAGTGTGCCCGCTTCGGTCGGTGCTTTCGTGTTGCTGCGGATGGATTCGACGAATTGGGCCAACACCGGCACCGAGCGCTCCAGCAGGTACATGGCCTCGGGGCTCATTCGGGCGGGATGATCCGTGAACAGGATGACCAGTTGCTCCAGGTCCCGGCAATACAACCCGATTGGCCCGGCATTGACCATCTTGGCGGAGCCTTTGATCGTGTGGAAGTCGCGGCGTAATTGCTTCAATGCCGCTGGATCACGACGGTTGTCCTTCCACTTCGGGAGCGTCGCCTGCAAGGATGCCAGGGTTTCGTTCAGCTCCTCCAGGAATACCTCCCGGATGTCTGGGTCGAGCCCGGCCTCCACGGCGTCCTGCTGCTGCGTATTCTGGGCAGCGCGCCGGGGTGTGAACAGGGATTTCAGCCAGGCAATCAAAGTTGGACGTTCCGGGGCGGGAGGGTCTGATGGTACGGGTTTTTGTTCGAGTGTGAATCAGCCGGTTGGGCTGGGCTCGCTGGACTGCCCTAGGGAGCCTCTGAACAAGTTCAGAGGCGACGCAGGCCATGGATGGCCTGCCCAGAATCAAGCGCGCAAGTGCTTGATTCTGGAGCAGCGAGTCCTGACCCCGGCCTTCGCCGGGGCAGGCTTGAGTGCCGGACTCGGTGCGGGTCTGAAAGTCCAGGATGGACTTATTCAGACCCGCCCTAGTCGCTGCTTCTGGGCACGCAGCATGTTGCAGAACAGGGCCCCTTGTTCAATCGCGTCATCCAACGCAATGTGTTTGTGCGGCAGCGGATCGAACCAGTCTTTTGGCAAGCGGTGTTTGATGACGTCGCGAAAGTCCAGACCCAAGGCCGCCATCGCGTAGGACTTCATGTCCAGAGCGGAAAAGCTGAAGGGGCTCTCGCCAGCAAAGCGGATCAAATACCAGTAGACGAACGTGAAGTCGAAGCCGGCTGGATAGGCGACAAACACCGGCTTTCCGGGCAAAGACTTCAGCCAAGTAACGTAGCGCGGGATCGCGGTTTCGGGGGCTTCAGGGTCTTTTCGACAAGCGGCCCAGGCGGCTTTCTGGGTTTTCCACCAGGCGGCGGTTTTGGGGTGTGCACTCGCCCCCGACAACGTTTGGAGATTGACGGTGAAGGTCGCAATGAGCTGCTTGTCGGCCGTGTAGGCAGCCGACCCGAGGCTCAGCATGCTGTGGGGGCCTGGGATTGGGCCGTCGGTTTCGATGTCGGTGCTGACGTAGAGTTCTGGTTTTGGCATGTCTGTTTGGTGGGTCGAGGGTCGTTCGGATCGCCCCTGGATGAGGCTTGTTCGTACGTCTATTGTGCAGCGGCTCCGCGCGCTTCTGAAACGGGTGCGAAGTCGCAAGTAGCCATCTCCCCTGCCCTCTCCCACTCGCGTGGGAGTCCAGGCGTCCCTTTGATGCGCTTATTCGCGGATGAAACGGTCAGCGACGATACGCGATTCTTACAGCGGCGCATTGTCGCAAGTAGCCCTCTCCCCAGCCCTCTCCCACTCGCGTGGGAGAGGGAGCATTTCTCCCTCCCCCGCGATCGCGGGGGAGGGTCCGGGGAGGGGGTTACTTGCGGTCAGAGTGGTCAACTCATTCGGATTTCTAGAAGTTGGGTTGGCAAATTGCTATTTCGCGCTTGCTTGGAGCATTGCACGCAACCCTCATTGGCGATTTCGGCGCTTTCGCTCAGATCGCGATGGCCAATCGCAGCCCGGGCTGCAGCCGAGGAATGACTCGCATTGGTTGAGTCGGTGGCAATTGGCCGTTCTTGCTGGCAGATCGCAGTCAAAGTCGGGGACGGCGTCACAGCCGCCCGCGCAGCCGGGGTCGCAATCACCGCGTTGGAGCAAAGGGGGCCGCCGGGTCGCAGCGGTGAGCCGCTCGGCGGCATCACCGCAGCGCGCGAGGCGTCGCTTCAGTAAGGCGATTCCGACCAAAATGCCGTGGCGCTTGATCGCGCGATAGCCGTAATTCGAACAGGTTGGCCGTCCGGTTGCGGTGCAATACGCACATCGAAAGCCTTTCAGCGGCGACAGATAGCGTTGATAGAGGCGGATGGACAGCAGAGCGAGCGCGCGCATTGCGCCGTTGTTGCATAGGCGCGACCGAATTTCCAGACGGGTTCTGCGTGAATTGCCCTTCAGCGGCTTGGTGATCGTGGGCCAATTGGGCCCACGATCTCAGCCGGGTTGGCGCCGGCTTTTCACTTTTGGCTGCGGCGTTATGCTGCGCGCAGGCGGCTGAAGGGCTCCGGCAAAGGCCAGTTCGGCAGGCTCCCGTAGTCAAAGTGCACACTGTCGCCGCGTAAAATGTCGTCCAAATGCGACTTGGTGACATGCGGGGCAAACGAGCTGATCAACTCCCGCACGTATTGCGGGATGACGCGACCTGGGTTGAGTTCGATCCAGGTGATGCACGTTGGAAACAGATGCTTGGCGTCGATGACGACGAGTTGCTCGAGATCGGCCGATTCGAGCGCCATCGGCGCCAGAATCCCGACACCGAGGCCAGCCTTGACGTTGGCTTTCAGCACGTCGGCATCGAGTGCCGTCAGCGCGAAGTTAGGCTTCAGTCCCACGTGCGCAAACGCGTTCGCAATCGAGGAGTTGCCCTTGTTGACCGGTTCGTAGGTCAGCAACGGGTAGGGGGCCAGATCGACCAGTTTCACCGCATGACGCAGCCGGGCCAGCGGATGGTGCCGGGGCACGACGATGACGCGGTCCCAGCGATAAGCGGGCAGCGCAATGACATGCTCAGGTTTGGACCCGGAGGTGCTGGTGACAATGAGGTCGAGCTGATTGTTCTTGAGTTGCTCCGTCAGTTCGCCCGTGGAACCCGGGACAAGGCGAAGTGCCAGATCCGGGAATTTGCTGCGGACCTTGGCCAGCACCGGTGGCAGCACGAAGCGAGCCTGGGTGTGGGTGGTACCGAGCTTGAGCGAGCCTTGAGTGGCTTGACGGAGGTTGGCGGCGAGCGCCTTGATATTGCGGACTTCATCGATCACGACACGAGCGCGGGCGATGACTTCGCCGCCGGCCGGGGTGATCGCAGAGAGGGATTTACCCTTGCGGGTGAACAACTGGAAGCCGAGTTCGTCCTCGAGCTGCTTCAGCTGTTTGGAGAGGCCTGGCTGCGTCGCGTGTACGCGACCTGCGGCCAGAGTGATGTTCAGATTCGCATCAGCGATCGCGATCAGAAAGCGCAACTGGTTCAGCGTCATGGCGGCTAGGTTCCAATTCAAGTGACAGACGGGGTTGTTCGGCCGATTGCGTGGTAATGGAGTAGAGCCAAAGCTTTCGGAAATTCATTCGGCAGGTGGTTACGGTTTTCATGACGTCCTCAGTGATTAGCAACAGTTATTAGAGCGTGCGCTCGGTTTCGGTGCAGATCGGCTGGATCAGCCATGCTGCAGTGCGAAAGTCGCGAGGGCCACCCGAAGCTATCCCAAGGATTTCGTGACGTAAAGTCTGTGCGCTGGCGTATGGAGCCTTGATTCGACAGACGGCGACTGACCCGGCGTTTGGTGAATAAGCATTTACGGACATTGGTATGAGCCGCCAAACCCGCGGTTCTATGCGGGTTTCGGTGGTTTTCAGGTCAGCCCGGGAGCATGTGCTGGGCGGCCGCGCTTATTCCTGTTTGGGCATATCGTATTCAATAGCCATCATTTCCGACGACCGCTCGGGCCACCTAGTTTTGGCATATCACGATTGAGGTCTCGTCATGCTCGCGCCCCAGGAACAACCGTATTTCCCACTGTTTGCAGATTTGCGCCAAGTTTCGGTGCTGGTGGTGGGCGGTGGTGTGGTCGCCGGGCGCAAGATCGATGCGTTGCTTGCCGCCGACGCCAAGGTCACGGTTGGCGCGCCGGAACTCAGCGATCACCTGCAGGCCCTGCAATTGGCGGGCCGCATTCGCTGGATTCGTGGCACGTACGAGGCGAACTGGGTGCGTCATCGCGGACTGGTGATCGGTGCGACGAATGATCCTCTGGTGAACCAGGCCGTTGCGACTGATGCGCGCGCACATGGGATTCTGGTCAACGTCGTCGACGAGCCGGAGATTTCGAACGTCATTTTGCCGGCAGTCGTGCGCCGTGGCCCGCTGACGGTCGCGATTGGCACGCAAGGGTTCGCGCCGTCGCTGTCGCGACGTCTGCGGGAGGAGCTGGAAAAGTTTCTGTCGCCGACCCTCGCGGGCTTGTTTGATCTGGCGGCTCGTTATCGCGCGCGGATCAAATCAGCGGTCCCGCTCGGCAAGGAGCGTCGTGACTTCTACGACTGGTTGCTGGATGGCCCGGTGCATGCGTCGTTGCGCGCCGAGCGCGCCCAGGAGGCGGAAACGCTGCTGCAGCAGGCGCTGAATGAGCCAAGTGTGCAGACCCGGCAGACGGGCGAAGTGCTGCTGGTTGGCGCCGGCCCCGGTGACCCAGACTTGTTGACGGTTCGGGCGTTGCGCGCGCTGCAGCGTGCCGATGTGATTTTGCACGATCGCTTGGTGGGACCCGCGATCCTCGCGCTTGCGCGTCGCGACGCGGAGCTCGTCAGCGTTGGGAAAGAAGGTGGCGGCCCGAGCACATCGCAGGAGTCGATCCAGGCGCAGCTGGTCGCTCTCGCATTGGCCGGCAAGCGCGTCGTACGCCTGAAGGGCGGCGATCCGTTTGTGTTTGGTCGCGGCGGCGAAGAGGCCGAGTATCTGTCCGCTCATGGGGTTCGCTTCGAAATCGTGCCGGGTATTAGCGCGGCGCTCGGTTGCGCTGCTTATGCTGGCGTGCCGCTGACGCATCGTGAGCATGCGCAGGCGCTGGAGTTTGTGACCGCGCACGGCGCCGAGGACGCGCAAAGCCTCGACTGGCAGGCACTGGCAGCCACGAACAAGACGGCCGTGTTTTTCATGGCCGTCAACAAATCCGCCGACTTGAAGCGGAATCTGATTGGCGCCGGCCGGGCATCTTCGACGCCCGTTGCCATCGTCGAGAACGGCACGCTCCCAGAACAACGCGTCATTCGCGCCACACTCGGTCAGTTGGCTGACGCCGTCCGCCAGTATCGCGTGCAGTCGCCGGCGCTGGTGATTGTTGGCGATGTGGTGAACGTGTCTGAGCGCATCAGCTGGTTCGGCGCGGCGCCGATTCAGATGGCGCCGCCGCTGGCAAGAAGTGTGGAATCCATAGACGCCGCGCAGCCAAGTTACA
Source organism: Ahniella affigens (assembly GCF_003015185.1). Lineage (GTDB taxonomy): Bacteria > Pseudomonadota > Gammaproteobacteria > Xanthomonadales > Ahniellaceae > Ahniella > Ahniella affigens. The sequence goes on from NZ_CP027860.1 coordinate 5,031,452, forward strand.
GCTACTGAAACGCGGCGGATTGCGCCTTCTCGTAGCAAGACTTGCGATCCGCCGCATGCCGGTAGCGGTTTCGATGCGGTGATGGTGAAGTCGCGGCATGACCCCGTCGCCTCGTCTCGTCACGTTTCGCGCCGTATTGCATGCGCTCCCGTTGTCGCTGCTTGTCGCCGCGCTGGTCTGGCATGGCCCGATGGCGCAAGATCCGAGCTATCACGACTTTGCTGACCAGCGGCACTGGCTTGGCGTCGCCCAGGGTCAGAACACTTGGTCGAATCTGCCCTTCTTCGTTGCCGGCGTACTCGCACTGATCAGAGGTGTCATGGCGCCGGTGAACCTTCGCTGGCCAGCCTGTGTGATGGGTTTGGGCTTGCTCGGTGTTGCGGTTGGCTCAGCGTGGTATCACCTGGCGCCGACCGATCAGTCGCTGATTTGGGATCGGCTGCCGATGAGTGTGGCGTTTGCTGCGGCGCTGGTGCTGATTGGCATCGATCGATTCCATCCACGCGCTCGATTCGCGCTAACGCCTCTGGTCTTACTCGCCGCCGGTTCGGTCGGTATTTGGCATTGGACCGGTGATCTGCGGGCCTACGCGGTGGTCCAGTTTGGGTCGCTGCTATTGATGATCCAGTGCTTGCTCTTTGGCCAGGGGAATCGGCTGCGGGCTAGCTGGATCTGGCTGGCGATCGTTTGGTATGTCGTGGCGAAAGGGTTTGAGGCCAGCGATCTCTGGTGGTGGCAAGCGTCGGGCCAGCAGCTGGCCGGGCACATGTTGAAGCACCTCGCTGCGGGAATTGGCTCGATGTGTTTGGCGTTGGCGATTCCGATTAAATGGCGCCACGACCAGCATTAGGGCGGACGTCTGGAAATTCTCGTGCCGGGATCGCTTCGCGCAGGGGCAGACCCCTGCAGCTGCCCCGCGGGTTGGTGGGTCGCTCCAATTCGGGACGTGCGCGGTGTTCGTACCTGCAGGAGCAGACCCCTGTGTCTGCCCTGGCCACCGTCTTGCCCCATTGGCGCGTCGGGTGATCTCACCACCACAAACCTTGTTGCAGGGGATCCGAGGTACGACGAACCTGGGCAGACACGGGGGTCTGATCCGACGGGGTGACGGTGCCGGTCGGAGTGGTCGTTCGGCCTGAGCAGATACGGGATCTGCCTACCGTTGGACACAAAAAAACCGGCCGAAGCCGGTTTTTTTGGTATTGCGATGAATCCAGGTTTACTGCGAGACGGGCGCTTCAAAACCAATCTTGGCCATGCCGTTGTTCTTGGCAGACCCCATCAGGTCGGCAAGCACTTCGTACTGGGTGTAGGGATCGGCTTTGATTTGCACCATCGGCTGCGGGTCCTTGCGGGAATCGACCGCGAACTGCGCTTCGAGTACTTCGAGCTGGATCGGCTGACCGTCCAGGAACAACGTACCGTCGCGGTTGATCGAGATCTCAAGCGGCTTTGGTGGATCCGGCTGGTCGACCGGGTTGTTGGTCTTCTGTGGCAGGTCGATCATGATCTTGTGGCTCATGATCGGGACCGTGATCATGAAGATGATCAAGAGCACCAACATCACGTCCACGAGGGGCGTGACGTTGATGTCGGCCATGGCGCCACCGCCGGAGTTATTGGAAAAGGCCATGCTTATCTCCTCACTTTTCCGGATGGGTGGCGAAGCCGATCTTCTTCATGCCCGACGTCTTGGCGATTCCCATGATGTCAGACAGGACACGGTATTCCGTGGTCCGGTCGGCACGGATCTCGAGCAAGGGCTGCGGTTCACGGCGGGCTTCGATACGCAGCTGCTGTTCGAGCGTCTGGCGCATGACCGGCTGATCGTTGAAGTACAGCTCGCCGTTGGATTTGACGGCGAGTGCGATACGCGCCGGCTCTTCTTTCGGCTTCTCCAACATCGACTTGTCAGGCAGCTCGATTTTGACCTTGTCGGTCATCAGCGGCGTGGTGATCATGAAGATGATCAGCAGCACCAACATCACGTCCACGAGGGGCGTGACGTTGATTTCGGCCATGACGCCGCCGCTGTCATTGTTGCTCGAAAAGGCCATTGCTGGCTCCTATGACTGTGCGGACTTACTTCTTGGCGGACTTCGGCGACACGCTATCGACGCGCGAGCCAGTGGCGAAGAAGTCGTGCAGGTCATGCGCGAATTCGTCGAAACGGGCGTTGATCTTGCGGTTCGAGCGGTTGAAGAAGTTGTATGCCAACACGGCCGGGATCGCGACGAACAGACCGAGCGCGGTCATGATCAGCGCTTCACCCACCGGACCGGCAACGGCCTGCAGAGATGCGTCGCCAGCGGCGCCGATGCTGAGCAGGGCGTGGTAGATACCCCACACCGTACCGAGCAGACCGACGAACGGAGCCGACGAACCGGTCGTGGCGAGCCAGGTCAGACCGTTTTCGAGCTTGCTGCTCTCACGGGCAACGGCTTGGCGCAGCGCACGGTCAATGAACTCGGAGCGGTTCAGCGCTTCAACCAGGCGCGAACCTTCGTGACGCTGGTGGTGGGCGGCGGCGCCGGCGCACTCCAGAGCAATCTTCGAGAACGGCTCGCTGGCCTTCTGTTCTTCCATGAAACGGACGGCATCAGCAGCCGACGGCGTTTCCCAGAACAAGCGGATGACCTTTTCCATACGACCGGTGATACCGGTGTTACGGATCGTGTTCATCACAATGTAAACCCACGACACCAGCGACATGACGATCAGCGTAACGAACACCGCCCAGCCGACCCAGTCGAAGTTCTGGATCATGTGGGAGAAGCCCATTTTCTCCAGTGCATCGGCGTCATTGCCGGCGGACGGAGCCGGTGCCGGTGCGGCACCTGCTGGCTGGGTCGGGGCAGAAACCGGAGCCGAGGTCACTTCAGGGGCCGGAGCAGCTGCGGCATCTGCCGGGGCAGCGCCTGCCGCATCGGCGGTTGGGGTGGAGGTCTGATCATCTTGCAGCATGGCGTTACCTTTCGATTACAAAGGAGAGGGTGGTTTAGTTCTTAGTTCAACGAGAATTTGATCGGCACAAGCACGTACGACTGCACCAGCTGACCATTCTTGCGCTCCGGGTTGAAGCGCCAGTTCTTCACGGCCTGAATGGCGGCCTGGTCCAGTTCGCGGTGGCGGCTGGATTTGTCGATATCGACCTTGATCGGCAGGCCTTCCTCGTTGACCAGCACGCGCAGGACCACTTCGCCCTGCAGGCGACGGCGCATCGCGGCCGGCGGGTAGCGCGGCGGCTTCAGACGACGATAGCTTGGGTCTTCGGAGGCGCCCACATCCGGCGGCATGGCCGGGGCAGGCGGAGCCGGCGGCGCTGGTGGCGGCGCTGGTTCAGACATTGGCAGCGGCTCGTCGAACACCGGGGTTTCTTCCGGTTCCGGTGGCGGCGGCGCCGGGGTCGGCCGCTTCTCGATCACCTTGGGCTCGATCTTTTTCGGCGGCTCAGGTGGCGGTGGTGGCGGCGGCGGTGGAGGTGGTGGCGGTTCCAGGAACACGACCTCGACGGTTTCGTCTTCCTCGTCCTCGGTGGCATCCGGCGGTTTAACCGGTGCGGCCAGGAACAAGAACACGCTGGCATGTACAGCCAGGGCAACAGATTGCCCGGCCACACGGCGCCAACTGAATCCTGATTTTTCCAAAGTGTTGGACATAAATGCGTGAAACTCGTTGTGGACCTGGGCCGAAATCGCCACGTCCGGGGACGCGGGTTGGTGATTATAGCCCGGGCTTTGGATTTGCGAACAAGCGGGGCGAACCCCGATTCTCAGTCTGCCTCCTTGCCGACCTTGTCCGTTTCAACGGAAGACCCGGCAGACCGGGTTTTCCGTACAAGAATGGTCTGGAAACCGGGTTGCGGCAGCCAGTCACCCCTGGTGGAACGATCGAACAGCACTCGTCCTGAGCACCCATTCTGATTGCAAATCCGGCTCCGGGCCGAAATCGCTGCCGATAGCAAGACCGCCTGCGCGCTCTCGTTACCGTTGGCACCATCCGTGGCGCACCGGTCAGACAGCCTCTGCCGTCTGTTTGGCCTGCCCGCCAGATCCGTGGCGGGCAGCCGGGAGATGATGCTTACTTACTTGACGCTCTTCAGCCAGGACGCCGCCGATTCCTTGGTGCTCGGGAATGCGAGCGCCTTGGTATAGGCCGCCTTGGCAGCGGACAAATTATCGAGTTCCAACTCGCAGTTGCCGAGCGTCAGCCAGTTTTCACCCTGCCGCTCGAAGCCACCCTTGGCCGCTGCGGCAGTTGCCGCCTGCTTGCACTCTGGATACTTGTCGCCTTCATACAACGCCAGTGCCTTTAGATACAGAATCTCGCCGTTTTGGGCAAACGGCTCAGCTTTGCTGTAGGCATCGGCAGATTCAACATACTTATCGGCATAACGAAGGGCATCGCCGAGCGTCTTATAGGTATCAAGGCTCGGTTTCAGTTTGTTGGCAGCGACAGCTGAATTGACCACTTCGACGGCCTTCAGCGGCATGTCCACATAAGAATAAATCGAGGCCAGATGGCGGATGTCGTTCTCGCTCTTCAGCACGCCACGATCGTAGGCGGCCTGCAGCACGCCGGCCGCTTTGGCTTCGCCACCTTCCATTTCGAGGTAGGACTGGCTGGCCAGCTTGACGATCGGCAGCAGGTCGGGCTTCTTGGCGAGAATCTCTTCCGCTTCGCGCACCGCTTCTGGGTATTTCTCAGCGTCGTAGTAGCTCTGCACGATCAGCTGATACATCGAGTCGCTCGGTTCCTTGGCCGTGGCGACCGCCTTTTTGGCGGGTTCCGGCACCAGGTCGAACTTTTCCTGACGGTAATAGGAGATTGCCAAGACCTGCCAAGCGCGTGCATCGTCGCTGCCGGTTTCGTCGAGGAAGCGCTTCGCATAGTTGATGGCGAGGTCGTACATGTCCTCGTTCGAGGCCAGTTGCGACACGCCGATCATCAGACCAAAGTGATTGGTGTTCGGCAGCGCATCCAGATCGACCGCCTTCTGGTAGTACTCAAGCTGCTTGGCGACATCGTCGTCGCGCTCGGAGTACACGTTGCCAAGGCCTTGATAGACATTGGCTTGCTCAAGTTTGTTGACCTTTTTGTCGGCCAGCACTTCGTTCAGCAGCGTCTCGGCCTTGTCGTAGTCGCCTTCGTCGATGGCGTCGAAGCCAGCCACCAGCTTCTTGTTGAGCCGCTCGCTCATCTTGAACGTCGGTTCCACGCGCTTGGCGTTCGGATAAGGGTTTGGCGCCTTTTCCGTCTTTTTGTTGCGATCACGATCGCGCTTGAATTGTGAAGAGCTGCCGCTATCACGCGCATAGCTGGTGTCTGGCAGGGCTAGGCCCAGTCCGGCGGTGATGGCGAGGCAAAGCACGCCTGTGCGAAGAATCGATTTCATTTAAAACCTCGTCAGGACGAATGCGCCAACAACAAAGGGGCGCGAAGGTTAGCGAAGGGGCGGGATGGGCTCAAGCTCAAACCGCTGGAGTTTACAAGCGTATCCATTAAACAGACGTTCGATTGAGGGCCGATCGCACGCGGAAAACCGCGATCATGGCTCATCCTGCGTCCATTTTCAGCTTTGGCGCCCGGCATTGTGGGCTGGCCCCGCGGGCGCGCGCCTGCTCGAAAAGCGGCCGGGTCCTGCCAAGGTTTTCGGTCAATCGGTCAGCCCGGCGTTCTGGATCGGGGTGGGTCGACAGCCATTCTGGGCTCCGAACCGGCGCCTCGGCGGTCATCCGCTGCCACAACGTCACGGCGGCAGATGGATCAAACCCCGCCTGTGCCATCAAGCGCTGGCCGAGCAAGTCGGCATCGCTTTCGTTTTGCCGCGAAAACGGCAGCAACACGCCCACCTGGGAACCCACGCCGAGCAACGCCAGCACCTGTCGGCTTTGCTCGGGCGACGCTTTGCGGCCGGCGTACGCAGCGACCGCAGCGCTGGCGGCTTCGGCCGCGAATTGGTTGGAAACGCGCGCGGCGCCATGGCGGTCGACTACATGGGCGATTTCGTGTGCGAGCACCGCAGCCATCTGGTCCGGCGTTTCTGCCATCGGAAACATGCCCGTGTGGACGCCGACTTTGCCGCCCGGCAGCGCGAACGCATTCGCTGCCTTGTGGTTGAACACCGCGACTTCCCAAGGCGTTTGCTGCCAGCTGGCTGGCAACTGTCGCACCAACGCCTGCGTGATGCAGTCGACATAGCGCGTCTTCTCGGCATCCTGGCTCAGGGTGTCGGACGCCTTCATCTGCTGGAATGCCGTGAGCCCCATGGTGTTGATTTGGGAATCGCTGATCAACAGCAATTGGTCACGGCCGCTCATATTGGTCGCGCAGCCACCGAGCCCGGCCAGCAGCACCAATCCAAATAACCTCGCCTTCATCGCAACACCTCGCCTCACAGGGTGGGGAAATGAGCTTTTGAGAACGCCACGCGTTCTGCTGGATCTTTGGACAACTGCTTGGCCTGCTCCAGTTCCTGGATCTTGCGGAGCCGGTTCAGCAAACCGTTACCGTTGGCCATCTGAATTGCCAGACCCGGGCGGGCGTTCAGCTCCAGAATGAGGGGTCCGAGTTGCTTGTCGAGCACAATATCGACGCCAACATAGCCCAATTCACAGAGCTCGAACGCTTTCGCACCAATCATCAGCAGATCGTCCCAGCGGGGAATCTGCAGGCCTACGATGCTCGATTCGGTATCGGGATGCTCCTTGATGATTTCGGTGCCCCAGACGCCGCGTCTGGTCAGACCGGTCGGGATATCGATCCCGACGCCGATGGCGCCCTGATGCAGATTGGCTTTGCCGTCAGAGAGCCGGGTCGGCAGGCGGATCATTGCCATGGCCGGGTACCCGAGAAAGCTGATGATGCGGATGTCGGGCACGCCCTTGTACGAGACATTTTCGAAAATGGGGTCGAACTGCACGCAGTACTCGACCAGAATGTGATCCGGTTGGCCGCCGAGCGAGAACAGACCAGACAGCATGTTCGACAGGTGATGGTCAAACTCGTCCCGGTTCATGAACGACCCGTTGGAGCGCCGGTATTTGTCACCCCGACGACCCGTGATCACCAGAATGCCATCACCACCCGAGCCATGGGCGGGCTTGACGACGAACTGCTCGCGATCCTTGATTTTTTCGTGCAACTCTTCGATTTCGTGTTCTTCACGGACCACGGCATAGAGCTCGGGCACTGGCAGCTCTGCTTTCAGCGCCAGCGTCTTCGTGATCAGCTTGTCATCGACCCGCGGATAGAACCGGCGTTGGTTGTAGGCCAGCACAAACTCGGCATTGCGCTGACCAATGCCCATGAGGCCCTTGGCCCGGAGGCGCCGGGCTACTTCAAACAGGCCGATCATGGCGCCGCCTTGTCGCTTGATTCGGCAATCGGGTCTTTGGCCAGATTGCGGAAGCGGAACAGTTCCGTCAGGCGATAACCTGAGTAGCGACCAAGCACCAGTGTGACCGCAAACAGCACGAGCAGCAGTTCCGGGAACACAAAGATCAGGTGCTGCAAATGGGGTTCGCGCATGACCAGATAGGCAAGGCTCGCGATGATCAACGAACCCATAGCCTGGCGGATGGCATAGCCCGCGCCGCGCTCTTCCCAGGCCACCGAGACGCGCTCAATCGTCATCGTCAGAATGATCATCGGGAACAGCGCCACGTTGAGGCCCACAGGCTGATCAAGCTTGTGACTGATCACTGACACCATCGCCATCAGCAGCACAACCACGATCAGCACCGCCGTCAAGCGCGGCACCAACAGCAGTTTCAGACGCTCCATGTAAAAGCGCACGAGCAGCCCGAGGCTGATGATCACGACGAACAGCACGAATCCGGCGATCACACCGGTCCAGTTGAACGCGAGCGCGATCAGCACCGGCATGAAGGTACCGAAAGTCTTGATACCGACAATATTGCGGAGGAGCAGCATGATGAAGGCGCCAATCGGCACCAGCAGCAAAATCTTGTAGACCTCCTGAGCGTCCAGCGGGAGATCCAGAAGTGAATACGCGATGAGATTGCGATCTTTGGCGCGGAGGCGCTCCTTCGCGGTTTCCAGGGCGTCGTCCAGGCTCGTCTTGGCCGTGAACTCGACGGTGGCGTCATCGTTGTCCTCGACCAACAGCACCGGCTTTTGGGCCGTGCTCCACAGGAAAAAGTTTTCCGGGAAGCCCTCCACACCGTTGATGGCATTCAAGGTGCGCCAGGTTTTTTGGTCGCTGTCCCAGACTTGCAGGAACGGGGTCAGGGTGTTGCCGGCGTCCTGCTCGACCAGTTCCAGGCCGTAGATGATGCGGGCGGCAATTTGGCGATCCGCCAGGAGGTCTTTTGCCAGCTTCACGGTGTCGTGCTGGCTATTGAATGTCTCCGTGAGCAGTTGCACTTCCTGACTCGGATTGCTGTCGTGCAGACGGCGCACCAGCTCGCCAGCAAAGCTCGCCGAGTCGACCGACTTTTCGCGCACGCTGTCGAGCAGACCGGCGCGCGCAGTCGCGAACGGCTCCTCATACGTCTTGGCGGTGACCGGTTTGGGCTCGGCGGCGTCGATCACTTCGTGCTGGTCGCGATAGATCGTGGCACGGTAGTACAGCGCCTGGACGCCGCGCGCGCGCCGGATCTGCCATTGCACCGCGCGCGAGCCTTTGCCCGGCTCGATGCTCATACCGTAGTCGCGCGCCAGAAAGTTCTCGTTGATGACCGCATAGCCAGGCGGGTTGTTCGGGATCTGCAGCGTGACTTTGTTGGGGCCTTTCTTTGGCTCGAACTCGACGCGGGCCTGAATTTCCCAGATTTCCGTCTGCTCATTCGGCGCCACTGGAAACTTGAGCACTTTCCATTTGTAAGCAAATGCGCTGAGGCCAAGCGCAGCAATCAGCAAGGCCAGAATGTAGAGCTGTGTTTTTTTCATGGTGAATAAATCCCGAGAAACGCGGTCAGGTTCGGCAGCGTCCAATCCGGACGGCTGCCGCTGAACCCGAAAAAGGCCCAAAGTCCGAGTCAGTATAGCCCTGCCGGCCGATCACACAAACCGAGGCAACGCGGGACCGATCCGACCACCTGAAGGGGGATCGCCATTTCAGGAAACGATCGTAATCAGTTTTGACCACCCCCGCATTCATGTGAACGCCTGTGGCAGAATCCGGGGTCCTTTATCGCGTCGGCGAGTCAATTCCCGTATGAGCAAGCTATTGTCCGTGGCAACGATCAGCGTGACGAGCACCGAACAGGATCAAATCCGCCAGGTGATCAATGCGCTGAAAGACCCCCAGGTCAGCTGGGATTGGTCGGCCGACGCCGGTCGCGCAGATGTTGTCATCATCGACGCCGACTCGATGTATGGCCATATGGACTGGTTGCGTGCCCAGTCTCAGGGCCGCAACGTGATCTGCCTGACCGCTGCCAGCGGCCATGAACAGGACAACGTGCTGCATCGCCCCATTGGCACCGGAACCATCCGCGCCGCGCTTGCCCGCGCAGCGCGGCGCGCGGGCATCGATGTGCCCGACCCGGGCCCTGCAGCCGAGCCGGCACCTACGCGAAGCGAGCCGGTCACCCCCGTGGCCCCGATGCCGCCCCAGACGGCACCATTGCGCCCCCGAACCGATCCAAACCAACGTGCGGTACCTGCTGCCCCGGTTCCGGTGGCGGCCCCGGCTCCCGTGGCGGCTCCTGCACCAATGCCCGCGCCGACACCGGTTCCAGCACCGCCGCCGGTCGTGGCCGCGCCAGCACCGGCACCAGCGCCAGCACCGGCACCAGCACCAGTGCCCGCACCAGCACCGGCACCCGCATCTGCGCAAAGTCCAGCACCCGCCGCGCCCGCCGTTCGATCAGCCATTCAGCCACCTAACTTGCTGCGCTCAACGGCGCCGGCCCGTCCGCCTGAGCCCGCTGCGCCGGCCCCAGTCGCCGCACCGGCACCCGCCCCCGCGCCAGCACCCGCACCGGCCGCACCGGTTGCCGCCAATGCGGGCCTGACCCTGGCCGATTATTGTGTGTCCGACAACATGGCCCGCGCCGCCAAGATTGAGCGTCCTGGGTTGCCGCCATTGGTCATTGACGCCGCGCAGGACCGGTACTACGCCGGTTTGACGCTGAAACCGCTGCTCGGCTATTGCCAGGGCGAGATTGCCCTGACCGAGTGGAAGTCGCTGACCGACGCCGAGACCGAGAAATTCCGCAGCAGCAACTCCGGTTTGCCACTGTCCCGTCTCCTCTGGCTGTACGTTCTCGGCACGTCGAATGGCCTGAATGTGCTGCCGGGGCTGGATCTCAACGGCAAGTTCAAGCTCACGAAGTGGCCGCAGATCGAACGGGAGTTTCCGAAACACTTCCGAATCGCCACCGCCATGATGAAAGGATTTGCCCCGTTGCAGGAAGTTGCCGATGCGGCGGGCGCGAGCCTGGGTGACGTGGCCGACTTCGTCAATGCTTACGCGGCGATCGGCTTTGTTCAGCAGGAGACCGGTAGTTTTAACGCCGACCGGAAGGCCGTACTCGACCGACTGCGCCAACGCGCTGGCTAAGACCACGCTGGTCTGATCGGACGCGTTGACTGACGCCCACGGCCGAAAGCCTGGGCGCCGTGCCGGCCAAACTGGCTTGCGCCATCCGGAACTTTCCGCCACCTTTTTGCTCTCTGTCCGTCTGTTTTTGTCTGATTGGAGTTGTCATGAACCGCATTTCTCGAATCTTGCTGTTGCTCGTTACGTCGTTTCTGATGGCCTCGGCCACCGCCCAGACCACCCCTGCCCCGGCCGCTGCCGGCGACAAACCAGCCGCCGCTGCAAAGCCACGCGTGTCGCTGAAGACCAACATGGGTGAAATCGTGGTCGAACTGGAGCCCGAGAAGGCCCCAAAGTCGGTTGAGAATTTCCTGCAGTACGTCAAAGACAAGCAGTACGACGGCACCATTTTCCATCGCGTCATCAAGACGTTCATGATCCAAGGCGGCGGCTATACGGCGACTGGCCAAGCCAAGGGCACCCGCGGCCCGATCCAGAACGAGGCCGACAATGGTCTGCCGAATCTGCGTGGCACGATCGCGATGGCCCGCACCGGCGACCCGCATTCGGCCACCTCGCAGTTCTTCATCAACGTGGTCGACAACGCGTTCTTGAACCATGTCAGCAAGGACAATGGCTCAACCTGGGGCTATGCGGTATTCGGCAAAGTCGTCTCGGGCCTGGACGTTGTCGACGCCATCAAGAACGTGCAGACTGCGCCGCAGGGCATGTTCCCGGATGCACCGACGTCCCCCGTCGTGATCAACACGGCGACCATCGTCGAGTAACCCCGAGTCTCGCCGCGCCAGCAGCGGCGACTGAATCAAGCAAAAACGCCCGGAAACGGGCGTTTTTCTTTGTGCGATTCGACACGAGCAATCAGACACCCAGGCCCGATTGCGGCGACGAGGACCGTTGGCAGACTGATGACCAACCACTTGCTGGCTTGGCCAAAAGGGGGTCAGAGATCCTCCAGCTTCAATGGCGCTGGTTGAATCGGCAGAATGATTCGGGCCATCGTGCCGCGGGGCTGACGGGCGATCAGTTCCAGGCGCCCGCCATGCCGGCGAACGATGCGGCTGACAATCGCCAAGCCCAAGCCGCTGCCGACCCGAGCCCGCCCTTCGCGGGCGAGGAAGGGTTCGCCAATGCGTCGGTGCAAGTCGAGTGGAATACCCGTTCCCTCGTCGGTGATGGTAATCGCAACGTGTCCTGGGTCCGGGCAAACCAGATTCGCGGTGTACGGCGGCGCTGCGTGGCGCCTTGCGTTGACGACCAGATTCGCGAGTGCACGCTGCAGCGCCAGAGGCGTGGCGACAATCACCGCCGGCTCATGAATGTGAATCGTCCAGTTCTTCAGGTTTCCGCCATTCGCGTGCACGACTTCCTGCAGCAATGGCGCCAGCGCCACCTCTTTAGGCGCTTCCTCGCGACCCGAGCGCACGTAGTCGATGAACTGCCTGACGATGGCGTCAATTTCTTCGATGTCGGCAGCCATCGCGCCACGACCCTCATCGGTATGCGCGTCACCGAGTTCAAGCGCCAGGCGAATGCGCGACAGCGGCGTCCGCAGATCGTGCGACAGGCCGGCCAGGATCAACTCGCGTTCCCGGAGCGCATTCGACCGTGACGCGCCGGCCTGAGTCAGTGCATTGGCGAGTTCGCGGATTTCGGTCGGCGCACCTTTCAGCACATCCGTGTCGGCCCGGCCGCGCACCAGATCATCGGCCTGCGCGGCCAGACGCTCGACAGGTGCCGCCAGCTGGCGCGCGAGCCCATACGCTCCCAGCAAACTGAGCACCAGCACGCCGAGGACAATCAGGGGTGCCTTGGTCTGGTGATTCGAGCCGCCCAGGTCCACACGCTGACGAACCCACGTTCCCGGCGCTTGACCCACCGCCAACCAAACGTGCAGACCCTCATCGTATTCCAGACGGAACCGCTGGTGCCCGACCAGGACGCGGGTCAATGCAGAGGCGACGACGCTGGCGTCCGGACCCTCAGGACTCACGTCGATGACTGGCGCCGCGTCGGCAAAACGGAGATCCAGCTCAGACAATTCAGACCAGACCGGCAAACGATGTCCGGGGTCCATCTGCTTCAACGCGCTGGCAGTCAAAGCCTGGTCAACCAGGCGACGGGCCGATGCCGCATCGAAATGCTCCTGATGCCGGACCTGCTCGGTCAGGAAATACCCCACGGCATGCAGGATAACCAGCAGAATGCTGAGCGATACCAGAATGCGCGCAAACGAGCGCCGAAGCACGACGATTTAGTCCAGACCGTCCGGTACGAACACGTAGCCCTGACCCCAGACGGTTTGGATGAGTCGCGGGTTGCGGGGATCGGGTTCGATGATTCGCCGGAGGCGGGAGATGGTGACGTCGATCGACCGCAGCGTCGCCTCTTCGCCGGCACCGTGCACAATGCTCATCAGGCGCTCGCGCGGCATCGCCACGCGGGCATGCTCGGCGAGCACCGACAGCATGACGAATTCGCCGGTGGTCAGTTTGACGACGTCGCCATCGCGCATCAGCAGGCGGCGATCGCGATCCAGGCTGAACGGGCCGAAGCGCTGGACGCCCTTGCTTTCGGCGACGGGCTCAGCCGGCGCCCGCCGACGCAACACAGCGCGGATCCGAGCCAGCAACTCGCGCGGGTTGTAGGGTTTTGCCAAATAATCGTCGGCGCCGATTTCGAGGCCGACAATCCGATCGACGTCGTCACCGCGAGCGGTCAGCATGATGACCGGCACCGTGATCCCGCGCGAGCGAAGCTTGCGGCAGAAGTCCAGACCGTCGCCATCCGGCAGCATCAAATCGAGCACGACCAGATCGAACTTGGCGAGCAGCACGCCAGCCTCCGCTTCGGCAATCGTGGCGGCGCCTTCGACGACAAAGCCCTGCTCATTCAGATAGCGGGTCAGCAGAACGCGCAAGCGCTCGTCATCGTCAACAATCAGGATGTGCAGGGGTTCATGAGCCATTCGCCGATGCTAGCGTGAATCTTCATCTTTCTGAATGGTCTTGGGCATTGTTCACGCGCGTTTCGTCTGCTCCCCGATGCGCTTGCCCATCCCGGTTTTCGGCCGATCTCGCCACCTGCCCTGACCGTGAGCTCGGGCAGGTGGCGCGGGTGTCGTTACAGCGCGATCGCGGCCTCGGGTGGATCGTTGTTGCTGAGCTCAACCTGTTCGGCCGATACGGCGCCATTACCCAGATTGACGATCGTGCCGAGACTGTCGGCCGCATCCTCGTGCTGTGCGACATTCTCGCGAATCCGTACGCCATTCAGGCGCACGGTTCCGAAGTTCAGCACGGCCGAAGCAGCCGCCAGACTGTCGTAGCGGCGGCTGACAAAGTTGGACTCGATCCCCGTGCGAATGAGTTCGAGCTCGCCATAGTTGACCACGGTACCGGCATCTCGCTGACTCGCCGCGAGCTGGTTGAAGCTGATTTCGCTGTCGATGGCACGCAGCGTGCCGAAGTTTTCGATAATCGCGTTACCGAAGCCGGCCGTATTGTCGACCACCGATACCCCCTTCAGATGCAGCGTGCCGCGGTTCTGCACGGCACCCTGATTGGATTCCGCCAAGGTCAGATCACTGAACGTGACATCGGCATTCGGGGCAATGGCGACCAGGCGGAAGCGATCGGTCGAATAGGCACGCAACTCGGCGCCGTGACCTTCGATCCGAATCTTGCCCTGCAAGACGGGCAGGGCCGCATTGCTGCCTTCATCCACTGCCTCGATCAAGGTGTAAAGCCCTTGTTCGGCAAGATGGATCGTGGTTTCGGTGTTACTCATATTCGCGGCATAGAGCGCTGCGATCAGGCCGTCGGTATCACGGGTCTTGATGTACACATCGTCAGCCATGGCCAAAGGCGCCATCGCGGACAGCATCAGGGTGAGGAGGATTCGCTTATTCATGGTTGTCTCCGGGCGGGATCGCCGCCATTACCGATAATGAGAGGCCTTAGAGCGAGTGATCTAGCCGACTCGCGGCGATCCCCATAAGGGGTGCCTTGAGCCCACTCGCGAGCCGGCCTCATGCCGCCGACTTCAATGCGCAAGTCCCTGATTTAATGGCCTGTCTTCCCTGATTTCTGAGGTGCGACCTCAGCCCGACCAACGCGCGTTTGAATTTACGCTCGGTCACAATGTTCACCGGAAAATCCGGGTCAATTTGTGAACCAATTCACACTATGTCGATCACGCGCCGCAGCCCGAGAACCCCGGATGCGTTCGAATTGGCTTGCCATTGGCTCGTGTCGCGTTCCGAGAATGACTTGTCCACAGTCTGCCCTGCCACGCACGGCAAACCAGAGCCAGCTACGACAGGATTGAGTGGTGCCACCGCCAAGAACGGCGCGGCAACGCGGCTACATGTCGAACTTGCGCAGCACGTCGCCACGAGCCTGGTAGGCCTTCCAGCGCTCACGCGAACCGGTGCGCTCGGCGGGATCTGCGGCAACCACTTCCTTGATCATCTCGGCATTCTGGCTGACCACTTCATCGCGCAGGTTGATCACGAGCTTTCGCATCGGCGTGTCGAGTTCGGGTGGGACAAGCAGAATGGCGGTGACGTCATCGTCGGCATCGCCGCAAACTTGATGCGGCAAGAAACTGTCCTCGTCGAACTCCCACAGCAACGTGTCGAGTTCTTCGGCTTGGGCCTGACTCTGGCAGAAAATCAACGTCGGCAGTTCGGCGGCAAATGCCTTCCGTGCCAATTCACAAACAAGCAGCAAGGGCTGTTCGCGAAAGCGCGGCGCGTCGATCAGATAGAAGTCGACCTTGGCCATCAGACTTGACCGGACGCGCTGATCAACCACTCGGCCAGCAATGGCACCGGACGGCCGGTCGCGCTGCCTTTGCGGCCTTCGTCCCAGGCGGTGCCGGCAATGTCGAGATGTGCCCAGCGAAGACCGTCGGTAAAGCGGGCCAGGAAGCAACCGGCGGTGATCGCCCCGGCGCTCTTGCCGCCGATGTTGGCAACGTCAGCAAAGCCGGAATCCAGCTGACTCTGGTAATCGTCCCACAGCGGCAAACGCCAGGCCCGATCGTGCACACGCTTGCCCGCGGCGAGCAACTCCTCCGCGAAATCGTCGTGCTTGCTCATCAAACCATGCGGGAACTTGCCGAGCGCCACCACGCACGCACCCGTCAGCGTTGCGATATCGACGATCGCACGCGGCTCGAATCGGCGCGCGTAGGTCAGCGCGTCACACAAAATCAGCCGGCCTTCGGCATCCGTATTCAGCACTTCGATGGTCATACCGGACATCGAGGTGAGCACGTCACCCGGGCGGTAGCTGTTGCCATCCGGCATGTTTTCGACCGCCGGCACAATGCCGATCACGTTGAGCGGCAATTGCATCCGGGCGACCGCTTCGAGCGTGCCAAACACAGCCGCCGCGCCACACATGTCGTACTTCATTTCGTCCATGCCTGCGCCAGGCTTGATCGAAATGCCACCGGTGTCGAACGTGATGCCCTTGCCGACCAGTACCAACGGCTTGCTCGCACCACCGCCCTGGTGGCGGATCACGATCAGATAGGGCGGGTTCGCACTGCCCTGGGCAACGCCCAACAGTGAGCCCATGCCCATGGCGCGCATTTGGTCTTGATCCAGCACTTCGACCGCCAGACTGTCGAACTGCTGCTCCAACTCCTTGGCGGTTTTTGCCAGGAACGCCGGCGTGCAAATGTTCGGTGGCAGATTTCCCAATTCGCGCGCGCGGAGTTGCCCCAGACCGAGCGCCCGACCTATTGCCAGATCGGCCTCGACGGCCCCCGCGATGCGCCATTCGTGGATGACAGTCGCCGAGGGCTTGCGCTTGATCGTGGTGTCGTAGCGATAGCTGGCCTGCAACACCTGCACGACTTGCTGGCGAACCAGCATGCCGGGTTCACAACCGGGCACTTGAATCTCACCGAGGTAGCTGGCGACGACGTTGCCCGGCCCCGAGCGCAGCGCGCGCGTCGCATCGGCGATGGCGCGTTGGAACCGCGCGAGATCGAGTTTATCGGCCTCACCCAGGCCAACCGTGAGGACGCGCTTGGCGCGGATTCCTGGCACTTGGAACAGGCGGCCCAGGGCAGCGCTCTTGCAACTCACGTCGCCAGACGCAATCAGGGCGCTGAGCAAACCGCCGCTGGCCTGATCGATTGCCTGCGCGCTGCCACTGAGGTTCTGCTCGAACAAGCCGATCACCAGCGTATCGACTTCCGCGTGGATGGCAGCAACATCGGTGGTGGTAATGGCAAGGCTCATGGCAAGCAGATCCTGAATGGCGTCGTCGATTGTAACGCGATTCGGCCCTGACGGCGGCGACTGAACCGGATGGCAGACCTATTTGAGCCCGCGATACACCGCGCATTTCTGCGATTCGGTTTTCATCGAGAAGCGTTTGTAAGTCCACTGATACTGCCAGGGCGCGCGTTCGACGCAGGCGGCCAAACCGTGATGAAGCGCCGTGACGGCGGCGACGTGATCGCTGCTCGCAATCGACGGCTCCGCCGGCAGGAAATGCAGCCGGTAGCCGCGCCCGTTCTGAAGGCGCTCGCAGAATCCAAAGACCACCGCCGAGTCGGTGCGATGCGCGAGTCGCGACAGCAAGGTCATGCTGCGCACGGGCTGACCCAGGAATGGCGCCACCTCGCCCTCGCCGCTCATGGCTCGTTGATCCGGCAGAATTCCGGTGCAACCGCCCGACTTCAGGACCTTGAGCAACTCACGGACACCACTGGCCTCGGCCCTTATTTGCTGGGCGCCCAACTTGCCACGCGAGCGCGTCAGCAGCGGCTCCCACTCGGCATGCTGCGGCTGCCGATACAAAATTGCGGTCGGGCCCTGTTTGCAGAGCCAGAGATTCAGGAGCTCCCAGCAACCGAGGTGCGGCGCCGCGATGATGACGCCCTTGCCGCGCGCTTTGGCGGCCTGAAAATGCTCCCGTCCGACCACCTCGACAATTCGTCCCAACGCCGCATCCGGTGTGCCGCCCCAGACCAATGCCAACTCCGTCAGGTTCTTGCCGGTTTCGGCCATCACGCGTCGGACGAAGGCTTCCTGGTCATCGAGCCCCAGCACGCGGTGAATCAACTGAAAGTTGCGCCGCGCCACTTTCGCTTCGCGCGTGTTGGCCATACTGAGCAACCGCCCGATCAGCGCGCCCAAGGCATGCAACCAGGACAGCGGCAGCCAACTGCCAATCCGGAGCACCCAAAGGGTGAGCTGCACCTTCCAGGCAATACGCGGACTCGGGTGTGGGCTTGACGGGTTGGACATAAGAAGTGCGATGATGCGGGATCATGAACGGGAAAGAAAGCCGGTGATCGCTTTGATTCAACGCGTCCGCGAGGCCCGGGTCGATGTCGCCGACGAAACCGTTGGCGCCATCGGACCAGGTCTCCTGGCGCTCGTCGCCATCGAACCGGGCGACACGGATGCCGTTCTGAGCCGCATGCTGGAACGGCTGCTGGCTTATCGTGTATTCGAGGACCAGGACGGCAAAATGAATCGCTCGCTGCGCGATGTGCATGGCGGGCTGCTCCTCGTGTCGCAGTTCACGCTCGCGGCCGACACCAGAAAGGGTCTGCGCCCGAGCTTTTCGTCCGCCGCCGAACCCGCTTTTGCGCGCACGCAGTTCGAACGATTGGTTGGGCTGGCCCGCGCAGGCTATGACCTCGTCGAAACAGGGCGCTTTGCGGCGAACATGCAAGTACATTTGATCAACGATGGCCCGGTGACGTTCTGGCTGCAGAGTGGCGAGCGTGCGGCATGACCGACTTGCCTGTTCGCACCGAGAAGAAGCTCGGTCTGTTGATTGACCTCGATATCTGCGTCGGTTGTCACGCGTGCGCGGTCGCTTGCAAGGAATGGAACGACGGCGGCCAGTTTGGTCCGTTGACCGACGAAGACCCCTATGGCGCGGAGCCGATGGGCGTGTGGTTCAACCGCGTGCATTCGTACACGGTTGATCCAGCCGTGCCGCAGGAATCGGGCCATTGCGGCGCCAGCTCGCCGCCGGCTGGTCCAGCCGGTCGGCTCGGCTTATCGCTGCATTTCCCGCGATCCTGTCTCCACTGCGAGCAGGCGGCTTGCGTTACCGTGTGCCCCACGGGCGCGAGCTACAAGCGCGCGGAAGACGGCATCGTGCTGGTGGATTACGACCGCTGCATCGGTTGCAAGCTGTGTTCCTGGGCGTGCCCTTACGGGGCACGTGAGTACGATCAGGCCCAGGGAGTGATGAAGAAATGCACGCTATGCGTCGATCGCATTTATAACGAGAGCTTGCCCGAAGCCGATCGGCAACCAGCCTGCGTGCTGGCGTGCCCGACCGGTGCCCGTGCGTTTGGCGACTTCGCGGACCCCAGTTCCGTAGTCTCGACGCGAAGCGCGGGGCGAGATCCGCAAGCGCTGATGCCCGAGCTTGGCTACGAGCCGACGAATCGCTATTTGCCGCCGCGACCGCGTCGCGATCAAACGCCAGAGGCCAAGGCCGATGACACGCTGAATCCCGCCGAGCTGCCTACCGTGCTCCGCTGGCTCGACCGGATGCTGAGCCGATGAATCCCGCGCTGTCAGTCATTGCATTCACCACGCTGTCGGGCGCCGGTTATGGCCTGATGATTTGGCTCGGTCTGTTGCTGCCCTTTCATCGCCAACCGCCGTTGCCCGCTGGATTCGGGATTTGGACATTGCTGCTCGCGCTGGTGCTCGTCAGCGCCGGCTTGCTCGCGTCACTGGCCCACCTCGGCCATCCCGAACGTGCCTGGCGCGCGTTTTCACAATGGCGCACGTCTTGGCTCTCGCGCGAAGGCGTTTTGGCTGTCTGGACGTTCGTGCCAGCGCTGCTGACGCTGCTTGTGTTACTCGGTTACCTGCCACCACACTGGCTGCTTTGGCTCGGCCCGCTGCTGGCGCTGTCGGCAGCGCTGACGGTGCTCTGCACCGCAATGATCTATGCGAGTCTGAAGACCGTGCCACACTGGCGTGATTGGCGCGTTGCCCCGCTCTATCTGTTGTTCGCGCTCGCGACAGGTGCGACGTTTCAGTTGCCGGTGCTGAATTATTTTGCACCGGAATTCCTCTTGAAGATGCCAACCACGACCGCGCAAGTAGCATTGTTTGTGGCATTCGTCCTGCGTTACCTGCAACGGCGCGCGCTGCGCGATTCGGTCAGCGCACCGAGCCTTGCTTCAGCAGTCGGCCTGCCCGAAGGCAACGCCGTGAAATTGTTTGAAGGCGCCCACACCGAAGACAGTTTCATCACCCGCGAGATGGTCTTCCGCTTTGCGCGCAAGCATCGCGAACCGATGTTTCTGGCGGCGCTGGCTTGTGGCATTGCGCTTGCCGGTGGCCTATTGGAGCACGCCAGCAATGCGGGCCCTGGTATCCGCCCGAGCTTTCTGTTTGCCGCCCTGTTTGCGTATGCGGGTGTATTTTTTGAACGCTGGTTGTTTTTCGCCGAGGCGCGACACGTCGTGTCGGTGTACTTCGAACGGCCGGATGCAGGCCGGGGCTGACACGTTGGGTCAATCCCGCTCCGACTTCTCGACAATCCCGGTTGGCAGGTCGTCCAGACTTCGCTGATTCTTCTCGGCCCAATACGCGCGGATGCCGTCCTCGCCCTTCTTGGTCGCCCATTGGTTCAAGAGCTCGCGCTCGCCCTGATAGTCGAAATACGGGACCGCCATGCCACAGGAGGTCTGCACGAGATCGATCGTCAGGTCGAAGATCTGCCTGACACCCGGCAATGCCGGGAACGATGCAGCCAACTGCTCCCAGGTGGGGTCGCCACGATGATGGACCGTTGCCGTGCCGTACAACCTCAGAATCATTGGCTTGCCCTCGAACGCGCAGAACATCAAGGTCATGCGCGGATGGGTGGCGACATGCGCGGCGGTCTCATTGCCGCTGCCGGTCACGTTCAGCCAACACACGCGTTGCGAATTCAGCACGCGCAACGCATCCATGCCTTTCGGCGATACGTTCACGCGACTGGTATCGGTAGCCGTGCCGACGAAGAACAGCTTCTGTGCGGCAATGAACTGGATGTGGTCGGCCGACAATTCGGGATAGCGTTGGCCCATGGTGTGCTCGGTAGGTTGGTCGAATCGGTGTCAGTGTGTGCCGCTGGAAGGTTCGTGCCGGCTCGCCTGATTCAGCAACCGCGCGACCGGCATCAGGCTTAACCACGGCGACAGATAAAACGCCGTCAAATACCAGTACTGCCAAAGATTGCCCGCACCATGTCCCAGATAAATGCCGCAATACCAAGCATCCAAAGCGGCGAATGGCACGGTGTAGTAGATCGACAACCAGAACGCGATGCGCATGCGGCGCTGAGCGGGAACCCGCACCAGGATCATCATGCACGCCAGTGCGATCAGCGCCGACAGGATGATGCTCGCAAAGCCGACGGCAGCGGGACTGTATTGCTGGTAGTAGTTCGGCAGCCCAGCGAGCCAGAACAGCAGCCAGATCACGATGGCCTGAGCCAGAATCATCCAATGCGTGCGTGCGCGCATGCGTTTGCCTTGTTACCGCCAATTGGCGCGACAGTATGCCCGGTCGGCGCGCCATTGGCACGCCGACCAGGCCGCGCGACTATTATTCCTCGTCCGGCAACACGGAGGAGTGGTGACTGGTGATCAGCCAGGTGCCATCGATGTAACGGTACGAATAGCTGTAGCGCGCCGGAATGATCTTCGGCGGCACCTGATAGGTGAAGGTGTACAGGCCCGCATCGATCGCGTAGTTGCAACCAATGTCGATGAAACTGAGCGTGACTTCGCCACTCGGGCGATGCGCTAGAAATTTTTTGAAGTAGGCTTCTTTTTCTTCAGGCTCGATCCGCGGAAGTTTTGAGACCGTCGGCAGCAGAATCGATTTTGGCGCGTAGTTTGCCAACACCTTCTTCGGATCACCCGTTTTCAGCGAATTGTTCCAGCGCACAAACAGGTCGGCGATCTGTTGTTTTGTGACCGGCACACAGCGCTCATTACTGCCATCGGCAGGCGGTGACTCGTGTGAGTGGTGGCTCGCGCATCCAGTCAACGCGGCAAAGGCCAACAGGCCCGCGAAAAATTTCAGGGTCATGTGTCGCTCCAAGTGTTTGGGGGTCGGTCGGAACGAACAGTTGAGTGCCGACGGACAACTCTTGCCGTCGCGTGGTGCCTTCCTGGCGTCGCCCAAGTGCCCGCGTGAAGAAGCGGTGAATCTGGAGCCTAAGCGCATCTCATTCCGCTTGCAAGCCTGCTAGACGCGATAGGTCGGCTGTTTTTTGACTTGCGTCGGGTTCTGCGCACACGAAACCGGGAAAACTCCGTTTCAGAATGTGTCGCTTTCATGAGTTCCGGGAGTCCGTCATGTACCTGCCGCGTTTTACGTTGGGTTTGTTCACCCTTTTCGTTGCAACCAGCGCCCTCGCGGCCGACCAGAATCTGCGGGTTGGCACCGGCGCGGGTTGTACGCATGCCGACGTGGCCTCGGCGCTGAACACCGCTCGCACCCAAACCGGTACGCATACGATCCGGATCAACAAGGGCAGCTATGCGATGCCGAATGGCGCCAGCTATACGCCGACCGTGAGCCAGACGGCGGTGTTTCTGGAAGGTGGCTACGACAGTTGCACCGCCGCGGCGCCAACCGGCAGCACCGGGAACGATGCGGACCTCGCCGTGCTGGATGGTACGGGTGGGACTGCGACATCCGTGCTGTCGCTTGGCATCAATGGTCTGGTGCAGACGTTTCAGATCCGACGTGTCGTGATTCGCGGCGGCGAATTCAGTGGCCTGATCGTCAGCGGGCAGGCGTCGGTGCTGCTCGGCGTCGGCACCAAGATCAAGTTCAATGCAACACCCGGGGTTGGCGGCGGCGTGGTGCTGAACGGTGCGCTGACGTCCAACACCGCGAGCGCGGCGCGCATCGACTTTTATATCGATGAAGGCGCCGAGATCACCAACAACACGGCGACCGACAAGGGTGGCGGCGTGTTCTGCGGCAATCTCTCGGGTGTGGATGGCCATGCCAGCATCGTGTTCCGCGACGGTATCATCGGCTACAACCAAGCCGATGAAGGCGCAGCGTTCTATTGCCGGGGAACGGTGGAAGTTGGCGGCGGTTTTCAGCCAAGGCCACGTACAGATCGCGCCGCCCTCATCATCGGCAATCAGTCCACGGCGAACGGTTCCGGTGTGCGGTGCGCAGCCGGCTTCGCCACGTTGGATATGGTCTTGCCTGTGCAAAGCGACGGCTTCCGGCATGTTGGTGCTGATCCCAATAGCACCGGCCTGCTGGCCGTGGTGGCAAACAGCGGTACGAGCAGCCCGGGTTTGTGCTTGACCGGCAGCAGGACCTGGGGTGCCGTTGGCAATCCCGCGCCAACTGGACAAAGCCGCTTCCGTCTGCGCAACTTCTACATGTCCGACCAGTTTGGCGATGGTTTCACGGGTTTGAGCACGCGAGATCGCATCGAGCTGATCGTCGAACCTTCGGGTACCAACGTGTCGTGCTCGTTCTTCAGCCCGACCCCCTGTGTGCGGCTGACCGCGAATTCGTTCGATGTGGCGGATGGTTCGCTCTTAACCGCCAGTGGCGCGAGCATTCTGCAATTGCGCCGCGCGTTGGTCGACAGCAATGCCGCGCGCTCCGACCTGGCCTTGGCCGACGATGGCGCGCAGATCATTCTCTACAGCAGCATTCTCGACAACAACACCGTCGCCAACCGCACAACGCTGCCGAGCACGGCGTCGCTCTTTGCGGCCCGCTTTGGCGGCAGTGTGGACGTGAACTACAGCACGATCATCATGCGCTCGGCGCTCACGCAGTTCTTCCGGCTCGGTTGGGGTCCGTTGACCGACGCCACGGGCACGATCTATACCCAGGGCAGTGCGTTTGCATCGACCGTGGGGGCGCCGCTCGCTGTGGGCTACGAGAGTGGCGCACCGTCCAGCAGTTTCCGCCGGTACTGGTGCGGCTACTTTGCGAATACCAGCAGCAATTTCACGGGACACACCGTCATCAACGATCCCAACACCAGCAACTATGCGCTGGCGAGCAGCTTTGCGGTGGATGCAAACTACGCGCCGACCAACGAGCAACTCCGTGATGCGTGCTCACCACCGACCGGCACGCTGAATCTGGATTATTACGGTCACTCCTACAACACGATCCTGGAGCCCGGCAGCCCCGTACACGCCGATATTGGCGCGGTCGAAGCGCAACTCGCCGACCCGGTGTTCAGCAACGGCTTTGAATGATCTTCAGTAGGCGATCGAGCGCCTCTGAATACGTTCAGAGGCAACGCGGACTATCTGCTGTCTACCCACTGTCAGGTATACAAGTGCGTGATGGTGGCGCGCTGAGTCCGGTTCCCGGCTTTGGCCGGGGCACGCTACACACATTACGCAACGCCGATCTGAAAGCCTAGGATGGGCTTGGTCACTCCCCCAGCAAGTCTAGAAAGTCGCTCAGGATTAGGCACGCTCGGAACCAAGACTTGAATTTGCGGTCTTCACACGATCGCTGTTCGTCGCACTTGGCCCCGGACGCGACGATGTCTTAGCCAATTCGATAGGGAACCGAACCGTGGCATTTGCGAGGATCAATGTTGTTGTGCTCCTGCTGGCTGGACTTCTAGTCAATGGGATTACTCGCGCTTCCAATAACAGTGCACAACTTTCAATTGAGGAAGCGCTTGCTCTACCGTGCCAGCTGCATCGATTGACGCTTGCGCCAACCTTGGTCTTGTCGACACAGTCGCAGGTTTGCGTGCCAACTGCTCATGATGGCGACGCTGAGTCCATTGAGCGCGAGACTTTTGGTCCTCATGCGCTCGTGCCGATGCACTACTTTGTCAACGACGTGGGGCGTGATGCCATGGCTCAGACGCGTAGTGCGTTTCCAGAAGGTTCGGTGATCATCAAGCAGAAGCTGCTGCCGGACGGTGAGACATTGGGCATTGGCGGCATGATCAAGCGCGAGAGTGGATTTGATCCCACTCACGGCGACTGGTCCTACTTCTACCTGTCGCACGGAAACCACCTGCGGCAAGGAAGGCTCAAAACTTGTCGGACTTGCCACGCCAAGACGCAACACACTGATCACGTGTTCATTCGCGGCCGGGACTGGAAGACAGCGCTGGATGGCCGGTTGATCCACCGGTCGGATTCGATTGACACGGGCCCGCCGACGCCGATCGTCACCGAGCGCCCGGACGCCTGCGGCGCGCCCACGCAAAGGCGCCAACCGCGTCGCCCGCACGATTGACCGCAGGTTTCAAATCTATGGCCGAACTTAGGGATGAGTCCCTCAGTGTTGGACAAGCAGGAGTCGGTGGTTTATAGTTTACCTGTCGGTTAATTAACTATCAGGTGAATCTTGTGCAAGACGATCTCAGCCGCACGTTTTCCGCCCTCGCCGACCCAACACGCCGCGCCATCCTGGCCCGCCTGGCCGAAGGGGAGGCGAATGTCTCGGAACTGGCGGCGCCATTTCTGGCGTCAATGAGCCTGCCGGCTGTGACCAAGCATCTGAAAGTGCTGGAGCATGCTGGCCTGATCAGCAAAGGGCGGCAGGCGCAATGGCGCCCCTGCCGGCTCAATGGCGAACCGTTGCGGGACGCCGTCGACTGGATGGCGCAATACCGCGAGGCCTGGGAGGCGCAGCTCGATCGTCTCGGTGCCTATCTGAAAACCAAAACCCAAGGAGACCGTCGTGGCAACAACGACTAAGAGCAGTGTGCTGTCCCTGAGCCGTACTTATGACGCCCCGTTGCAAGCAGTCTGGGAGGCGTGGACGATTCCTGAGGAAGTGGCGCAATGGTGGGGCCCACGTGGGTTCACGCTGACGACGCACGACCGCGATTTCCGGACCGGCGGCCATTGGCACTACACCATGCACGGCCCGGATGGCACTGACTACGAGAACACCACGCAGTATTTGGAAGTCGTGCCGATGCAGCGCATGGTTTACGACCATGGCGGGCATCGCGATCGGCCGCCACTGTTTCGCGTCCACGCGCTGTTCACCGAGCGCGATGGCAAGACGCAACTGGACATGAGCATGACGTTTGCGACGCCCGAGATCGCACAGGAAATGCGTGGCTTCATCAAGAAAGCCGGTGGCGAGGGCACCTGGGATCGGCTGGCTGAGCACCTGGGCAAGCGCGTGGCGGGCAAGGAGTACTTCATCATCACCCGCAGCTTTGCCGCGAGCATTGAGCAGGTTTATCAAATGTGGGCCGACCCCGAGCAACTGGCGCAGTGGCTACCACCGACTGGCGCGACGATGCGCTTTTTGCGTCCAGCGGGCGATATCGGCACGACCGGGTTCTACGAGATGACACTGCCTGGACAGCCGCCGATGTACGGGCGGATCACGTGGCTCGTGCGCGAGCCACCCAACCGCCTCGCCTACACCCAACAATTCTGCGATGCCAACGAACGCGTGATTCGACCACCGTTCTTCGAACACTGGCCCACAACCATGTTGGCCGAGATTGATCTGGTCGCCGAAGGTCCGGATCAGACGCGCGTAAGGGTACGCTGGGACGCGCAGGATGCAAACGCCGAAGACTTGGCCGAGTTCATCAAGCAACGTGCCGGCATGACCCTTGGTTGGACGGGCAGCTTTGACAAGTTGGAAGCGCTGCTGACTTGAGTCAATGTCGATTGATCAAGCGCCAGGAATTTCTGGCGCTCTGATCTCGACCCGAATCCTGCGCACGGCCGTCGCTGATACCTATCAGCCGGCCAAACCCACCCGCGCGAACACCCATAGCAAATAGCCGCCGGCGACTGCAATGACACCAGTCGTCAGCACCATGCCGATCTGGCGGAAGA
This sequence comes from Ahniella affigens, assembly GCF_003015185.1. GTDB lineage: Bacteria > Pseudomonadota > Gammaproteobacteria > Xanthomonadales > Ahniellaceae > Ahniella > Ahniella affigens. Next base: position 5,057,814 of record NZ_CP027860.1, read on the forward strand.
TCAGCTTTTCCTGCACCTGGCTGACGCCATAGCCATGCAGGATCCGGCCGATCACCAACGCCCCACCCAGGCCATGCAACAAGCCCGGACCGGCGCCCACACTGGTCAGCAACAGGAGCAGGATCAGCGTGATCGGCACGTACTCCGAAAAATTCGCATGCGCGCGTATCGCCCGCTGCAGGCTTTTGTCACCGCCATCCCCAATGCCAACCCGCAACCGACCGCGAAACATGATGGTGCGAAACGTCAGCACGAGATACACGAACGCCAGAAGACCAGCGTAGGGAGTCAGAATCGCCATGGCAGCCAAGCACTCTTGTTGGGTGGAGAATCGCGGAATGACCGCGAATCTCCCATGTGCTGGCGATCATCGTCAATGGACGATTCCGCCAATGATCGGTCAGGATCAGCCCGCGGGCGTAAGGGCTGGATCCAACGTATCCAGCAAGCGGAAATCCGTTCTGGGCGCGCTGCCATCGGGCTCCAGTTGCGTGATCTTGGCGGCATCGACCTCGGCGGTCCAAGGTTCACGTGCCATCGGCACAAAGTGGGCGCGGTGCCAAGGCGATCGCGATTCCAGCGAGAACGTGATGGGAACACGCACGAATCGTTTACCGCGGGCAGCAGCCTCTGACAACTGCCACTGTTCGACAGCTGTTGCCGCGGCTTCAGTAAACGCTTCCATCGCGCGCGTCGCGGCCTTGGAGTCACCACGGAGTTTGTCAGCAAAGATCCAGCCATCCTGGCCCGAGGTTCGGACGACGTTGCCAGTCGCATCGATCTCGACGATCAACACGACTTCGGCGCCATAGCGCCCGCGGAGCATGGCTGTGGGATACCGTGGCGGCGTGAGCGTGGGCTTCGATTGCCGTTGCACAGGCGGGTCCACGAACTGCGCGTTCGTGATTCTGAGTTCGCCTGTGCGGGCGTCGCCAAAATCGGCTTGCAGGTCCAGACTAAAATGCGCTTTCGCGTTCACGGCCTTGCCATCCACCTCGATCGGTGCGAAATGCCAAGCACCAACACGCGACTTGAGCACGGCATTCAGCTCATCGCCAAAATCTTGATTGAACACCACTGAGGTCACCTGACCTTGTGGGTTGATTACCAAGTGCCCCGTAGCATCGGCACGAAAAATCTCGCTATCCGCAGCTTGTGCAAGGCATGCAGAAAAAAGTAGCGCCAAAGAGAAGATGGTTCGCTTCATTGTTTACCTCAAATCAGAAACAGTACTGTACGACAAGTTGAATTCCCTACACATTTCTTGGCGGGGCGCATTTGCGTGAATGAGCGCAGGTAATCAGACTTCTGGTTCCTAGTCAGGGACACATCTGTTAACCCGGCCCCGGTGCACCGACACCCAAGCAGGTGGCATTTCGCTCAAGCATTGGTCTCGTGTGCGCGAGCATCCCGTTCCAGCGGTGCATCCCAATAGCCATGGCGTACGACTTGATCGAGATAAATTGGCATGAATGCCGCAATGCCGCCTGCAGCTTCATATTGAAACACATGCCGGAATTCGTGCGACAGCAAGCGCATTGATCGTTGTCCACAAGCCACCCAGACACCATAGCCCAGCGTCAAGCCAGCCGTCCCAGGCCCAAGCATGCCCAGTTTGGATGCAGCCTCCCGCAGGATCGCATCTGTGGGCGCTGGCATCCTGTCGACGTCGACCACGCGGATCAATTCGGCATGCCGGACACCCATGCGTTGCGCAATCGCGATCTCGGCAGCATCCAGCGGCGCGCCATGCCTTGCGATGTCGACCGCCAAGGACTCCGCCCACGCAATAGCTTTGGGCAGCAGCGTCGGCAGCAACACACTAAGGTCGATGTTTGGGTCAAAGATGGCATTGATGATGGTTGCGATGTCGCGGCGAGCTGCCCGCCTCATTTCAGACGTTCTAACCGACCTTTCCGACGGACAATGTTCTTGTAGTCCCACTGGATCGCGGCACCGTCCTGCAGCCATTGCCGAAGGCGCTCGGTATCGACGTCGGCTACCGTCGTGAAGCGCGCCTCCGCCGCTTTGAACTTCCCTTCTGGCTGCAATCCTGGTGTCGAGAACGTCTGTCCGCTCCAAAACAGCAAACGCACGCCGCCTTTGAGCCGGCTATAGCCAACGATGGGATTGCCGTCCAGAAACCAGACCGGATGCGCGTGCCAGATTCGACTCTCGGCGTCCGGCAAGCCCTGATCGATCGCCCCGGCGAGCAAGGCGCAGATTGGCTGCATCGCCTTGTCTTGGGCAGCGTTGTAGGCGTCGATTTCAGCTGGGATCATCGCGGGATTTTCCGGTTCTGGTGCGGGCGCTTGCGATTTTGATCGCTATGCCCGATCGACGCAAACGGCCGACGCGTCGCGTGATTGGCGCGCCATGCCGGTCATCACCTCGTGACGATACAGTGGGCCGTCTTCTCGCCAGCCTAAGGCAACGCTTGTACAGCTTCTGAAGAAGTTAGGAGTCTTGGTCGCACCAAAGGTCCGCCTATTCGCGCATCAAACTGTCAGCGACGATGCGCGATTCTTACGACGGCACAGTGTGGCAAGTAGCCCTCTCCCCAGCCCTCTCCCACTCGCGTGGGAGAGGGAGAAGTGCTCCCTCCCCCGCGATCGCGGGGGAGGGCTTGGGGAGGGGGTTACTTGCGGTCAGAATCGTCACTACCCGCAATTTGTTGGCGGCAAAACCAATGGGTCACGGCGAGTTTCATCAGAGGCCTGCGGGTCTGAGAGTTCAGGATGGACTAATTCAGCCCCCTCCAAACCAATCTCAAGACTTAGACTTGAGCGTCTTCTTGATGAAGCCGCCGACCTTCTCAGCGAAGTCGCGCACACCCTTGTCGGCAGAGCCGCCGAAGATGCCACCGACTTTGCGGTCGACCACTTCGTCCTCACCCAACACGGCGCCACTCGCTTTCGCTTTGATCCACGCGTTCACCGCGAACTTCTGTTTGCCGGCGCCGAGACCAATGAAGTAGCGCGCTGCCTTGTTGCCCTTCTTGTAGTCGGTGACGGTACCGCCAAAGGAGATAGCGGTGGCGGCGTCCGGACAGCCAGCGTCGCCAGCCTTGACCGCGGTCATGCCCTTCAATGTGTTTGGCAACTCCTGCACGATGCCTTGCTGCAGCGTGGCCAGCACCTCCGGCGGAATGGCAGCGGCGCGCTTGTCCTCACGGGACTCGGCCTGGCTCGAATCGCCCGGTTGGAACAGCTCGACTTCGACGCAGTCGTAGTTGGCGGCGTGACTGATCTGGGCAGCGGCCAGCAGAGGCAGTGCGGCAAGGGTGGCAATGGCAAGACGGTTCATGATGATCCTCATTTCGGTTCGTTTCGGTTCTATGGTTTGGACGGGCAACGCCGCAGGTTCATTGTCCTACTCGGACTCAGGACCGCAAGCCGATCATCCGCGCCATTTTGCGCGGATCACGGCGACCATCATCAATCCAACTGGCTTTGGCCTCGTTCGTTGCCTCAGTCTGGCGAACGGGCATTGGCGTCAAGTTGGGTTCGGCCGCCTGCTGCATCGACCCGCCAGAGGGCCCCTGCTTCGTACAACGCGGCTTCGGGCAGTTGTTCCGCGTGATCAATGTCGAGACGCAGCAACCGGCCTGATTGCTCCAACCCAATATGCGGCACGATGGTGTGGCCGATGGCCAGTCGTTTGGCCCCATAGGTGGCAAGGACCTGTTCCAGGTGCGCCTTGGGGTCAGACTCCCGCACAAACATCGGATCATCGGGCAGCGCCATACCGCGATACCACGTGACGCCCAGCTCGCCGAGCACGACAGCTGCTTCAGGTGGCAAGAACTGCAAGTCCGTAAAGAGATGCGGCCGTGCGATCCGATTCGCTTCGGCCAAGTTGAGTCCCGCACTCAGGAACGCGTGACTGATCCCGCCATGCACGAGCAAGTGATCGCCAATGCGGGCAATCACATTCTTGCTCGCGAGCCAGCCGCCCAATACAGACTGTGCGCCATAGAGCTTGTGCTGACCTTCCGCACCCAGTGCGCTTGCGAACGCCACCTGCCGAGGTGCCCAGTATTTGCTGCGCCCCGACAGCAGCATGTGTTCGTGATTGCCCAGAATCAGATGCAGTCCGCCGCCGGCCGCCGTGGCTTCGGCGTCCAGTCGATAGAGCAGCCACAGCAGCGCCGTACTCTGTTCGCCACGATCAACTTGGTCACCGACCAATGCGACATGATCCTTGCCGTACTGCCAGTGCAGGGATGCATCGATGACATCGGTTGCCTGCAGCAGTGCAACCGACTTGTCGAACTGTCCTTCCAGATCCGAGAGCATCAGTAGGCGATCTGGGTTCCGATCAACTTCCGCCGTCGCAGGACCAGGATTCGACCGCAAATCCACTTCGAAGGTCGTGTGTGCGGCGTTGTCGACGCGAACCACAATCCGGGGTAGCGGTTCTGCGGGCAAGGTTTCAGACACCACGTGCCACACGCCGTCACGCTGGACTGTATCCATCACAAGGAAGCCCTGCTCACTTCGAAATACATGCGGGCCTTCTTGCTGCAGTCCCGGAATGGCCATTGCGGGCGCGGTGACCGGGGCTTGTCTGGATTCGTTATCCTGGGCTTGCGCCGCGCCGACCAACAATCCACAAAGCAGCAGAGTCACGCAGAGAATCGGGCTTTGACAAGCCTTGGAACCAGGTCGGATCGTGATGTGCATTCGCATGCGGCGGCCCTCAGCGTGGCGGTGATCCGCCATTGAAGCGCGTCACACGCGCGCTGTCCAATCTCCGCCTCGGGACCCAAGGCGCCGGTGCGAGCGGCCCCCGAGTTGGTGGCCGCAGCGCCCTTCGGGTCAACGCCGCGTGCTAGCCTTCTGGTTCGATCACTTTTGCGGGAAACAGTCATGCTTGCGATCGGTATTCGTTCGGTCCCATTTGGCGCCTTCAGGCGCTTCAGTGCCTACCCATTGCTGACGCTCACCGTCCTTCTTGCGGCCTGCGCCAGCCAACCGAAACAGACCGCCACATTGGCCATGGCGAGCGAAACGCCAAGTGAGCCAATCGTTTTTCTGGAAGACGCCGCTGCGTCGCAAGCGGCTTCCGCATGTGGCATCAGCGTCGCCGCTGGCACCGGTGCGCCCGCACCGCCCGAGGCAACAGCCAGCGCCGCAGCGGATCCGGTGTTCGGGCTCGGAAAATGGATCGCGGGGTTGATCCTCTCGCAAGCCAAATCGGTGGCGACGCGCGAGCTCGGTTGGGATCAGGAATACAACCGCTTTCTGGCGCTATCCAGTCAGCTCAACGAGATCAATACGCGCTTGAATGCGCTCGATGCCCGCATGGATCGTCTGACTGAGTTGCTGGAGACGATTGACCTGCGCCGCGTCAAGTCGGAGTACCACCGCGATTTTGTCCAACCAGTCTTCATTGGCACGACGGCGTTGAATCAGCTGGCTTGCCGCGAGGCCGCGCTGAATCGCGCGCGCCTGCTCGATCGGGATGTGCAGATGGCGCTCAACCAGCGCAATATCGCGCTGGATCAGTTCAAGCAAGAGTGTCGCAGCAACAATGATTTCTATAGCATTCCCGCAAGCCTCACCGAGCGACTGAGTTCCTCTGGCTCCATTCTCGATAGCTACAAGCGTGCCGTGATCCTGCCGAGGCGATTTCTGGTCGAGCAGGACACCATCGAGTACGAAAGTGTGTTCTATCGCTATCACCTGACCCAAGTCACCGCGTTGCGGTTGGCCGCAGAATGCAAGATTCGGAATCGCCCAGACAACGCCGATCCCAACGACCCCGGTCAGGCGAACTTCCGAAAGGCGTTGGCAAAGTCCCTCTACGAAGACATTGACGGTCCGTTCCGCGTCGCGCGAATGGACCAGGTTGAACAATTCCTACCCACGCCCTTGCCCGAGGGTCTGGTGTTTGACATCCAAAACAATCTGCTGTGGCTCAACCGCCGTGAGTTCGGCGCGCATCCCTACACGAGCCAGCGTTTGTCCAACCGCGCTGTGAATGTGCGACTAACTCGTCGCGGACCCAGCGAAACCGGACCATGGCAGTTCCAGCTTGCCCGATTTGGTGATGTCGAGGCGATGGCGGCACTCGGGCAGGCGCTGCCAACGGTGCGGCGCGGCGACAGCGGTAGCTCGTTATATCCGGCAACACTGAAGCCCTTTTTGGCAGAGATCGGCCTCGGCCAAGTTGCTGCCGCGATTCCGGATTCGGGCGACCTGAGTTTTGCGTGGACCGCCGATGCCGGCCGGCCCATTCGGCGCTGCCACACCCTGGATGCGACGGCCTGCAAGAAGTGGTACGACCCGCATGAAAGCCTCGGTCGTATCGCGGCCATCGCCCCAGCCAGTGGCTCCAAACTTCGCCCAAATCCGGATGGGGCTTGGTACGCGCCACAGCAATGCCGCCCTAACGAGTGTCGCGATTTCCGTTATGCCAAGTCCGGCGTCATCTCGGTGTGCCGTGATCCCAACGTCACCGATTCGCGGACTCGCTGCGTTGCTGATCGCGTCTTGGGTGAGTGGCAGGCGCCTGGTCTATACACGTCACGTCCGCGGCCAGAGGATCACTTCTTCGCGTTCCGGTGGTCGAACACGGATTGATCCGCCCGCGCCACTTTGATCTGGCGTGAACACACTCGCCGCCCGATGATCCAGGCGGCGAGTGGTGCGTCTTGATGACCCAGTCGCGCAAACGTTTGCTGCTTACGGGAACGCTGACTTGAAGTAGCTGATCGCATCGAGCACTTGCGGGGTGATGCGCCGATACGCATTCGGAAACTCGACGCCCGGGCTGCACGTCGTGCAGCTATGCGTGCTGGCCACGCCGAACACCACCTTCTTGTTGCCGCCGAAAATGTCGGTAAACAGACCCGAGCCAGAATGCCCGCCGCTGGAATCGCAGTTCACCGTCAGACGGGTGTTCCAATTGTCGCTGTCTTTGCTGCCAAAGCCGCCGATCTCACAGTTGTTGATGTCTTGATAAGCCCAACCTTGCTCGCAGTTCGCGGGCGCCGCGCTGAGGTCGCAAGCCGGGTAGCCGCGATTGAAGCAACGGCCGTCACCCAGGTCATGATCGGCGCAGAAATCCTGCAAGGCCGCGTCAGTCATGGCGTAGTAACCGAGCCACCCAGTCGTATTGCCGGGCGACGTGCCGAGTACCATGATGCCGTAGTCGTGCGGCCATGGATTGGTGGGCTCGGTGCGGAAGGCCTCGGGCGTGAAGTACCAGATGGCGGTGTGTGCACCGTAAGGCTCGCAGCTCGCGTTGGCGCATTCGCCTTCGCGACCAGGCCGGAACCGTGTGCCGTTGAGTGAGACCCATGACGCATCGTCGCGGTCGTAAAGACAATGTGCGGCGGTCAGCACGATGTTGTGCGCAATCAAGGTGCCCGAGCAACCGGAGTTCCTGCCGCCACCTAGCTGGCCCTGGGCGCGAAACGGATAGGTCGTGTTGTCAAATCGACGGGTGCGCGTGTCAACACCGTTGCTCAAGCCCTTCTCGACCACCGACGGCTCAATGACGGGTTTGGCCGTTCCCTCGGACCCCATGTTGGCGCCCTGTTGTTCCAAATAGCGGTGCAACTGGTGCGCCAATTGCTTCGGCATGTCCACCCGGTATTCGAATCCCGTCTGCAGATTCACCGCACGCCACGCATTTTGATCAACGACGCGATTGCGATCTCCGGCATCGAGACGCTTGCCCCGACCAGGCATGGCATCGATGTCCGCGACACCGGCCCATGTCCAAACGTCGCTGAGCGGGGCGTGGGCTTTGCCTGTATCCGATATAGCGCGACCCAGGTCGATTGTCAGATTGGTCCCGAATGCGGGCGCGCGGCTGACGTTCTGGTCCGCCGCCGCGTGCGCCGCGGCGATGCTCATCATGCCGAGCGCGCAAGCGACGGCAAACACTTTCTTGTTCATGATCTCCTCCAAGTAGGGTATGTAATGGTTCTCAAGCACATCGATGAACGCCGATGGTGAGAGAGCATCCGTATTTCCGGGCTCACTTGGACATACGCGTTGCCATTAAGACAGAGATCACGTTGGTGGAAATATTTGTGCTGCCGGGTGAAGTTTGCAAGCGCGGGCACGCGGCGTCGCACACCGAATAGCGTGTGCGACGATTCTTTGTGCAGACATTCAATCAGCGTTGATTGCGAAAGGACGAAGCGTTCGATTTGATCGAGCGTGTCATAGTGCCCCGCAAGCCGACATGTTTTGCGGCGGTGCATACGCGATGCGCTGGCCGTTTGCATCGCGCCAAGGCAGCGGCTCAAACGGTTGAAAGCCGGCAGGCGGCTCGGTCGGAATGCCCTGCGCGTCGATCGCCTGTTTGACGTAGCCGAGTGACCCGTCGGTCGGTGTGCGCTGCAACCATAACGCGTCGTCGTCGCGCCCGGGCGCAATGTAGTGGCGCGCGTTGGTCAGCCAGCTGAGCTGGCGAAACTCATCCTGCACGATGCTGCGCGCCTCGCCCTCTGGCAAGTAGTGCAGCAAGTAGCAACGGGCTACCGTGGCATCGCGCAGAAAACGCGGATCCTGCTTGGTTGCCAACTGGAATAGTTGCGCACAGGCCGTCTCGATATCGGCCCGATCACGGGTCATGGCACTGATTCGGCAGTAAGCGCCCAAGCGGTGCAACAGACTGTCGCCGAGACTCGCATAGGCCGAGCGCGCAAGAAACGCGGTGGTGATCGCGTCTGTCGGCGCCAGCTTGCTCTTGACGCGCGCCGCCAAATCCAAGGCAGCCGGCAACACTTCTGGATAGGTTTGCTCGAATCGCGCCTTCTGACTCGCAGCCAGAACGATGGCATCCCATTCCGGCCGGAAAATCGGATTGCCCGGTTCACTTTGGATGCTATCGGGCAGTTGCAATAGGTCGGCGACAGCATTGTCGGGCGCCCGATTCGCAAAGTCCCGACGCGCACTGAGGCAAGGTTCGACGTCGACGTTGCAGAATTTCGCGACGACATAGAATTCCCATTCCTCGCGCCGACGACTCATGGCCTGCTCGAACAGTTGTTGCGCGGGCATGACCTTGGGCGGGGTCGCACCATTGATCTGTTCGTTGACCACATACAGATCGAATTGTTGGACGACCGTGGCGTAGCCGCCCGGTGATCGCCTATTCGCGGCCGTGATCAAACCCAGAACGCTGGCATCGGCTGCGAAGGCGTCAACATGGTGCTGCAGCAGCCGACTGTCTCGATAGTAGACGAATCGATCGTGCAGCCTTTGTAGGCGCTCGTGCTGAAATCCCAGCGCATCTGGTTGCAGCAGCCCTTGCTCGATGCCCGCGAGGACTCGGTCCTGAATTGCCTTATTCTCGTCGCCGTCGCCTAAGAACATCCAGTCGAACACCGATCGCGGGCACCGGCCCGCGGCCATGCACGGTGACACGGGGACCAGCACGTCGGCATCGTAGTTCAACATCGGTATCGGCAGAATCGCGCTGTCGCTCTCAAGCGCCATGGCGGCGATTTGCCAAGTGGTTTGATCCAAAGCCCGCTGCTGGGTCCACATCCAGCCGAAGGTTCCGGCGAGTCCGACGCCCGCGAGCAGCAACGCGCCACTGAGGGATGCCAGCGCAGGCTCTCGCCGAAGCCAACGCATAGCCCGTTCGGCGATACCCGGTCGACGTGCGCTGATGTCGAGTCCTGCCTGAAAGCGCCGCAGGTCATCCAGCATGACCGCGGCGGTCTCGTAACGATCTTCCTGCCGCCAAGCCATGGCTTTGGCACAGATCGCAGCAAGATCGGCCGGCATGCCAGCGATGTGCTGCAGCGGTTCGACGTTTCCGGCCAGCACTCGTTGCATGATGGTACGGGCATCGCCGCTACCATGCGCCGAGCGGCCGCTGACGAGGCGGTACAAGATGGCGCCGAGCGCGTAGACATCGGTGCTCCGCGACAGGCGAAACTCTTTGATCAGTACTTGCTCTGGCGCCATAAAGCCGGGTGTCCCCGACACTTCTTGGGCGAGCACTTGCCCACGTTCATCCATGGGTCGCGCCAGGCCGAAGTCGGCAACCAGTGGTTGACCGTGCTCGTCGATCAGAATGTTGGCCGGTTTCAGGTCGAGATGAAGGAGCCCTAGCCGATGGGCATAGTCGATGGCCTCAGTGATCGGAATCATCAACTGCAGCGCTTCCTTCGGCGCCAGAGCGCCAAGGCGACAGCGATGGGCGAGTGTTTCACCGCGCGCCAAGGGCATGCTGAGAAAATCGATACCCGCATGACTGCCGACTTCCAATACGGGCAGAATGTTTGGGTGGTTCAACGTGGCGGCGTGGCGTGCCTCGGTCAGGAAGCGCTCGCGTGAGCCCGCCAGACTCAGCGCCGTTGGGCCGAGCAACTTCAGGGCCACCTCTCGATTCAGCGACTTCTGCAACGCCCGGTAAACGAGACCCATGCCGCCCTGGCCGATCAATTCCAACAATTGATAAGCGCCAAAATCAGCCTGCGTCGGATCACTGAGATCCGGCAGGATCATTGGGTCCCATGTGTCGTCTGATTTTGCCAGGGACAAAATCGACGCGAGTCGGAGGGCGTCAAGTGGGTGCTTGAGGTCTTGCGTGTCCAAGGCCGCGGTCGGGTGGATGGACGGATTAGAATTCATGTTGCGATTCCTGAGTGCGACAGCACATTTTCGGTTGCACAGTCTGGATGGTGGCGCCTTGCCTACGGGCCGCCGCATCCCCTGTATTCAACCTATTACGCCTGACGGTACAAATGTGACAGGATTCGTTGGATTTCTTTACGGGGGCGCCCGATGCACTTTCCATCCACCCGCTGGAGCCTCCTGGTTGCTGCTGCCGACCCGGACCAAAGTCGCGTGGCTTGGGAAGCGCTGGCGCGTTCCTATCGCCCAGCGATCGTGGCCTATTTCCGAGCACGTTTCCGCCCGGAGGTGGCCGAGGATCTCACCCAGCAATTTCTGACGGAGTCGATTGAATCGGCGTGGTGGACACGAGCCGATGCGGGTACCGCCAGCTTTCGCACCTTTTTGCGAGTGCTACTGCAGCGGTTCGGTGCGCGTCATCATGAGCGCTTCAGCGTGGAACATGATCCGAATTGGCAAGCGGACGATTCCGCCGCCGAGTCATCGGCGCCTGCGCCTGGGCCAGAGCAGATCTTCGAGTTGCGCTTCGCGCAGATTCTGGTCCACCGTGCAGAGGAACACCTGAAGGCGTCGCTGCAAGAAGACCCGGCGCAACTCGCGCTGTTGCCCATGCTGTTTGCAGATAGCGGACACGGTGATCTGAAGCAGGTGGCAGAACAACTCAGTCTGACGCCGAACACACTTACTCAGCGTCTGAAGCGACTGAGGGTCCGCTTCAAGGCGCAGCTGCGTTCGGAGATCGGGGAGTTGCTGAGCGATCCCGAAAACCTTGATGTCGAGTTGCAAGGCCTTCTGAGCACGCTTCGACGGGCTTAGTATCTTGTCCCGCAAATAGATGAGGGAGATCGGAAGTATTGCGAGCCGACGCATGGCATCTGGCGGAGCCGAAGTGCTTACTCAGGCGACGACCAGCAGGTCGCATTGGTGCAATCGGCGAGAACGCTATTCGATTCGAGCGCGAGCGGATCTCGCTCTCAGGCAGAGGTGGCAAGGTTGCATCGTGGGCTTCTGATGCGGGCGGCTGTGCAACGTGTCGGTGCGGTGGTCACGCCTGCGCGATCCGAGCTGGTTTCGCTCGTAGAGCATGACGAGGCGCTCTTGTTCTGCGCAGGTTCACTTGCAATATCGTCGAGGTCCGGCCCTGCCAAGACCGACAGCAGTACGACGACTCCGAGCAGCAGGACTGCAACGGTGACGAGAGCATTTCGAATCGTGCGATAGGTCATGAGTTCGGTCAGTAGCGTGATCGGCGAAACGCGCAGGCAGCTTGATTGCGGGTGGCCTTCCATTCTGCGATCGCGCAGCACGGTCGCCTGGAGTTCGATGCGCCTTGCCAGCAGCGTCTGTGGGTAAGATTCCTGGTCTTGATCCCGACTGGCTGATCTGGGCAGCAAGGGGCCGCGGTATGGTTCAGTCTCGCTCGCTCGGCGTCGACGCCAATGCCTCCCTAAGCATGCGTTTGGCCGTGGCGACCTCCATGCAGAACTTCAGCGACATCACGATCAAAACAACGAGTGGCATCAGCAGAACCGCGTGAGGCTGATACCAATGATCAGTAGTGGCGACGTCTCGCTGACTCAGGGCAACAATCGTCGTGCAGGTCAGAAAAGCAACCCAGAAGACGGCGGTCAATAGATCCGGAGTGATAGTGACCCGAGCCTCGGACCCTGACTCCGTCGCGCTGACGACGCCGCGGATGATGGGCAGCGAGTCAGCTCGATAGCGGTAGGCCCGGGTCATCGTGAACGCTGTGTCCGAGACCTCCCCATAGAACCACTCATGCGGTCTTGGCGGCTCGCCCAGTGTTGCGAACTGACGCGCCATCGTCATTCGGGGCCCAGTATGGTGGCGCAGCGCGGCTATTGCGGAGTGAATCGGCAGCGGGGATCGAATAGTGCACCGATAGAACGGCATACGGGTTCCTGAGAGCGCTCTTTGCATTCCCCACCATGGTTGTTGGGTATGTGGGTTGAAACAAGTGTCGGGGGCCGCCGAGCAAGACCCGTTTGCGCGGATAATTCGACGCCGAATTCATGCTTGCCGGTGATTTACTCGAGCGGATCGGCTGAATTGGGACCATTGCGGCCCTCGGCACTAGCCGCAGTCTTCGGACACTCACCATGATGACCGATGCGGGCAGTCAGCTCGTCACATAATCGGGTCGCCGCTTCCGGATCACCACCGGCGATCAACACGGCGGCGAGACCGCCGGTCGCCTCAGGATCGAGTGGCGCGATGGTTAATACTCGGCGATACCAGGATTCGGCTTGGCGCCAGTCGCCAGCATTTCGATAGCGGTCACCGATCAGAATGCCGAGCGCTTCCTGCCAGTGCTGCACTTGGGCGGGGTTCTCCGCATAGTCTTGATCCATGGCCGCATAGGCCTGTTCGAACCAATGGCGGGCTTCGTCGTTGCGATCAAGTTGGGTCAGGACGTCGGCGAGATTGATCATCGCGGGCCACGCTTGTGGGTCCAGTTCGATGGCGCGCTGGTGCTCGATCAGTCCCTGGTCCAGATTGCCCTGCGCACTGAGCACCAAACCCAGTGCTTTATGCGCTGCTGCGGCGTTCGGTGCGCGTTGCACGGCCGCCTCGGCGAGTTCGCGCGCGCGTCGCAATTGGCTGCGGGCGGGCTCTTCGGCCATATGACCTGCCTTCAGCGCGTCGGCCAGGCGACGATATTCGATGGCCGTCGCACCGGGTGGGGTCGGCCAACGGATCGCTCGTTGCGTGAGCGCATTGGCGAGCCCCGCGAGGGCCGCGGGGTTTTCGGGGTCGACATTCAACACCCGTTGGTAGAGCTCCAGCGCCGCTTCGTTGTCGGCACGGTCGAACTGAAAGTAGTGATCGTCGGCGCGAACCAGGAGGCGCTCGTTGTCGGCACTGGTTTGGGTTCCGCCTTCGCGGGTGTGTCGGGTCCGCTCGGACCACAGCCAAGCCAAAACCGTGAGACCGATCACCAATGCCAGTCCGATCGTCAGTTTCGACCAATATTGCGGACGGTGGTAAGCGCGCGCGACGGATTCGGTCGGCTCAGCGTCCGGCTGCACGACCGCTTTGGTTGGCGGCGCCATGGTTACGATGGATTCAACCACCGGGATCCATCGATAGCCGCGCTTGGCGATGGTTTCGATCCACTGTGGCGCTCGGGCGTCATCGCCCAGTGCCTGCCGCAACTTTGACACCGTCCGGGCGAGGCTGTCGTCACCAACGACCAGTCCGGGCCACAGCGTGGCCATCAGTTGCTCCCGAGTCCAGACGCGCCCTGGCTCGTTGGCAAGCAGACAAAAGAGATCCATGACCTTGGGTTCCAACCGCTGATTGCCCGCGGGGCCGCGAAGCTCACCCAGGTCACGCTCAGCGCGCCATGGGCCGGCCACCACCCGCTCGGGCCAAGGCTCTGAATTCATTGCAGTCATGACTTGGGAAGAAGATCGTCAGCAAAGCAGGAGGGTTTGCTCATGGTGGAATAGCATGGCGAGCACCGACACTGCAGGCAAGCCGGCGTGGTGTCGGCATGACAAGAGAGGGATCGAATGCGTCAACAGGGATTTCAAGCGGGAGGGTGTTTGGTGCTGGTATTGGGGTTGCTCGCCTGCAGCGCGACCAGGCCGCCGGTCGTAGCCTGCCCAGAACCGCCCCAGGGAATGGATGCCGAATCGCCCACATTCCGCGCCGAAGACTTACGGTCAGACTTGGCCGCGCTTCACGCGGGTCTTCAGGAAGCGCATGTCGATCTGTACGCGCGCCAGTCGAAAGCTGCGCTCGACCAAGCGTTTGCCGAGGCGATGCATGGGATCGATCGGCCACTGACCCGAACCGCAGCCGAGCTCTATTTTCAGCGCGTTGTCGCAAAGGTGCAGGTGGCGCACGCCCGGATCGACCTGCCATTTGCGCGCTGGTCCGCCTACCGGGATGCCGGTGGCCGTGCGCTCCCGTTGTTTCTGCGGGTCGACGACGGCCGGGTGTATGTCTGGGAGCTCGCGATGCCGGTCGCGGGCCTCGCGCCCGGTGACGAGGTGATCAGCGTGGATGGACATGCCGCCCTGTCCTGGCTCAACAACCTCGGTGCGTTGGTGTCGGCCGATACCGACTACATGCGTTATGCACAGATGGAGCGCTTGCTACCCATGTTGGCCTGGCTCGCGCACGGCGATGTGGATGGCGTGGCGTTGCAAGTCCGCCGAAGCGACGGGCACGTTGCAAGCGTCACCGTGGCGAGCCGCTGTCGGGCCGAGATTTTGGCGGCAGCCACAACTCCTGCTGACCAAGCAGCGCCGGCATCTCGTGAATTCCGGTTGCTCAATGCAACCACCGGCTATCTCAAACCTGGTCCGTTTTATGACGATCGGCCGGAAGCCGAAACGCCCTGGAGCACGACGGCCTTTCGGACGTTTATCGATGCCTCGTTTCAGGACCTGATCGCCAAGAACGCCGACACGTTGATCATCGATCTGCGCGACAACCCTGGCGGCGACAACTCGTTCAGCGATTTGATGCTGGCCTGGTTTGCGACCCAACCCTTCCGCTTCAGCCCCGGTTTCGAAATCAAAGTCAGCCCGCAGACTACCGCCTCCAATCAAGCGAGACTGGACAGCGCACCGGCGGATGCTGGCGGCGCGTCGGCTGATATGGCCAAGCTGTTTGTTGGCAAGCAAACGGGTGACGTAGTGGTCTATCCGATCCCAGAAGTTGCGCCGCGTCCTGGTGATCGCTTCCGAGGCAAGGTGTACGTGCTGATCAATCGCCACACATACTCGAATGCCACGAACGTCGCCGCAGTGATTCAGGACTACAAGTTCGGCACCTTGCTCGGTGAAGAGACCTCTGACCTCGCGAGCACGCTTGGCGCGATGGAACAGTTCACGCTGCCGCACACCGGCATTGTGGTGGGCTACCCCAAGGCTCGTATCCTCCGACCGAATCGGGACCCTGCCCCGCGCGGCGTCGTGCCCGATCATGTGTTGGTCAGCCCGCACGGGCGAGATGGGCACGATGCGGTACTGGCGCTGGCGCTGGATTGGGTCCGACAGCAGACCGAATGACGGGCGGTGGTCATGTGCCTGACGGTTCCGGTATGTTCGCAATCAGAGTCGGCTCGATTGCTGGGCCGGAACCTCGCTTTGGCTGACCGAGTCGCTACCGCTCGATGGGTAAGGACCGATGATGAGCACTCACATTTCGACCCAACCTGACTGGCACGGCCGCATCGCTTTGTCGATGCTGCTTGCCCTCTTTGTAGCATTGGCGTCGTCGGTTGCACGTGCCGGCGACACTGCGCGCGTCGCGACTTCTGCAGACGCGCCCGAAGCTGAGCGAGGGCAACCGCCCTCGATCTGGCTTGTGCAGCATTCCCGGTTTCGGATGCAGGGGGATGTGTATGAATATCGCCTCGACTTCCAGGAACCGATCCCAGTGACACCGGCCCTGTGCCAGGTGGACGTTGCCGACATCGATGTGGCGAAAAATGGGCGCCCTCCAGATCTCAATGGCTATGACGCGGTGACTCAATACCGACTGTTCGCGTTTCGGGTTGCGGGCGTCGACTGTACAGACATGTCGCCTGCCGCATTCTTTCGTGCGGATGACGGCATCAGTGCCGAGAACATTGAATCCGTGCAGCGTGCGCTATGGCGCTGGCAGCGATCCTTGAGGATAGTCAGCGACTTGCCGCCAATTGAAGACAACGAGGCCGCCGGGGGTGATCTCGACGATTTTCTTGACCAAGTCCGCAATGCCCGGTTGACGGAGACATCGTCGATTGGACTGAGCGACTCGGACATCGTTTGTGAATGGTCCCTGCAAGGCGGCAAGGGGTTGCTTTGGGATGTCCGCATTAACCCCAACACCGGCGTGGTCAACGGAATTGGCTTTGGGCACGTTGATCCCGAACTTTCGGATGATTGATAGGCACGGCCGCCGGCCTGAATCCATTGCTCGGTTTGTGCTTGCCGCTGAACGATTGTTCAATTGGAGGGACCGCGCCGCTTCCGCCAGCCTGCTACCAGCTTCTGGTATGGCCGCACCACATCTGGCACGTACAGATCGCGGACGTCCTCGGGTGCGTATGTCGCGTCAATGAGCGGGCCAACCTCGAAGTGTTCGACGTCGGGTCGCGATTGAAGCCACGCAGCAACCCAATGCCGATCGGCCTCAGTTGCACTTCGACGGCTTTGGGGCACGACAAAGCCATCATCGGCGCCACCGTAGGTCAGGCCTGATGATTCGATCGCTTCGCGAAGGAAATCATTCCAAAACGCGTTGTCTGCATCGGCCGACTCATTCTCTTGGCGTTGCAGTTTGAGCTCAAATCCCAGGACTTGGAACTCGTCGACGTATAGTTTTTTTCGGAGCCGGCGGACCCGGCTTCGGCGGGGTGGCGTTCGTTGGTTCATTCTCATCGTTGCTGTTCTTCGAGCGGCGTTCGGCGAGGTGACGACGCGCTTAAGTCGTCCCACGAGATGGTAGCCAATTTGAACCCCGTCTTGGATCAAGTCCGGGGCGACGAATCGCAAGTGTCTCGTTTGTGGCAATTCTGCCGCTTGGGCTTGTGAGAAGAATCGATTTGCCAATGATCCGGGTTCATCTCTCGTCACCTGGGACTTGCTCCGAGTGGGGATAGCGCCGAATTGGACAAATCGAAGCCTACCTAGAACAACGGGGCCTGTTTTGCCCCGACGGCTTTCGCACTGTGCGGCACGTCGGGATCCAGAACAATCGGGCGATTGCATCGCAAGCAATCTGAGGCACCGAACGCTCACGCACTGGTCGATCTGATCGTTGCATGGGATTGCTCACGCTGGTCGGTCGTGATCGTCCGACGCAAAGAATTCCGCGTAGACCCGTAGCCACCCCGGAATGGGTCCGCGGCGGGCACTTTCGGAGCACTTGAGAACCCTATGAAACAGAGACATGTGAGTGTGATGGTGTTGGCGATACTCGCTAGCGCGACAGTCGATGCGCGCCCCGCGGGTCCACTGGTTTCGGTCGAGGCTGCGCCGCAGCCTGTCTTGCGCGAATGTCCGGCCAATTTGCTGAAGGATGTGGTGTTGCAGAACACTTTGCGGGTCTCGCGGTCGGTGCAAGTTCGCGATGGCGAGGTTGTTCATGTGGACCGGTTTGCACTGGATGGCAACGCACAATGCGCAGTTCAAACGGCGCCAACCTTTGTCGCACTGAAGCCGGATGACGCCTTATTGGCACCGATCGATGTAAGTGATGTCAGCGATGTCCTGTCGCTAGCCGATTCCAAGGGCAAGGATACGCCTTCGGGCAACTCTTGGGCCTGTACTGTACGCGGCAAGAACATTGCCGTCTATGCGGGTCGATGCGGCAGCGGCGGCGGTTTGATTGGTTCAGCGTTTTTTGTCGCACCCAACTTCGCGCTCAGTGGCGGCTCGATTTGGAATGGTTTCCAAGGGAATGCGTGCCTGATCGAAGGCACATCCAGCGCACCGTCCGCATACTACGATGTCCACACCGTCAATGTGGCTGGCTCCGGTTCGAACACTTTGGTGGGACTGGGCTTGATGCAAACAGGCCCAGGCACCTCGGGCGTGCAGGCTCAGGATAGTCCGCTTTATGTATCTGGGCAGCCATTCCGATCGGCTTCTGTGGAAGGCAAGTTTCAAAACTATTTCACCTGCAAGTCCGGCCCGGTCGTTTCGGACCAGAACGGGCTCGCACGCATTGACTACACTTATGTCAATGATCCCTTCCCGCCCGCTCCTTTTCCGTTGGACGTCGGCGGCCCGGCTTTTCTCGGCGTTTCGGGCAACACAACGCCAATCGGCGTGCATATCTTTGAGGGTTCGGTCAGCGTTCCCTATCCCTATCTGACGCCGTTCTTTCGACGCTTTACGTCCGCCGACACGGGTCTAATTGGCACGTGGATGCAGGCCGCAGTACCGACCAGCACGCAGGCTGTCACCATTACGTCGCCAACCTTCGGGAGTGTCGTCAACAGCAATCTCCCGCTCAATGTTGCGGTGACCGCGCCGGGTGGTTTTGCGCTCGAATTGGATGGGGCGCCAGTCGCCACCCCGATCAGCAATCTGAGCCCTGGCGTGCACACGCTCACGGCATACAAGCCGGGTTTGCCGCAGTACCGGCATACCATTCGCTTCACCGCCGAGGCACAGGTGTACGTCGACAACTACGAGTTTGACAATACCCCGGAAACCTACAAGGCGTTGTACGCCGATCAACCGCAAACGCACACCTTTCATCTGTACAACGACCAGGATTGGACCGCCTTCGCGGTCGGCAACGGGACTCGAATCAATCTATCGATGGTAGGGAGCAACTTCGGTACCTGCAGTATGACCCTGTACCGTCACCCCGACTATCCAAACGGGACACGTGAGCTGGTAACGTCGACCGCGGGACCTTGCCAAGCGTTGTCGCTGAACGTCGACTCGCCGGTCTCGCCGAGTATCCATGTGTATTTCTTGGAAACGCGTCTGCAAGGCGCCTACAGCGGGAACAACACGAGCTACGTGCTGACTGCCACCACACAGCAAGTCCCCGTAGCGGCTGATTCGTACGAAGCCGACAACAGTCGCGAGCAGTTTGTGGCGCTCTATGCTGGTGCGCCGCAGGATCACAACTTCCATCAGGAAGGCGACGTGGATTGGACGGCGTTTGCAGTCGGCCCTAGCGTGCCCGTTCAGGTGCGCGTAACGGGCAACGGTGCAGACCGGTCGCGCATCCGTCTGTATCGGCAGACCAACTACCCGTACGGTCCCATTGACTTGATCGGCACCCATGAGGCCACCAATCCGCTCCTGCTTTCGGATCAGATCTCGCATAACGGGCCCTACACCGTTTACTACGTCGAAACGTCGGCGATCTGGAGCGGCTTCTATGGGTTGGCGGCAAGCTACACGATTTCGGTGGAGGCAAACTAGGGGAGTCTGAATCAGGCCATCCTGGACTTTCAGACCCGCACTGTGTCCGGCCGCCTGTCCCGGCGAAGGCCGAGGTCCGGACTCAGTGCTCCAGAATCACGCACTTGTGTGCTTGATTCTGGACGGGCCAGCCATGGCCCCGCGTCGCCTCTGAACTTGTTCAGAGGCTACCAAGGCAACTTTGAGTCGGTCCGACTTGAATTCTCAGATACTCTTGGCGGCATCAGCAGCTCTCTGACCCTTGGAGCGCCTGCTCACCTGGACGCTGCCGCGGTCACTCGTGTCGTGTCCCGCAAATAGCACGGGAATCACTCAAACCCGTGCGCAAACAACGGGAGCTCTGCAGCGACAACGGCGACGTTGCCAAGTATCACTCTGCCCGAGGCATCCCGACCCCCACTCTGAAGCTGGATTTGCGGTCGATTCGTCGCCCTGGCCGGCAAGCTGGCGCGCAGCGAATAGGTCCCAGGTGCCAGATCGGCAGGCACGAGAGCAGTGGCTTGCAGCGTTAATGGCGCACCGGGATGCAGCGCACGCAAATCATCGGCAAATCGGGTACTCCAGCGGGTAACACCGCTCGTGTCGACTAGTTCAAGTTGCAGCTCATATTGCCAATAGATTGGCGCACTGCCGGTGTTGGCAAGAGCGACGGTCACCGGAATTGGACTGCCAGCATGAATCGGGTCGGGCAATTCCAGCCGATCTAAATGCAGATTGTAGCCAAGCGCGCGGCGAATGCTCGCCAGCGCAGTCGCAAACCCGGGTTCCTCATGCTTGCCCGCCGGTCCAAGAACGCTGAAGTGGTACTGCCGTATCAATGTCTCGATGTCAGCCTGGCGGCTCACCCAGACGTTCTTTTGGCTGGCCAACGGGCTCTCACCGGAAACGGGATTCTGCTGCCAGTTGTCACGAGCGCCCGGCGATTGGTTGGCGATCGCCCATTCCATGTTCCAATCGCCGCTGTCATCGCACAATGGCATTGCGGGCGAGAACAACGCACACGCGCCGGTAAAGGACGGAAAGTAGTCTTCGTGAAAGCCAAATTCGGTATTGCCGACGTCCGTAGCCCGGGGATATCGGGTTTGCATCGGCGTCTGCACGAAAGCCTGTGCGTAGTGGTCACGG
Organism: Ahniella affigens; assembly: GCF_003015185.1. Lineage (GTDB taxonomy): Bacteria > Pseudomonadota > Gammaproteobacteria > Xanthomonadales > Ahniellaceae > Ahniella > Ahniella affigens. The sequence continues at coordinate 5,078,458 of NZ_CP027860.1, forward strand.
ATCGCTTGCTTGGTCGAACTACTCGGTTCCAGAGACTCGCATCCGGTCTGGTGCCACTCGCCCCAAAGTCCCAATAGGCCGATTTGTATGGCGGTGACTCGAGCGTCGCCGTCATACCGCGCTGCGAATGCATCGATCAGTTGCTCCATTTGCGTCAACATGTTCGGATGATTCCACGCCGGAGCCCGACCTGGGCCATCTCCATTGCAACTGGTGTAGTCGGTTCCGACAATGTTGAAGGGCGCTTGCTCGAGGAACAAGGGATAGTCTCGCTCCAACTGGCCGCCTGAGTAGTACTGACTGATGCCGCTGGCTGGGCCATCAGGATAGTCAGCGACCAAGCGGAGCACGAAAGTCGCGTCCGGATATACGGCCTGGATCGGCGCCAGATGACGCTGTTCGAAGCCCGACCAGTCGAAACTCTGATCGAACGGTTCCACCTCCCGCCAAGGTACGTAGACATGAAAAATCCGTGTTCCGTAGAAGTTGTCGGTTCCGCCATCGGCTGCAAACGTCGTGCCCCAGAGCATGAAACCCTTGTGTGGATTCGACACATCGTCGCTCGTTCGGGGCGGCAGAAATACAGCTGAGCCGGCCACATTGGCACTGAGGACCAACGCGCTGGTCAGGATTGCCCGCAGAATTTTCATGCTGATTTGATTGTCGCTTCGATGCTGTGCCATCGCACGGATTCCAGCACAGGGCACAAGTCGAGAACCGGGATGATCGGCACACTTGAGCGCCAATGAACCGTAACGTCGTCAATAAAGCCTACGCGTGGCCGGCTTGAACCTAGGTATTGATCAAAGCCCTTTTTGTATCGACGCGGCCGCGGCGAACCGGCGCGTGCGGCATGTGGGGGTTTCAAGTCAGGTGTCGTACTCGCCATCCCACGGCGGATAGAAGGCCATGTAGTTTCCAGGCTCCACGGTCACCCAGATCGATGGGTCATCGTCATCGTCGTCGTCTTCACCGGCGTCGTCGGTATCGTCATCGCCTGGATCAAAGATCAGCCCGAATTCCAAGCCGAAAGCGCTGACACTAAAGGGTGTCACCGAGATGTCCTGGAAGGTGTGTGGCCCCAGGCGCTCCAACAAGCGTTCGGTGAACGCGTCGACAGCCGATTCCGTCGTGAGCCCTTCCTGCTTCTCGTCGAAGATCTCTGCCTCAAGCAACGCGCCATATTCATCGAATCGGTACAGAGCGATGTAGTTGCCGCCCTTGCGACCTTCAAGTCGCGGCTCGAAGGGAAAGGTCAGAAAGAACTGTGAGCCGTCCTTCAGCTTGCCGACGTAGCGCGCCTTGTAGTCATCGTGGTTGATGCGTACGAGCCGTGGCGGCAATCGTTTTGAATGGGGTGGCAGGCTGGACGCGTCGCCTTCAAGGTAACCCTTTTTGCGCTTCTCATGAATGTCGCGCGCAACCGCGCGCAACGCAGCGTCGGGGCTTTCAAAGTTTTTTTGCGTCAATCTGGGCTTGGCGCCAATCCGACCGTTTTCGGTAATGATCGTATTGCCACGGCATTCGATGTTCCAAAACTTGTTGGATTGATCGTCCTGCAGATAGAAAGTTCGCTTCATTTGGTGAGGCCGCGTTCGTGGATGAAGTGCTGTATGCCGTCAGGACGACCGACCTTGGGCAGACCGGCCAGGAACCGGCACCTACTTGAGTTGCTGCGCCAAGCCAAGCAAGATGCCTTCGGGCCCACGGATGTAACACAGCCGGTAAACATCTCGATAGTTGACGACTTCATCCACGATGGTGGCGCCGAACTGGCGCAGGCGCGCCAGGGTGTCGTCGAGATCGGTCACGGCAAACATCACGCGCAAATAGCCCAGCGAATTGACGGGCGCGAGCCGATGATCCGACGCCATGGCGGGCGCGTGGAAGTGCGACAGCTCGATCCGGCTGTGGCCATCTGGCGTGCGCAGCATCGCGATTTCGACTTTCTGGTCGCGGACGCCCGTAACGCGCCCGGCCCATTCTTCGTCGACCATCATTCGACCTTCGAGGATCATGCCGAGTTCGACAAAGAACGAGATCGTTGCATCGAGGTCTTCCACCACGATGCTCACATTGTCCATCCGAACGATTGTCATGATTCGACCTTATCCGCTATCGCTTGGGACCCGTTGCACGCGTTTACGGTAGTCATTGACATTGTCGCCTTGAATGCGTGTCTTTTGCGTGCCTTTGACTTCAGACACTTTGCGCTCCGAGCCCGTGATGGGCTTGGCTTCGACCGCAGTCTCGTGCTCAAAGCTGTGCGACTTATCGGTGTTGCGGTAGTACCGGTAGAGAAACCAGTACAGACCCGTGGCACCGGCTGGGCCGGCTAGCAATAACCATAGTCCACTGTCGTCGCTCACAGATTACTCCCCACAATCGCCAATGCAATGCCTTCGAGAATCGTGCCAACGGTCAGCGCTGCCAGCAACAGCTTCCACTGTTGCACGGGCACACTGCCCATCGTCTCGCCGGTGCGGCCATTGACCGCAATGTAGTGCAGCATGCCGCCGTTGCTGCCCGGTTGGTGGTACGAATACAGCCACACCGGCAAATACATCGAGACCCAGCGCGTGCCATGCACAACGAGGCGCTCGCGCTCCCAGCGCACGCCGCGGTCGTATCGATTGACCGATTGCCGGACTTGTGCGCGCGCGATCGACAGGAGCTGGTCTTCCAAACGCGGCTGCAAGTGATCGACATCGCGATCGCGCTTTTCGGAACTGAAGCCCGCGAGATAGGACGCGTTCCACTTCACCGCATTCTTGGTGTCGAACGGCAGGATGGTATTGATGATGTTGTTCGTATTGGCGCGCGTATCCAGGTTGCCGCGATCGGCGGACGATTCGATCGTCAGATCGTCGACCGTGAAGTCGACGTGGCGATCCACCTGATAGACGTCGGCATCGTAGTACGTCTTCTTGTCGTTGCCGCTGCCGGTGGTGTAGCGGCGCGTCTCAACTTCGCCTTGGCCGGACACATCGGCGCTGACATTGCCGTCGATGACCATGTAAGGCAGGTAGACACCCACGACGTTTTCTGGCGTGAACTGTTCCTTGAAAGCTTTCAGCGCAAAGAGCCGGCGCTTGTCGACGAATTGGCGGATGCGCGCGACGGCGTCGTCCTTTTTGATGTGGAACGGCAACACGGCATCTGGCACCGCACCGTTCGCGACTTGCTCGTTGACGCCGAACACATGTCGACACCAATGGCAGCGCGCCGTCATCGAACTCTGCGTGTTGACGGTCACCTCGGCACCGCAGCCGGTGCACTTGAAGCTCATCAAGTCGGCGACATCGGCCGCAATATTGCGAGCGCCCGATGCAATGACGCGGCCTTTCAGTTGGTCGATGCCCACGCCGAGGCCGAATTCTTCCTCGACGCGCTGGCCTTGCCACTCGTTGCGGCAAAACAAGCAGATCAGCAGATCGCTGCCAGGCTTGTGCCGAATGTCGGTGGCGCCGCACTTCGGACAGTGGTTCTGACCGTCCTTGAGCTCGGCGGACTCGGTGTCAATCGCAACCGGGTCGGGCGCGAGCAATTCGTCACGAATGGGCTTTGGCAGCGTCGCCGGATCGATCGGCGAGCTGCCTGGCTGGGGTGGCACATCCTGTGGCGATCCGGGGCCGCTGTAGGGCGGCAGCGGCGGTGGCGGCGGATTGCTCGGTTTTGACATGGTGATGGGCCCCGTTTGTTGCTTACAAGCCTAGCGCTTTGGCCTTGAGGGTATCGTAGTCGGCCTGGGTGATCAGACCCAGGTCCAGCATTTCCTTGGCCTTCTTCAACTTGGCGATGGGGTCTTCAGCGGCCGGTGTGACGGGCTGCTGGATGCCGGCGACGCCGCCCATCATGCCACTGGCCATGCCGATTCCGACGAGACCGGCTGCGCCGCTGTTCTCGCCAGCCGCCTGGATGCCCGCAGCGACGCTGGCCTGCAGATTCGAGTTGCCGCGCGCGCCCGACAACGCATCGGCGCGCTGCACCGTCTTCAGCAGTTCCTTGGTGTTCGCATCGTATTCGATCGACACGATGGCCGTCTTGACGATGGCGAGGCCGCGATCGGTCTTCCATTGGTAGGCATTTTCGACCGCCGCCGACAGGCTCTTGGCAAAGCCGATCGAGTCCTGCTGCAGCTTGGTGATGCGGTTGTTCTTGCTCGGGTCGTTCGTGTAAAGACTGAACGCCGGCGCCAGCGAGCTCACCACTTCATTGAACAACTGGCTGGCCGCAGCGTTGTCGAGATCGGTGAAGTCAAACACCTTGCCGGGCTGCAGATAGGCGGCCGGCACGAAGTTCTTCACGAACAGGATGGGATCGACGATCTTCATCGTGTACGACCCGCGCGTGACGGCGCCGACTTGCGTGTTCAGGAAGCCGTCGTCCCAGTAGATCTCAGACTGCGTGCCAAAGCGGTTGTCTGGCAGTTCCTTGAGCGACACGAAGAACGCCGCCTGCTGCGAACCCGGCTGGCCGCCAAACTTGAAGCGTTCCCAGCTCTGCTTGATCAGAGAATCGACCAGACCATCGCCAGCGAAGATGGACTTCGAGTTCAGATCGTCGGATCGCCACTCATAGCCACCCGGCTCGGCCACAAAGCCCGTGATGGCACCATCCTGCAGCAACAGCAACCCGTAGCCCTCGGGCACCACAATCTTGGAGCCATTGCTGATGATGTTCGACGAGCCCTTGGTATTGGACCCACGCCCGGCATTGGTGCCCTGAGGCACAGCCGCAAACACGGCAGCCGTGGCCGGCAATCCGTTCGGCACGGTGTAGAAGTCCTTCCATTGGTCGGCGAGCACGCCGCCAACCGAACCCGCAACTGCTTGAATCAGACCCATGATCGTTCTCCGTGGCGCTTGGCCGGACCTCATGCCCGGCATGGGTCGAGACTATACAGCCCCCGACCGCTACGGCGATTCCCGTCATGCGTTTTTTGACGATGTCGCAGGCAGCCCCAGATTCCAAGGCTTGACTACCAGCAAGCTGACCTCGCACGCCCTGAAAATTGGCTGCCATGGTCGATTTTGAATGGGCCGTCCTTGGCCCTCAGCGATGCTGACCACGTTCGCAGCTCGCCTGGCACGCGGGCAGGCCGTTGGCTCAGGCCAACGCCGGATAGTCGGTGTAGCCTTCGGCGCCGCCGCCATACAACAGATTTGCGCGCAATTCGTTCAGAACCGCGCCCTCTTTCAAGCGGCGCACCAGATCAGGATTGCTGATGAACGAGCGACCGAACGCGATCAGATCGGCCTTGCCATCGGCGATCGTCGCAGTGGCCAACTGAGCGCTATAGCCGTTGTTGACCAACCAAGGCCCCTTGAAGGCTTGGCGCAACGCGTCGTAATCAAAGCGCGGCGCGTTGGGTTCACGCGTGCCACCGGTTTCGCCTTCGATCACATGCAAGTACGCAAGCCCAAATGTGGCCAGTTGCGCGACCACGTAACCGTAGGTTTGTTGTGGTGTGCTGTCCAGCGGTGCGGTGAACGACGTCATGGGGCTCAGCCGGATGCCGGTTCGGCCGGCGCCAATCTCGTCGACGATGGCTTGGGTGACCTCGATGATCAGACGCGCGCGGTTTTCGATGCTGCCGCCATAGCGCCCGGTGCGGTCGTTCACGCTATCGCGGAGGAACTGCTCCAACAGATACGTGTTGGCGGCGTGGATTTCGACGCCGTCGAATCCAGCGGTGATCGCATTGCGGGCCGCGCGACGATAATCGTTGATCAGGCCGGGAATTTCGTCATCGCGCAGCGCTCTTGGCGTGGAGACCGGCTCGAAGCCTTGCTTCGTAAAGGTCTTCGCCACCGCGGCGCGGTTTGTCGACGAGACCGGGACCTCGCCTGCTGGCAGCAGTGACGTATGCGAAATACGGCCAACATGCCACAGCTGAATGACAATCTTGCCGCCCTCGGCGTGAACCGCGTCGGTCACCTTTTTCCAGGCGTCGATCTGTGTGTCATTCCAGATGCCCGGGGTGTCGAGATAGCCCTGGGCAGTAGCGCTGATCGGGCTGGCTTCGGTAATGATCAAGCCGGCGGTCGCGCGCTGACGGTAGTACTCAACGGTCAGCGGGCCGGGAATGTTTCCCGGCAACGCTCGATTGCGAGTGAGCGGCGCCATGACGATTCGGTTGGTCAGGGTCAAGTCGCCAATTTGGGTCGGATCAAACAAGGTAGTCATGGCAGTCCTTTCAGGGAATGTGGGTAATATTAGACCGGTCGGCTAGTATTTAGGGGCAGAAAAAGTCGCGGTGGCGACGGGTGGAAGGGATCATCTGAGGGCTATGACGTCAGGATCTGGCGGGTAAAAGCCAGCGCGTTGTTCAACGCCTCGGGGTTACGATTGAGCTTGCCCAGCAGACTTGCGCCTAACCAGAGTGGATACAGCATGTGGGCTGTTGCTTTGGGATCGAGCTCAGGAATCGAGCCGTCCTGGATCCCAAGTTCGATCTGCCGGGCAATGCGTTGGACGATCTGTTCGGTGCCGTCGCGGAGCGTCATGCGCATGGGCTCGGACAAGTCCGCGACTTCGCCGCCCAGCTTGACGACCAGGCACTTTGCCTCGTTGCAGCGTGCGCCCTGGCCATCGACCCAGCCCTGCCAGTAGCGCATCAAGCGCTGATTCGCCGTAAGCGACTCGTCAGCAAACGCCGCATCCAGCATGGCGAGGTAGTGGTCGAAGTAGTCCTGGAGGAGCGCCTGCCCGAACTGCTCCTTCGACGGAAAGTAGTGATAGAACGAGCCTTTCGGCACACCCGCCGAACTCAAAATCTCGTTCAGACCAACACTCGAAAAGCCCTTGCCGACGATGATCCGGTGGCCGGTGTCGAGGATGTGCTGACGCGTGTTGTCGTGGCGGGTGTTCATGTCGAGGGTATTAGAACAAGAATTAGACCAGTCGTCTAGTACCCCTCTGTGAGCAAATGTGTCGCATCCCAATAGGCATGAAGTGCACGGAGCGCTCCCGTCGCATGGTCTCCCCAATGCGTGCGAAAGCTGAACGTCCACTCCCAAAATGCGGCGGCTATTCGGCCGTGATCGTAGTGTCTCAATCCGTCTGCAACATCACGGTAGATGTCTTGAAGATCATCGCAGACATCGCCAATGACCGGCTGCTCGGGTGGCACTTCAAGCGGATCGAATACAATGCCGTAATACCCGATGGGCAATAGGCGCGTGCGCGCCACGACGCTGGCCATTTCAGCATCTTCCAACGCCAAGGTCGCATCGTCGTCATGCTGCTCGTTATGCAGCGGTTCCGCCGTCAGCTGCAACAACAACGCCGCGTGATACAGCGCACTGACTCGTACCAGCGCGCTGTACACAGACATGTCAGTTCCGTCCGCGCCATTTGCCCAATGGCAATAGCGCCGGGCCTCGCTTTCGAATTGGTCAATCGGCGACATTCACGCTCCAGCCTCAATCAACGATCGCTGCGGTAAGCGGGCAATGGTATCGCCAGAGAATGTTGTCGCTGGAATCCCTTTTGTAAATACTCGTTCTTGGGGAAAACCAAACACTCAATCTGCGACAGACAAGCGGTGCAAGTTGTCCAACTACGCTGTGCAACGAGGCGAAGTCAGTTCTCGAAGCCGTCTGAAAGCAGCGTCCCAACGATTACGCGTGACATGCCAAACGATACGCTGTTGTTCGAAACGCCGACGCCGGTGAGCAATGGGTAGCCCTGATACCAACCAAAGCTGCGCGTCGGCCACACCAGCAGCGAACCACTGTTGTTGCTGACCTGCATCGAATAGCGCGCGGCAAGTTGCGGCGCGCCGGTGCCGGGATGAATGTCGACAAACGCCAGCTCGAACGCCGGCGTGCCGACGTAGATTCGGCCTGATTGACCTTGCGACGCCATGGCCATCGTTGCGCATTGGATCGTCAACGTGTCGCACGCGCCGGGATTGATGCTGAGCCGGAGGTGGCCACTCGGGGTCGGCGCGGTGTCGATCGAAGACACCCGCGCCGCGATCACCTCCAAATCGCCGCCCGTGCATCGGGCCCGGCCAATCAGCAGCGGCTCATTGGTCAACGGCGCGTCGCGGACGATGTCGTCGAGCACCGATGCTGACGCCGTGCTGGTGCTGCAATGAAGGTCAAAGAAGCGCTGTGATCCAACGACATTTGCAGCCGGGTCATAGGGTACGTAAAGCGCCTTGGCGGCGGCCGTACCGAGCGCGTCGATCTTGCCATCTGGACGCATCGCGATACGGAAGACGCGCAAGTCGAGATTACTGAAAGACGCACTGAAGCCCTCGAAGAACTGACTGCCTTCGTACTTGATCAAGGCCGCGCGGTCGACTTCGCCGCCCTGGCCCTGCACCGCCATCAGCAAACCATTGAACCCGGGCCGGACGTTCGGCAAAGCCAAGACATCGCGCAAGGCGCCGACGCCGCCCGCAAAATGCGTCGGCATATTGCTCGATGTGAAACCGAGCAGGCTGCCGTCTGTGGCAAAGCGCGCCACTGCAACGAAATTGACGCTGAACTTGTAGACAAAGTGGACGATCTCGGCCCCGCCTTGCACGACGACGACCGCGCGCGTCTGGATCTGATCCACGGCGCCGCCGACCACGCCATCCGGAATCGGCAGCGCGTAGGCAATGCTGCCGTTCGTGCCGAAACTCGTGTCGAGCGCGCCGTTGGCCTGGATTCGGCTGCAGACAATCCGGGGCGTACCACTGAACACCTGCGCCGAGAATAGGAGGTAGGTCCCCGACGCCGGCAATTGAACAAAGCCGAGGGACAGGCTTCCGGGCATTGCGCCGGTGGCTTGGGGGACCGACACCAAGCCATCGGTGCCAAAGCTTCGGTCCAGATCCAGGGGCGATGGCGTTTGCGAGCGGGCAAGCGGCGCCGCAACGAGCAGGACAAGGACGGCAAACCAGCGAAGGGCGAAACCAGACATGCGCATGTTCCAAGGTCGAAGGAGGAAGACGCATGGTCGCTACCCGACCAAGATTGCGCCTGACCTGAAGCCGACAGCAACCGGACAGCAACCGGACACGGCAGAAAAATCGAGGTAGGATTTGGACTTAGATCAGGACTTGGGCGGCAGCAACGAGCTGCCGCATGGGGCGACTGACCATCGCGACAAGGACATTCGTGAGCAATGTTGATCCCACCCCTGCCGCGCCTCGCGCCGCGCAGCCTTTCGGGTACGCCTTTGACGGCGTTCGGTTTGAGTTGGGGCGTGGGCGCCTGTTGATCGATGGGGTCGATGCCGCGGCCGGACCACTCGTCCTCAATTTGCTGGCGGTGTTGTGCCGGTCGCCGGGCTTGCTGGTGCTCCGCCAACAGCTGTTCGACGCCCTCTGGCCACGTCAGACCGTTTCGGACGACGCCCTGACCAAGCTGATCGGCAGACTGCGTGAGACGCTCGGACCTTACGGCCACGCTGTGGTCACGCTGCGCGGTCGCGGCGTGCGTTTGGATGCGTCGGTGGTCGAAATCGAAGCTCCGGTTGATGCGGCATCGTTACCGAGCCAAAGCCGGCTCGCCGTGCCATTGCAAGACGCGGTCAACGAGGCGACGGTCCGTCCGCTCGATGCGCAAACCGAAACGCCCGCGCGTCCGGCCTGGCGCCTTTGGTTGGCGATGGGGGCGCTTCTGTTCGTCGTGTCACTCGCCCTGTGGATGGCTTCGAACGATGGATCCAGATCGGCCTTCGACTCAGACATGCTGTTGCCATCGGATCCAGCAGCAACTGTCTTCTCCGGCTTCGCGATCACAATGGAAGACCTGGATACAGCGCAGCCGGGCACCGCCGACCTGCTGCGCGAAGCCAGTAACGCCGTCGACCATGGCGATGTTGCGCGCGGGATGGTGCTGCTTCGGGTGGCGCACGATTCCGATCCGACAACCCCGGTCCCGGGCGCATTGCTGGCCTACTTTCAGGCCAGAAAGCTGCAGCCCGTCGATCCCGGGCTACAGGCCGAGGTCGCAACCCGACTGGGCGCCGCCACGACGCCCTATGTCCGCCTGCTGGCGCAATTGTCGGCCGATGTCGAAACGAGGGGCGATGGCGGCACGCCGACCATGGTTGCGATGGTCGCCATGCGCCCGGGGGCCTGGCGTCTGCAACTGCGGATCGCCCATCAGGCGATGGGGCTGCGCCGTCACGGTCCGGCCCTCGCGGCGCTCCAGCGCATTCCTGATCACGGCATCCCCGCCGACTTGATCATGACCGCGTTGGCGGACCGGGCCGCACTGGGCGACGCCGAAGCGGTTGCCGAGGCTCTGGACCGTGGCGCCCTGACCGCGGCGCCAGCGGAATACGGCCTGGCGCTGCGCGGGCGACTGGCATGGACCGCAGGCCGAGTCGAAGCGGCGATCGCACTGATGGACGAGGCCGCGGCACAGGCCGTGCTCAGCAACAATGTGCGCGGTGAACTGAGCGCGCGCATCAGTGCCGCAACGTTTGCATTTTACCGCCGTCAGATGGATGCGGATTCCAGACTGCTGCAAGCCGCCACACTGATCCGTCGGAACACGACACTGGAAGCACAATTACCCGAGGTTCTCGCCATGCGAGCTCAGCTCGCACTTGATCAGGGTGACCGGCAAGCTGCCGAGAGCTTGCTGGAAAGCGCGGCGAGCTTGTACTTGTCCACGGACTTCCGCCTGTGGCTGGAGGTCTATAACGCCCGCCTGGGATTGATCCTTCCTGCTGGCCGCTTTCTGGGCGATCTGGACCGGCGCACGTTGGACCAACTCGGTCACGCCAGCGCCTACCAATTGGCCGACGCTTGGACGGCGCAGACCGCGGGCGACTTGACTGCAGCGCGCACGCTTCTCGCAGCCGCCCGTAGCAGTGGCGTCGACGACACGTATCTGCGCGAAGATGCCGCTGCGTTGGAAGCGGTGATCAACGGCACGCACAGCACCTGCCGGCCCGACCCGCCCTACCCCAACCTGTTGCGCTTTTCGACTTGTCGGATTGAGGCCATTCCGCGTGACGCTTGGGCCACAGGGAGCAATTGAGTTCCTGTCTTGATCGTTTCGGCGACACAATTCCGCGTTGCTGTTGCCATGAAACGACTGATTCTCATACTCATCGCGCTCGTTGCGCTGGCTCCTTCGCTCGCGCTGGCACAGGTCACGTTGCTGCCAGGCAGCTTCGATTTCCGGCGCGGGGGCGAGATCATGGATCACGTCCAACTTTCCGACGGCAGTTTCCTGATCGGCGGTCGCTTCACCGAAATAGATGGCGTCCCGAGGTCCAACCTGGCACGTCTGCATGCCGACGGCACATTGGACACCGAGTGGTCGATGCCGGTAAACGGCGACGTGAGGGCGCTCGACGTGCGGCCCGACGGCTCGGTTTACATTGGTGGCGATTTCTCTCGTGTCAACGGCGTGCCGCGATTCTTTCTCGCCTTGCTGAGCCCCGGTCCGGGCGCACCTGTGCTCGACAATTGGACCGCCTCGCAGTTCGAAGCAGTGAGTGATCTCGCAGCGCTGGCAAACGGCGATTTGCTGATCAATGATGGCCGCGTCTGGCGGTATCCTGCTGGGAGCAGCGATCCCATTGCGGGATTTGGAAGCTGGGAAGAATTCCACAGCGCCACATTCGAGACGTCACCGGATAAGCACAAGGTGATGCTCTTAGACTATTACCGAGTCGCCCTGTTTTCCGACAACGGCGCGACGATCTGGATTTATGACCGCCCCACCGACATTTCGAGCATCAGCACGGCGACACTTGCGCCGGATGGTGGCGCATGGATCATGACGTACGACAATACCGATGGATGGGCCCAACGCTTCCGACGGTTGGCGCCTGACGGTCTCCCAGGTACACCAGTCGTTACGACGGTGAGTGGCGTCGTCGATCACATCGCGCTCGCTCCGTCTGGGGAACTGTGGCTCACAACCAGCTCGCGCTTCGGTATGTCCTGGGACGTGATTGGAATCCATGAGCGGGGCACGATCAGTCGACTCGACATCAATGGCACGCCGCTTCCCGGCACGATCAATGTTATGGGAAGTTCGCACCGAATCATGTTTGTTTCCGACGGCGCGCTGATTGGCGGACGAATCCGAACCACCAAAGGCCTGCTAACGCCCGGTCTGACGCGGGTCGATTCGACGCTCTCGACCATCGGTACGGCTCCAAAGGTGCTCCGTACGGGGACGTCGATTCAGCAAGCAACTGCCTTGCCGGACGGTGGCTTCATGATCGCCGGTGACTTCATTCGCGTGAACGGCCAAGAGCAACGGTTCTTGATGCGCCTTGATGGCAACCTCCAGATGACGAACCATCAGTGGTCATTGGATAGCGTGCCGACGGCTGTGAGTTTATCGGCGGCTGGCGATTGCTATGTCGGCGGACTCACGCCACTATTGGCAACGTCCAATTTGCCTCATCTGCTGCGCCTGAACGCCTGTGCCACATTGGACCCCGCGTTTGATCTCGGCGTCCCGTCCCCAGTCACGGCGCTTTTGGCGTTACCAGACCGCGTACTCGTCGGGCTGCAAGTCGAAAGCGGCGCCGATGAGGGTTATGCGGTCCGCTCGTATCCAACTTCTTCTAGCGCGCCTTTGCCCAGTTGGTCGATCGGCTTTGATCATGCGGTGTCTACGATGGTCGCGATCAACGGTCGCATCTACATCGGGGGTAGCTTCTTTCGCGTGAACCATGTCTTTCGAAATGGGGTGGTTCGATTGTCGGCCAGCCTGGACGGGGCAATCGACTCGACGTGGACCGCGGGCGCGACACCGGGCCGGGTACTGTCAATGCGTGCGGCCCCCGATGGCAGTTTGATCGTGGCGGGTGTGCCGTTTAATCCGCCGTATGACAAGACGCTCTTGCGGCTCTCGCCGTTGGACGGAAGCCGTGATCCACTTTGGACGCCGTTTGGGGACCAGGACAATGGCCTCTCGATTCGAGCCTTGGCGATTCAGGAAGATGGCTCCCTCGCAACAGCATGGGAAGGTAGCTCTTGCTGTATTGAGGCGATGACGTCATCTGGATTGTTTGGGGCGTCGAGAAGGGCGTTCATCGGCATGGTTTCGGGCGGGACCATAGCTGATCTCCAACCATTGCCGGGTTTCCGCCTATTGATTCTGGGTGAGTTCTCCAGTGCCTTTGGACAACCAAGACAGAGTATTGCCGTGTTCGGAAATACGCAGGGACCGCTGCTGAAGGACTCGTTCGAATAAGCGGTTATTCGGAACCGGCATTGGAACCAATTCGAATAGGGAAGACGCGCAATCGATGCGCCTCCGCATCGACACTGCGAGCCACCCCGATCGCGCCGTGCGCCGGGGCGACCCTTGTTCTACGAATCAGTTCAGCCGGCAGTCAACGCGTAGCCCTTCCACATCGAACCAGACACTGTGATGGTGCCGCCTTCCAGCACCTCCGTTTGGGTCTGCGAAATTTCCTCTTCCACGAGGCGTTGCCCCTGTCCCGTGAACGGTGCCACGACCGACACATAGAGTGAGCCTCGGACGTCTTCGAGAAACAGGCCGCCGGGCCAGATGACCTGCGGCGCGTAAAGCGGGTCGCCGCCTTTGGCAATGGCCGTCAGTACCCCAATGCCATAGTTGTTCGTAATCCGCACTTCGTTCAACACCAGGCCATCGAAATGTTGGTGAATCACGGCACCGTGCAAGGAGGGATCTTGTGAGATCACCGAATCGATCGTGAACGCGGCGGTCGTTTCGGTAAACGGCACGTGCGCCGTCTCGACCGTGAGATTCGAGGGGTCATTGAAATCGTTGGAATACTTTCCGAACACCGTAAAGTCCGACGGAATGTCGATTACTTGTTGGCCACCGGGGGGTGGTTCGGCGATCCGCCAGGCGATCGATGCCAAATTCGGGTTGACCACCGGTGTCTTGAAAATGGCGAGCCGAACAACTTCGTTGGTCTGATTGCGCAGCGTGATCTGTGGCATGGTCGATCGCTCTCCTGAAGGAACCGTTGGACTCTGGTTGAGGTCATCGCGCCGGGAGCGCGTGCAGCGGTGATCACTGCCGCCCCAAGCTACACGCACCAGCCAGGGGCCACATCGGTTGAGCGCCATGCGCTCGAACTCGATTGCTGTAACCAAGACCGGTGTGGACCCGATCCTAGCAGCCCCCACGACGGGTTGCGCAATCGATGTTGAGCCCGCTGGACGCGCCATCGGCGCCCTCATACCGTCACTGAGCCGGTTGCGCGTCTCGCGAACGCACGGACTTGTCTGGCCGCAGCCAACCTTCATGGAATGGCAAGTTCGACCCGACGATTCTGGGCGCGACCTTCGAGCGTGTCGTTGCTGGCACGCGGCCGTGAGGCACCAAAACCAATGATCTTTGGTACAGGGCCCAATGTCGGATCCAACGCGCGCAACGCCGACCACACCGATTGCGCGCGCGCAAGTGACAACGCTTGATTGCGTTCGGCAGTGCCGATGTTGTCGGTATGTCCTTCCAGAATCAACTCGGTTGATGCGGCTCTGATGGCTTCTGCAATGCTCGGCAGCGCAGCCTGTGATTCGGGCCGCAGCGTGGCGCTGCCGAAGTCAAAATAGAGTCCAGGCAGCGTCACGCGCTTGTTCGTTTGGAGCATCTCTGCCAGCGGGCTCTTGGCCAACGGATACTCGATGCGGACGACGCGCAATTGCGTGTCGCCAATGCGCCACTGCAGCGCCAACGGATTCTGATCGTCATCAAGAAAGCTCAACTCAGCCTGCATCGTGTCACCGTTCTTGGCGGTAAACAGCCCCGATGCCACCAGCACCGGCAGATGCTGCAACTGGTCGTTGACCAGAACGGGCATCGTGCCGACATTCCGGCGCTTCAACTCGCCCTTGAAGCTGCGGCCCGCACTGGCGGTGAGTGCCGATGCGAGCGCCAGAATGGAATGGTTCTCGCCTGGCAGGTTTGCCGATGCGCGCTTCAAGAACGCGTCTTCCGCAACCACCGCAAAAGGCGCCACGCCGGAGTCGCGCAATCCCTTCAGCACGCTTGCCGACGCCCCCAACGCCGTCGTGCCCGGGTAGTCTTCCTCAACATCCGATTCGAAGTAGTTGCGATAGGTTCGCGCAGACTGTAGGTCTTCTGTGTGCACCAAGCGCTCGCTGGTGATTGATTCAGGTTTTCCATCTGCGCCACGGACGTCGGCAGCGTAACGGAGACGCCAGCCCGACGCGTCGATTGATTCCAAGAGCTTTCGCGATTCATAGTCGCCGTCGGGCTCGGCGATGGCTGTGGTAATGGTCAGGCCGGGTACGAGCGGAATCTTGGGCGGTGATGCCGTTTCACCTGAGGCGGCCGCCAACACGAAAGAAGCAAAAAGGGTGTTCAGCATGAGCCTTCCGGATTGCACAGTTTCAGGGTGAGTTTGTAGGTGCCGTTGGCGGTGCCGTTCCCCTTCTCGTGCCGAAACGTCTCGTCAACCACGAATCCTTTACTCGTTTTTTTGACCGCAGCACGGATGCCGTCATCGCCAAACGCACGCTCAATGAAGAACCCGCCGTTCTTGTACGGCAGTTCGAACGTGGTGAACTGAGGGCCGAGCATGGCCGCGAGCGGGCTCACCACCACATAGACCACACGCGCCACGGCGTCGTAGTCGCGCGTAGCCGGTTGACGCCGCAGGCTCAACACGCCGTCGACAATCTCGCCTTCCACCGGCACAAAGAAGCTGTAGGGTTTGACGAACACCGCTGCGGCTTTGCCCTCCACCTCAATCGGCTTTTCTTCCTGGAGCGTCGAGTTGGGATTGACCGGCGTGCCCGTGAGCAGATTCAGGATCTCCGGCTGAGGCAGTACCGCGCGCTTGTACAGAATCGCGCCTTTGGTCAAACCAGGCCAACCGATGCGCAAGGCATCCTCAGATAGCGTGAATTTGGTGGCTTGC
Organism: Ahniella affigens; assembly: GCF_003015185.1. Taxonomy (GTDB): domain Bacteria; phylum Pseudomonadota; class Gammaproteobacteria; order Xanthomonadales; family Ahniellaceae; genus Ahniella; species Ahniella affigens. Next base: position 5,094,325 of record NZ_CP027860.1, read on the forward strand.
CCCAAGAAGTCGCCCTTGACCGCGACCGCTTGTCCGTAGGTTGTGCCTTTTGCGTAGCGAAGATCGAGGCGGCCCTCGAACTCAATCGTGTACGCCCACCACACCTGACCGTCTTGTGCCCGGAACTCGGCATGCATGCCGCCAGTGAACCGCCCGGCTAGGCGCTCGCAGTACTTGGCGAATTGCCGCTGTGCCACGAACGACCCCAAGTCAAACGCCAGTCCAAGTGCGCCACTCTTGATCGCCTCCTTCGCGGCTACCTGAGGCGGAACCAGCTTGAGGTTCCATGCGCTTTTGATTTCGGCCTCGCCTACGGACAGCGCAATCTTGCCCGCCTCGTTCGCGGGAAAGCCGTATTTCGTGCCCAGCCGGCTGGCAAGCGCAGCACCTTTGCTGGCCAGATAGTCGAAGGCCACGGCCTTGACCGCAGCGACAGGCCCGCCAGCCAGGTTGAACAACGCAGAGGCGAAGTTGAAGCCCTCCGTCACGCGCTCCAGTTGTTCGCACGTAACTCCAGCGCGCCGGCTCTGCGCCAATTCATTGACGATGCGTGCGCGCTCCTTGGCGCTCTTGGTTTGCCAGTTCGCCAGTTCTTTTGCCAAGGGCTTTAGGGCTGGCTTTAGGGCCGGATAAGTCTTGGCCGCATCGGTGAACGGCTGGGTCAGTTTGCGGACATCGCGAAGCTCTCTTACTGCTTGCTGCAAACGCGGCTTCGCGGCAGTCCATTTGGTGAGCAGTTCGTCCCGATCTGGCGAATCGGGGACCTTCTTCAGCTCAGCATCGAGATCGGTCACCAGATCATCCAACACCTCGGCAACTGCATCCGCTTCGGTCTGAGCCTCGTCGATATCGTCCAGCGGCTCTTGCACGGCCACTTCAAAGTCAGCATTGCCTTTCAGTTTGCCACCCGGGGATGTGGCATGGACCTGATAGGTCCCGACTTGGTTGGTACCGCTGAAATTTAGACTGTAGTCGCCGTTTGCCGACGGCGCGACCTCAAGTGATTTGCTCGTTCGGTCCGGCAAGGTGATTTGTAGCGCCACCATGCCTTGACCGTCCAGCGGTGCGACGCCATCAATGGTCACGGGCGTCCCAGGCTCGATGGCATGGGCCGGTTGGATGCGGACGGATACGACCGGGTTGCCCGAGCCCTCGCTCTGGGCGTGACTGCGGCATGCGCTGAGTGTCAGCAATGCCAAGAGCAACCACTGATTGGTGACATGGAGTCGTTTCATAGTTGTGGGACTGCCTGTCGTGCCACAGCTTCCAGGCGTTTGCCCAGTCCTTCGGTCTTGCCCATGCCGGTGACATTGAGCGTCAGGACTCGAGTGCCCTTGCGGACCACCAACTGCTGCGTGCCAATCAGGTCCATGTTGCTTGCCGACAGCCAGGCTTCATCGCCCAAATCATCGAGCTCCTGGCCAGATTTCTTGGTCTTGGCGTCGACGTGCTGATTGACCAACGCACTGAGGTTGCCTTGCATGCCGGTCACGGCACCGAACACCTCTTGCGCCGTCGCTTCGCTATCGTTGTCGCTCACCAGCACCATCAGCATCGTAATGCTGCCCGGGTGATCGGCGCTCGACCACATGCAGGATTCGGCTTCGTCGCTCATCAACGTTGCGTGCTGTGCCAAGACTTGTTCGGCTGCTGCAGCCGACACCAGATCACACGCTCGCGGCAAGGGTGATTTTGCTGGACTGTTCTCAGCCGATGCTGGTTCGGGTGCATCAAACGCAGGCCAAGCGTCGGCGGTTTTCTCGGCATTGGCCGGCTCGCCAGAACAAGCAACGGACAGCGCAACACTGATTAGCAGCAAAAGACGGTTGAGCATGGGGAGAACCTCAGAGTTCCGGGGCGCGAACGCCCTGATAGCGGTAGCGAATCTTCATACCGGTGGCGGACTGCGCGTAGATCAAACCGTCCTGGCCGATGTAGACCTTGCTCGTAACCGGGTCAGTGCCGGACATCGTCATGGTGTATTCGACGACCGAGGTCTCGATCCCCTCGACCGTTTCGCGCCCCAGCAACCGGCATTGCGACAACGCAATCTTGCCGCTGCGCATGTCGGCCACGAGCTTCTGCTCCACCGCCCAGAATCCTGATCGCAGCTTCTTCCACTTCCCGTCCATCTTGCTGTAGAGCACATCGTCCACCACCACCGACTCGAGCCGGGTGCCATCGGCCGTTTCCATCACAGATTGCCGGGATTGCTGATGCGCCGAGGCGTTGGCGGCCTCTACATAGGTGTTGCAGACAGGGTCCAATGCCTGGGCGGCGGGCGTTGCCAGCAGGCTGGTCAACAGGAGGTAGGCGAGTGTGCAGGATTGGCAGCGCATGATGGTGGCCTGAGAGGGGGTTCTCTCTGGCTTACGCTGTTTTCGGCAGCGACCTGACAACGGCTCCCGCTTACGAATCGCGGGAGATTGATCGGCTCATCGAAAGACCTCTTCCTCTTGCGCTGACGCGGCACGTACGAAGCGCGAATTGCCGTTGCCGCTGCAGACCCTGCCTGAATCGCGACGACACGCTGCATTCCCAAGCGCGATCTGAACGTCGCCAGGGCCAAGGCGTCGGGTCGTCGCGTACTGCTGCGTCTATGCGTTCATCGTGGCGCATTGGTCGAAGGCCCGCTCGCGCCCGGGATCAGTGCCGTCAGAGGCACCATCGCATCGATCCGTGCCTCGAATTGGTAGAGTGCCTCTGGATAGACGCCAGACGCGTCAGGTGGCGCGTTGGCGATCTGGCAGCCGTAGTAGTGGTGGATCGATTTTTCGCGGCTGGACGTCTTGACCCGGGTGATCGCGGATGGATTGTCGGTTGCCATGACCGGGCAACCGTCAGTGGTATTGATATATTGGTCGTTTAAATTGAAGTAGCCAACGTCGTTGATGGCATCGATCAGAGCCGCGAGCTGCTCAGCACTCAGTTGCTGGTGCGCAGGACCAAGCAACGGCACGTCACGTTTGCCCAAATAACTGACGCGGCCATCGCCATGAATGGTCAGCTCGTAGTCTGGGCACTGTCCGTAACAGCCGGTTCGGCGCAGACTAAGTTGCTCGAACTGATGGATCTCCGATGTCGCGGCAGGTCCGGCGGGCGCTGGAGCGGGCTCACACGCACCGATTGTGGTCGTCAAGCCGATGAGGAGTATGGCGGACAGCGTGTGTTTGGACATTCGAGGGCTCCCGTGTGGCTGCCAGTGAACGGCCCTCGGCTTTATTCGGGGTTAGTTTGCTTCTGCGCAGCGTGGCGGGCGCGAACATCTTCGTACGCAGCGGCCAACAGCGCGTGCAACGGCGCATCATTCGCAGTGTCGCCAAGGCTGATTTTCACATGGCGCATGAAGCGGCCGTTGCCTGACAGGATTCGGGACGGATCCGGCAACACCGCGCCAAAGTAGAAGCCAACGTTCAGATGCGTCGCGAACAAGTTGACATAGGCAAACGGCAAATCGCCGACACACGCAGTGGGGTGGCCATCGTGAAGCAGTTCGATGACATCGCCACCTTGGCTGCGAAGCGCATTGAACCAACTTCGGGCGCGTTCACGCAGGGGGTGACTGTCGGCCCGTAACCATGCCTCGACAGCCGGATCACGGCTTTGTCCGCCAGCCAATCGAAACAGTCGCGTGTCAGACACCATGACAACCTCTCTCCAAACGCAGCAAGGTGAATCATCGCCAGTGGCTTTGGCGGACGCAATGCGGGTCCTGTCCCTGATGGGACAGGTCATGGAAGTTGGCGTGAATGTCGGCCTTCGACCGTAGATGCTGCCGCATCAATCGTCGTGGTTGTTTGGCGTGTCATGTTCAACGTCGCAGGCGGAGACCCGCAAGTTCGGTCAAAATGGCTGGCAATTCGGTCGCCGAACTGGCGATCAGTGCGGAATCAACCTGACCCGTGATCAAGCGCCGGGCCGACCGGCTGGCGAGGTAGTGCGCTGCGAGTGGCTACCGGATCTCCCGATCGTAGTCGTCAAACTCGTACGCCACCCGTTCTCCCATCTCATTCGTCACAGCAGTCCGGTTGCCATTGTCGTCGAATTCCTGATGCAAGGTTGTGACAACCCCAGTCGAACTGGACTTGCGCGCCCAAGTGGGCTTGTACTGAGGGTGCTCATACCGAAATTCCCAGGTGATCTCCGCATCACCTTCGCGGATGACCCTGGTCAGAATATTGCCGACGCGGTCGTATTGAAATTCCGTGCGCGCGCCATCTTCGATGTCCTCGACAGTCATCCACTGGTTGCTGTCGTACTCGTAATCCGTCGTTTTTCCGGATCCGTCTACATCGCGGGTCAGATTGCCTGACCGGTCGTAGGTCTTGGTACTGACCCGGCCATCGCCATCTTCATATCGGATCAAGTGATCCAGAGCGTCATAGGTCGCTTTGGTCATTCGGCCATCAACCAGCACCGTCGTCGTAACATGGGTCGCGTCATCGTAGAGCTTGCGAATTTCGAAATCGTCTTCGTCGAGCAACAGCTTGGTTCGCTCTGTCCAACGATCACGTGCGTCGTATTGATAGCGTCTGCGCGTTTCGGCATGGTCGATCTCGGCGACCATGCGTCCGCGGGCATCATGTTCGTATCCCTTCTTCAACATGTCCGACCCGGCTTCAGATGCCAAGTAGCCCCAGTCGTCATAGGTGTAACGCCACTCGCGCCCTTCACTTGATTGCTTTTTGACCAGCTCGCCGCGAGGCCCGTATTCCAGCGCCACCTCGAAGTCGCCCCGCACGATCAACTTCCGATTGCCGCGCGGATCATAACGATACAGGGTGGCGATACCGCGCCAGTTGAATTCTTCGGCCACCCGCTCACGTATGCCAAGTTCAGAGAACTTCTCAGGATCAACGTACCGCCAACTGCGCTCAATCGGGCGCCCATTGTCAAGTTGGCGCCGTTCGAAAATGCGGTTTCCATACTCGTCGTACTCGAAGGTTGTGACCAATCCATTGCCATCCGTCTCGCGCGTGACCAATCGAAGGTTCAGTCCGCCATATTCGCTCGTTGACACGACGGATCCCAAGTGACGCTCGACCGGCAGGCCGAGCGAATTGAAAAGATACTTGTTGCGCAGGCCAGTGCTCCGCACAATGACCGTTCGTGGCACCGATCCGTGGGGCTGCTCGACCGTGTCATAGACAAAGGTCATGTCACCAAAGGTCGACCCGGACGTTGCGACGACCCGAGTCCTTGCGATTTCGCGGACTTCCCCCGATAGGACTGGCAGCTCGCGGCCGCCCTCATACGCAATCTTTCGACGCCCGGTTCCGATGCCATCGCGCATCTCAACGAGCCTGGAGCCCAGCGAGCGACCGCCGACTACGACATCCTGATAAACATATTGCGTGTCAGTCGGTCCCTTCCCGGACTGATCCGAACGGACGACGCGAACCAGATTGCCACGGTCGTCCTGCGTCAACTTCAGCTTCCAGCCATCGGGTCCGAGAACCTCGGATAAGAAGAGTGCAGTACCTTGACTAATCGACTTGCCGTCGCGCGCCGCACCTTGCACGGGTCGTTGCAGGTATCGGAACTTCAGTTCACGATCCTTCGAGATCGATGCGGCGCTCAGGACTTTTCTGCCCGCCAAGGTCTCATAGACATAACGAATCTCGTTGCCATTGGTGTCGACGACGCGACTGAGCCGCCATTCTGTGCCATCGGGTTCTTTGTAGTCGTACCGATATCCATTCTTGGCGTAGATGGCGTAACCGCCCTGCTTCAGCGGGCGGACGATGGTGTGAAACCCAAACAGCGGCACAAAACGCGATTCGCCGTCTACTGCTTCGCGACGAAAGTGTTGGGTGCCACCGTTTTCGGAATGGATTGCCAGCCGGCCACAGGAGTCAAAACTCACACGTGATTCGGCTGTCGTGGTCCAGCCACGCCCCGCCAATCCAAGCGCGTCTCCCGAGTCGGCGTCGTAGCCGCGCTCAAACTCCAAGCTCGGCCCAAATCCCTTGAGCTCGATATCGATCGTGGACGGAAAAAAGTCACCGTCGAACAGATCCACATCATCCAGTATGACGTGCGACAAAGGCATGTGGTCGGATCCGATTTGCCGGGTGATTAGATCAATGGTCCACGACTGTTGCGTCGGGCCGTTAGCACCGAGCTCAACGGTCAATCGATCAGCGTCTTCGGGCAACCGCAAGCGTCGCAATGATGCGTCGGAGACCCCCGAGAAGAGCTCGTGATCCTCGTGGCCTGCCCTCGCTAACACTCTCAATGTTGATCCTCTTGCTGCGTCGATCACAAAGGACCGATCATCGGGGCAGAAGTAGTCGTTGCCAATGCTGTAGTCGTCTTCCAGAACGAGCTCGGCGGGTTGCTGGCCGGCGATGCGCAATTTGACCGTATCGGCCGCTAACTGGTCATCCGCAAGCCCCCAGGACACCGCAATGGGTTCGACCGGCGACGCAACTGGTTTGGCGCTTTTGCCGTCAGTGCCTGTGCCGGCAGCTGGCGTCTGCTCGTGCTGGCACCCCAGCGCCATGATCGCGACCATCGCGATGAAGGCTCGAAATGTTCTCTGGACAGACTGCTTGAAGGTGCGATCGGTCATTGCTTTGGAATCGGCTGTTTCGGCTTTCTTGATGGCTGATCGGGATCGATGGCTGCGTCGGCGGCGGTCTCCAATCGCGAGACGATCTCCCGACCCTTGTTGATCCGTCTCACCACCTTGTTGAATTCGTCGACCCGGCTGTCGTCCTCGAACACAAACGTCCCATCGTCCTTGATGGACCAACCCCCTTGCTGGTCCTTCAGGATCGTCAGGTAGCGGATAATCTCCGCCCCCCACTGGGCTCTTGCCTCGCACAGCTCGTCCAGTTGTTTTAGAAGCGGTTCACTGCGGTCACGTGAACTCTGAAGGAAGTCTGCGCGTGCATGAGTGCTCATGCCACTCGCGGTCAGGCGTTGCTCGATATCCGCGATTTGTCCGGCAAGATGGCGCTGATATCGCCGTGACTCATCTATCAAGAGCTGGGTACGCGCAATGCGCTGATTCAGTGCGCCGGGCTGGTCAATGTCGACCGAGTTCAACGGATCGGCACGACTGAACTCCACGATTGCACCAACGAGACGAAGTTCATCGTCCGTGCTGGCGACCAGATGCTGCTTGGTGATTCGCACCAACTGCTCCATTTGCGGCGTCAGACTGGTTTCTCTCTGGGCGTTGACCAACGCATTCACCCGATCGGTCCGCTGTTGCCACTCGGAATAGCGGAACGACTCGTCTTTGGCTTCCTTGTGGATTGCCCGGATCCAATCCGCGCGAATTTCGGCGATCCGCCTGGATGCGCTGACGTCGACCACCCAGCTCGCAAACTTTGCGAACTGCCCGAAGGCAATCAGTAAGACCACCGCGATGAACACCCCTTGGACCGCCGACGCTTTACGGGTCACGAACCAGAACGGCAGCGCAATGATGAGCGCCACGGTAGCCGTTCCGGACACGCCGCTCATGAACGCTCCGACGAACGCCGGTCCAGAAGCCATATCTGTTACGGCCTGAAAGAATGCGCCGATGCACAACACGAGGCAACCAACAATCCACGGCCATGCGCTGCCGAATGACGACGCACCCTTCGCTTCAATAGTCATGTTGTTGCATAGCCCCCGAATCAGCACTGCTTGCGTGACTCGATGACGCGACTGATATGCGCATCCGAAACTCCCGCCCCGTGTTTAGCTTTGCCATGCCATCTTAACTTGGTTGGTGAAAATCTCGCAAACCCGCAAGTTGACTCGTGGGCAGCGTTAAGGCGCATATGAACGAGTTCAGAGGCGGCACGGGTCTGAACGTCCTAAACAGATTTGTTCAGACCCGCCTTAACGCGTGTGTCGCGTCATTGATGTTAACCGGGCTGGTCCGCACGAGCGGTTCGATTCCATCGCCGCTTTGCGCGGATGTCCGAAATGCGGCGACTTGTCACGCCCCCTTGATCTGGGTCTCTCATGACGACTGGCCGACAAATGCCATGCTCGTCATAATGGAAATGCTCAGCCAGATACTGAGCACGCTGAGCACAGGTTGGCGCCGGATTTGGCCTGCCGTGGATCAGTCGCGTCGTGAAGCGAACTAGTTCAGAGCACCGCTCGGGAGGGTCTGAATCGGACTTTCAGACCCGCCATGAGCCCGGCACTTGTCCGGACTTATGGCTCCAGAATCAAGCACTTGCGTACTCGATTCTGGGCGGGCCTTCCCAGGCCCGCGTCGCCTCTGAACTGGTTCAGAGGCTCCCTAGAACTTGAAACCAAAGCTGGCGCGGATGGTTTCGATCTCGGCGCCAGACTTTTGCCACTCCAGCGATAGCCGGGTTCGTGCACTCATCGCATACGCCAGCCCGACACCGCCAACCCACTCGATTTCTTTGTAATCGGGAAGGCTATTGTCGGCATGAAAGGACGCGCGCTGGAAACCGAGATGAAACATCGGTTGTAGCGACGCGTCAGCGCGAAATGTCTTGGCCACCGTGAATTCGGTCGCGTCCAGCTTGTATTCGCCCGGAAACACGACCGCCAGACAAGCAAGACCAGGATTGTTCGGGCAACGATTGATCCCGAACAGATGATCCACCTGCTCGTGTAACAGTCTTACCGACCAGTTTCCCGGCAAGTCCCGACTCACCGACAAGCTTGGACCCCGCCGATTGAATCCGAAGGTCCGCGCATCCCAGCCGGTGGGCAAGTCCAGATAGCGCGTGACATCGATGTTGGTCACCCCGACCGAGATCGTCCACGGCGTGTCATTGGCGCGAACCAGTTGCGGCGCCAGGGCCAGGGCAAGTAGCGATACGGTGAGAGCGCGGCGGGATGGCGTCGGCATGGTGGTCGTAGAGGCTGGGTCAGTTCAAAAGCGTTATGTGGGTCACTCGGACGGTTCAGTGCCTGAACTGGCCTGACTCGTGCCATGACTCGAAAAATACCACGAAGGACTTTCTCGCCGTTCAAGTCAATGCCGCGTGACGCGTTGTCCCCGATGTGTCGGCTCGCACGTCGTCGCGCGGTGCGTTGGCCCGAATCGCTCCGCGCTCCGGGTTGTTGATACGTCAGATCGCCGAAAGGCTCATTCGAAGCTATCCCTGAACAGGGCGTCGACCGCGTCGCAGGCCGTTGGCAGGCACTCGTGGCCGCTCAACACTTGCACGTCATCAATGAGCCAGCCGCTGCTGACGACACTGCAATCGCTCCCCATGCGCCAACGCAAGCGGGCCATCTGTGACTGCGCGGTCGCCGGCAGTTGGACGCGGGTGACGAGACCATTTCGCAAGCCGGTCCAAGCGGGTCGCGATGCGAGGGGTCGTGGCGATCCGCTGCAGCTTTCGTTCGACAGCGCTTGAATGTATCCGCCTTCGAGAAAGCTGCCGCCGGCGGTGATGAGGTCTTGATAGGCCCCGCCGTCGAGACTGATCTCCAGGACGCCGCCGTCAAAGCCATTCTCGAAGTTGAACTGGTGCTTGAAGGTCAACACCGCGTTGGCGCTTTCTACCAAGAAGGCTTCCGATGTCAGCGCCGCCTCGCCGGTAGTGGATACCCCAACCGCCATGACGGCATGGGGTTCGGAGGCAACACTGCTGGCGACAGTTTGCCAGGGTAGCGCTGCACCGGTCTCTGCAGTTGTCCACGTCTGCGGCAGCGTGCCCAATACTGCGGTGTCAAAGTCTTGCGCCAAAGCGACCAAGGGGCGACCAACGGCAATCTGGCGGTTAAGTGCGATCGGGCCGAGACTGCTCTGGACATGAATCGCTAAATCGATCGGTGTGCCGCAGACTTGGTTCGCGGGCACGTTGACCTCAAAGTCGCGCGACACTGAGCTTGCGGTCGGGATCTGTCCGTAGCTCTGGCTGCCACCTGGCGCGATCGTCACGGTCGCATTCTGCGCCGTGCTGCCGGTTGCGTTGGCTACGGGTACCGACACGTTCAAGATCTCGCCTGGCTCCGCATAGCCGTTGCTATTGCAGCGCGAATCAGAGATCCCAAGCGCTTCCGCAACTGCCAGATTCGGTGTGTTGAACGACTCCACTACGGCGTTCGCGCCATCCGTGCTGGCGCCCACCCCGAGGCCGCGTGCGGCAAATCCGCGCCAGAGCGCCTGCATTTGCTCCGGCGCGCTGATCTCTGCTGCCGCCAACAGCGCGTCCCGCGCATCGATGAAATTCGGACCAATGGGTGTCAGCTTCATGCCGTCGACCATCAACTGCAGCATCAACTCATTACCTTGCGTAAATCCCACGTCGGCGATCAGTTCCGCGCGCGCTTCGAACAAAGCGGAGCACCAGACCACGCCGCGAAAATGCGTCGCCCCAGCGGCCGGCAGGAACGACGGATTCGGTGCGAACGCCGCGTCGGCAACATTGAACTGGGTAGGATCGATATCTGCAAACGTCAAAGGGTTGTGTGGCCGATTCTGCGGGCCGCCCAGGGACGTTCGGACCGCGTAAGGAAAGCTGCGAATGCCGTAATAGCCATGGTTCTCGCCCACTGCACCAAGCTGGCGTGCGATGTAGGACCCGAACGGATAGGTGCCATTGATCGGCTCGTTGGCCTGTGCCAGCGCGAACCGCGCAAAGCAATCCGACCAGCCTTCGCCCAGGGCTGGCCCTTGGGCCGAACTCAGCCCGAGGCCATTGCCGATCAGTCGTCGCGACAGGCCATGCGCCAGTTCATGCACGACGACTTCCTGATCCAGGCCAGCATCCCGATCTGGCGTCGTGGGTGTGAACACCCCGACTTGCAAGCGCGTCGTGGCGCCATCGGCACCGGTCAGCATGACGGCGTCGTTGACCCGTGTGCTGTCTTGCAGTTCCACATTCATGCGATCGCCCGCGACGCCGCCGTTGCCGAAGTTGTCGTTCTGGAAATTCCCGGCAGCCTCGACAAATCCGAGCTCGTAAGTGCGGTCATGAAACCAGTTCGCCCAGTAGAAGGCGTTGATGACCGTCCCCGTCTGGAATGCCGATAAGGGTCCACCACCCGGCGGAATCGGTTCGTCACCCGGATTGCCGCCTTGGTCCTCGCGGCCAGGTGAGGGATTGTAGGCTGCGCCAAAGAATCGACCTGGCGTGCCCTCGACACGGCCAGAAGCGTCGATACCATTGACACCATCGCGATCGATGCCGGCATCGACATTGTTGCCGGTCGTGATCCGTTGCCCATCCGGAATCCAGCCGAGCAGATTGAATGCCTTCAGCGGTGGCGTTATGGTCGTTCGTGAGATGGCCTCCTGAGGCTGGCTTCCATCGGGCGCGTTTGCTCCGGGGCTCATGGGGGCTGGGCTGTCGTCGGCATAAGCCGTAACGGTGATTGGCTGACTCTGGTGGTCCAGCAGGTTCTGCCACCACAGCACCGTTTGGTCGTCCACGTCAACGAGCACGGACCACGCTTCGGTCGCCCCGATGAGTTGTACTTGCCATGCCAGTCGCGCCACCTTCGGCTCGATGGCAAACACCACCGGTTCGACGCTGATCTCGGTGGCTGACCCGGCCGACCCGAATCGCTGCGCGAACGCGGCAACACCCGGCCGGTCTGGAAGTTTCGTCAGCGGCGAGGTGCCAATCGGAAACGCCACTGCGGCTGCGGCCGCACGGATCGCCGGCATGACAGCGGTTGGCTCACGCGCCAGCGAGCCATCAGAAGGGATCGCGATCGGCGATCCGATCACCCGAAACAATCGGTCTTCAGCATCGAAGGCGCCGGTGATCTCGGTGCCCAGCACCACGCGCCCGTTTACCAACTGACGCAGGCGCACCCACGCCAACCCGCCGTCCGGATTGCGATAGTCCGCCACCACTTCGAGCGCATCGATCAATTGGGGATCCACCGAATAAAGCAGCGCATTCGCGCTCAAGAACTCGCGCAGTGCCGCGACGCGCTGCCCCGGGGCGGCGGCGGCGGCGAGCCGACGTTGGGGCGACTTCGGTGCGATCACGCGCACCTGGCCATCGGATTCAGCCCGCTGTACACGGAGCGTCTTGCCTGCATCCACCGCCAGAGCGCGCTGCAGGCTTTGCTGGCGACCGGGCTCCAGCGCACTCGCGCGCTCCGCATGCTGTTGCCGATAGCGGAGCGCCGCGTCACGACGATCGGCGCGAATGTCGTACTGATCGGTGGCCCGGGCGGCCTGCCCAATGGCGGCAACCTGGAGGAGCACTGTTGCCAAAAGCAGCGGCGCGAACCAGGTTCTGGCGCGCCTTGCTGCGTATCGCGTCGAGTGAGTCAGCATGCACGGCTCCTGGGACATTGGTTCTCGGCATACGCCGAAATCGCCGGCGACCTGACACGCGGTCCGCGCTTGCTCTCGAATACATCCCATAGGGGGTCAGAGTGGATGACAACGGCTTGTGCTGTGGCCGGCGCGACTGCGAAGCGAGCTTGCTGAGCGACCTACGGCGCTTGGACATGCGCCGTTGTGCTTGCCTCGCAGTGAGATTGGTTGGAGTGGTTCACGTTGGTGAAGACGCTGTGGCAGGTTGGCGGCGCAATGCGCTTGGCTGATTGCGACCTACGTACCTGGGTTGGCGACTTGGCGAGGCATCGCGCGTGAATCAGCCGCCGCTCGCGCGCTTGTAGCGCTGGGCCAACGGGCTCTCGGCATCGGCGGCGCCGACAATTGGCAGCAGGGCTTCAAGGCGTGACGCGGCAAGTTCGGATTGGCCATCGAGACGTAACAACTCAGCATCGAACACAGCGAGCATGGGCTCATTCGGGGCCTGAATCAACAACTCATCCAGCCAGCGTCGCGCCAGAGTGGCACCTACATTGGTGATCAGGCTCGGAAGGATCGCGCCCCGCAAACTCCGATGTTGATCGGCACTGATCTCGCCGCGCAGTACGGCAGCCGAAATGGCTGCATCGCTGTCCTGAAGCGTTTGCAAGTCGTCTTGGGTCACCCCATTCACGGCTGCCTGGTAAAACGGCACGGTTTTGTCGAGCAGAGCCACTGAGCCGTTGGCGAACTTCTGATAGGCAAGCCGCAGATCCGGCACGGCCTTCAGCAACTCGTCAAAGGCATCACACGCCAACGCCGCGCGCAACTTCAGCTGTAGTCGGGAGAAGTTCTGCACTTCGGAATCACTCAACACCACGTTGGCATCAATGTATTGGACAGAAGCCGGATAGCCTTCGGCCCGCGCGATGGCATCGGCCATCGGCCCGTCGAGTTGCTGCACGCGCTCATTGAGGCTGAAGCCTGGCGCGAGTTTCGGGTAGGCCGCCTGCATCAAGGCCAAGGACTCGCGATGCCGGCCCAGTCGATCCAGATAGTCGACCCGCTCCAACAGAAACGCGAGCCGGGAATTGTCATTGCTGGCCTCTAGCTGCTGCTGAATGGTGGCGGCCAGCGCGCCTTCAAAATCACCACGGGCGAACCGTATGCGCGTCAGTCCCGCTCGGGGCGTGCGCAAGTTCGGGCTCAACACCATGGCCTTCCGATACCCCGCTTCGGCAGCATCAAACTGACCATGCTCTTCGTCAGCGGCTGCCTGCTGCAGCCACGCATCGGGCTCATTGGGCGCGCGCTCAATGGCCATTGTGCGCAGCGCTTTTGCAGCCTTGGTGTCGGTGCGCAAGTCATACAACCTGGCGACACGCAGGAGCTCCGACGTCCCCGGTCCGTTTTTGGCGAGTTCGGCCAGTTCGGCCAAAGCGGCCTCATCACCATTGCGTTGAAAGCGCATCTGCGCAAGCGTGAAGCGTGCCTCGCTGGCGGTCGGGTCCGTTTGCACCCAATGTTCCAGAATCTGCTCTTCGGCCGCCTTGTCGGTGCGCAAACGCGCGTCGAACAGCTGCACCTGAAAGCGCGCAGAAACGGGTAGCTGGGGCAACTGCCGCATCAGGCGGCTGATCTCCGTCATCATCAGATCCCGTTGCCCTTGTTGGTAGAACGCCAACATGCGTGTCCAGCGCGCGTATGCAAAGGTGGGCGCTCGACTGAGCACCGAATCGAGGATCGGCAAGCCCTCGCTACTTTGATTGTGGAGCTCAACCGCGTCGCGCGCCCTGGCGTAGTCGCGCAACACCGGCCATTGCTCGCTGCTGATGCTCGACAGTGGCGGGTCCTCGCCAGAAAGCGTCACGCCAGTGCCAACCATGAACGCCCGCACTGCCGCGCCCGCCTGATCAATCAGTGCGATCGGATCGCCAGCCTTGACCACAACTTCCTCATGCACTTCCTGGGGACGCCAGCGTGTCATCGCCAATTGCAGTTCGAACCCCTCGACACTTTTTAAGACTTTGCCGGTGACCACCGCCTGCATCCGCAAAGACGACGCAACCAAACGCCAAGCGCCGGTTTCGGCCTGACGCGGGTCCAAAATGCCCTGCGACGCAAAGGTCGCGGCGATGCCACGTGGGCCGTTCGCGATAAACGATGTCGTGTTGAAGCTAGGCTCATAAAGCAGATCGGTTTCGAGCAGCCCAGGAATCGCAAAGGCGAGTTCATCACCTTCACCACCATCCGACAGATTTCGGAAGCCGCCGATCAGAAGACCGGGTTTCAATTGCGGCACCGTGCTCTTGGCGACCGGAGTCGTTGTGTTTTCCGGACTCGGTGCCGCGTCAGGCGGCGCACGGCCTGGCACCGCGACCGCCAAACCGACGGCCAAAGTCAGATTCCCAACGGTGATACCGATATCGCGCCCGCGCCACGACATCGCACCGTCAGCGCCCACCCGCCAGATCGTCCAGACAACAGCAGGCAGCACGCTCAGCGCCGAAACCAAGAAGCGATCGACCCAGATGTCGGCAAATCCGTAGCGCCCGACGACGAACGTGATGACCTCCGTCCCCGCCCACACCGAGCCGAGATAAGCCAACAGCAGGTGCGGCACGCGCCGCTTCAAACATTCTTGCCAGAATTCCATGAGCACGTCGCTGGTTTCGGTTTCATAGTATAGACGCGCCGCACTGCGCCGACCGGGTTCTGCGAGTCGCTCCGCTTGCGCCAAGCCTGGCGCAAGTGGGTTGTCTTTCGACCGGCTGTCGGATGCGTTAGACTGAGCAGATGTTGTCGCAGATTCGCCATCGATTTGCTGGACTGACGCGGGCCTGGGCGCTGTTGCTCACGCTTGCGCTGTCGTGGCAGCCCATGCTGCCGATGCTCACCGATCTGCATGCCTCGACTCACAGCGCTTCGGGAAATCATGTTGATCATCGTGATCACGTGGATGGGCGGTCCGCGCCGGGCAACCCGGAAGAACGCGATTTTCTGCATCGACTGATGCACGCTGCGATCTGCTGCGTGCATCTGACCGCATTGCCGGCGTCCACAAACTTTGCCTTTCCGAAGCTGTCTGCTTCGCCATTGCCGCGCGCACCCAGCCACCTTTTCGAGAGTGTGCTGCAAGCAAGGCTGCTCCGACCTCCAATTGCCGGCTAAAGCCCGCGGCGGCGATGCCGCGCGTCTAAGACTTTAGCCACTTAAATTGGAGTTCCAATCATGTCACCTGTCCGTGCTGCGATAGCGGCGGCGGTGCTGTGCGCGTATGTTCCCATCGTTGCCAGTACCGAGCCATCCGTTTCACTCGACGAGGCGTATCGCCGAGTCATTACCCAACATCCTGACCTGGAGGCCTACCGACTCGCGGTTGTGGCGCGCTAGGCCGAGGTCGAACAAGCCCAGCAATTGCCCCCTTGGCGGCTGGAGGCCGCCGCGGAGAATTTGCTTGGCACCGGAGATCTCGCAACGTTTGACGGTGCCGAGATCACGATCTCTCTTGCTTCCGTGATCGAGCGCGGCGGCAAGCGTGCGGCCCGGTCTACCCTCGCCGATGCGCACCGGCAGACGGCGGAATTGATGCGCGAAGGCAGGCAGTTGGACATTCTCGCCGAGGTCGCCCGTCGCTATCTGGACGCGGCGGCAGCCCACGCGCTGGCGGCGCTGCTGCGAGAGGATTTAACGCAGCGGGAGCGCTTGCTGCAGGCGGCGCTCCAGCGCCGTCGAGCCGGCATTGAGCAAGAAGCTGCACCACTGTCAGCGGACGCCCAACGCGCGCGTACTGCAGCAGAACTTGAGCAAAGCGTGCGCCGCGCTCAGCACGCCCGACAACGACTTGCGGTCTTGTGGGGCAGCACGGCTGCCGACTTCTCAATTGTTCCCGCTGATTTCGACCAATTGCCTCCGGTTCCGAGTTATCAGCGAGTTGCCGGCCTGCTCGCCGATACCCCTGAGTTGAAATGGTTCGCCCACGAGTCGCGACTGCGTGAGGCCAGGCTCCAACTGGCTCGCACGTCGAGCATCGCTGATATTGACTGGCAGGTCGGTGTTCGCCGCTTGGAGTCGGGGTCGGACTTTGGACTAGTCGGCAGTATTTCGATCCCCTTGGGCAGTGCCGCTCGCGCTGACTCTGGTATTCGTGCTGCCGATGCCGAACTTGCTGCCATTGCGTTCGAGCGAGAGGGCCGGGAGCGCATCCTGCAATCCACCCTGGTCGAGGCGTGGGCGCAGATCGATCTGGCAACGACCCAAGCACAACGGATAGATCGAGAAGTCATTCCGGCGCTGAACCGCGCTGCCGAGGCGGCAGAACGAAGCTATCGGGCTGGAGCAAGCAGCTTGTTGGAGTGGAACCAGATGCAAGTCGAGATTGTGGCTGCGCGCCGCGAGCGTCTTGATGCGGCGTTGACGGCTTATCGGGGGTTGATCGAGTTGCAGCGTTTGACCGGGCAGACCTTTTCCGTTGGAACTCCTCAAGCGGGAGGAGCCACACCATGACGCTGCTCAAGTTCGTTCTACCGCTTATCGTGTTGCTGGCTGTTGCAGCGTGCACCCGGCCTGAGTCTGGTGGACAGTCACCCGGGCACGGTCACGATCGAGACGCTGAAGATCAAGTCGAAAAAGGCAGCCATGGTGGGCGAGTGCTCCGCGATGGCTCGCTCGCTGTGGAGCTTGCCATCTTCGAAGAGGGGGTTCCGCCTGAGTATCGGGCGTGGCTCTATCGCGACGACAAACCGCTACCGGTCAATGCCGGTCAACTAGCAGTGACGCTGACCCGTTTGGGTGGTGTCGCCGAAACGTATCGGTTCACACCACGAGACGATCATTTGGTAGCCGACGGCGTCGTGTCCGAGCCGCATTCGTTCGACGTTGAAGTACGGGCCAACCTTGACGGTCACCGCTCACGCTGGGCATTTGCGAGTTACGAAGGCCGTACCCGCATTGCGGCACCGGTAGCGGCGGAAGCAGGGATTCGGGTCGCGCGCGCTGGACCGGGCGTGATTCGCGACGAGCACGAGCTTCAGGGCTTGTTGATACCGATCGAAGGGCGACACGCGCGGTTGGCCGCTCGATTTCCGGGCCCCATTCGAAGTGTCTCGGTCGGCGTTGGCGATTTGGTTCGGCAAGGCCAGGCGCTCGCGACGATCGAAAGCAACGTCAGTCTTGGAACTTACACGATCACGTCGCCGATCGATGGCGTGGTGATGGCGCGTTCGGCAACCATTGGCGAAATTGCGGGGACAGAACCGTTGCTCGAAATTGCCGACCTTTCGGCATTGTGGGTAGATGTGCATCTGTTTGGCAGTGACGCTGAGCACATCGTTGCTGGGTTGCCGATCACGGTGAACCGACTGAGCGATGGTGAACGCGTCGACACCACTCTGGACCGCGTATTGCCAGCCACAGCGACAGCGAGCCAAAGCACGATCGGTCGTGCCCGCATCGACAACACCGATGGCCGTTGGCGCCCTGGTGCTGCGGTCGGTGCGCGCGTCACGGTCGCCGAGCACTCCGTGCCGCTGGTCGTGCCGCTATCGGCCCTGCAGCGATTTCGCGATTGGGATGTGGTGTTCACCCGTGTTGGCGACGACTATGAGGCGCGGCCACTCGAGCTCGGTCGCCGGGACGGTGTCCATGCCGAAGTCTTGGACGGGCTCAACGCTGGAGACGAGATTGTTGTTGCCCAGAGTTACGTCGTGAAGGCGGATATCGAAAAGGCGGGAGCATCTCATGACCACTGAGGCGCGTCCCTGGCTCGAGCGCTTGATTCGCTTCGCGATCGCGCATCGGTGGTTGATGTTGCTGCTCACCATTGCGCTGTCGGCGCTCGGCATTTGGAGCTTTCAGAAGCTGCCCATCGATGCGACACCAGACATCACCAATGTGCAGGTTCAGGTCAACACAGAGGCCGCCGGCTATTCACCATTGGAATCCGAACAGCGGGTGACGTTTCCGATCGAAACCGCGCTGGCTGGTCTGCCACGATTGCACTACACGCGATCGCTGTCGCGATATGGCCTATCGCAGGTGACCGTGGTGTTCGAAGATGGCACGGACATCTACTTTGCCCGCCAACAGGTAGCCGAACGTCTTCAGCAAGCCCGCGCACAGTTGCCGAGCGGGATCGAACCTGAGCTCGGACCGGTTGCGACGGGCCTCGGCGAAATCTTCATGTATACGGTCGAAGCCAAGCCCGGGGCCGTCCGCGCGGACGGGCAGGCATGGACTGCCACCGACCTTCGCACCTTGCAGGATTGGGTCGTGCGACCGCAATTGCGTGGTGTGCGAGGGGTCACCGAAGTCAACACGATTGGCGGCTTCGCGCGTCAGATCCACATCACGCCGGATCCGGTCAAGCTCGTGGCTTACGGCTTTACACTGCAAGACGTTGTGGCAGCAGTCGCTTCGAACAACCAAAACGTTGGCGCTGGCTATATCGAACGCAACGGGCAGCAGTACTTGGTTCGTGTTCCGGGGCAGGTTGCGTCGATTGCGGCACTTGGCGATATTGTGCTCGATCGTCGCGAGGGCGTGCCCATTCGGGTTCGTGACGTGGCCGACGTTGGCGAGGGGCCAGAACTGCGCACGGGAGCCGCCACGCAGGATGGCCGGGAGGTGGTCCTCGGCACGGTGTTCATGCTGATCGGAGAGAACAGTCGGACGGTCGCGCGGGCTACTGCGGCTCGGCTCGAAGCCATCGCGACATCGTTGCCGCCAGGCGTTGACGTCCATCCCGTCTACGACCGTACGGCATTGGTCGACCGAACCATCGCCACGGTCGAACGGAACTTGGTCGAGGGCGCGCTGTTGGTGATTGCGGTGCTGTTTATGCTGCTTGGCAATTTCCGGGCGGCGTTGATCACTGCAGCGGTGATTCCGGTGGCGATGCTGATGACCATCACAGGGATGGTTCAGAGTGGCGTGTCCGGCAATCTGATGAGTCTCGGCGCACTGGACTTTGGCCTGATTGTCGATGGGGCGGTGATCATCATCGAGAACTGTCTGTGCCGGTTTGCTGATCAGCAACACGCGCTCGGTCGCGTGCTGACTCAAGACGAACGCTTTGAACTGACCGCGCAAGCAACGACCGAGGTGATACGGCCCAGCCTGTTCGGCGTGGCAATCATCACATCGGTGTATTTGCCGGTGTTTGCGTTGACGGGGATCGAAGGCAAGATGTTTCATCCGATGGCCTTCACCGTCGTGCTAGCGCTGACGTCGGCCATGTTGCTGTCGCTGACTTATGTGCCTGCAGCTGTGGCGGCGTTTTTGGGTGGGCGTGTCAGTGAGCAGGACAACCGTCTGCTGCGATGGACGCGGCGCACGTACGAGGTGGCGTTGGATTGGGCGCTTCGACTGCGTTTCCGCGTGTTGGCGGCGGCAGCGTCGTTGGTCTTGCTCAGCGGCGTGTTGGCCAGCCGGATGGGCTCCGAGTTTATTCCGAGCCTGGACGAGGGCGATATCGCATTGCACGCACTGCGCATTCCTGGCACGAGCCTCAGCCAGGCGGTGGCGATGCAGTCGCTGCTGGAATCGCGCATCAAGGCGTTCCCGGAGGTGGCGATGGTCTTCGGGAAACTTGGTACCGCCGAAGTTGCGAACGATCCGATGCCGCCTTCAGTTGCCGATACGTTTGTCATGATGAGGCCGCGCGCGCAGTGGCCGGATCCCAGAAAGTCCAAGGCGGATCTGGTCGCGGAGATCGAGGCAGCTGTCATGCAGCTCCCCGGAAACAACTACGAGTTCACGCAGCCAATTCAGATGCGGATGAATGAGTTGATCTCAGGCGTCCGTGCTGACGTGGCGGTCAAACTATACGGCGACGATCTTGAAACCTTGATGACCGTTGGGGCGCAGTTGGAGGCCGTTACCAGGGCGGTGCCTGGGGCAGCGGATGTCAAGCTCGAACAGACGACCGGCCTGCCGTTGCTGACCATCACGCCTAAGGCAGATGCGTTGATTCGATACGGGCTCAATGCCGCCAGTGTGCAAGACGCCGTGGCGGTTGCGGTGGGCGGGGCGGTCGCGGGTCAGTATTTCGAGGGCGATCGGCGCTTTGATGTGGTGGTGCGCTTGCCGGAATTGCTGCGTAGTGATCCGGTCAGGCTCAGCGACTTTCCGGTGCCTCTGCCATTGGCGGGTCACAATGCCGACGAGACTTCGCAGCCCGCAACGTGGGCCAGCGGCGGACCCGGAGTCGTGCCGCTGCGCGAGTTGGCGGACATAGCGATCGTCGAGGGACCCAACCAGATCAATCGCGAAAATGGCAAACGGCGCGTCGTGGTGACTGCCAATGTGCGGGGTCGTGATCTGGGTGGGTTTGTCGCCGACTTGCGCCAAGCAATCTCGGGCAAGGTGGCGGTGCCGCCGGGGTACTGGGTGGGCTACGGGGGCACGTTCGAACAGCTGATCGCAGCCAGTCAACGCTTGTCGATCGTCGTACCGGGAACGTTGCTGTTGATCTTCGGACTGCTGTTCATGGCATTCGGGTCTGGTCGCGATGCATTGGTGATCTTCAGCGGCGTGCCACTGGCGTTGACCGGCGGTGTGCTTGCGCTCTGGTTGCGTGACCTGCCGCTCTCGATCTCCGCTGGCGTCGGCTTTATCGCGTTATCTGGGGTTGCGGTGCTGAACGGGGTCGTCATGATCTCGTTTGTTCGAAAGCTCCTGGCTGAGGGTATCGGTCTGGATGACGCGATTCGTCAGGGCGCGCTGGGCCGATTGCGTCCGGTTCTGATGACCGCGCTGGTTGCCTCCCTCGGATTCTTGCCGATGGCATTCAATGTCGGCGCGGGTGCCGAAGTGCAGCGCCCGCTTGCGACCGTCGTGATTGGTGGCATCGTCTCGTCGACATTGCTGACCCTGCTGGTCTTGCCGGGCCTGTACCGTATGGTTCATCAGCGGTTGGCAGCGATCTAGCATTGTGACCGACAGGCGTTGCGAAACTCGAATCACGAGCCATCGCCTTGGATGCGGCGGAGCGGCACCTTTAGGGAGGGTCTGAATAAGTCCATCCTGGACTTTCAGACCCGCACCGAGTCCGGCACTCAAGCCTGCCCCGGCGAAGGCCGGGGTCCGGACTCGGTGCCCCAGGATCAAGCACTTGCGTGCTTGATCCTGGGCGGGGCATTGATGCCGGGCACCAGAATCGGCAGCGCCGCGTTGCGTGCCGCTTCATTGCAACTGGCCGCGCTGCCGGTACCCACCGTTACGTTGTCAGCCATCACGGGAGGCTCGGCAACGGCGAACGCGAGCAGCATTGAAAAAAGCGAGCGGACAACAAAGCGCATGCCAAGGCTCCGGAGCGGGGACGGGATGGCAGACGCTGGATCCTGCACCGACTTGACATTACAGACCCGCTTGACGCGAGCCACGCGGCCTACCCGTCGTCTTCGCGGCGATTTGGTTCCGCAAGCGACTGACTACTGCATCGGCTCCGCCGCGCGCATGGTGGTGCAGCCGGCGTTGTTCTGCGCCGCAGGTGTTGGTTGAATCGCAGTGCGCTTCGGCTCGATTTTGCCACCCGGAATAATGATCTGCCTGCCCACGCCAAGGTAGGTGCCGGTCAGAACGTCTTGCCGGAATACCGTTGCGCTGAAAATCTCCTCACCGATCTTGTATCCCCAACCGTCATCGCCACATGGGCTGGCGTCGTTAGGTTCCGGCGTGTGGCGGTTGACGGGCCGGTAGAATGTTCGGATTTGCCGTTGCGCTGCAGGTCGGTCTGCCGTCTCGTTTGACCAATCCGGTTCGTCGTGAAACAGGAAGTCTCTCTTACCCGTATTGTCGATCATCCACACAGCGACCAGGTCGTCGGTGACGACAGTCTCCAGACACAAGGGCGCGCACATTTTTTTGAGGCCCTCCTTGGACGTCTCGGCACGATCTGCAACCAGGTTGGTGGCTGAGGCGGGCATTGCTGCGGATGCAGCCAGCAGCATCATTCCGAATAAAGTGATGACGCGCATGCCTCGGTACCTTGTCGCTTGAAGCGGTGGCCGGTGACCTTCGGGACAGTGGTTCCCGTTCGTAGTCGGTTCACTCGTGTTCCTCAAACTCGGGCTTCACGCCATCGAGCCATGGCCGGACCATGACACCAACAATTTCGACTGTGACTTGTTCCGATTGACGCCGGAACACGGCGTAGGGCGTGTATGTTTCGCAGTCGTCCATCTCCTGATGGCAATCCTCTTTGCAGAAGGCGGCAAACAGTGAGATGGGTTCACCATTCGAGTCCCAAGGAATCCGATGGGTGAATTCGTGTTGCAGCAGTTCTTCGTCGATTTGGCTGGGCAGGTTGATCGTGTCGCGCGAGGGCGGAAAGGTTGTCGGTGTCTCAGGCGTTTTCGGGCCACCAAGCCATGGAAACCAAGCACGCCAGCCAGATCGGGCGGGCGGTGCCTGAACGGGGCCGTTGTAGCGCTCGAGTCGGGCGCGATAGCCCGCCTCGACATTCGGTGTGTCCAATTCGGAGAAGATGAGATCATGATGCACCGCGTCTGTGGCCTCATCGCACCAGAATTGCGCGACAAGCAATGTGGCGGACTGCAATGCAGGATACGCATCAAAAGCGCGCCGAACCGTTGGAACGATGTCGTCGTGAATGATCTGGTCGCGCAGTCTTGCGGCTTCAAGTGGCGTGTATTTTTTTGCAGTCATGAGGACAACAGCTCCACTTGGGCACGACGTTCGATGTCTGACAGTTTGTGCATATAGGCTTCCAGGACCAGCGGAATGCTAGAGCCAGCGCGTTCCTTCGCCCAACCAAGTCCGAAGGTGTTGAGCGTGAGCGGCCGGTGCGAGTCGATGCGCCCTTCATTGTCCGAGACATGGAGTTCGCTGATGCCTGCATACTGCTGCAAGCGCCGCCACGTTTTTTCCGACAGCACGCCAGCACGACGCTGGATGTGAATATGGGAAACGTCCACGGCCAGGCGCAAGCCCATGTCCATGGCGCGCTCGACTTCGTCGCCACAACCTAACCGATAGCCGGGATACATGGTTTCGTAGATCGCGGGTCGCGAGTCATCGCGTATCGCCTCCCACCAAACGGCGAAGGCCGGATCGCGCTCCGTGGGTGGATGCACGGAATCGGAGCTGACGCGACAGCGCCCCGAATCCTCCCAAACGCGTTGCTTCATAGCGCTCCAGGAAAACCCATGGTGCGTGCGGACCTGAATCCCGGCAAGCGCATCAACAAGCGCTGGATCGGGCACATTGCCAGGTGTGAGTTGAATGCCCGTGACACCGAGTGATTTCAGATCACGGCACGCTTGCACGGCCGGTCGCCCTTGCAAACAGCTCAGCGCCAGATACAGCATGCGAGTAGAGAAACGCTCATGGATATGGATAGCGAGAGTATATCGTCAAACAAGAGCGGCACACTTCGGGCGTGATCCCGGCCA
This sequence comes from Ahniella affigens, assembly GCF_003015185.1. Taxonomy (GTDB): domain Bacteria; phylum Pseudomonadota; class Gammaproteobacteria; order Xanthomonadales; family Ahniellaceae; genus Ahniella; species Ahniella affigens. Next base: position 5,117,956 of record NZ_CP027860.1, read on the forward strand.
AGGCCATGCTTTCTGATGTGCGCGGTCCCCTGCCCTTGCTACCCCGCCCGGTGATTTCCGAATGTTGGCACGGAGCTCTCGGGGCCCTTGGGCTCCCAAGGCTTGTCTTGCGGAAGTTCCTGAGGCTTTGCTACCTCAGGAGGCTCACTTTTTTAGACGATTTCGTGGCGCAGGTTTTCTGAGGTTTGTGGCTTCCTTGGCTTCGGTCTGGCTTACCGACCACAATCCTGCAGGATATTGCTCTGAGACCGCTCAGTGACACAGGTTCCCTCGGCTTGGTGCTCGGTCTACTGGGGGTCCTAGATCCCCCTGACTTATTGGTGTCTCCGATCTAGTGTGCGCCGATCTCCGGTTGCATGCCGCTTCGCGCAGTCCATTCGGTCTCAAGTTGCCGAGCGAGTGCGCTATCCCTACCCGCATCCTTGAAGAATTCTATGGCGTGCGAGGTGACCGCTGAGCGTTCCTTTCGAAGTAGTTCGTGAAACCGCGCCTGCGCCGCTGCGCGTGCCTCCTCAGATGCTGAAGCTTCGCCCTTTCCCCGTAGCGCTACAGCGAGCAGCGCGAGGGCCTCAGGCTCACGACTGATGTGCAGCAAGCTTTGGAGCCGCGTTGCCGCGCGCGCATAATCGCCGCGAGCAACCTCCAACTCGGCTTTGTGTATGCCGGCCGGGACAAAGCTTGGCAACAGGGCGATCGCCTCATCATAGAAATGTTCGCCCCGCTCAGGGTCACCACCTGCGCCGGGCTCAGCCCAAAGGCGCCCACGCGAAAACGCAATCCAGGCATACGGGAACGGATGCGTGGTGCGGAGTCGTGAGCGGGCTTCTTCATAGGCTGCATCGGCCTCCTCCCATCGCTCAAGTGCCGCGTATGCAGTGGCCAACGTGCAGTAGGTGGCGACATCGTGAGTAGATGCCGCACGGTGCTCAAGCTCCGATAGAACCCGCTGGGCACCACCGGTCGCGACCTCCAATGCGGCGCGTAGGAGCCAGAATCGCGCTTCCGTTGCTACGCGCGCAGCCATGCCATCAAGCAGGCGTCTGGCGTCGCGGAACTCGTGTGCGGCGAGTTGTACTCGGACAGCGAGCACAGCGTGTTCATTACCTTGGGCTTTTGGCAGCCACGCCCGCGCTGCGTGCAAGGCCTCGTAGTCACCGAGGTAGCGCGCGCGCTCCAACAGCAGGGCGACGCGGCGCTCGGGCGAATCTGACTGTCGCAGGTCATGGTCCAGGTTCTCCATGGCAATCACGCCGGCAGTGGGAATGAGCGTTTGTGCCCTGGCAAATTCGCTCGCGAGGCCGAGGCCGAGGCTTGAGGCGAGTATCACGCTAAGCGTCATTGATGAAAGCCGAGTCGCCATCACTTAGGGCTTTGCCAGAAATGGGAAGCGAGTCGATGATGGCATCGGCGCGTCTTGACTGACGCCATCGCTGAAATCGGACGTATTGCCATGAATCAGCAGCGATCGGAATGCATCAATGGTGTCGATACTCGGTGTTCTGCCGCCGCAATCATGAAACTTCTGACTGTGCCCCAGTTCGACTGCGAACGCGTGCTCACACCGTCCAAACCGACTGTCGATCCAAAGCCGATCGTCTGCGAGCAACGCTGCCAGTCTGGCATAACGGTCGGCGCCCGTTGACGCGTCGGCGAGCCACTGATTGCCGCAATGTCCGTCGAACGCGTCGTAGCGGGCCAGCCCGCGGGCGATTTCTGCCGTGAAGCCAGGCCATTCTTTCGGTGCTGCACGATTATATTGTTCCTTGAGTTGGTCGACGTCGATCTCAGCATTCAAGAGTCCGAGCAAGGCATTTCCAGTCAAGGTGCGTCCGACTCGGTCTACCTGAACCAACGTGTCAGCTTCGCCATTCGCAGTGGTTGCATGGGTACTCGCCCAAATCGACAACAGTGGCCCACCCTGATTGATCGACTTGACGCTCACTGAGAGGATCAACGCACTGACCGACCAACCGCTCAGGAAGTTCTGTGCCGGACCGCCATCCGTTTGTCGCCAGAGCGCCTTGATCTCGGACGCCGTATCGGCTCCGAATTGCGGACAGCCGGCGTCATCCATGGTGGCGCTCGCGAGTGCCATCGCCGCCACATCGTATGCTTGTCGTGTGCCGCGCACATTGTTGAAGAAGGGGTCATCGCGGAGCCCGGCGAAGACGTGGAACTGCCGATGCTGGCTCCACAGACCTTTGTTGCCAGAGGCGTCACCTGCTGCCACGTCGTTACCCATCGCGCAACGAACGCGCGCTTGTTGGTCAAATCGGCAGTCGATGGTGACCTCGGCTTGACTGCCGTGCAGATCGCGACTGCTGCCGACGTGAAGCGAATAGAGAATGGTGTCGGAGAACCGTTTGCCACTGATATCCATCACCAGGTTCAGCTCACCACGATCAGGAGACATCCATCCGTACAGGTCGGCAATGTCGGCAGCAGGATCCGCCGTCACCGTTGGGCTGTCGAGATGGTCGGAGGCCGATAGGGTGTTGCTGCAACCGGCCAACACGCATGCAAGCACAAGGCTTTGAATCTGGTTCATTGTTGCCATAGCCAGCGAGCCTCCTCGGCGATGATGTCGGGATATTCTTCGGGCCAGAACAGCTTTGCGCCTTCCAGGCGCCGGACGCGCTTCACTGCGCCGACGGTGGCCGCCAGATAGTCAGGGCTTGTCTTCGCAAAGATCGTGTCTGCCATGCCCCACACGATGCTGACCGGCACCTTGTTCTGCTGCAGTCTTGGAGTAATCCCGGCCAAGACATTGACCTCAAGTCCTATCGCATATTGGTGGATCGCGGCACGTTTCTTGGCATCCGCACAGACGGGTGTGAAGTAGCAGTTGATCGCGTCGTCGCTTGGCTGGTCTGGCAAGCTGTAGCACATACCACCGATTCCGTTCGCTGAGCGCGCCAAAGTCTTGTCAGCGAGCCAGGGCGCCAGCCATTCGTTAGCAAATGTTCCTTGCTTGGCAAGTTCAATGACGGGCAGTAGTGCCGCTGGCGGGCTGTCAGTTTCTACGTCGCCATTGGTGAGCAGTAGGCTTCGCACATGACGCGGTTTTTGTGCCAACAACAACTGCGCGATCGCTGCACCGGAGTCGTTCGCGATCAAGTGGAACTGATCGATTTTCAACACGGCTAGCAGATAGTCCAGCATCTCAAGCTGTCCATGCGGACTGAGATCGGCGCCTTCGGCAACTCGGGTGTAGCCGAGCCCCAGAAAGTCTGGGGCAATGCAGCGATGGGTACCGCACAGTCGCGCGATCGCACCCCGCCATTGAAAACTGTTGAGCGGGAAACCGTGAAGGAACAGCACGACCGGCCCGTCTCCGCGATCCAGATAGCTGATCTCGCCCATCGGCGTTGCCTGAACGCGCCGCGCCTGATGGAACTGCTCGAGGTTCAAGGCCAGCCCACTGGGCTCTCGCGGCCGCGATCGCGTCGTGATGCAAGCACTGAGCGGCGTGCAGGCGAGCGCGACTCCGCCTTTGAGTAGACTCCTACGATTCATCGTCTATGGCCTCGGCACTTGTTCACTGAGATCCGGGGCTGGTGGCAACGTGCGCCTCCTTCAGTTTCCGTGCGCAGTCGTCGCAGCACACTTCCACGGTCTTGCCGCCAATTTTGATCTGGAATGCGTTGTCGTCGAGCTCGCAGTCGCAGGCCGCACAAGTCTTGGCTTCGCTCATGTCACTGATCTCCATTCAACCCGCTATTGGGCGAAATCAGTATCCCGGTGCAGGCGGTTGGCCGCTATCAGAATATTTAGGGAGGATCAGAATCAGTCCGTCCTGAGCTTTCCGACCCATGCCCATGTCGCTATTGCCTTGGCCGGATGCTCGCTAAGGAGCCTCTGAACGAGTTCAGAGGCGATGCGGGCCAGGGATGGCCCGCCCAGAATCAAACACGCAAGTGGTTGATTCTGGAGCACTGAGTCCGGACCCCGGCCTTCGCCGGGGCAGGCTATGTGCCGGACTCAGTGCGGGTCTGAAAGTCCAGGATGGACTTATTCAGACCCTCCCTAACGGCGCACGGCAGAATCGCGGAATTCCGATGGCGTGCGACCGTAGAGTTGCACAAACGCAGCACTGAAGTGGCTGTGGCTTGAAAATCCCAGTTCGTTGCTGATCGCGGTCAAGTCGTCGACCGTTGCGATCAAATCCAGAGCCCGCGCAAGCCGCAGCCGCAGGTGGTATCGATACAGTGGGATCCGTTCGACTTGCTGAAACACTTGAGTGAGGTATACCGGCGACACACACATGGCCGCGCCGATCTCAGCTAACGACCAGCGCTTCGATAGGTCGCTGGCCAGCACGAGCTTTGTGCGATCGACCAGATTGCGTCGGCTTCGGGTCGCGTCAACGGCCAAGGAGGTCGCCGGCCCCAATGCGCGATGGACCAGTGTGAGTGAAAGACTCTCGGCTTCCAGGGGCTCGGCGATCTGCTCTTTCAGACTATGGCGCAATAGCGATACGAGCACCTGTGTCCGCGGATCGATGCGCAGTCGCGGAATGCTGAAGTTCATCGAGTCTTGAACGCATAGGTTCCTTGGCACCAGTTCCTGAAGCATCATCGGGGCGATCTGTAGCCAGAGCGTTCCGTCGCCGCCGGCGATCGGATGGCTGAAGCGGGTTGCTTCGTTTGGATTCTGAAACAACACTTGCCCCGCCTCAGCCACGACCGGGTCGTCGCCACAGTGACGCACATACATTCCCCGATACGGGAATAAGAACGCCGGTTCTGGGCTTGTGGGTTCCTGATGCGGCGCGCTGCCGTCACATTGCAAGTCGCAGACAACCACTGTTGCCGTTCGAAGTAGTTCCTCGCAGTGAAAGTGCGGCGCTGCGGACATCTTCTCAGGCCAATCAAGTGGGAGGCGTCGATGATACCCGGGCCGTGCGAGCGACGTGCCGGTTAAGCCCGCGCGAGCGCCAGGAACCGACCCTTGCTCCGATGTCGGCGGGCAGAATATGCGCGTGTTGATCGCCCACGATGCTTGACATCTCGTGCCGTCTCCCGAGAATGACTTGAATGAGATTTGGAAGCATTTCGTACCGAGGCAAGGCACGAGGACGAGACGTAGTGGTGAATGCGGCAACGACGCGCAACGCAGCATTGGCTTGATCGGCGAAAAATCTATTCGAGTCATTTGCCGCACACGACGTTGGCAAGCCCCGGCCACACCGAGCGGGCACACATGATGTTGCTCGGAGACGCTTTAGTCACGCCGACGGCATCCATATCTCGATCGAATGCCTCTCGACTAGTCTGGGGCGTCCACCGATGTTCTTGCTTCCAGTTTTGGTCCTAAGCCACACCACGCTAGCGGAAGCTCAGTGCTTTGATGCGGGCCGGTGGCGCGGTTTTCCTGGCACTTATGGGCGTCCTAGCTCCCCCACGAAAAGAAACGTGACGACCATCGTAGCCGAAACCACCGCTGGTAATCTGGACGCTTAGCAGGGGAGTTGGCGTAGCCATGAACATCATCGCATGGTTTTTCGGGCGGCCTTTTGGCCGCGCGCGGTTAGGGTTGGTTGCCGTAAATAAGTGTGTAACGTTTGTGGCTCGGTTGGTTGCGGTGGCTACCATATCGGCTGCTGCGTCGGTGCATGCGCAAACCGTTCTCTACTCGGAGACTTTTGAAGGCCAGCACGGCTGGACGTTGAACGTTCCGAGCGGGACCAATGGTTCCGACCCCAATTTCTGGCTGGTCAGCGACAACGAAGCGGGCCTGTCACCGCCGGCCTGCGGGACCACCTCCAATGGCAACAAGACGTTGCACGTCACGTCGGTGTTCAACCCGAATGCCGGTGCGGTCTATGACACGGGAGGACTATGCGGCATCCTGTTTTGTCCTCAAACAAATATGCGTGCCGAGTCGCCCGCGTTTACGACGGTTGGGTCGAGTGCTGTGTCGCTCTCGTTCGATTACATTGCCAACGGCGACGCGTTGACTGACAACGCGAGCGTGCTTTACAACATTGGTGCCGGTTGGGTGGTAGTGACACCGAGCCTCAAGAGTCCGCTCTGCGGTACTGGTCATGGACAGTGGGCGCGCTTTGAGGCCTTGCTGCCGGCCGAAGCCGGCAACCAGCCCAACTTGCGGATTGGGATCAATTGGACCAACAACGACGACGGCGTTGGCACCGACCCTTCGGTCGCCATCAACAATGTGCAAGTCATCGACTCTCCCAGCATTTTGTTTGCCGACAGCTTCGAATAGGAGGCGCTTCGTCTGCCAGTCTTGAGTCGACCGCGCAAGATGCGATGTCTGAGAGTGCCCCCATAGAGGACAGGTCTTGCGGGGAGGTGGCTCAGTGGCAAGGTTTCCGGGGATTTATGGGTGTCTCGGCGGCCGGCATCTCGGCGGCCCTCCTCTCGTTTCCCGCAACCTCTTTAGGCTTCCCTTCTCTTTAGGGAGGGTCTGAATAAGTCCATCCTGGACTTTCAGACCCACAATGAGTCCGGCACATGTCCGGACTCATTGCTCCAGAATCAAGCACTTGCGTGCTCGATTCTGGGCGGGCCATCCATGGCCCGCATCGCCTCTGAACTTGTTCAGAGGCTCCTTAGTTCTGCAGACTTCGAATAGGTACAGAGTCGATGCGGGTCTGAAAGTCCTGGGTGGACCTACTCGGAGCTTCCATAGTCGATAACTTGACGATCCTTTGCTTCGTCAGGAAGCATTAAGTCGCGAATGGCGGCATCGCCCTTGTGCCGTTTCGGGGTGACGAACTTCCCTTCGCCCGCCTCAATGAGCAAATTGATGAGACCAAATGCAATGGCAGTCCCCACACCAGCAGCGACTGGCGATGCGCCGGGAACGGTGGTCGTTGCGATATTTGGATTCGTTTGAACTCTCGGTACTTCCCTTCCTGCTTCCCAGACCTGTACGACCTTCCCGTTCAACGTACGTACGGTGCGAGCCTTTGAACTCCGAACATAGAACATCCTGGGGAGTTTGGCTTGATCATCGGGAAGGAATACGCCGCCAGTCATATAAGTTGTGTGCACATACTCGCCTTCCTCTCCCGTCCAAAGGAGTCGAATCTCGACGCTGGATTCACCGCCTACCAAGTACGTGCCATCTTTACTCCGATATCCTTCAACATAAGGGCCCGGCATCAGCACGTGCTGAATTTTCTGTGCGTAGTATTTCGACTTGTAGACATAGGCCTCATGCAGACTGTAGAGGCCCCCAGATTCGATCTTCTGAAGTCGCTTCGGATTGATGTCCCTGCCGAGAGTGGTATGCGAGATGGCGATCAACGCCAGCAGAAGAAGGATGCGCATGGGTAATTTGGTTCTCAGGAATTGGGATAGGTCTGCGGCCTAGGCGCAGCGGGAACTGCCGCCCGAACCCTCGATTCGACAGATGCAACGAGGGATCGCATGATCTGATCCTGACAAGCTTGTGAGGCGTCCACGAGTCCGGAAAGCTGCGGAGGGTCTGAATAAGTCCATCCTGGACTTTCAGACTCACCTTAGACCGTCAACGAAAACAGAGTATAGCGAATCGGAGACATCCGCTTGGTCCGGTTGTCCGACCGTTTGCAACTGCGGTGTCGCTGGGTGTCCGATCCCTCGCCTCGGACGCGTTCAATACACATCGCAATTTTCCCCGGCATCGAGTCACTCCACCAAACCCTCCGCGCCACCTATGTTGGACCCGCCGACGCAACGTGATCCAACCTGCGACACCCGGCAAGCCGTCGCCGTGATGCCCGAGAATCATGGGATCGCTTGCGACCTGCTGAACGGCTCCGAGCAAGACGAGTCGGAGACGCCCGTCTAGTTCGGGTTTCCTGCTGTTCGGATACGCCCGCCGTGCACCAGCTTAAACCCACCCCGGATCAAGTCCGGGGTGACGAGAGGTCAATTGCGGTTCCGCTGCGTGTCCGATCCTCCGGCCCGTCCGAGTCGTATTGCTGCGGGGATTCGTCGTGGATCTTGCGGTTATCCAGAACCCGCGCCTACGACCCAGTGACTCATAGCGGCTCGCACCACTCACCATCTTGAAAGAAGGGCGCCTTGTATTGTCGCCTTGTAATCTCTGTTACGGGAACCCAAGTTTCTGCGGAACCGTCGGTCTTGACGCTTTTTTCAACCACAAGCGCGCACTGCTCTGAGCCAGTGGTTGTCACGACTCGATAAGCCCCCTGATCAGGCGTAAACATGAATGTTTGTCTGCAATAGCGGCGTCCTGTCGAATGGTCGATTGTGAAGGTAAAAGGTTTTCCAGCTGAGACCGTCACCGAGCTTCCGGCAAAGTCCTGACTATAGAAAGAGGCTCTCACAAGGCCCTTGCACGTCACTCCATCCTCGTAAAAGAGCACTGTGATCGGGAGGCCTCTGGCCTCATTCTTGAACTCAACTGTTGCCAGCGGCCCATCGCTGGGGGGCACGTAGAGCCTTTGTTGACCGCAGCCAACCAAAATCAACGCAACGGTTGCCAAAACCACGAATCGCATGAGTTCATCCTCTGGTGTCTGACGTCTGAGCCAAGCGGCCCGCATGGACTAGGCTGCCGCTCGATTCTCGCAAAAAGCAACGCGCACTGCAGCGGGCCGGAGCGAGTCGGAGACACCCACCTAGTTCGGGTTTCCTGCGGTTTGGAGGCCCCTGCCGTGCGCAAGTTCAAACCCACCCCGGATCAAGTCCGGGGTGACGAGAGGTCGATTTCGGTTTCGCTGGGTGTCCGATCCTTCGGCTGGCTGTATTCATGGCGCCTGACACCGTCGCAGGGCCGCCTACTCCGTTGTCGTCATCCCGACGAAAGTCGGGATCCAGAATACTTGCGGCACCGCGGCCAGATTGCCCTGGGTCCCGACTTTCGTCGGGATGACGAATTGGGGGGTGACGCCGCAAATTCCTAGATGTCCGCTTTCCATCCGGTTTGCCGAGAGTCTGAAACCCACCCCGGATCAAGTTCGGGGTGGCGAGAGGTGAATTGCGGCTTCGCTGGGCGTCCGATTCTTCGAAGTCCGGGGTGACGAGAGGTCGATTGCGGTTTCGCTGGGTATCCGATCCTTCGCTCTTAGAGGTCGATTGCGGCTTCGCTGGGTGTCCGATCCTTCGTCCGATCAGCACGAGCTTGGTGCGATCAACCAGTTTGCGTCGGCTTCGGGTCGCCTCAACGGCCAAAGAGGTTGCCGGCCCCAATGCGCGATGGACCAGCGTCAGTGAGAGACTCTCGGCTTCCAAGGGCTCGGCGATCTGCACTTTCAGACTGTGGCGCAATAGCGATACCAGCACCTGTGTCCGCGGATCGATGCGCAGTCGCGGGATGCTGAAGTGCATTGAGTGTTGGACGCGCAAGTTGTTCGGTACCAGTTCCTGAAGCATTTCTGGGGCGATTTGCAGCCAGAGCGTTGCGTCGCCGCCGGCGATCGGATGACTGAAGCGAGTTGCTTCGTTCGGGTTCTGAAACAACACTTGCCCCGCCTCAGCCACGACCGCATCGTCACCACAGTGACGTACATACATCCCCCGATACGGGAACAAGAATGCCGGTTCTTGGCTTGTGGGCTCCTGATGCGGCAGGCCGCCGTCACATTGCAAGTCGCAGACAACCACCGTTGCTGTTCGGAGCAATTCTTCGCAATGAAAGTGCGGCGCAGCGGAGGTCATCGCGGGTTCACAAAGTCGGACGAGGCGATGATAGCCGGGCCTTGCGCGTCAGACGTCAGGTTAGCTCGCGCACTGAGAACAAGCTGTTCGCGCAACGCTCTTCGCATCCAGCAAGCCCCGGCGACTCCGATACGGACGCCGAAGTTTCGGCACTTGCACGCTATAACAGCGCTGTTATAGTTTCCCAATGACGACTCCCGCCTACGCCACGCGTTCCCTCGGCACCAAACTACGCCACCTGTCTGATCTGCTCGATCAAGCCGTTGCCGCGCGCTATCACGACGACGGCATGGCCGATTACCGGCCGCGTTTCACGCCCATCATGCGCTGCCTGCTCGCCGAAGCGCCGCAGTCCATTGCCACGCTTGCCAGCAAAGCCGGACTGACCCATTCGGCGTGCAGTCAGACCGTGGCGCAGATGCGAAAGGCTGGGTTCGTAGCATCTGTACCAGGGAAGGATGCGCGCGAGCAGCTCGTTTCGCTCACACCTCGGGGCCGCAAGTTGCGCGGCAAGCTAGAAGCCCATTGGATCGCGAGTAAGCGCGCTGCCGACGCTTTGGACGCTGAATTGCCCTACCCACTCAGTCGCCTGCTTGACGAGGCAATCGCTGCGCTGGAACGCGAGCCGCACTCTAACCGCCTCGCTCATTACCACCCCAAATCTGCCCCGTGACCAAGCCAATCCTCCAACTTTTAGCCGCGCTAGTCTTCTGCGTAGTCTTCGCATCGCGTCCAAGCTTCGCTGAAAACTTGGGCGCGTCCGAGCGTTCCGCTGCATTGCTGCAGATTATCGATGAGATCAAGCAGCACTATGTGGTTAAGGATCGTGTGGCGGCGATTGTCGACGTGCTGACCTCGCAGCACGCAGCAGGATTCTATGATGTCGAATCACCGGCAGAATTTGCGCGGCGCATCAGTCTAGACCTTGAGCGCGTATCTGCCGACGGGCACCTGTACCTGAAGCAGGATCCGGATCGTTATGCTGCGATGACCGAGCACGATGAAGCAGATCAGGCATTGGCCGCCTTGCTCGAAAAGCAGGCCGTGTTGTCCAACAGTGGCATAGAGCAGTTGGAGATTCTTCCAGGAAACGTCCGCCTGATGCGGCTCAGTCAATTCCGATGGAGCCCGCGTCGCACACCCAGGGACCATGCCGATGCCGCGCGCTTTCTCGTTGAAGGTGACGCGCTGATTGTCGATCTGCGCGACAACAGTGGTGGTTCCAGCGATGCAGCAGACAGCCTGCTCGAACGACTGTTGCCTCCCGACCCTCTGCGCCCTAGGAGCAAGCAGTCGCGTCAGCGCAACCGACGCCTGATCGGTAAACCGATATTCGTGTTGATCAATGCTGGTACGGGCTCGGCGGCCGAAGCGTTTGCGTACCAAGCCCAGGCAGAACGCGTCGCCACGATTGTGGGCATGCCCTCTTATGGTGCGGCGAACAATACGCGCTTTACGCCAATCCCACCGAGTTTTGTGCTGAGCGCGTCGTCGAATATTCCAATCAACCCAATTACTGGGACGAATTGGGAAGGCGTTGGTGTCAAACCGGATCTTTCAGTTTCGTCAGATCTGGCATTGCCAGCCGCGCATGCGAAGGCCATTGCGCTTTTGGCAGCCAAGCCTGGCCTGAGCGCTGCTCAAGCGGCGGCATACCAATGGGCGCTGGCGCCGCCTTCGGCGATCGTTGCAAAGGTCAGTGTCCCCGCCAGCAAACGCCGAAGGTATGCCGGATGCTTCGGCGTTATTGCGCTGCAACTGCGTGATGGCAAGCTCTACTTTTCGAGACACGACCGTCCTAAGCGCCCGCAACAGGTTGAGTTGGTGCCGCTTGATGCCAATGGGCAGTTTCTGGCGCCGGGCTACAAAGATCTTCGCGTCAAGGTTGAAGCCACTGGCATCACCCTAATGCATGGCAGTGCGGATGCTGTTGAGCGATTCGAGCGCGGCACGTGCGATTCCGGAGACAGCGGGGGCGTACACAGCGGGCACGCACTCTGACGAGTTGCGCGTCTGAATACAATTGCCGCGAGTCGGAGATGCCGCGAGTCGGAGACGAGTCGAAGACGAGACGAGTCGGAGACACCCACCCAGTTCAGACGAGTCGGAGACACCCACCCAGTTCGGGTTTCCTGCTGTTCGGGGGCCCACGCCGTGCACCAGTTCAAGCCCACCCCGGATCAAGTTCGGGGTGACGAGAGGTTGATTGCGGTTTCGCTGGGTGTCCGATCCTGCGGCCGGCTGTATTCATGGCGCCTGACACCGTCGCAGGGCCGCCTACTCCGTTGTCGTCATCCCGACGAAACAGACTGTGTGAAAACGCCCCCACGGTGGAATCAATTTGAAGTTAAGTGCATTGCAATCAGTCTGAAACTGCTTCAAGCATTGAGCGTCGCCCGGTCGGCGTCAGCCGCGCCTCGCAGTGACAGACCTTATTGTCGTCATCCTGGCGCAGCCGGGATCCAGGGCAATCTCGCGGTGTGCTCGCAACGATGGCGCACGGCGCGCCAGATCGATCGTCTGAGTCAAGATTGCCCTGGATCCCGGAATCCGCTGCGCGGCTTCCAGGATGACGGCAATAGTGGCAATGGCACTCGAACACATTTGGCTCGGGCAGATTGAGGTGTTTTCACACAGTCTGGAAAGTCGGGATCCAGAGTATTTGCGGCACCGCGGCCAGATTGCCCCAGGTCCCGACTTTCGTCGGGATGACGAATTGGGGGTGGCGCCGCAACCTCCTAGATGTCCGCTTTCCATCCGGTTTGCCGAGAGTCTAAAACCCACCCCGGATCAAGTCCGGGGTGACGAGAGGTGAATTGCGGTTTCGCTGGGTGTCCGATCCTTTGCCTCTCCGATCCTTTGCCTTGGCATTGCGTAGAGACCGCTCAGTGACTAGGGTCTCCTGGGATTTGTGGGTGTCTCAGCGCCCCGGCTCTGTTCCTTCACTGCCCCGATCGTTCGATCTACCAATCGCTGCTTGGGGTATCCGCCCAGTTCAGCATCCGGCGCTGAACGTTCTCGCTGACCTTCAAAGCCCCAAGCGCGCGAAGACTTGCCGATACCGGCGACTGCCTGTGACCGTGGCGCCGTTGTTGAGAAGCAGTACATAGTCGCCATCAAACCCTTGCTGCAGCTCGCGAATGTGGCGCACCTGCACCAGCGCCGAGCGTGACACTTGAACGAAGCGCTCTGGGTCCAGGCGTGCGGTCAGATCAGTCAACGTGCTGCGCATCAGGATCACCTTGTTGGCGACGTGCAGTTCGACATAGTTGCCGGCCGCCTGCACCCATAGTATGTCGGCCACTTCGAGGATCCGCACGCGGTTGTCGGTGCGCACCGCCAAGCGGTCTGCGTAGGCGCGATGGCCGTCCTGTCGCAGTCTTGCCAGGGCGTGCTCGATTCGTCCGGCCAAGTCCTGATCTGGTTGCTTCCGCGCCAGTTGCTCACGGATTCGCATCAGCGTGCGCTCAAACCGTTCTCCGTCAATGGGCTTGAGCACGTAGTCCAAGGCCTGCACGTCGAAGGCTTTGATGGCGTATTGATCGAAGGCAGTGACAAACACGACGGCCGGCAGTTGTTCTGGCTTTAAGGCAGCGACCACCTCGAAGCCGTCGACCTCGGGCATTTTAACATCGAGAAACACGACGTCCGGCTTGAGTTCCAGAATCGACTCAATCGCCGCTGCGCCATCAGCGCACTCGCCAACCACCTCGAAATCATCTTGCGCTGCCAGCCGCGTACGCATGCCACGGCGGGCGATCGGTTCATCGTCGACAATCAGCGCGCGGTAGCTCATGGTTCGGGCTCATTCGGCATGGGCAGGTCGATGCGGGCGACCAAGCCGCCTTCCGCAGCAGGTTGCAGCACCAATCGCTGCCGATCGCCATAGAGCAAGGCCAGGCGCGTTCGGATGTTGCGAAGCCCAATGCCTTCCGATGTCTCATTGGCCAAGCCCAGGCCATTGTCGGAAACGATGAGACGAATGCCGGACTCCGTTTGCGTTGCCGTCACCTCGATGCGACCGGGTGCTCGCCGTGGCGCGATCCCGTGTTCGACGGCGTTCTCCACCAGGGTTTGCAGCACCAGCGGTGGTACCTGCGCCGATAAGGTCTCGAGCTCGGCACTGACTTGGTAGGACAATCGCTCGCCGAGACGAAGCTGCTCGACCGACAGATACGCCTCGACCAGGGCGAGTTCGTCGCGCAGCAGAATTTGGTGCGAGTCGTCAGCCGACAACGTTGATCGCAGGAGCTCACACACTCGCAGCAGCACATGCTCAGCTAGCGCGACATCTTCTTTCATCAGCACGGCCACGGTGTTCAACGCATTGAACAGAAAGTGAGGCTTGATCTGCGCGCGCAGTGCTTGCAGTCGCGCTTCCGCCAACTGTGCCTGCAGTGCCAGTGCTTGCTGTTGGCGTTCGCGTGCCACCTTGGCGGCGCGCACGGCCTGACTCGCGCCGATCATCAGCCAATACACGGGCAGATTGAGCAGAAAAGCAGTGCCCATCAATCGCGAGAACGTCGCCCACCAAGTGGCTTCGACATTCTGCGCGCCCACCCACGGGCCAACCACTGCGAACAGGGCGAGATTCAAGCTCGCCAGGACCACGCTGGCGATGAGATGCACGATCAGGCGCCACCACCACATGGGTCGCTCAATCGGGAAGCGATCAACCAGTCGCAGCGCAATCGGCGTCAAAATGGCCCAGAAGCCAGCCCAACTCAGCCACACCGCGAGCGAACGCGTCCATGCGATTGGCTCGTTGCGAATCGAATAGGACAACCAAGCCTGAGCCGCGAGCAGCAGCCCGAGCAAGGCCCAGGCTCCTGCGATCCGAGCGATCCACGCGCGATGGGTGCCGCCTAGGCCGAGCAGTCTCATCTGCTGATCCTATCGCTGCGCTGCTTCTTTCGGCGAGGGCGTTGTTAGCGCGGCTGGCAGCAAGCCCAATTGCCGCATCAGGCCGAGGTTGTCGCCAGAAGTCCACTCTTCGGCAATCGCGCCATCCTGAATCCGAAACACCGCCGTACCGCTGATCTGCACGCGCTTGCCCGTTGCCGGAATGCCCATGGCTGCACCGGTGTTGGTGCCGGTGGCGGTCCAGCGCGCCGAGACCAAGTCGCCTTCGGCCAGGATCAGATCGACGCGCGCTTCAAGATCTGGAAACGCCGTACGAAATCCCTTGGCTTCGGCCAGGCCCGCCGCGTGATCAAACGTTCTGTTGCCGCCGTGGCCGATGAAATCAGACGTGTACGGCACCTTGAATTCGCCGCGACTCAAACCCTGCTCATACACCTGCCGCACCAGGGCTTTGTTTTGTTCCAGAATGTGATCGCTGGCGCTGCCCGGACAAGGCATGCCCCCGATACCCAGAATGGCCAGACAAGTCGCCAGCATGCGTTTCAAGGTGTGACTCCATCGCGATTGAGTTTTCATAGTAGCTGTTCCTGTTGGTTTGGCCGTCGAAGGTGGCCGCGCCCGAACAACACTATGGAGCCCATCCTGCCCCGACAACGGCTTTGGGATCAGTAGCGGCAGTACCGTGACGACTGGCGGCTGATTCGGCGAAACGACACCGCGGTTACGCGTGTGCCTCTCGCGTTGCAAACTTGCTTTTAGCGAACAGTAGCAACGTTGGACGCCGGTTTCGTCGCCCACCTGCAGCAGGCAAGGCCGGAACACAACACGCGATCGATCCTCCGCAGGCGCAGGAATCAGTCTTCCAACCGGCGCTTCCAAACCAACGGCACCTCGGCGAAACCGCTAAAGGTGCATGCACAGTAGCCGTTGGTCAGCGAAATGCATCCGTCATCGGTGAGTTCGTAGCGAAGCTGACCGCGAGACACCGAGGATAGCTGCTCTGGATAGCGCGCGACCAATGCTTCCATTGCTGCCAGAATGTTTCCTTCGCATTCTGCTTTCGCAGTGATTTCCGTGTGGTCAACAAAAGCTAAGTTGCAATCGATTTTTATGGCTGCCCCCCAATTCTTCAGGTCGTTCAGCGAAAGCTCGGGCAGCGTCTCCAGCCAACATACGCCCGTTGCAGCGAGGCATTCGTCACGCCGCTCTCGAAGCCATTCCTGATTCGCCAGTTCGAGCTCCCGCTCGATTTCTGCATCGCTTTTACGGATCGCGCATGCCGTCAGACAACCCAATATCAGCAGGAAGATTGCTCTCATGTTTGCGGCGAATGTGCGGTCGGTCACGGTTCGAGGATACACCGTTTTAGGCGCGTTTCCTTGGCCTCGGTCGGTGAGTGAATCGGCGCAGAGTGAATCGGAGACACCCACCTAGTTCGGGTCTTCAGCTGTTCGGGGTCTCCAGCTGTTCGCCTGCGTCAACTCACCCCGGATCGAGTCCGGTGTTTCGAGAGGTCAATTGCAGTATCGCTGGGTGTCCGATCGTTCGGCGGCACGAAGATGCCCGAATGACGTGAGTCTTTTGGAACCTATGGCTGTCACAGCTGTCTCATTGGCCGCCGTAGGATTCAGACCGCTAGATCTGAGTTTCTTGCCATCAAACGGAGCGTCATCATGCGGGTTGTCACTTCTGTTCTGCTGGCTCTGTGTCTCCTGATTGCGGCGTGGCTTTTGATGGTCACTAGGATGGGGTTCGTGTTTAAGCCGCTTGGCTATGAGGTCGTTTTCCTGATCGCTTGTTTTCAAGCCATGGTAACTCTCTGGATGCTGTTTGCGGTCATGGTCCGGAGTGTCTCGCGATTGGCCATTCGAGGGCTGGGTTTGAGCGCGTTTACACTCGGCTTCCTGACCTTGCAGGTATCGAGCGGCAATATCTGTCCGAAATCGGAGCGATTCTGTTTGCCGCTTGACGATGCCTTCATGCAAGGCGCCATGCAAGTTCGACAGGACTGGCTCTGGGAGTAGTTCGAATTCGAGACATATCGGGCGGCGGGTCGGGTCGGCTTTTTCTCACCGGCCGCACTTGGGCATTGGGCGATTTCTGATCATTCACTCAGAGAATGCTCAGATCGTGCCACTTCATGCGAGACTCGGCGCTATGAGAAAGCTCAGTGGCTCGGGTTGTGTTTGATTTGTGGGTGTCGCGGCCTCTGTCTTGCGCAATACAGGAAGGAATGAAGACGTGTTCGGAGACACAGCCATCAGCAAGAAGATCGGAGCGCTTGTTTGCTTGCTTATGCCTTTCTCAATGATGGGGTGCTCTCCAGTGAAGCTGTACTCACCGGACGGCGTTACATGTGATCGAGCGAGTATCGCGACCTACACATGTCGGTCTGATGCTGATCAACGCAACGGCTTTTCGGCTGAGTTTAAGAGAGTGCGCGGCCACCTTGGAGACTGGACTGCTAGGACCTCGGTTGGGCTCCCGGAGGCTAGCGTGCTGGTCGCACAAGCTGCTGACATTCCTGACGCATTTTCGATTATCAAAGCGATTTCAGAGAACAATGCCGCCTTTGATCACGCCGCCTTCGATCGTCGCCTCAGTGCCGAACGGGAAGCTGATGAGCGGGAAAGTCGCGCGCACGATACAAACGATTCTCCCAATCCTGACCGCAAACAGCTGACTTCGCTCGAAGGTGACCCGAGATTCGCATTGCTGTATCAACCACTGCAGTGGGTATCGCCTGCTGATGATATGCGCGAAGGGCTGGCAGACATCCGGTCGGGGGCTCAATGGGCTCTCGCGCCAAACGAGGGCGGCTGGTTGGTCCAGGTCATCAATAAACAGGAGCGACGCTATGTCCGGATGACATGCGAACTTTCTGATGGAGGGGTGAGGGTGATTGATATCCAGGGTGCTGCACTCGACTGAGTGGGCGATGACAATCCTCTAATGCCGAGACATGCTTGGTACCAGCGCAGGGATGCGGTTGCCAACTTCTGAGGCTTGGTTTGACGTTGGCTGGTATCTCGAATTCGTCTCGGAACGCTGGTTGCGGCTCCCGCCCCTACAGATTGTTGCCCTGGGCGTCCCCATGTTGCTTCAGGATTGTCGGCTTTGCTGACCGGACTTGACGGTGCTCCATTCGCGACTTCGGCAAGAATCCGATGTGGCGATTGAACCAAGGCCTGTCTTCGCGACGGAATTGATAGGTCACTTCAATCGCGCGCCCGTCGATACACTCCAAACGGATCTCCACACCCCCTTCTTTGACGCCTTGGGCTTCAAAAAATCCGGCACAACAGAAGGCAACGGCGACAACCTGGTGTTTCCGCATGAGCGATTGCTGCGACGACAATATGGCCTGCAAGTAGCTTGAGCCCGGCTCGGCGCTGCGCATTGGGTCAAGCATCATCATCACGTCGCCCGCGTCTGTGAGCAGCGCTGCGAATGCGGAAAGCGTGCCCGTCGAATCAAGCTCCGCCGTTACGTAGGGCTCCAAGACGCTCAAGAGCGCTTGAATCTCGGGAATGTGTTCGTCATTCATGAGTTGGGCGGAAAATTGAGCAGCAGAAAGGCGATTCGTTGCTTTTCGCTACGGGTTGCAACGAGGGAGTCGAATGACTGAGAGAGTCTGGAACTTCGAGAAAGTTCAGAACGCCTATGCAGCTCCGGGAACGGTGTTGCGGAATCTTACCCAGGCAACGCACTTCTCATTCCTTAGCCGACAACAGTGATCTTTAGCGACGGCGCGTTCCATGCTCTGACAGCTGCAACATCTGAATCAGCTATTCTTTGAGACTTGGGAGCCACGCACATCGGACGCCTCGACTGAAAGATCGATACTGCCCAGTAATCGGAGACACCTACCCAGTTCGGGTCTCCTGCTGATTGGAGGCGCCCGCCGTGCACCAGCTTAACCCCACCCCGGATCAAATCCGGGGTGACGAGAGATTTATTTCGGTTTTGCTGGGTGTCCGATACTTCCGCACGACAGCACTTTGCTCTGGAACGGCTGAGCAGCGTGGGTTTGGCGTGGTTCATGGGTATCTGGATTCCCGTTGGATTCCCGCTACTGGATTCCCGCTTGAACCATAGCTCCCCCCGCCTTGGTCCGGCAGGTCATTCCAACGCAAGTCAGGGCAATTGAACTTCGATTTGCTCAGCTTGTAGATCCACCAGCGCGTCGATCAGATCCAGGAAGCACTCAGGCGGCGCTGAACCAAAATCCACGACAAAGCTGTATCCGCCATCGGTCGGCTCGGGATCGGACATGAAATGCACAACCCCCAGCATCCCGTCTTCATCCTCTGAATTTTCGCTTTCGGCGTCGAACCACTGCCAAAACCAATCCGCGAGTGGCGCCCAATCGACCACGCCGTTTCGTTGGATCAGGAACAGCGCGTTGTCCCACGAAAAGGGCCGCATGATGACCGGAACGCCTTCACAATCGAGTTCGAGCGCCTCGAACTCAAGATGGGTCTCAGTGTCAACGGTAATCGGCTCCGCCTCATCGTCATCAGCGGGCACCAAATCCACACGGCAGGGCAAACCCAAGTCGCCGTCGCCAACGACATTGCCTTCGTCATCGCACAGCGCAGGCTCGAGAATGCAAGGTCCGTAAGCGACCGCTGCGTCCTTAAGGGCGTCCACATTGATCTGGCGGATGCGATTCAACAGTTCGGTGATGTCCATTTGCCCTCAAGCAGTTCGGCACAGAAGCAGCGGGCCAGCGAGTTCAGCAGCTAATCCAAAACCGATGGGCTGGCGACAACGCCTTCGGCACCCGGGCGATTCTGACCTAAAGAGCCCCGAGAGGCAAAACCAAGCCGGTGAAGCGCCGGCTCAGGGTAGGCTGATCGCGCATTGTCGTTAGCATTGAGTGACACTTGCCATCGCGCGATTCTTTGCTGGAACGGGACACGCAACGATCGCAGTTGCCGCATTCCGACAAAGCCATCGACGTCGGACGGGTGCCCCGCAACATCGCGCGGATTCTTGAGATGCGGCTTGGGGAATTGAAGAGTAGTGGGGGTCTCGTACCCCTCCGCAAGGGAAGCTTGTCGCGATGTCGTTTGTCGCTAGAGGTCGCATTGAACGCGGTGGTACTTGAAGAGTCAAGCGATAGCGTTGACCTGCCGGCTGTCGGGCGGAATCGTCGATGAATTGTCGTCTCGAATTGGATACGACGCCTCAGTGCAGGCTCCCCATTTCTGCGGCGGCGCAGTGGCACGGATTTTGTGCGTTTCGTGGGTGTCTAGAATCGACCATAGGCGCGCGGTGTTCCAGGTGGGATGGCATTGGCCATGCGATCTATTGAACGGCTTCGGGACTTGGCTCTACGGGGCTGTCAGATGCATCTGTGAGGCGGGTTTGCCGGTGGTTTCGATGCGTGTTTGCTCTTCGCCGCAGCCGCTTCTGAGACCCGCCACCCTACTGAAGCAAGAGTCTCTGAGACGGCTCAGGGACGCCGGCACTCGGGCTTTCGTGGGCGTCTTAGCTTCCTCCAAGTACTGAGGTGCTGCGCTAAGCTTGGCTGCATTTGCCTTCGCGGCGTTTTGAACTTTCTTCGCTAGTGCTTACCAGATGAGTTTGTGCGCAATGTCGTACTGATCCGATTGAGGCGAGTCTTGAACCAAATTGCATTCTGTCGAAGCGTTTCCTGGCTTGGGCCCTTGATCGGACTAAGTTTGATCTTGAGTCTCTGGACCATGAACGCCGTGGCCAGAAAATCCCAAACGCGTGTCGTTCCGGACGGTTACGGCGTCGTTGTGGTCGTCCACAACGAGCATCGACCCCCGCCAGACACACGCGCATTTCGGTACGCTTTCGAAGCCGAGTATTGGATCGAGCTGGAGAATCTGGCGAATGGCAAGAACGAACGGTTGATGGGATACATGGTCGACGAAACGCATCGTCTTTACGCGGGCGCTGTACCGGCCGGCACGTACCGCAACATTTCGGTGGGACGACTGGCCGACACCCCCGAGTCGCTGATCACGGTTGAGGCTGGCACCATTAGTGACGAAGGCACTGTGGTGTTTATGCTCAACTCGAAGGGTACAGCTACCGATGTGCACTGGCGGGCCAATGAACCGACCCTGACACGGATGCGACTAGCGGACTACGCGCCGGGTTTGGCGGTTGGCGATCTTCCGATTCGGTCCGCAGCTGGCACGATGGGTCCAAGGACACGGGCTGCTTACGTTGCCAGCGAGTATCTCAGTGCCATCTTGATGGACCGGACGGTCTATATCGGTAGTTCGGCCGGCATGCTGTTCTCTTGGTCGATAGGGAGCGACCAGATCGAGGTCATCGATACCGGCCTCACCGCGCCGCTCGATATTCTTGAACGATTCCCCGATGGGACACTCCTCGTTGGCGGTGGGTTCATGCAAATGGCCAAGCGCGCATCGGGTGCAGATTCGTCCTGGCAATCGGCCACCTCTGGGCTGGGCGGAGGACGCACGCTGAGCGCGAAGCTGATGCCTGATGGGTTTGTTTATCTGCTGCATCGTGAAGGCAAGGAATTGGTTCTGTACCGCGCAACTGATTCGTCAGCGCGTTGGCAGGAAGTGCTGCGTCAGCCAGCTACCGAAGCGTGGCAAGGCAATCAATTGCAACGCTTTCAACCATCATCGCTCTATGTCGCAGGCGATGAGTTGTTGTTCCCCACCGCAAAGAAAACACTTGGAGCCTATAACACGCGAAGCGGAACGTTCGAAGCGAGAGCACTGCCTGGACAACCTCTGTCGTTTATTGGCCGTAACAACGGTCCGCTCATGGCGCTTGTCGGATTTGTCGCGTTTTGGCACGAGAGCACTGATCATGGGCGCAATTGGCGGAAGCTCCCTAGAGATGACGAGACCGCGTCCGCAAACCTAGCAATGAAGGTGGACAACACGCTGATCCGCTACGATTTTGTGCCCGGTACGAGTCAGATTCAGGGATTGGCTCGCAGCGTTGATCAGGGCAAGAGTTGGCAAACCGCGCTCAGCGGAGGCTTCCCTGTTCGGCAGATCCTCAATCCACCGTCGTCGAGTCTGGTCATTGTGATTGGCGACGTTGGGCAATTGCATTTCAGCGAGGATGCAGGGGAACACTGGCGCGAGGTCGGGGTGCAGAGGACGCTCCGTTGAGCCATCCCAAATAGATGAACTGAGTAACATGGGCAGCGCTCTGTTTGCCTGCGCGTGAAGCGTGCCTGAGCCGCTGTCGCTTCCATTGAGCGTAGTGGCTGTCCCGTTTCGGTGCTCGTTTCAGCCCTGGTCCCGTTTCAGCCCTGGGTCGTCCGTGGCCGGAAAATCTGAGCACCAGCGCCGCGCAACTGGCGTCGATAGTCAAAGCTTCTCCGCCTGACCTTTTCATAGCCACAGAGCCAAGCCCGCCGAACACAGCGGCTGACGCAGTGATAGCAGCCAGTGTAATTTGGTGGAACGGTTCGTTCGCGCGCTTGCGGCAAGTTGTTCGCCTTCCGTGTCGGTGTGTCGAAGTGATTTTCCGCGGCTCGCTACGCCCGCGCATTGGGGGATATCTGAAAAAAGTGACCCGCGGAAATTTCTTGGACGACACTGCTTCAGCGGCGGCTCATTGCTCTGAGGCGTCTTAGTGGCGGGGATTTCGCGGGATTTTTGGGTGTCTTCGCTTCCGGAGACCGCATGACCCACCCGCATCGTGTCTGACGTCGTTCGTTCGCAGACGTTTGTAAGCCTCGTGGATATCTGCAAGTCCCCGCCAATCCAAACCAATACAGAGATCGACTCGACAAAGACAGACTCATCACCCACTCTGCAGACAGCCCCCACCCACATGGCAGGTTCGCTCGCCTGCGGCACGATGCGCACCGGATGGCTCAGCCGCGCGCTTCTTGCCGGGCCTATGGGTGTCTTGGCTCGCCTTCCATACGCTACGCGGCTCATTTCTTCGCGCTGTCTGGCGGCAATTGACAAACGATGCCTCTGAGGTGTCTTTCCGTATGCCGGAGGAAAAATTCCGGGAACTCCGCCTCTCCGGAAATCATTTCTTTGACTTCCTTGGCTGTCGGTGCGCCTTCTTCGTAAAGCGGAAGCACATACAGTACATTGCCAATGCTCGCCCGAAGGGTCCCATCCTTGATGGAACCGAACCCGAAGTAGTATGCGCCAACATCGAAGTGTTCGCCGCAGTGAGTCGAATTTCCAACGTATCTGATTCTCTTGAGGTCGCCTTCGCCACGGAGTACAGCGGCCACAGCTACATCGGCTACAACGTCGTAGCCACGAGTACGTCCTTTCGCGTTTAGCGGGCTACCTTCAAGGTTCGCGGAGGTGATCTGGAACAGCACGACCGATTCAGCGTTTCTAGCCCCATCGGCGTCAAATTCTCTTTCGATACACTGACTGGCTGAGCTGCTCGCACAGGTGAAGACAAGTACGGTGCCGATGAGTCGTTTCATAGGGCTTGGTTCCTTTTGTTAGTGGCATTCGGCTGGCGATGGTTCTATCGACAGAGCTTACTCACGGGAGCTGGTACGCTCGAACGATTGAGCTGCAATTCGCCCGCGAAGATTTCAGGGCTGAGCCAGTGGCCCGAGAGGCATCTGTGACGCGTTGTTCGTGGGTTGTGGGGGGATCTTGTTCCACGCCAGGCTATCTCAGCACGATTGGCTTACGCCAATCGGTTTCAAGGCGCGGATGTCTCGTCCAGCGGGCTCAGCAACCGAAGATCCGAGCGGCCGACGCTGCCATCCATTGTCACCAGGGTGGGAGGTGGCAGCACCGGCTGGTTGAGCCAATTGGCTCGTTTGACTGCCACGCTATACGAACGCCGCCACGGTGACTTGTTTTTGCCGGTTTTGGTTCGGAATTGAACCGGTATACGTACAAAGCGTACGCCGCGCGTCGCCAGCGGCGCCAGATCCCACTGATCAACCGCGCGATCGGTGGCATCCAAGAACAGTGACAGAAACTCCTGCTGAGTGCTTTTCTGCGGAATCCGACCCTCGCCAGACACCCACGCACCGTCTCTCGCAGACTCCAACACCTTGCCGGATTGGTCCAGCATCAGCAACAGTTCGAACTCCGCGCCAATGCCGGCGCGCGCCGCATCACGCGGGTAATCGGGCTCCTTGAGATTGATCATGCGTTGTTTCGACTTTTCCGCTGGCTGGCTGAGAAAATCGACCTGGATAATGCGAAGATAGTTCTTGCCCTCGATGCCAGCGTCGATCTGTGCGGTAATCGTAAATCGAGCCTTCGCGCGTACCGGTTTGCCGCCTTCCAGCAAGGGTTCGAAGCGCCACCCCTGGATGCGACCCCTGAGCACTTGATCCGCCTCGCTGCCAAAAGCCTGATTCAGGTGCACGTCGTCCACTCTGCCATCCGGCGCAATGACCAGATGACCGCTGCCGTGCGCGCGATAGACTTCAGGAGTCGCGGCCCACAAGCTGCCGGCGCACCACAACAACAGCCAGATTCCGTAACGTTTCATGAGTCCACGCGACCGCAGCAACTAGACGAGATGGCGTAACACGATACTGGCTGTTGTCAGACTTGTCGCGTGCTTCTGGGACTTATGCGTCTTAGTTGGCTCTCCTTAGCGCGGTGTCCGTGGGACTTGTGGGTGTTTTGCGCTCTCCAATCGGTCACGCAATCTCCAACAGTGCCACTCGACCTCAGATCAGTACGAATGCGCGGATGTCGGATCGGTCAATCTAACGGCACTCGGACTTCGGTCATACTTGCAAAAGAGTTCCGAGGGACGACCATGCACTATCTACTACGAATCGCCTTGATCTGCGGAATTGTATACCTGGTCAACGGCTTGGCCAAAGCCAGCGAGCAGCCCCACGGTGAACGCTGCGAGAAGGGTGAACGCTGCGCCGATGATCGCCTGGCCGACTCCTTCTGCTCAGCCTTCTCGAACGTCCAGTTGGCATTTCTTGGCGACGCTTGGTCATCCTCGAATGCGGCCGAGTCGATTGCCGCGCGAGAACTGGGTTGGCAAGTCATTTCAGAGACACAGCAGGTCGATTCGTTACTGCGTGTGCGAACGGCTCAGGCGCTAATTGATTCCTACCTGGAGGCTGGGTTCAATGATGAGGCGCTGCGCTTGTTCCGATCGTTGTCTTCCGGTGACCGCACCCTGCTGACTTCCGGCGCGATTCTCGAGGGTGAGTGTGAGAAGGGTGATGTTAGTCTCTTTCTGGAGGCGAGCCCGCAATTGACCGCGGCCGGTCTGGCGATGGCTTGCGCGGACATCGGCGATGACGCATGCGTACAGTCGATGCTCGCTGCCGCCGCACAGCCGGTTGATCCAGGCCCGCCCGACACCTATGCCGGCGACGACGTGGGTCGCTCC
Source organism: Ahniella affigens (assembly GCF_003015185.1). Lineage (GTDB taxonomy): Bacteria > Pseudomonadota > Gammaproteobacteria > Xanthomonadales > Ahniellaceae > Ahniella > Ahniella affigens. The sequence goes on from NZ_CP027860.1 coordinate 5,142,792, forward strand.
CGCTATGCTGCGCAATGCACACGATCCCTGCTCGCAGGCGATATCGCCCGGAATCCGTTTGCGTGGCTCTTTGGTACGCCTCCCGCCGAAGTCGGGTGCAGTTACATGTTGCGAGCTCGAAGCTACCAGCGACGCGTTGCCCAACAGTACCGCGATGCCGCATTGCCGAAGGACTGGCTTCCCGGGATTCCGGCGCAGTGGCAAGCGAGTCTGAGCAAACGTGATCAGAGGATGGCGGCGCGGCTTTTGAAGAAGCTACCAGCGGTTCGGACCCGAATCGCCGAATTGAACAAGCTCGTGGCGCACATCGAGACCGATGATGGTCCATGGCTCATTGATACGTTCGCGGCGGAAGATCGCTGGTTTGGAGACCAAGAGGAAGGCAACGCGAGCGACCAGGATCGCGCTTTGGCAGCGCGCATCAGTACGCAACTGCAGGCTGACCGGTTTAATCCATATACGCAGTCGCCGATCGACGCGCAGCTTAGTCTTGAAACCGACCAAACCGGAACTTGCGCAACATCTGCTCTGCGCTGCACAGAAACGGACGACGCCAGCTGGGCACTGATGCTGTCACAAGACTACGACCCATCCGGAGAGCTGCCTGCAGCCGGCTTTTGGCTGCAGCGAACTGCCAAACCTGAAGGCGCGGTTACGCGGTACTACCTCGGGTTGAAGGAACATCTGCCATTCGAGTTGGCAGAACAACAAGGCCCCATGATTGCTGACGGGCAATTGTCTCTATCAGTGCGGGTTGCGGAACTGAAGTCTGAGAGCATCAGCTTTCCGCCAGTGACATTGGAGTTTCAGCGCAGTCGGGCAGTCTTGCAACTGCGAGCATCGCTGGAAGCGATCATGCAGGACCAAGACCAGGATGGCCTGACTGATCTCGCCGAGCAACAACTGCTTCTCGACCCACTTTCTGCCGACACTGATGGTGACTCCATTCCGGATGCCGACGATTCGTTTCCGAACGTGGCGTTCAACAACGGTCGAGGTAAGCGCAGTATGGCCTTGGCGAGTGCGCTTAGCCTTATACAAGAGGGCGAGGATCAAGCGATTTCTGTGTTGGTCCCCGAGAGCGAACAGTTCGTCAAGCGCCATCGCAGCAGTGAGCAGACCTTGTTCTTGATTGTCGATCCCGAAGACGTCTCGGCGTTGAGCAGTCAGAAACGTGTGATTGTTATTCCCAGATCACTCGATCCGGGTGTCTTTGAACCACACGGTGCGTTTGCAACCTTGATGCCCATGACGATCTCCGTCGAGTTCGACCCGGATGGGATCCATGCAGTGGTTCATTTCAACGATCGATGGTCAGGGGGCGCATTCGCTTTGGAATGGCAGCAGGATCACTGGGTCGTTGGCGTTCTGAGCTCCTGGGTCAGCTAGTGACTCGGATGAGTGACTCGGAGACACCCACCTAGTTTGGGTCTCCAGCTGTTCGGATACGCCCGCCGTTCGGCTGTTTAAACTCGCCCCGGATCAAGTCCGGGGTGACGAGAGGTCAATTGCGGCAGCGCTGGGTGTCTGATCCTTCTATCGGCCCTCCTCCACTGGAGATTCGAACTGCGAACGCATTCGGCCAAAGCCGCACCAGCCAAAGGTATCGAACTTCAGGTTTGCGTGCGACCATCAGCTTTCGCTGCCACAGAATCAAGTCCGCCGGACCATTCGGATGACACAGTGGTCGTAGCGCATCGGCTTTGACTGAACCGTTGGTTCGCACGCTTGCAGTACGTTGATCGCCTTCGTTCGCGAGTTGTCGAATCAATCTTTGCTTATCGACGCCGCCGCCGTATTCGGCGACATCTGAGAGTGCGCTCAGGAATTTCGGTCATGTCGCGATGTTAGGGAAGAATACTTGCTTTCGGACAGCTTAGTGGCGCGATTTTTCTTAGCTTGCTGGGTGTCTCGGCTTTCGGCCACTGAGCCGCGGAACAAGTTTAGAGGCTCCCCAAGCAACTTATGAAACTCAGCCCACGCGCTCGCACACTGCCAGGGTCAGACGCGTCCGCCCCAATGCCATCGCTCCGGGATACCGAGGCTGCCAAAGGTGCAGCGCCAGAGAGTTACCACGCTGGGGAGACAGACTTGACACCCACTGTACAAAGAGACCGGTACCCCATTCACATGACGAGTCCTTAGGTCTGGGGTGTGGTGCGCACGTCGGGTTGCTAGGAGTTACTTGCAGTTTCGTCTGCATATTGCTGGATGCGTTTGGCGAATTCTACGATTCGGCTCGGATGCTTCGGGTCGGGCGACCCTCCCAGGCAGATCGTCGACCAAGCCGTAGTTAGTTTGGGCCACTTGACAAGAACTTGGGCCGACCTGACTCGATCACGAATCGTGTGACCATCGGCCCGCGAACCCTGAAGGCAACCTCGTCCCACAGCGCGGTTAGAATGACCTGCTGGCCGCCTTCGTTAACGATGCTACTCGGGCTGTATCGAACCAGCCACTCCCACTCGGAAACGAGCATGAAAGGACAGAGTCGCTTACTGCCAACGGGGCTGAACGCTAGGATTTTGACGAAGTCGACCGGCTCTGAGAAGGTGATCAAGATTTCAGAAATCTTGATCCCATCGATACTGCCGAGTGACTGGAGCTTGGCATTGCGCTGCTGTTGCTTGGCCGCGACATAGTTCCAATAGTAGTTGCGTGCAGTGCCGACTGGAAAGTTCTTGAGCAAATCGCTCTTTTTCAAACAGGTATTCATCCGCAGCTCCGATACCACACCCTTATGTTCAATTTCGCTGTAATAGTCCCAGCTATAGGGAAGCCGCTCCGCCGACCGCAGGTCTGAAAAGTCCATGGCCAATACCTCTGCCGACGCCGAGTTTGTCAATGCAAACAGCGCGACAAGCCAAACCCGAAATGAGCGGCATTTCATGCGATGCTCCGATGCAGAACAATTAGTACGGGACACGATACAAGAACACTGGGTTGTGCGTCGCCCTCGCTACGGTAGGAAACGCTGCCAGTGTTGGCAATTTGAGTATCGTTGATCCAGACGGCCCTAACGACATTGCCACCGACACTGCCCCCTTTCATCCCCATCGATCTCTTAGCGGATGGCCTATAAGCAGACAATCTCACTGCAGACTGATCAAGCGCGCCGCGACTTCGACATCCCCATTGGTAGGGACTGAATTCGTGCATCCTGGACCTTCAGTCCCGCCATCAGTCTACCTGCGCAACAGGCGCAAGGCGCTCAATGTGGGATGGCTTGAGGGTTGCGAGCAATTTGACCTGCGCATAACGCTGCTCCCGGGGTCTTGAGGCGCACCTGTGAGGCGGGCTTTCTGAGGGATTTTGGGCGCCTTGGCTTCTTTTCCAGAATTCACTGAATCCGGACCAGCACCAGCTGTAGCAAGCTGCACTGAGACGGTTCACTTGTGAGGGTTTATCGGACTTATGGGTGTCATACCGCTCTGGCCGATTTGGGCCTCAGAATTTTCTGAGGCCACGCCGTCTTGGCGGCGGCTCATTTCTCTGAGACGGCATAGCGGCAAGGGTTTTCTGGGATTCATGGGTGTTTCAGCTTCCGCTGCTAGCAGACGCGCCTCGACCCACTCGCGGCGGTAGTCGAAGTTCTTCTGCCTGACTTTGTCATAACCACAGAGCCATGCCCGACGGACACAGCGGCTGACGCAGTGATAGTAGCCCGTGCAGTTTGGTGGAGCGGTTCGTTCGCGCGCTTGTGGCATGTTGACCTCCTTCCTTGGCGGGGTGTCGAGGCGATCTTCCCTGACTGGCCACACCCGCGCATTGGGCGATTTCTGAAACTGCGCTCAGAAATTTCTGAGGTCACGCCGTCTCAGCGGAGACTCATTGTTCTGAGACGGCTTAATGGCGCGCGTTTCCTTGGATCTGTGGGTGTCTTGCTTCTCCGTCTTGCTCCGCACCTATCAAGCCCCGGCGCCACCGGTCCGGCACGGATGGATTTGCTCAGAAACACCGAAGTTACCTCAAGAAGGCGCATTTTCTCGGCAAGAAGCCTCTTTACTAGACCGGGGCGTCCATCGTCGTCTTGGCTTCCTATTCGCACTTGGCTATTCCAGGCGTCGGAATGCCCACTAAGAGCTTGCTATCTCGTGGATAGATAGAAATGGCTTCTGGAGGAATTGCGGCACGAACTTCAGCATCAAGCGTCGAAACGTTTTCTGGCCCGAGTCGAGACTCTAGATTTTGCTGCAGCTTGCCGATCCGATCCGAGTCCTGCCAGTCATCGAACGAGAGCTGCGCTAGCCGAAGCGCTCGAAATAGGTCTCGATCAGATACGCTTCCAAGACCGGTCTCGCCCTTTGGCAGAAGTGACTTCTTTACTAAGTACCACGCGGCGCGGGGATCGTTCCGGTTTGACCAACGCACCAACGCTTCTGAACGCTGCTCCGGAGAGATACCAGTTGGCAGTCTGAGAACCGCATCAACCTGTGACGAGTATCGATCATCGTTCGCTGCTGCCCGAAGCAGGTCTAGTTCAATACCCTTATCTGACATTGAACTATCGTATCCGACACAGAATAGTTGTGTGTTTGCGATGGAGTCACCAAAGAGCAATCGCTCCGCGCTTGCCAGCTCTGTCTCTGATTTTGCATGCACGAGAGCGCCAATACCCTTTTCGCTCTCAGTAAACATCTGCAAGGACTTGCAACGTTGGAGATCGCGTTGCAATAGGCATGCTTCATGGGCATTTCCAGACTTTGCTGTCGCCAAACGATCAGAAAACGTGCTCCACGCGTCATTGGTTTGACCTGACCCTTCGGTCTTGCCCTTGCGCAATGCTGAGGCGTCGTTGAATCCTGGATTGGGCTTGGCCGCGTCGATGGGGCGTGCCGAATCCGAAGGTTCACTATTCGTCTGGCCTGTTGGTTGCTTTGGTACCAGCGTGATCGGAGCTGTCGGTGAGACTTCTGGCTCCATCTCAGGGATGGTATCCGGCGAACGGCGCAAGTGCAGAAGGACGATTGCGACCGCTAGCGCGGGCAAAGTGATGATTAAAACACGCTTCTTCACTTTCGATAGGCTCGTTCTTGTTCAGAGCGCATCGTATGAGGGCGTCCGATTCGATGCAATCGTACTTGTGCGCGGAATTGTGTGAATCCCCGGCGGACCAATCGAAGGACCACTCGGAGACTCACACAACTCCGAAGAAGTGCTCGCACAACTGGGCCGATGCATCCAGGTGGCAGCGGAACTTGCTAAGTTCATTGCGGTATTCCAAAACAATGTCCGACCGATCGGGCGCGTGGAAAGAGCTCTTCCAGCAAAGTGAGGAAGGGCTGCCAACGCTTTAGCCTCGCTTGTTTTCGCCTCGTTTGATATTGGCGTTTCACCGGGCAGGCGACTGGGGCGATTGGCACTAAGCGCTCCGGTCTGCGCAGATCACGAGGAACGCCATTGCGCGGGTTGGTCGTAGCACTTCCAGCGGTCAGAACACAGCGCAGCCCGGTAGACTTTTCTCGCAAGGCTATAGCCAGCCGACCAGTGCCGACCTTTATCGAAGGCAATTAGCACCAGTCGGTCCAAGGGACCCACGGTGGCGACATTGCTCTTGCTGAATACTCGTACTTGCTCCTGCCATTGGTTTGGATCGACCTTCAGTTCGGTGATGATGGATCGCACCTTCGGAGAGATTCGGCCGAGCTTGCGGCGTGGCCATTGCCGACCGGTGTCGTCGGCCAGGGCCAAGTATTCCTTGTTGCTGAGGCTCAAGCCATTTTGTTTCACGCCGGCGATCGGGGTTAGCGGTGTGGTGCCGCGAGCTTCTTGGCCTGGATCAGCACAATACGCTTTTGCGCACCGGTGTGGTTTGAGCTTGGCAGGTCCTTGGCGATCTTGGCGCGGACCGGATTTAGGTCGGAATAGACCATCGCGGCCAGCAGGGCCCGCTCGTCGACCAACGCTTGCGCTTTGAAGCGGCCGTCCCAAAAGCGACCGGTACAATCGTCCTCGGCGTTGGCTTGCCTTGCGATTGGCTCAGCCAGGCTGCGCATAAATCAACTCAGATTGCGTAGGCGGTCTCGATATAGCGCCACCTGCTCTGGCGCAGGGGCAATGTTGGCGATCCGCTTCTTGACCGCTTCTGGGTTGTCCGAGCCTGGGAACACCAAGCACCAGCGGCGCGCGACCTCCTCGTCGGACCAACCCGCCGCCGCTTGCGCATCAATCTTCAGAACGACGTGCAGATGGTTGCTCATCACCGCATAAGCGTAGATCGAGACCGAGTAAGCTTCGGCTAGTTCCAACAGACGTTCCTCGACCCACTCTCGTCGATAGTCGAAATTCTTCCGCCTGACTTTGTCATAACCACAGAGCCATGCCCGACGAACACAGCGGCTCACGCAGTGGTAATAGCCCGTGCAATTTGATGGAACGGTTCGTTCGCGCGCTTGCGGCATGTTGATCGCCTTCCTTGGCGGTGGGTTTAGGGAATCTTCCCTGACCGGCGACTCCTGCGCATTGGGCGATTTCTGAAAAGTCCCTCAGAACTTTCTGAGGCCGCGCCAACTTCGAGGCAGCACATTGCTCTGATGCGGCTCAGTGGCGCGGCTTTCCTAGGATTTATGGGTGTCTCGGCTTCCTCGCATCGGCTTCCTCGCAGGTCATCAGTAAACAGGAGCGACGCTATGTACGGATGACGTGCGAACTTTCTGGTGAAGGGTTGAGGGTGTTTGATATCCAGGGTGCTGCACTCGACTGAGTAGTTGATGACGCTCCTCTGTTGCCGAGCCTTGCTTGGCGGCACTGCCTCGGCGTCTGCCTCACCGGAAGCACTTGCGCAGTCGTAGATGTCTGAAGTTCGGTTCAGGATGACTTGATCTCATGCGTGTCGCAGTTTCTGCGCTAGCGCGGTTTCTCCTGGGACTCATCGGTGTCTAAACCTTTCCCGCTTTCACACCCTTTCCTTACTCTGCCGAAAGGGCCGAGGGGAGCACCTCTGCGAGGTTTACTGGCATTTGAGCATAACGAGTCCGATACAACGTGCAGCGGTCTGACTGAAACTTGATTCGGCGAGCCCAGGACACCAACAGCTTGTCCACCGACGCGTTACCTGTCCCGTCCTTGATCATCGCGGCGGCTACCTCACCGCTCTTAAGAATGGACAGCGTCAGAACTGGCAGGGTGTTTGTGATCGACGAATGCTCGGGTTCAGTGCCCACGCCGTAAAGCGGGTCGGAAGTCGTTGACTGAACCTGAGCAAAGAGATCCTTCGTGCTGGGAGCATAGGTTTGCACGAGGTGGCGGTCTGGGCAGAGCCGATCTGCCTCTTCAAACGGATAAGCCGGCGCGGGTGGTTCTGGTGAGGCTACGGTTGTGTCCGACGTTGCCAATAGCAAGGTCAATGCAATCGTCGTCAGGGCATGTCTCATATGACTTATTCCGCGGGAGAATTGACGTTACCACACCCTTTTCGAGTGGTGGACCACTTGGTGTCGGGGAACGACTTGGCGCGTCGGGCGCCATGCTCTGAGACGCATCAGCAGCGCGGTTTTCCTGGGGCCTATGGGTGTCTTATCTTTCTGGTGTCTTATCTTTCTCTCGGCGCATTGGCTGAAATCTGAGATCGGGGCCAGAAACTTCTGAATTGTTGGGTGTCCCAAGTTGCGCCTCCAATCGATCCAAGCATGCATCGACCAGGAGGCAATAATACACTGAACTCGAAAATTCCTGTCTCAAAGCTATTGACGCGTTCCGCAGCAAGCAGCTTGAATTGAACGGATACACGAGTAGGGTTGAGGTCCACTTCGATGGTGGACGCGAGCCTCGTGCGTTTATCTATGACCACACGGGCAGTGAAGCTGATGAAGTGATCTTGTCCGCGGGTGGGGCCATTAGGTGACCGTAAAGTGCCGGTTGATGGTCAGTTCGTTGGATTGTTCCCCCACGGGCCCATGGGGGAGCAAATCAAACCGTCCCAGTGAAGTCCTTCAACATGCGAGTCCAAGTCGGGCACACGCTGAGCGAGAGCCGGGCAGGACGTCAAGACTAAGGCCTTCAGGAAACGTGATGAGCGATCTAGTTATTCGTGCAGCCGTTTCGCGCCAAGTCGTCAAAATAGGATTGGCATTCGGCCTTATGTTCAATCGCATTCTGTAGCTCTCGAATTGAGTTCTGTTGGGACGAACCCAATACTGCGGAAGTGAGCCCGCCAACGCCTGCGCCCTCAAGAACGATACTTCGAGATTGAAGGTATTCGGTCATCCGCGAGTACCAGTTGTTGATACCAAGCTCATTTCCAAGCACCTGAACGCCGACATAGCAATTGAACGCATCGACGGAAAGGCCAACTATCGACCAGAATGATGTTCCAATCTGCATGCACTCTTGCGACGCTTCGGCAAGGAGCTCAACGCCAATCTGCTCGAAGTACATGTCCGGGAGCGGATGGTCTCCAACGTTGGCGTATCGCTCCATGTAGTTCGAAAGAGCTCCATTTGCGCCTGCCGACATCAACCTACCAACCCCGGACGTAGGATCAAAGTCGGGTGTGTCATTTCCAAGCGCAGTTGCCACCCCAAGACTAGGCATAAAATAGGTGTCATCGTTATCGCATCCGCTTGGGCCATCAGCCCTCATTGCTGAACACAGCGTGTCGTCGCCATTAGGCCCCGACGTATCACCGAGGGTCGGTCCTTCCCAATCGTTTGAGCCATTGTCATCCCACCAACCCGTCCAAGAGAAATGGTCATGATCCCAAGAGGGGGTACGAAATTCCACGATGGATTGAATGCCGGGCACCCAAAACCCAATAACATTGCAATGCGTAGAGTTACTGTCTGGAACTCCAACGCACTCCGGCATGTCCTGCCACTCGCCGCAAGTATAGTCTCCTGGTTGGCAAATCAGGCTCGAGGGGCTCGCACTTGCATAATTGGAGTGCAAGCCGCCATAAGAACCAAGGCCAAATAAAAGACCGATTTTCACTAACCTAGGCAAATCAACTTCCATTAAAAACCTCCTCAACGTCAAGATATAAAAGCCCATTAGAAATTCCGACAGGCATTGAACTACGGCGTAACAAACAGCCAAAACGTGTCTCCGATAGGCGCTCCTTTGTCAAAAATTCCCCAACATCTACGTTGCCTGATACTCGCAAACGACGCACAAGCGTTCTCATAGCAGGATCCTTCGGTTCTGGAATCTGCAATGTTCGTTCATCAATCCCCTTAAGCGCCGTTCTATGTGCGAAACTAGAAAGATCGGACGTTCCCTTTGGTCGGAGAAAGACGTCAGTGTGGTCAAACGACGCAAAAGCATTCCCAAGAGCAAACACGTTCGATGGGCGGTAGCCTCTGTCGAATAGGTGCTTCATTGCTGCCAATCGAGCAAAGCGGCCGTTTCCGTCGGTCAGAAAATGGAATGCAACGACCCAAAGGTAGATTTGAACCGATTGACAGACTGCGCATCCGGTCGAGTCTGACTGCATTTGCTCCCAATCTTGGAAGCCGACTTCGAACGTTTCCGGGCCAGGAAAGACGTGTGCTGAATCGGACTCAGGAACCGCTGCGCCTATCCAAAGCGGGTAGTCTCTCACCCGCGCTCCAATAGAACTTGCAAACTCCAGGGCGAGTTCGATTACGCTCTTGCCCGAACGAATCTGCGCTAATGCCCTTGCAAACGAAAGAAGCCTCTGAGCCGACCGAAAGCTGCCACGGGTCTCAAGTTGCCGCCGGGAGAACGCGACATCAAACGCGCTACCAATTGCTGACCAGTCGACAATAGAACAACACGATTGAGTGTCGAACTCGCAAGGCGCTCGCGTGAAACCCTCGGGCAGCCAGCCAAACAGGTGCGTTCCCGCTACTGGAACTCGGACAAAGCGAATCCCTACCGAATCCGGCAACATACGTTCACCCAAGGTTGTACTGGAAGGATTTAAGGCCTGGACTTACAGGAAGCTCGATCCAGACGAGTGCGCAAAATGTGCTTCGGGTCTGGCTGGGATCGACTCTCATACATCCGCACATAAACGCCGTCAGCATCGGCATTCAGTTGTGAAAGCTGACTATCAGTAAGCGAGCCCTTGAGAGTTTTGTCGCCGACGCTAAAGTCCAAAACAGCGCCCGAGGGCTTTGAAACCTTCGCCACAACCCGTCGCCAGAAGTACATCTTTGCTCTGCCTTCCTCACTCGCCTGTAACAGCGTCCTAATAGAGGATACTTCTCCAGAGAGTAGAAACGCGGCCACGAGGTCACCGCCTTGTGCACGGTCTTCGAGTAGATTTAGGTCTTCAGGATGCCCGGGATCGATGGCCGTATTCAGGTAGGCCGCATAACTCGCAATCGGCGAGTCAACACGATCCCGAACGATTCGCCATACGTTTGACATGCGACCGTCGGTCAAGTTCTTAAAGCCGTCACACAATCTCTTAGTGTTCTCAAATGTAGCGCCGTACATCTCAAAATCCGCGCGGTCAATATCCTCCACAGAAGTAGCGCGATTGTATTGCGTGAGCCTGGGTTTCTCTGTTGAGCCAACGTACTTAGCGTTTTCGCGATAAACACGGCAACGCTCGACATCGGAGAGCAGCTGGCATGCGGTCAAGGGATCGTGCATTGCCTGTTCTAGTCGGCTTTCAAATGATTCGGCCAAAGGGGCGTAATCGAAAACTGGGGCATCGCGAGTTGGCGTTGCGCTCTTACTCGGAACAATCGCCTTCTCGAACTGGTGACTTTCGAGAAGCGCTTCCGAATCCGGGTCCGAGTCGGCCTGGGAGGGTAACTGCGGTTGATTTTTTTGATCACTCTGCGGTTGATTGCCCTCATCACTACGAAAGAAGGCTAGAGCAATCGCGATCGCTGCGATTGCAGCGACGCAGAGCGAGATAAGAAGTGTAGTGCGCGCTTTTACATTCATTGAATGGACACTGTTTGTGACAGACGGCCAGTATGCTAGGCGCCGTAACGAAATGGGTCAATTGAAATACGCTGGCAGTAGAGCCGTGATTTGCGCGGATTTCTCGAGTTTGAATATAGACACCTATTTAACCAAGCGGTTGAGCTTCTTCTAGGGCGAGAGATTCCAACAGACCGGCTCGTCTCAAGGATTTCTGTGGGTCCTTCAGAAATCACCCAATGCACGGGAATCTGTGATCAAGGAACATCGCCTCTGTAGCCCGTCTCAGAAGCCGATGAACATCCCGCCAGCGCGCGATCGTTCGTGAGGCCAACATCGCAATTCCCCTCTCAATCATCCACCCAAGCTCCAAATGAAGCGCACTGAACGCTGATGCGTTCGTCCATGCCATTCGGTCGGCAATCGTCAAGTCCTACTTCGCTGACAGCTCCGCTTGGAACTCTTCGCTCAAACCCTATTCTGGAAAGTCCTCGCCATCCTTGGCAGGTGCGAAGTTGAGCAAGCCCTCATCGGGGTGATTAGCGGAAGGGGTGATTAGCGGACATCCATGTGTTTCGATTAGCGGACATCCATGTGTTTCGCCGGTCCAGCTAGGTGCGGCGCTGTTCCCGTGTTCGGGAGTCTAGTGAAAGGACCTGCGGTCGAGTCTGCAGTGAGCGCTTGCAAAAAGGGGCAGAAACGCTCCCGATTAGGGTTACCGTGCAATGCCACACGCGCTGCCGCCACCGGAGCTGGACTTGAAGATTACCCACCTAAAGGCGTGGTCCAACGCAACACCGCTCAGTGCGCTCCAATTGGAGGTTGGTTAGATGATCGCGCCGGGGTCGGTGCGGGTCAGACCGCCACAGCTCGCCAATCGGAACGCGTCAATAGCTTTGAGACAGTAATTTTCGAGTTCAGTGTATTTTTGCCTCCTGGTCGATGCATGCTTGGATCGATTGGCGCGTAGTGACTTCGACTTCGATTTGCTGCGGCACGGGCGGGACAGTCACCACGGACGCAGCGAGTGGGTTGATGTAAACGATGTCGGGCGCCGCCTTGGCCTTCGGCGCACCGTTGACGAGGCGCTCTGGATATTCGCGGTAGGCGTCATCGAGAGCAGCATGCGTGGTGGCTTTGACCGCTTCGCTTCGGGAGGTATTGGTGGACATCCATGTAGTTCGCCGGACCGGCGTCGCGAGGCGATGTTCCCGCGATCGGGATTCGAGTGATTAGACTTGCGGTCGAGTCGGCAGGGCGCGCTTGCTACACGGGGCGAAGACGTGCCAGATGAGGGTTAAAGTGCAATGCCCCTCGCAGCTGCCAGCGACGTGGGATTTGACGATGACCCACCGACTGGTCTGGTCGAACGCAGCAGCGCTCAGCGCGCTCCAATTTGAGATTGCGTGGGTGATCGAGAGGGGACCGGTGAAAGTCAGAACGCCATAGCTAGCCAATATGCCCGGCGCGCTAGTTCGTATCCCACCAGCCAGTGCCGCTGCGTGTCGCGCGAACTGAATCAGTCGGTCCAGCGCACCCATCGCGGTGACGCGGCGCGTTCCGAAGCCACGGACTTGGTTATCCCATTGTTGGGGGTCTATCTTAAGTTCAGCCAGGATGGATCGCGTGCTGGCGGCGATTCGGCCAGACTTGCCTCGGTGCCGTTGGCGGCCGGTGTCGTCCACCAGTTGCAGGTAGGCTTTGTTGCTGAGACTCAACGCCTCCTGCGGCATGCCGGCAATCGGCCGAACGGGTCGGAATCGCAGCAACTCTTTCGCACGAATCTTGACGATGCGTTGGTAAACGCCGGTGTGCTTCGACTCGACGGTCTTTTCGGTCATCTTCGCCCGAATCGGGTTCAAGTCGGTGTAGACCATGGCCGCCAGCAACGCGCGTTCGTCAACTAAGGCCTGGGCTTTGAATCGGCCTTCCCAGAACCGCCCGGTACAGTCGTCCTCCCGGTTGGCCTGCCGCGCAATCGGCTCGGCGAGGCTGCGCATAAACCAGCTTAAACTGCGCAGCCGATCCCGATACGTTGCCACCCGCTCTGGCGCCGCAGCGATGTTGGAGATACGCGCCTTCTGTGCCTCCGGATCGTCGGAACCCGGGAACATCAGGCACCACCGCCGAGCCACTTCTTCATCCGACCATTCCTGTGCGGCCACCGCATCGACCTTCACCACCACATGCAGATGATTGCTCATGACGGCATAGGCGTAGATCGAGACTGAATAGGCTTCGGCCAACGCCATCAGCCGGTCCTCGACCCACTGGCGGCGGTAGTCGTAATTCTTGTCGTGTACCTTGTCATAGCCACATAGCCAGGCCCGCCGGACACAGCGACTGACGCAGTGGTAATAGCCTGAGCAGTTGGTCGGAACGGTTCGTTCGCGCGCTTGCGGCATGCTGATCGCCTTCCTTGGCGGGGAGTTGAGGGGATCTTGCCATTCCGCCAGAGCCGACGCATTGGCGGAAATCTGAGATTGGGGTCAGAAATTTCTGAGTTGTTGGGTGTCCGGTATGGTCCCTGAGATTTGGGTCAGAAATTTCTGAATTGTTGGGTGTCCGGGATTGTCGTCGGACACAGCGACTGACGCAGTGGTAATAGCCTGAGCAGTCGGTCGGAACGGTTCGTTCGCGGGCTTGCGGCTTGCTGATCGCCTTCCTTGGCGGGGAGTTCAGGTGATCTTGCCATTCCGCCAGACCCGGCGCATTGGCCGAAATCTGAGATTGGGGTCAGAAAATTCTGAATTGTCGGGTTTCCAGTATTATTGGCGACTCATTGCTCTGAGACGGCTCAGTGGCGAAGGTTTCCTGGAATCGTTGGGTGTCTTACCTCCCTCACTGTGTGAAGGGGTACTTGCAGCAGGCAGCCAGAGCCCACTATAAACAGGTTAGGCCCTTTAAACCGTGGCGACTTCGCAGCCCGGATCGATCTGGGCAGTCGCAGCGAGTTTGGGGAATCAAATGGCGTTTGTGTGTGTAACACTCTACAAGATTCGGAAGTGTGGATACTTCGAGAGTCTGATTCATCAGGCTCCCGCGATCGATTCCAGCTCTTCGGTGTGGACGGACATCGTGGATTGGGTAAAAGGCCTCAAGTCTGTCGGTGAATCAAGCACGTACTCCGCAACTGAAGATGATGGATTTCATCGTGCATTCTGTGTTGACGCCGTTCGTTTGAAGAAGCACGACGCCTATCTATTTTTCATGTGGAATGAGCTCGCAACGCAAGACAAGGGTGTGAGCGTCTTGCCAATGGGATCACCTATCGGACGGGCCAAGATTGCACCGGTCAAAATTGATGCGATGGACATGCCGGGATACCCCTCGTATTTTTGTGTTGTCCCTGCCAGTGGACATGTAGTCAATTTTCGCTACAGCGATCGGCTAAACGGCAGTCCCGCTTTTCAGCGCTACGTCACCGGCTTCCTTTCTGGATTCTCGCCGATGGTTGTTCGGGACAGCGCGGAGCAGACACTCATCCTCGGATATGGTATTGGCGGGACTGTGAATCCAAAGGCTGCTTTCCCACTTTTCGCGACAGGGGAAGTTCGAAATCCTGCAAACATCGAGTTGTTGCGAAATCGTTGTGCGGATATTCGGAAGGTTGTTGCAAAGGTACCCATTCGGCCGGTTATCGCTGGACAAAAGACCTTTCTCGACGCTGCCAGGGAGTTCGTGTTCCTTCCAGTAAACAATCGACTGAAGGCGAGCATTCCGTTCCGGTACGAATTTAAGACTAAGCTAACATTGGCCCAGCTGAACACAATTATTTCTGGCCACCTTCAAGATGGGGATAAACATGTCGCGACTGACATCGGGTTCACGTTTGCCAAGGAGTCTCAGAGTGTGAAATGGCTAAGTGGCGGGCTCGCGCGAGACGAGATTGATTTGAATATCCAATTTGACAAGCATGACAGATTGGATTTCCCTACACTTGCAAAAGCAATTGACGGTTCGCTTGACTCTTTGATTAAGGGGCTTCAAGAGAAATGAAGTGGTCCATTCCAACGATCGTGTTTTCAGTGATTGGCTGCCTCTTGGGCTTGCTCACGCCTGTAGCTGCGTCTTCACGCATGACTGGAATCTTGGTTGCACTGATTTCGCTTTCCGGCGTTACGGTCACAGTCTTTGGAATCTGGGTCGCCATAATCTTCCCGAAGCTTGTTTCTGAAGTCGAATCGGGTGGAAAGACATCCGGTGATGCCGAACGGCAAAAGTATGATGCGCTTATCGACTCATTGTACAGCGCATGCCTGACTATGTGCGCCGGAATGATCGTCCTCATGGTGCATGCATTCTTCCGGAATGAATCTCAGTGGCTGCTTCGGGCGCTGGGAATTTTCTGCTGGTTGTCACTTTTCTCAATGATTCGGTCGCTTTGGATCTCCGTGATGAGCGGGGAAGTACTTCTGGCGAACGAAGTGAACAGAGGTTTATTGGCAGGGCTGACGCGGCGATTGATTCGGGATAAGTCTCAATAGGGCCCTCCGTCCGAAATCATAGCCTCGAATCCTTCAAGCTTCTCTGGTTGTGCGATTTGGGGCCTAATTGATGATATTTTGATTTGACGTTTTTCCGAGTGTGTTGCCGCACGGCGCGGCGTTGTCGGCTAGCTCAGTTAGCTCGGAACTCCCGGCTAAATGAAAGGCTGCTGCCCCTTTGGCTCGACGAGCAGTTCCGTGAAAGCGGCTGACTGCCATCCAGCCAAATTTCGCGACGCTCGGCGAAGCGCGCGAGCAACGGGCAGGTTGTAATGACTTAGTGAATTCCTTTGCATTGGCGAATTTCTGAGGTTTTGCAGAGAGACTTCTGAATGGCTCTGTGTCGAGTGGGTAAGGGTGCTCTGCCGTCGAGAATGAGTGCGTCGAATGGTCTATTGACAATCTGCAGTAGCTAAGAAGTACGCTAGGTCTGCCAGCCGGCACGCTACTTTGGAAGCCAACTTGGAACGTTCGTCAGAAGGTAGTTTGAGGACAACGCGGCGCGTGTCAGGTCACGACGCGCCTGTTTCTGCCCGCGAGGATGATGACCTTGGTCGCTGGTCGGTTGCTAGATCGATCCATAGAGTGATCAATTCTGCACCGGCTGGCTGGTCGACGCGAATTGGCATCTACGGTCGTTGGGGCACCGGCAAGACGAGCGTTCTCAATTTTCTCCGGCAGATGCAAGAGGAATGCAAGAATCTTGTAGTGAGCCTATCTGCATGGAATGCTGACGGCAGTCTTGGAGTTATTGACCTTCTCTATGAGAGCCTTCGGGACTCTCTTACCGAGAAGAACATTGATGCAGAGTCACTTGGTCTAATCAAGAGTTTTGTTCAACAGCTAGCAAAGGTAGCAAGGGGTGCCGGCGCCGACCGTGCCCTTGTTACCGGATTGAATGTAGCTGCCCCGGGAGTGGGGAGTTCAGCTCAAGCACTCGGAAGTTTGGCACTTTCAAGCCTTAGAATCAGCAGAAAAGACGTCGATGAGTTGGTGGGCGTCATCCACAAGAATGGATTTCAAAGGGTCGTCGTATTCATTGACGACCTCGATCGCGCCGACCCAAGGCTTTTGCCTAAAGCGCTCCTTTCTCTTCGTGAACTTCTTGACTGGCCTGACTTTGTATTCGTTCTGTCGTTCGACAAGGACATAGTCGCAAACGCCCTTGGGGAATACTCAAAATCTTACGGAGAGGCTGCTGATCGCTTCATCGAGAAGATTGTCGATGTGTCATTTCTGCTACCAACCCCTTCGCAACGTCAGATGAGACAGCTGTCAAGTCGTATTCTTGCGGAATGCTGTAGCTTTATTCCCGAGGAAACAAGAGACCTGATATGCGGTCGGATGCCACCAAACCCCAGGACTGCCAAGCTTATCGCAAGGACGCTAGGCTCAGTTCGAGAGGTAGCAACGCGTCACGGCCCTGATGAGATCGACTGGTATGCTTTAGCGATCCAATGCGTTCTGAGGATCGTCGCGCCCAGACTTTCCTTGGCAATAGAACGTGAATTCCTGGGGCAAGACTTCGTAGTCTTCAAAAGCCTTGGCACCAGTTTTCTGGACAATGACCAAGTGAATTTGAGAATCCAGGGATTAGTAGACTCGCTTTCGCCTTCAGATTCCAGTAGCGAGTTCAAGTCTTGGCTTACTGAGCTAGTTGGAGCAGTGAGAGAAGCTAGGCTTCACCACAGTGACGAACGCATTTCTTACGAGATGGGCCTCCTGACTACTGAGCCTGCATTTACTTACAGAGAGCTGCGGTCTTTGATTGAGCGCTGGGACTCAGACAGGATCTCGCAGAATATTGCAGAAGAGATCCGCGCTGCCTCGGAACGTGGTCACTGTGATGTAGGAGACGCAGCCGAGAGCCTCATAGTGATGTCCCTTAAGGCTTACAGTCAGTCCTTAGGCAACCTCGCGCACTCGCTCGACACCGTTCAGTACGAGGCATGCCTATACATTGCTAAGAGGACTCTGTCTTTCTTGTGCTATCTCTTCGATCAAGACACTCACCTTCATTTGCTAGGGAGGGTCTGAACAAGTCGGTTTTTGGCGATGGATTCCGTCCTCCGGATTCTCAGGCGGGTTTCGGTCGGTGATCCGTTAAGTATCCTTCCTAATCGGTATCGTTCTTCACTTGGGAAAGCGGTTCTGGCGCTACTTTGCCCCTCTTTCGTGATCAGCTCGCGAACTTCGGGCGCAACTCCCCTGCAGTTTCAAGTAGCACTTTTCTGACACGATGCAAATTGGCCAGCGCGAACAGGGTGACGATGTGACTGGTGTTCTTGGCCAATCCCTTGAAGCGCGCCTTGTTGTACCCAAAGAAGCACTTCACCTTCTGAAACGCATGCTCGACTCGCGCGCGAACCTGCGCCTTCCTACGCTCGATCTTCACGATATTGCTCTTTGCCCGACCTTCTTCCATCGCCTTGATCGCGCTTCGGCGCATCGCAATCCTCCACTCAGGGAAGCGCTGCTTGCGCGGATGGTTCTCGCGCATGTTTTTGTCGGCGCCCTGGTAGCCCGCATCTGCCCATACTGTCTCTTCCTTGCCGTGCAGCAGGCTTTCAACGTGATCAACATCGGCATCATTGGCTGCCGACGTCACCACTGTGTGGACCAGACCACTGTCAGCATCCACGCCAATATGCGCCTTCATGCCGAAGTACCACTGGTTGCCCTTCTTCGTCTGGTGCATCTCAGGATCCCGCTCACCGTCTGAGTTCTTCGTCGAACTCGGTGCCGCGATGATCGTCGCATCGACGATCGTGCCACGCTTCAGCAGCAAGCCCTTGCGCGACAAATGACCGTTGATCCGCTCCAGTATCGACGAAGCCAAATCATTCGTCTCAATCAGACGCCGAAAGTTCAGGATCGTCGTCTCGTCTGGAATGCTGCCGCTCAGCGTCAGACCGGCAAAGTTCCGAATCGACACGATCTCATACAGCGCTTCTTCCATCGCCGGATCGCTCAACCCAAACCAGTTCTGCATCAGGTGAACCCGGAGCATCACTTCAACGGGGTACGGGCGACGGCCGCGACCGGCGACCGGATAAACCGACTCAATGTCCTTCAGCAATGCTGCCCACGGCACGACTTGCTCCATCTCGGCTAGGAATACCTCCCGACGCGTCTGCTTCTTCTTAGCCGCATATTCCGCGTCACCGAAACTCATCTGGTCCATGCTGAAATAACCTCGCCGCAACACCTGTATCTAACCAGAAATTGCGGGACTTGTTCAGACCCTCCCTAGGGGCTTCGCGGAGATCTTCAAGTTGCGTCGCGCTAATCAGCACATTTGGTGAGTGGAGTCATTTCGATTCCAATTTTGGCGATATTCAGCTACGAGAAGTCGAGGCACGGCTCGCTGAACGAGTGATTCCAGCCTGCAGTGACCCTTTAACTGTCTTCGCTGCATTGGACATTAAGCGCTTGGGAGCGGAGCTGGGCCTAGGCCATAAGTCTTTGCACGGTGGCGCTAGATGGCGTCTGCAGGTCATTAAGTTGCTTGAAGCTCCAGTTTTCGAAAGGGTTGTTCGCCTATTCTCCGAGCGAGGCGGACTCCTAACTGCTTCATCTACAGATACCTTCGACGGCTTGCTGCCGTGGCTCATTGAGAGTCCGCTCTCGCCGCTTTATGTTCACGCGAACGCATCTAGTCGGTTGTCAGCGATCTTTGTAGAGTCTTCAAAGTTGCCTGATAGCCAAGAGTCAGCTGCTGTGCGTAGTAACGCTTATCTGTTCCTTGAGCAACTGACTGGGGGACGCCGTTCCTCATCTTGGATTACTCAAGCCGAGAAACCGGAATTTTTCGAAAGGAATCGCGATATCATTGCCAGCGCATGGCTTTGTGCGGTCTCGGTGCCCTATCAGTATCGAGCACTGAATTCTCTACGCACGATCCATCAGTCGTTATTGAGTTGTGGGTTGCCGCTGGCATCGATACCTTTGCCGGTTTGGCTGGAAACAAAGCGAGACGAGTCAATTTAGCGACTGCTCCGAATAGCATGATGGCGCTTGTTGAGTCACGCCTCGTGTCTTTCGTTGGAAGTTTTGCGCTTGGATTGAATTTTCATGGTGAGCATGTGATTGCACGAGAAGGCGCGATACGGGTACGCACCAACTCAGTGATTCCAAAGAGCCGCTGTCCTGGAGATTACACTAGCGGTTCATGGGAACCCTCGGATTACAACGGCCTCACACCCTCTTCGCCACCCACTCCCCCAACTTCACGCGATCAATCTTCGCGTTATGGCGGATATCTACGGGGAACCCAGGATGGGGGTAGAAGTGGCGAATCGGCGATGTCACGGCGAATCTCGCACCAATCGCGCGCAATTCATCCTTGATCCGGGCCCATTGTTGTTTGGGCACGTGGGGGATCAGTTCGACGCAGATGGCGGGGGTGCGGAAGCCGTTGATTTGGACGCCGACTAGGGCGGTGCGTTTGACTTTGGGGTGTTGGTTGAACACGCCTTCGACTTGTTCGGGGTAGAACACGCCGTTGCCGGTTTCGATGCGGTGCACGCTTCGGCCGACGTACCAGAGGCGGCCCTGGTTGTCGAAATAGCCTAAATCGCCCATGCGGTGCCAGAGTTTGTCGCCTTCGACGATCTTGGCTTTGCGGGTGGCTTCGGGGCGGCGGAAGTACGAGAGAGTGGTCGTGGGGCCCAACACGACGATCTCGCCGATCTGGCCGGGTTGGACTTCGTTCTGGGTGCTGATGGTGGACACGGTCGCATCGCTCGCGCGGAGGATGCGGACGCGGTTTGCGGCGAGCGGTTTGCCGACGCAGATGCCGGCGCCTTCGCGGGTGCGTTCGGCCACATCGAGGATCTCGCGGCCTTCGATCGCGCACACGGGCAGGCATTCGGTGGCGCCGTAAGGGGTGTAGATCTTGGCGTCTTCCGGCAGCATGCGGTACAGGCGGGCGACGACGTCGGGCGATACGGGCGCGCCGGCCGAGATCACGCGCTTTAGGGTGCGGAGCTTGGTGCCGTGTTGTTCGCCGTAGCGGGCCAGGCGGTCGACCAGGGCGGGCGAGGCTGGTCATGCAGGCGCATCGGGGATTTCTGATTTGGGCCTCAGAAATTCCTGAGTCTGAGCGACCGCAAGGGTGACGGATTGCGCTGAGACGGCTTAGGGAGGGTCTGAACAAGTCCCGCAATTTCTGGTTAGATACAGGTGTTGCGGCGAGGTTATTTCAGCATGGACCAGATGAGTTTCGGTGACGCGGAATATGCGGCTAAGAAGAAGCAGACGCGTCGGGAGGTATTCCTAGCCGAGATGGAGCAAGTCGTGCCGTGGGCAGCATTGCTGAAGGACATTGAGTCGGTTTATCCGGTCGCCGGTCGCGGCCGTCGCCCGTACCCCGTTGAAGTGATGCTCCGGGTTCACCTGATGCAGAACTGGTTTGGGTTGAGCGATCCGGCGATGGAAGAAGCGCTGTATGAGATCGTGTCGATTCGGAACTTTGCCGGTCTGACGCTGAGCGGCAGCATTCCAGACGAGACGACGATCCTGAACTTTCGGCGTCTGATTGAGACGAATGATTTGGCTTCGTCGATACTGGAGCGGATCAACGGTCATTTGTCGCGCAAGGGCTTGCTGCTGAAGCGTGGCACGATCGTCGATGCGACGATCATCGCGGCACCGAGTTCGACGAAGAACTCAGACGGTGAGCGGGATCCTGAGATGCACCAGACGAAGAAGGGCAACCAGTGGTACTTCGGCATGAAGGCGCATATTGGCGTGGATGCTGACAGTGGTCTGGTCCACACAGTGGTGACGTCGGCAGCCAATGATGCCGATGTTGATCACGTTGAAAGCCTGCTGCACGGCAAGGAAGAGACAGTATGGGCAGATGCGGGCTACCAGGGCGCCGACAAAAACATGCGCGAGAACCATCCGCGCAAGCAGCGCTTCCCTGAGTGGAGGATTGCGATGCGCCGAAGCGCGATCAAGGCGATGGAAGAAGGTCGGGCAAAGAGCAATATCGTGAAGATCGAGCGTAGGAAGGCGCAGGTTCGCGCGCGAGTCGAGCATGCGTTTCAGAAGGTGAAGTGCTTCTTTGGGTACAACAAGGCGCGCTTCAAGGGATTGGCCAAGAACACCAGTCACATCGTCACCCTGTTCGCGCTGGCCAATTTGCATCGTGTCAGAAAAGTGCTACTTGAAACTGCAGGGGAGTTGCGCCCGAAGTTCGCGAGCTGATCACGAAAGAGGGGCAAAGTAGCGCCAGAACCGCTTTCCCAAGTGAAGAACGATACCGATTAGGAAGGATACTTAACGGATCACCGACCGAAACCCGCCTGAGAATCCGGAGGACGGAATCCATCGCCAAAAACCGACTTGTTCAGACCCTCCTTAGTGGCTCAGGCTTCGTAGGACTTATGGGTGTCTTAGCTTGCTTAGCTTCCAGCGCTCATAGCTTCCCCACAGTGCCCTCTAGATCTTCGGTGGCTCAAGGCTCATCAAATACTGCGCCATCTCGCGGATTGCCGCAACTTCTTCCGGCGCGTAGCGGCGAACAATAAATTGATCAAGACCCTCTCCTGGTCGGCAGTTCTGCGCTTCGAGGCATCTCGATATCGCCCAAACGCCGGCAGCGCCGCACTCATTGTGGTATCGACACTGCGCCAACCCTATTGCTGTTTGCTGCAGGTCTCTACCACGCTCTGAGTTGGGGTCGGCAACTTCCCTGACGCGGTGTGCCAATGGATTCTGTTCGAACCCCCCGCCTGCTAATGACTCGGCGGCGAGTGCGCGTACCTCTGGGTTGGCGCTTGATAGCATGGACTGAAGGGACGCTGCCTTCTCAGGGCTGTAGCCAGGCTGCGAGATAATCTGCTGCAACAGGGCAAAGTCAGGGTCTTCCGTCCTGACCCGATCAGCCGCCTCTGTCGCCAGATCGGCATCCAGTTCAGATACACCCGCACAACGCTTGGAAGTGAACTGCTCAAGTGTTGAACGAACTCCTTGGCGCTGCGTCTCGGAAAGTGAGGGCTCGATGCTCGGGTAGCTTTCCCGCAGAAACACGCAAAGTCGAGAAGCTGAGGCCATTGCACTTGCTTCAGCCGAAGGATGCAGATTTCTACTTCGAATGTCGTCAATGACCGATTGACTTGCGCCTCTGTCGTCTGCTTCGAGTGAGTCCACGCCGGTCACCGGAACTAGCTCGTCCCCGCTGATTTTTGGCATCTTGGCCTTGTCTTCGTTGTCAGCCACTTTGAGCGCATCCGGCGAACCGTTGCTGAGACTGGGCGGTGCTTCTGTCGTGATGAGTCCCGACTGGTCGCCAGCCGAACGGTTCAGGACAATGCCACCCACTATCACTGTCAACGTCACGATTGAAATTGAGATCCAACGCCACTTCACTTTCAAGCCTCCCGTAATGCCGGGCGAGTTATGCCCGGCATATCTCATCGCCCTTAGCTCATCTGCGGCTCACGACTTTAAAGGTATCAAGACAGCGCGGTAATCTGCGATGTCATGTAAGCCGGCAGAGCGAGTTGTCTTCTACTGATCCTCACTGCCTCGTACAGGTTAGCAGGGACCACCGTCGTACTTGTAGCTGCCACTGAGGATGTACGCGTTTCCAAGCCTCGTGAACTGTCGATAGCCATCGTCAACTGAGTACAGGATCGTTGAACCTGAGGCAGGCGCCGAGACACCAGCAGACGTCCAGATTTGGGGCATTCGTGACGTCATGTCTTGCGACGTTATGCTAGAGCAACTGTCTGCGTCGCTGTAGATCCGCTTGCCATCCAAGCTCACCTTTGTTCCAAAAGCGCCCAATCGGAGGTTGGTCTCTCCCAGAGCCGTCTCCCCATCGGCAATTCGAACTTCCCGCATGCCACGCGGCGGTCCCAATGCGGGTATGCCCTCGATCCAACAGGTCGCATAGGGCGTGCTGGTTCCGCCACCACTCACCGAACCCGTAACGCACACGAGCGTTGATGCGTCTGCGGCAACTGTACTTCCGGCGAGAACCACGACGACTGCAGCCATTTTTGCATGAAAATGAATCATATCCATTGACTCCTAGCGCGACACGAACTTCCATGTTCGATGATCGCAGTTTGGTGACCGCAACGTCCGTATGTCGCAGCCTTGTTGTGATCAAATGCGAAGTGCAGACGGCAATCGCTGGGCGCTCTATCATTGTGTTTGTAACGCACTGCTTCCGCTCTGCGCGATAACGTTATGTCAAACAACCGCCTCCATCTAGGTTTGTCTCGAACAAGCGCGCACATCTGCCGTTCCAGCTTTTTAAGGGGGTCAGAGTGAACGGCTTCGAACCTATCTTGGCTCGGCTTCCGCTTATGGCTTGCAACTGACCGATTAATCGAGACAGAGCGGCTGCGCGACTCAGCCGCTATCACGCGAGACGCCGCTTTTGATGGCTGCGCATGACACCGCACCACGGCACTTTACTCTGGGACGGCTCTGGGGCAGTGGCTTCATGGGATTTACGGGTGTCTTAGCTCCGGTACTCCCCCAACTTCGCCCGATCTATCTTCGCGTTATGGCAGAAATCCGCTGGGAAGCCGGAATGGGGGTAGAAGTGCCAAATCGGTGAGGTAACGGCAAACTGGGCACCAGTCGCGCGTAGTTCATGCTTGATACCGTGCCACTGTTGTCTTGGCACACGGGTGGTCAGTTCGACGCACTTGGCGGGAGCGGAACCCTTTGATTTGGTGGGTTGTCGGCCCGGCACGGCTGACGATCCGCGTCTATCGATTCATTGATGCGTCAGCGCTTTTCCGTTTTCCAAACGTGCAATCGCAACTTTGCCAGGAGGCCCAAAGGGCCTTGCTTGAATGCCCCGATCTTCCATAATTCAAATCGCGCGCGGAGGCTGCCGGTCGGCAGCATTGCGCTCGCTGCTGCCAGTTTTATGCGGGAGTCTTTGTCTCGCATCATTGCGTGCAGCGCGCTTCGTCCAATTTCGTCATTCAGCAGGCGCCTTTCTGCCTGCACTAAATGATCTTAGCTGTTGACCGTCGCTTCGGAGCGGCCATCGATGCTGGCCTGACATGTGCGAGTTTGCGGCCTCTCGGAAGCCTTGGATGCGTTTGGCGAGGTCGGTCACAATGGGCTTAGTCAAGATCGGCTTTTTTGATGGCTTGTGGGCTTGGGAGTTCATCATGTGGCGACGACTGTGATGCTTCATTCTTGCGACTGGGTGTAGGCGTTGTGCGCGCATGTTCTGTGCGCATTTTTTGTGCAGAGGACAGTGAGTGGCGATGCGCGATTTTGTGCGACGGGGCGGTGTCGCAAGCAGCCCTCTCCCCGGCCCTCTCCCACTCGCGTGGGAGAGGGAGTTTGGTCTCGCGCTTTGCGTTTTGTTCGCTAGGGCGAATTGGCGATCGTGGTGTTGAACACCGGGTGTGGCGGATCGGGGACTTGATTCAGACAGCTGGGCAGCGGCCTCACACCCTCTTCGCCACCCACTCCCCCAACTTCACGCGATCAATCTTCGCGTTATGGCGGATATCCACCGGAAAACCTGGATGTGGGTAGAAGTGGCGGATCGGTGAGGTCACGGCGAATCTCGCACCAATCGCACGCAATTCATCCTTGATCCGGGCCCATTGTTGTTTGGGCACATGGGGAATCAGTTCGACGCAGATGGCGGGGGTGCGGAAGCCGTTGATTTGGACGCCGACTAGGGCGGTGCGTTTGACTTTGGGGTGTTGGTTGAACACGCCTTCGACTTGTTCGGGGTAGAACACGCCGTTGCCGGTTTCGATGCGGTGCACGCTTCTACCGACGTACCAGAGGCGGCCTTGGTTGTCGAAGTAGCCTAGGTCGCCCATGCGGTGCCAGAGCTTGTCGGCTTCGACGATCTTGGCTTTGCGGGTGGCTTCGGGGCGGCGGAAATAAGACTGGGTGGTGGTCGGGCCCAATACGACGATCTCGCCGATCTGGCCGGGTTGGACTTCGTTTTGGGTGCTGATGGTGGACACGGTCGCATCGCTCGCGCGGAGGATGCGGACGCGGTTCGCGGCCAGGGGCTTACCGACGCAGATGCCGGCGCCTTCGCGGGTGCGTTCGGCCACATCGAGGATCTCGCGGCCTTCGATCGCGCACACGGGCAGGCACTCGGTGGCGCCGTATGGGGTGTAAATCTTGGCGTCGTCGGGCAGCATGCGGTACAGGCGGGCGACGACATCGGGTGATACGGGCGCGCCGGCCGAAATCACGCGCTTTAGCGTACGGAGCTTGGTGCCGTGTTGTTCGCCATAACGGGCCAGGCGGTCGACCAGGGCGGGCGAGCCAAACAGGCTCGTGACGCCGAACTGGTTGATCG
This sequence comes from Ahniella affigens, assembly GCF_003015185.1. Classification (GTDB taxonomy): domain Bacteria; phylum Pseudomonadota; class Gammaproteobacteria; order Xanthomonadales; family Ahniellaceae; genus Ahniella; species Ahniella affigens. Next base: position 5,168,433 of record NZ_CP027860.1, read on the forward strand.
CCTCGACCAGGCGCTCGGCGTTGACACTGCCGGGCTTGGTCGGGTCCATGTCGGGGATCACGCTGGTCATGCCGAGTGCGGGGTCGAACAACGCAAACGGCGGGAACGTGGGCAGGCTGATCTCGCCGGGCGAGATGCCGAACGTTGCGCGGATCATCACGACCTGGGCCAGGAAATGGCGGTGCAGGTACTCCACGCCCTTCGGGATACCGGTGGCGCCCGACGTGAACAGGATGGCGGCGAGTTCGTTCTGCTCGGTTTCGGCGATCGGGAAATCGACTTGATCGAAGCCGAGTTGGCGGACGTGGTCGTACGTCTTGCCACCCCAGAACCAGCGGCGACCGACGGTGATGTGGATGCGGATGGTCTCTTTGCCCCAGCCGAGCACAATGCGCGCGGCATGGGCCAAGGGGATGCCGATGAAGGCCTCGGGCGCGGCTTCGGCAAGGCAGGCTTTGAGGGCTTTTTTGTCGATTCCCGGGTCGATCAGCACTGGCACGGCGCCGAGCTTGAACAGGGCGAACATCAGGATGTAGAGCTCGATCGACGGGCGCACCATCAGCGCGGTGCGCATGCCGCGCTTCAGGCCGGAGGCTTTGAGGCCGGCAGCGATGCGGTTGGTCTCGGCTTCGAGCTCGGCGTACGTGAGGTTTTGGTACTCGATGACGCCGCGGCCGCCAAAGGCCTTGGGGCAGCGAATGGCAATGCGCTCGGGCGATTCTTTCGCGCGCCGCTTCAGCACTGCCGCAATGTTACAGAGCTCCGTCATGCCGCCATTGTCTCAGTGTTGACAGGGCCTTGGCGAGCGGGCGTGGCATGCTTGTTTGCCTTGGACCAGGCAAAACGGCAGGAGCGGGCAATGGGCACGTGAAATGCGGGCATGTCCGGTCTGGTCTCTGAATCCACGCTGCGGGCTAGAATCCGCACCATACGCAATTTGCGTCAACCATTCCAGCCATTGACAAAGGTGAAACCCATGAGCAGCCGGAAAGCGGGCAAGTCCAAGGCCCCAAAGATCAGTCGCGCCGAGGCCGAAGCGGCCGTGCGCACCCTGCTGGCTTATGCCGGCGAAGACCCGTCCCGCGAGGGGCTGTTGGAGACGCCACGGCGGGTGGTGGAAGCGTATTCGGACTGGTTTAGCGGGTACAAGGAAGACCCGGAGGTGTATTTGGCCCGGACGTTCGAGGAGGTCGAGGGCTACGACGAGATGATCGTGCTGCGCGATATCGAGTTCGAGAGCCATTGCGAGCACCACATGGCGCCGATCATTGGCAAGGCCCATATCGGGTATGTGCCGAATGGGAAGGTGGTGGGGATTTCGAAGCTGGCGCGGGTCGTTGAGGCGTATGCGCGACGGTTTCAGGTGCAGGAGAAGATGACGGCGCAGATTGCGCGCTGCATTCAGGATGTGCTGAAGCCGATTGGTGTGGGTGTGGTGGTTGAGGGTGCCCATGAGTGCATGACGACGCGCGGGATTCATAAGCGTGGGGTGAGTATGGTGACCTCGAAGATGCTCGGGTCGTTCCACGATGACGCGCGGACGCGAGCGGAGTTCTTGGCGTTTATTGATGTGGGGTCTGGGCGGTAGGGTCTTGCGTTGGTGGTGCGCCGTTTTGGTTAGGTCGGATGGCGGCGCGTCGCAAGATTGCCCTGGGTCCCGACTTTCCAGACTGTGTGAAAACCTTTGGGCAGCACAAAATTTGGCGCTTCAACATAGCCTCGGTGCGGCTGCAAGACCTTCAAACCCACCCCGGATCAAGTCCGGGGTGACGAGAGGTGGATTGGAACTCCTTGGGGAACCGATCCTTTCTAGCGTCTGAAGCAACGACTTTGCCTCGACGGACACTCTCGAGATTCGTCACCCCGGACTTGATCCGGGGTGGGTTTCAGGCTCGCGGCAAACTGACCCATCATTTGCACTCATCATCGCTTCCGAACCCGATCGGCTAGGTTGCTCGAACCAGCCCTTTGTTGTTTTCACACAGTCTGTTTCGTCGGGATGACGGGTAGGGGGCTGTGGTGCGGCACGTGTCTTGATGACAACTTTGGGGCCTTGGCAGACGGCCGCGAGGATTGATCGGCAATCAGTGTAGGATGCGGCGCGATTCGGCTTTCTCTGGCAGGTGGTCCGGTGTCTGCTCACCCTCATCCGTTGCAGCGTCTCTTTCAGTTCGCCAGGCCTTACCGGGCCAAGGCGATTTGGGCGACGGTTTTTTCGGTCCTGAATAAGTTTTTCGACGTGCTCCCTGAGTTGTTGATCGGGGTCGCGGTTGATGTGGTCGTCAATCAGCAGGATTCGTTTCTGGCCAAGTTCGGGCTCGTCGATCCGTATGAGCAACTCATGTGGTTGACGGTGCTGACGGCCTTCATCTGGATCTTCGAGTCGGTTTTTGAGTATCTCTATGCGCTGCGTTGGCGTGGGCTGGCGCAGGACATGCAGCATGAGCTCCGGCAGGCGGCTTACGGGCATGTGCAGAAGATGGCGCCGGACTACATCACGAACGCGCGCTCGGGGCGGCTGATGGCGCTCCTCAATGAGGACGTGAATCAGATCGAGCGGTTCCTCAATACGGGCGCGAATGATCTGATCCAGGTAGCGTGCTCGTCGATCATGGTCGGTGCGATCTTCTTTGCGCTGACGAAGTCGCTGGCGGTATTGGCGATGTTGCCGATTCCGTTGATTCTGGTCGGCGCGTTCTGGTTTCAGAAGCGGCTGTATCCGCGCTATGTCGCGGCGCGCGAGGCGGCTGCCACGGTGTCGACTCGGTTGAACAACAACCTGTACGGCATGGCGACGATTCAGGCTTACACGGCCGAGGCGCACGAGCAGTTGCAGGTCCAGGCCGCATCGGATGATTTTCGTGCGCGCAATGCCGATGCGATTCGCTTTTCGGCGGCGATCACGCCCGTCATTCGCATGGCCATTCTGTGCGGATTCGTTGCCACCCTGCTCTATGGTGGTTGGTTGACGCTGCGCGGCGAGTTGGGTGTCGGCGCGTATTCGGCATTGGTCTATTTGACGCAGCGGCTGTTGTGGCCGATGACGCGTCTGGCCGACATGACCGATTTGTATCAGCGCAGCATGGCGTCGGTGGCGCGCATTATGGACTTGTTGGAGTCGCCGGTGCCGCCCGATGGTGCGAAGCGCATCGAGCAGGCGCGTGGCGCGCTTCAGTTTGAAGCGATCCGCTTTGGCTATGAACCGGGTCAACCGATTCTGCATGGCATCGACTTGGCCGTGCCCGCCGGTAAAACCGTGGCATTGGTCGGTGGTACGGGCAGTGGCAAGAGCACGCTGGTCAAACTTCTGCTCGGGTTTCATGCGCCCGAGCACGGGCGGATTCTGCTCGACGGCGAGTCGATTGCGGACTTGAGCAAGCAGAGTCTGCGGCAGCAGCTGGCGTATGTGGCACAGGACCCGTTTCTGACTGACGGGACGGTCGCAGAGAACATCGCGTATGGTGATGCGCAACCCGATCGGGCGCGCATTCAAGCCTCAGCCGAAGCGGCGGAAGCGCATGAGTTCATCGCAGCACTGCCGAATGGTTACGACACGCCCGTCGGCGAACGCGGCAGCAAGTTGTCGGGCGGACAGCGGCAGCGTATTGCGTTGGCACGCGCGTTGTATCGACAGGCGCCGGTGTTGATTCTCGATGAGGCCACGTCGGCCGTCGATAACGAAACCGAAGCCGCGATTCAGCGGTCGCTCGCGCGCTTGCATGCAGCGCGGACGATGCTCGTCATTGCCCATCGCTTGTCGACGGTGCGACAGGCGGATCAGATTCATGTGCTGGATCAAGGTCGGATCATCGAATCCGGCACGCACGATGCGTTGCTCGTCGCGAACGGCGCGTACGCCGCGCTGTGGCGCTTGCAAACCGGCGAGTCGACTGCATGACCGACCTCGCCCACCACGCGCTGCCCAACCGCACCGCCCCAAACTGGTGGCGGTCGCTGGGAGCAGCGTTGGTGGTGCAGGCGGCATTCTGGTTGGTGCTGTATCCCATTTTGTACCGGGCAACCGATCGCCCGGAGACCTTGGCGATCGAGGCACCCGAGGTTGCGCGCCTCTCGTCAGCCAGCCTCCAGGATCTTGCGGCGGCAACCTTCGAGCCCGTCACCCTGCCCCACACCGAATGCTGCGAGCCCGGGTACCGGGCATTTCGCTTTGCAGTGACTCTGGACGACGTACCCGAACAAGGTCTGGACCTGGTGCCGCTGATCAGCAACGACAATCTGATGACTGTCGTCAACGGCACGGTGCTGCGGCTCGATGGGCGGATGGACTGGGACCACCTCACGTATCACGGCAACAACCGATCCATCACGCAAGTGCCCGCAGGCATGCTGCGACCGGGCGCGAACACGTTTGTGCTGGTGGCCGTGCGCAAGTTTGTGCCGTACATCGACATGAATCCGCCGCTGGTAGGCGAGCATGTGCTCCTGCGACCGATCCTGAGTAAGCGCGCCTACATGCTCGGGCCGTATCAGGATCAGAGCATTGCGGTGGGCGTGGTCTGCGCGGTCTTGGCGTTGTTGTTGCTCTTCCGCACCGATCAGCGACGGTTCGCGCTGTGGGTGTTTCTGCTCGTGCTCAGTTGGACGCTGCGCAATCTGTACTACCGCTGGGTCGACCCGCCCTATGACGGCACCACGCGCGTGTTTTTGTACTTTGTGCTGACCAGCTTTCTGCCGGTGGCGTGGCTCAATCTGGCCAACGAGTGGACCCCCAAACCCTGGCCCGGCGTTCACCGTGTCTCCGTGTTGTTGATGACGCTCGCGACGCTCGCGTTTGCATGGTTGCTCTACGGCATTGGTCCGGCGGGCTACGACCCGAGCGGCGTGATCTCGGACACGCTCGGCCTGACGCTCGGTGCGTTGGCCATGCTGCGCCTCGTTGTGCACTTGGCGCGCGAGGCCGACCCACGCTATTGGGAAGCGGCGTTGTTTGGTCTGATTCTCGTGTTGATGGCCATTGAGTTCTATCAGCAGTGGCGCTTCGATCGCAGCACCGGGCACTTGCAGATGTCGTTGCCGTTCCTGCTCGTGGCGTTTGTGGCGGCGTTTATCGGCCGCAATATTCGGCTGTTTCGGTCCATGAACGAGATCAACCAGTTGCTGCGCGAGCAACTGACCGCACGTGAGAACGAGCTGGCCGCGCAATATGCGCGTCAAGGCGAATTGCTCAGGCGGGAGACCCTGCTCGACGAACGCCGTCGGGTGATGGGTGAGATGCACGATGGCATTGGCGGGCAGCTACTGAGCTTGCTGCATGCGAGTCGCCATCAGGCGCTGGCGCCTGAGGCGCTGCACGACGGCTTGAGTGAAGTGGTCGATGAGCTGCGCCTGGTGATCGACTCATTGGACGCGGTGGGTAGTTCAATTAACGTCGCAATCGGCAATTTTCGCCAGCGCATGACGCCGCGGCTAAAGGCTGCGGGCATCACGCTGCGCTATCGGAATGATCTGATCAACGAACCGACGCATTTGGGGCCGCGGGAAGTGTTGCACGTGTGCCGCATTGTCCAGGAAGCAGTCACCAATGCCCTGAAGCATGCGCACTGCGACGAGATTGAATTGACAGTCGCCCCTAGCGACGATGGTTCGCAGTTGGAGATTGTGGTGCGCGACAACGGTCGCGGGCTCGATCACACCGCGGGTCTGGGTCACGGGCAAGACAACATGCGCCGTCGGGCCGCCGCGGTGGGCGCCGTGTTGACGGTGGATGCGGCGTATCCAGACCGCGCGGCGCCCGGCACGGCCGTGCGGCTGTGTCTGCCCATGCAGGCCGATCCGGCCGCACCGGTATCAGGTTGATTGGGTCAGGGCCGCGCGTTCGCCGCGGCCAGCGACTTCGCGTTGAGGAATCGCGGCCCTTCGACGTTCGACAGCACGCCCATCTGCAGGCGATCGGCATCGAAGTCGGCCGCCGTGCCGACGTGATAGGCCCATTGCGATGGCGAGACGTAACTCCGGGGTCGAATGCCAATGGGCACCAGCACGCGACTCGCAATCGCCTGACCATCGCGCTTTTCGGGATCAAACTGCCACGCCTTAACCGCCAGTTCGGCGGCGGCGGCCATCGCGAGCGCCATGTCGCGATGATCCGGATACGACGATACGGCAATCACGCGTGTGCTGCTGACTCGGCCATCCGCACCCACTTCGGCTTCGATCAAAGTACGCGTGTTGATCTGCATGCCCAAACTGCTCTTCGGATAGCGCGGTGGTGTGCTTACCAGCGGCCTTGGGCCATGGCGGAAATAATTGGGCCAGCCCCCTTGCGGCGGCACGTTGCCAAATAGCGTGGTGGACCAGGAGACGGGTTTGCCCGCTTGCATCGCGGGCTCGAACCGCCATTGCCGGATCTGGTCACTAAGCGTGCCTTGCAGCGTCGGGGAGATGGGGCTGCTGATCTGGCTGACTGCTTTGACAGCGCCGGTCTCGTCGATCTGCACACTCGCAGCAAACGGCGCGGGTTCGATCGCCATGGCCGGTGCGCTCAACGCGGCCAACAGCAATCCGAGCAGCCTCGCGACCATAGGCGACGCAACAGACTGCGATGCAAAAAAAGAATTGGTCTGCGTCATGCGACTCACCCCAAGCGGTGCAGAAACGTTGTGCATCGTAGCAAATACTTCCGGGCCACGCTATGTGCCGGTTTTCGGTATTGCCAAATACGCGGTGCGCACGCCTATTGGATGCACTTAAGGCCGCTCAACAGCAGCTCAGGGTTGCTGCCACCCGAGGCGCTTCAGCGCCAAGTGAGACTGCGCCAGCGCTGGCGTCGGGTCGTGTGCGCTCGCGGTGACGGGTGATACCGAATGCGCGTCTCGTTCAGCAGTGCGTCAACCGCGTTGGCCGAACTCAATCGCCGCGATGAAACTGGCCAATGCCTTCGATGATGCGCGTCATGGCGAGCCGCTCTTCGGGCCGCAGATCGGGGTGCCACGTGTCCATCAGCAAAATGATGCGCGTGTCGGGGCTCTTGTTCCAGGCTTCATGCTCGAACGTGTCGTCGAACACCATTACCTGATCGGGCTCCCACGTATGTCGCTCGCCCGCCACGCTCAATGCGCAGTCTTTCGGGATCAGCAGCGGCAAATGCACCACCAGGCGGATGTTGGTGACGCCGGTATGCGGCAGGATGTGCGTGCCGGGAGCAAGAATCGAAAAGCACACTTCGGGTGCGTGCCCGCCGATGTGGACCAAGTCGCACGCGGCCAGCGCTGCGCTGGTTTGCGGGCAGGCATCGTGATTGCGATGAAAGCGCGTACCCCCGCGATAGAAGAACAGCGCGTTCCAGGCGGCACCCGGCGCCTTGCCGAGATAGTTGCCGGCCTCGCTCGGATCATTGAATTCGAGAAACGGCTGCAAGTCCTCGCCAGCATGCCATTGAGCCAATGCCTCGGCGCGAATGGCGGGTGCGGCAGCCTCAAGCCCTGACACCCAGGCGAAGTCCTTGGGCGGGTAATAATGCTGTTCGCGCAGGCCCGGGAAATAGAGGAACCTTGGGCGTTGATTTGCCGAGGCCGGATACGCCGGTTGTTGCCCCAGATAACCGTGAAGCGCACGCGCCACGCGCGCCATGGCGGATTGACCGTATTGCGCGATTTCGGGCTCCAAAAGCCCCATCAGGATTTCCTGCCGGCCAGGACCCGCCACGGCCGCAGCATGCTGGACCAGCGGCCATAGCGCCGGGGGGGTGCTGGCCTGATCGAGCCATTGCTCGCGCAATTGCGCCTTGACCAACGCGCGGAAGTAGTGCCGGACCGCAAGCTGGCGATCGCCACGGGACTCGTAGGCGCGGCCCAATTGCAGCCGGATGGCGGGCACTTCGGGCGACAATTCGGCGGCTAGTTCAAGCTGGTCGATCGCACTGTCCAGGTCGCCCTGCTTCAGCAGCAGGACGCCGATGTTGCGGCGCAAATTCCCGTCCTCAGGAGCCAGCTCGGCGGCTTCCTGGTAATGCTCGATGGCATCGTCGATCTGGCCGCGGCGAGCGGCCTCTCGGGCAGCTTGAATGAGATCAGCCAAGTTCATGACACCCGCACGGCCTCCATGAACAGAGCATAGAACCGATTGCCGTGGCGTGCACTCGCCACCGCACTGGCCGTATCGACCTGCAGCAGCGGGTCTGGGCTGCCCATGTGGGTGGACAGGACGATTTCCTGGAAGCCGGCGGCGCGCAGTGCCTTGCCCAGCGTCTCGGCGTCGTAGCCGAACTTGTGCGATTCGAGCAGGTAGGACGGTTCCGGACTCGCACCGGCATAGGCGAGGAAGCTTTCGAGCGGCGTCAGGTCTTTCGGCCACCAGTCCCAGGTCTCGTGGCGCGACTGGAAGAACTGGGTGTCCTGTTGCTGGTACGCGTCGATGCAGCCGGCAATGTCGGGCACCGCGAGACGCAGTCGGCCACCCGGGGCCAGTACGCGGAACATCTCGCGCAGGAAGGTGCCGACATCCTGCGGGTAGTAGAGATGCTCCAACATGTGCGACACGTAGATGCGTGCCACGCTGCCGTCGGCGAAGGGCAGCCCCCACGCAAGATTCAAGTTCAACGGGGCGCCCTGGATGTCGATGTTCACGAATCCATCAATGCGGGTGGGCCCCGCGCCCAGGTGCAGATTCAGACCCTGCGACTGCGCCGTGAGCGCTAACGCGGCGAGTTGGGGCGACACGAATTCGCCGCGCAGCGCTGCGAGTTCGGTCTTGAGCTCATCGACCGCGGCCAGCAGCGCCATCAGCCGACGTTCCAAGCCGGCGCCCGTGCGCTCGCGCAACGCGCTTTCGGCAAACGCACCGAGGCACTGCACATCGGCGCCCAGGTCATAAACCGAGCGCGCCAGAAAGCGCAGGTGCTTTTGGGCGCGATCGGCGGACCACGCAGCGTCGGGCTCGTTGGCGGCGGGGCTTTCGGCATCAACGAGGACGCCGATCTCGTAGAGATGGGACAGGATTTCCTGCACCGTGCCGCGATGCGGCGGCGGCACTTGCGCGAGCGCCTGCATCAGCCCGCACGGTCGAACGAACAGGCCGAGCAGCGCGACGATCTGCGGATTGTCGATCGCGAAGGCTGGGTGTCGGCTTTGGGTAGTGTGGACCCACCAACGGCCGCCTCGGGCACGGATCAGGGCATCGGCAGCAAGTAACCAGTGGTTGGCAGTCATGGTGTTGAACACTCAGAACAGAAAGTACGTGGACAAAATGAACTTGTCGTTGGAGACCGGCGCACAGCCTTGGTGCTGATACATCCAATACGGCGGAAACATCAGCAGCCGTCCAGCCTTCGGCGCCACCTTCATGCCGAGGTCGACGAACTCGGTTTCGCCCCCGACCTCAACATCGTTCAGATACCAAAGAAACACGAGATAGCGATTGGCCACCGGACCAATTGAGTCGAAATGTGGCTGAAACTTTTCGCCGCCGCCCACGCGATAGCGCTTGACGATCAATTCGCTGACCTTGGGGCTCGGTGGCACGGGCAGGTGGAGCTTCAACGCTGCGTTGTAGCGTGCCAGGTGCTGCAGCATGTTGTGACCGATGTGCTGGCGGAAACCGGCGTCGGACAAGGGGCCGATGTCGAGCTCCGTCCAGGCGCTGTCGTCGTGGCCCTCACGAACCCCGCGGCCGTTGACCTTCTGGAAGCGCCTCAGGGCATCAAAGCTCTGCACCATGCGCGCGCAGAAGGCGGGGTCAAGCGCGTCGTCAAACACCTGAATGGCGGTGGCCAGATCACGTTGGGCAGGCAGGAGGTCGGTCATAGGCTTGCCAAGGAGACTCCGAAACCGACATAGTCGCACGATTCCAAGCCGAGTGTTTCATGTCCAATCAAGACGCTTCTTCCGGTTCTGTGCTGACGCATGCGTTTACCTTGCTCCAACAGGGCGAAGGCGCGGCGGCAGAGCGGCTGGTCCGGGCCATTCTGCAGGCGCAGCCGCAACACGCTGGTGCCGCGACCGTGCTGGCCTTGGCGTGTCTACAGCAGGGGCGGCCACAAGACGCCTTGCCCATTTTCGACCGCTTGTGTGTGCTTGAGCCCAATGAGCCCACGCACTGGGCGAATCTTGCCAATTGCATGTGCGAAATGGGCCGCGATGCCGACGCGCTGATTCCGATGCAGCAGGCGTTCAAGCTCGGCGCCAACGATCCGGGCAGCTACTTCGCTTATGCGCGCACCCTGATTGCGCATCGCCGTTTGCCCGAAGCGTTGCAAGCGATCGATGCGGCGATTCGGCATCAAGGATTTGATGCCGACCTCCGATTGACGCGCGCTAGGATCTTGACCAGCCTCGATCGGTGGCCGGATGCGAATGCCGAGATCGAGTTGCTCGCACGCCTGCCGATGTCGGCAGCGCAACGGGCGGAAGCCGGACATGTCCTGCTGCAAACGGGGCTATATGCCGACGCCGAACGGCTGTTCGCGATGGCGTTGCAGCAGGACCCGGAGCTGCTGGATGCCCGCATTGGCTTGGCACTGACCCAGGAGCGGACGAATCAAGTCCCAGCCGCAGAGCAGACTGCGCTTTTGCTTCCTGAAATCACGATGGATTCGCGCTTGCAGCAGAAGATTTGGCAATTGCGAGCCCGATTGGCGCAACGCGGCGGCGACGCGGCAACCGCGCGGGACTACTTGCAGATGCTGCTGGACCCACCGCCGTCCGATCCGTCTTTGGCGGCTGCGCTCGCGTTTGATCTGGCGCAGGCGGAGGCAAGTCTCGGGGCAATTCCGGCAACCATGATTGCATTGCAGACGGCGCATCAAGCCAAACGTGCACAGGTGTCCACGACGCATCCCGAACTGCTGCGACAGGACAGCCTACTCGGCTTGTTGGAGCGTCCGGCACCGGCGCGCGGACCGTTGCGGACGCCTGCCGATGGTCTAACGGACCCGGTGTTTCTGGTGGGCTTTCCGCGCTCTGGCACGACGTTGCTGGAGCAGCTTCTCGATGCCCATGAGGGTCTGGTGTCGTTTGACGAGCAGCCGTTTCTGCAACGCTTGATCAATCGACTTGCGCAGGCGGGCAAGCCGTATCCGGAGTCCTTGGCTGACTTGGACGTCGACGTGATTGGTGGCCTCAGGCAAGCGTACTTTGCAGAGGTCACCAAAGTGACGGCCGGTCGCGCCGGCGGTGCGGGCGGTGCGCTACCGCGGGCCGTCGACAAGAACCCCCTGAATCTGGCACGGATACCGTTTATCGATACCGTGTTTCCAAAAGCGCACATTCTGTTCGCCGTGCGCCATCCGTGTGATGTGGTACTGAGTTGCTATCAGCAGAATTTTCGCGCACCGGCATTGGCGTTGAGTTTCGAGACGTTGCTCAGCACGGCGCAGATGTATGACCGGGTCATGGGATATGTGTTTGGTGATTTGGCGCAGATTCGAACGCCAATTCATCGTGTGCGGTATGAGGATCTGGTCGCCGATGTGCAGACGGAAGGCAAGCGGATCTTTCAGTTCCTCGGGCTGCCGTGGGACGACGAGCTGCTTCGCTTTACTGAACGGGCCCGCGAGAAGCGCTCGATCTCGACCCCGAGTTACAGCCAGGTCGTGCAGGCAGTGAATTCACGCGCAGTGGGTAAATGGCAGGCCTATGGCGCGTATTTTGACGACGCGGTGATGGCGTGTCTGCGGCCGTGGATCGAGGCGTTCGGTTATCCGGAATGACCTCGCAGTCTGGTCGGGGCTGGTCTGCCCGATCCCGTAGGGGCAGACACACGGGTCTGCCCCGACGGGATCGGGCTAGGCCGCCAGGCTTGATTCGATGGCGGGATCGGTCGTGGCTTGTTGGTCAGCTTGGGTGACCGCGTCGGCTGGCGATTTTGGCGTTGCCTGCGCGCGCAACACGGCCGCTTTGCTACGCAACCACAATCCTTCCATCTCGCGACTGAAGTTCTTCACTTGCGCGCAGGTTTCGAGCACGGCGCGTTTGTGTTGGGTCGCGTCCAGCACGTTCGCGTACCACAGTTGATCCAGCAACTGAATCATGTTATCGGCGGCTGAGAAGTGTTCGAGTGCGCGCTTGGCGTTCGGACAGAACACCGGGAAATGCCGGGTCTGCGCTTGGTAGCTGATCGCAGGCGGTGCGCCGGCTGCCTGCAGCCATTGGCGATAACGCTCGGTCGTGGTGTGTTGCACGTGAGTGAGGTGCTGGTGGCTTCGCTGGAACACATCAGCCAACTTGCTGCCGGTCGCGCCCATATCGCGTTCCATGATCGGAATGGTCACCGACATGCCGTACAGCGCCACCTGCAGTCGGCCAAACAATTGCTGCAGTAGCTTCTGTGCGAATACCGTTTTCAGACTGATCTCGCAGTGCAGTTGCGGTGCGGACACAGCGGGTCGCCAGGCCCACGGGTCGAAATCGCGTTGGCGCTTCGCGCGTGGGTTTGGTGTCGTGACCGGCGCCGCCGACGGCGCGGGCGCTTCGATGGTGGCGTTCATAAGGACTCCATGATGAACCGACCGATTGTCGGTACGGTCAGAATCGGGCTTGGCGGCGTGGCGGTTCCCGCGCAACCTGGCGGGAAATTCGCGCTTTTGCGGCGTTGGCGGCGAGTCTCATGTCTCAGTGATTGACCAAGACCGTCTCGTAATGCGACGGTATGAGGCAGGAGACCGGGGCCGCGCGCCGCGGTACGCGTGAGATCACCCTTTTCGAGTTTGACCATGAGCCAAGACAGCCAGTTTCTGACCGCCGCCGAGTTGCCCGAGATTCGCGACTTCTATTTGCCTCTGAACAATGACATGCAGGATGAGTCGATTGAATGGTTCAGCGCGCGGGCGTTTACCGGCTCTAGTCGCTCGCGTTTGGCTTTTGGCAAAGACCCGGACGTGATGCGCTTCATCCGCGAGGCGCAAAAGGAGTGCCTGAAGCATGCCAGTACCGTGCACGACACGGCGCGGATCAACATTCTGGATCAGGTGTTCCGAATGCAGATTGTCAACCGCACCGAGAATCGTCGATCGGTGCATCTGCGCCGGATTCCCAGGATTGTGCCAACGTTGGAAGAAGCCGGCGTCAGCATGGCGATGCGCGAAATTCTGATGGCCGATACGCTGATCAAGGGCGGGCTGATTTTGATCACCGGCACGAATGGGCAAGGCAAGACGACCGTGCTGAGTTCGACGATTGTGCATCGGCTGCGTCGGCATGGCGGCGCGGCTCAGATGATCGAAGACCCGTCGGAATATCCGTGTGACGGCGTGCACGGCGACGGCGTGTGTTTGCAACTGCCGGTCAGCTCCGACATTCCGTCGCAAAACACTTACGAGGCCGCGCTGAAGAAGAGTCTGCGCGCGTTCCCGGCGATCAGTGGCGGCGGCACGATGCTCGGCATCGGCGAGATTCGCGACAAAGATACGGCGGCCGAGGCGCTCAAGCAGTCCGGCAACGGGCATTTAGTGATCGCGACCATGCACGGCCAAACCATCGTGCAGGCGTTGGATCGCCTGGTCACGATGGCGTCGGAAGTGTTGGGGACGAATCAGGCGCGCATGCTGCTTGGTACGAATCTGCGGATGATCTGCAATCAGTCGCTCGTCAAGTCGATGACGCAACGGGCGGTATCGTCGGAGGCCAGTTGGTTCAAGAGCGCCGAGGTATCGGCGGTATTGCTCTTTGCGAACGAGGCCGATGCAAATATGCGGTCAGCGTTGACGCATGGCGATCAGATTGCGATCGAAAAGGCCATTGGCAAGCAGTCGGAATTGTTGAGCAGCTATGCCGGCGGCCCGGTTTCGGGCCTGATCAAGCAGCTCGGCAACGTGCTGTGAGGCGTCGTTCAGCACGTCACGTGGTTCCCTTTGCTTTGAACACGAGATTCGACCATGACTGAAGACAGCATTCATCTGCAGGAGAAGCTCGAGGCGGTGTTCGGCCAGCCCGAGCAGATTCTCGGCAACAAGACCGGCGCACTGACGCTCCGGTTTCCGAATCGACACGTAGACGTGGTGGAGGTCATTCGCCAGACCGGCGCGAAGGTCCTGTCGTCAGGCATGACACCAACACGGGTGGGCGGCCCGGCCATCGTGCCGAATGTCGTGGCGCGGCTCGGTGCCGTAACACTGATAGTGAAAGGCCGAGTGGACCAGGACAGCCTCAAGGGCTTGGACGTGATCTTGGCCGAGCCGAATCTGATTGGCTCGGCCAATGCCCAGGCAATCTTTGCGTTTCTGCTGGACACGATCGAGTCAATGCCGGATCCGGAGGAAGCGTTTCTGGGACTGATCTACCACGTGCTCGACACCAAGTTCGAAGAATCGGCGCAGTCGGGTCGCGCGTTGCTGGGGCGCATGCTGAGCGGCATGGGTCAGTATCTGGAGCAACGCGCGGATTGACGGGCGCCTGAGTCTTGGGATCTTGATCTGCGCACGCGCCAGCGGGAATCTCACGCCAAAGCAATCCCGGAGGTAACGAGCGGCGGCGCAAGCATTCTGGACGCCCCGTTGGTGCGCTAAATCGTGCCGCAAACGGTAGGCGGCAACGTGCGGTGCTGACGGCGACGCGATGGCGGAAGTGGCCCGCTCCCACTCGCGTGGGAGTTTTGATCGCACCGAAGGTGCGCTGATTCGCGCATCAGACTGTCGGCGACGATGGGTGATTCTTACAACGGCACCGTGTGGCAAGTAGCCCTCTCCCCAGCCCTCTCCCACTCGCGTGGGAGAGGGAGTCGGCTCCCTGCCCCGCTAGGGAGGGTCTGAATAAGTCCATCCTGGACTTTCAGACCCGCACTGAGTCCGGCACGTGTCCGGACTCAGTGCACCAGAATCAAGCACTTGCGTGCTTGATTCTGGGCGGGCCATCCATGGCCCGCATCGCCTCTGAACTTGTTCAGAGGCTCCCTAGCGCGAGGGACGGCTGGGAGGGGGTTACTTGAGATCAGAATCTTCCCCGCTCACAAGTCTATTGGGTCGCAAGCACAACGTGTTTTGGCGTGTTTGATGGGTGGGATATAGACGCCCTCAATCGCAACGTGTCGCGCCATCGGGCTCATCAGGCTGCCTGCAGTGCGGGCAATGGTCCCCGAAAGCGCTTGCGGGCAATGAGGGATCTTAGACTCAGCGCCTGATCTTCAGTGAGCCTGCCAATCTGGCGATGCTGCCGGATCGTGTCTTGCAACCAGTCGTGCTGGAACTTGATCGATGGGCTGACACGGCCGTCCATGATCAATGCCTGCAGGCTGTCGAAGTCGTGTTTGGAGAAGCGAATATCGGGCGCGACCGCCACCATGACGGCGGTCGTTCGCTTTGGCAATTGCGTGCACCAATCAGCGCGATGGCGGCCAAGGCGCATCAGGCGAAGGAGGTCGTTAGCACTGCATGCCGATGACGAGCCGAGACGTGGCAGCGCGATCACGCCGTCGGGAAGGCTTGGTGTCGTCGCCAGCGGCAACAACGGGTCGTCGCTCAGATTGGCGTTCGCGACCGTCTCGGGCAAGTGCCAGCCAGTGTGTCGCGCCACCAGTTCGCAGAACAGCGGCGACACGATTTCGCCGTCGCGGAGCAATCGGGCCAGCGTTTTCAAGCCGAGTCCGTTGTGCGCATGGCACGCGGCTTTGGCGCTGCCATAGCGCGCGACGTGTGCGCGCAGCCATTGCTGCCGGATTTGGTTGCCCTGGTCATCGGCAAGCAACGCGCCGCTGATTGGGTGTTGCAGCCACTCCGCCGGAATCTGGAACGACTCGGCAACACAGAGCACATGCCGAAGGGATATTTTGCGCGTGCCCTCGAGCACGTTGTCGGCGACGCGCAGATGAATCCGAGTCAGCTCCGAGAACCAGGATGCGTGCGGCAGAATCTGGCGGATGAGGCAGTAGTTGTCGTGCAGGATCTTGAGCATGTTGAGCACCTCGTTGGTGTGCTCATTGTCAGAATCGCGAAGGCGCCCTTACCCGCGAAATCCACGCGTTTTGTCGGGGATTTGTGCCTGCTGCAAAGGAGTCATTGGTCGTGCGGAGGTGGCACTGCGTGGGCGATTGCATGGATGGGCATCGCAAAATGCTCCTGGTTCTTATCGCGATGCCGCGTTGCAAGTAGCCCTCTCCCCGGCCCGCTTCCACTCGCGTGGGAGAGGGAGGATGAGAGCATGCGCGGGTTCTGGCGATGCCATTTCGGTCAGTTGGGCATCACCCGCAGCTCGGCGCGGTCGTTCGGGTACAGCACGGCGCCGCCACTTGGGTGATCTAGTTGCAATTCGATGCTGCCGACGAATCCGGCGGGCAACTGCACGATGATGGTCTTGATCCCGGCCTCGTGATCGGCCCAGCTGATCGTGTCAGCGGACAGGCTGACTGCGGCTACGGGAAGCGCTGCGCCTTGCAGATCCTGCACACGGGTCACTTGCACCGCAACCGACACCGCGCCACCTTTTCCTTCGCGGAGAACCTGCGCGAACAACGGGCGGTTCGCCGTGGTCTGGACGAAAGCGGGTGCGAACGCAATTTGTCCCGGCGCGTCGGTCGCGCTGAGAATTGGCACCTGCGCGCTCGTCTCGGCAAACAGATCGTCACGCACCTTGGCACCATCGATCTGCGCCATGCGGTACGCCGTGCGATCCTGTGTCGTGGGTCGCGCGCCGTCGGCGAGCTCGGACCCAGTGCCAGTCAGTTGTTCGCTGCTGCTCTGCGCCAGCAAGTTGCTCGCGTCGGGAATCAGCGATGCCGCAGCGAGGTGCGCCTTGATGTTTGGCAGCGCGACCGACTTCGGGCGGGCTGCCTCGATCAAGAGTCCGCTGCAGTTGGGGTCGCGCGGCGTTCCGAATGGCGTCGTCGCTTCGGGCGCATCCCGCGCAATGCTCGCGCGGATCTCGGCGCTTGCCACACTGTTGAAGCAGCAATAGACATCCCGCTTATCGAGGCATGCGCCCAGCACGTGACGCTCGCAATAGCTGCCGACCGGCAGGCAGTGGCCCAGTTCGCGCTGAATGGCCAGATCGAGCTCCTGCACCGAGCACGCATAGCCGGTGTCATCCAAGTATTCGTAGCGTTTGTCGGCGATGAACTCTGCGTTCATTTCGGAAAGCTCACGGCTCGCGCCCACACTGCTGCCCGGGTCCGGATTGAGCGATCCGTCCTGCCCGGCTGTCACCGTTTCGGGCCCCGAGGTCAACGGCTTCTGGATGTCCGCCAACGCATGCTGGTCCTGCTCGGCCAGAGTCTTCCAGCTGCCATGCGCGCCTTGGTCGGCATAGCGCGCGGCGGCGTCACGGGCCTGGCTTCGGCGAATGTGTCGCTGGTATCGCGCGAACCATTCGGCTTCGATATCGGTCTCGGTTTCGTCGCAACACGAAATGCTGCCGCCTAGCGCCTTGCGGCACTCGTACGCGCGGCCGGGAAAGATGCGCCCTGGCGCTTGGCTGGTGTCCGCACTGCGCGTGTCGGGTGCCTGCCAATCGCTGGTGAAAGTCTGCGCGATCATCATGCCGGCCATGCCGTCGGCCAAATCGGCCAGGCTCGATTCCTGGTCGCGCGTGTCCAGGCAATCATGTCCGGCACAACGGATCTGACCGGCGCACGGCTGGGTGGTGGTCACCGTAGCGCTTGGCACCGTCATTGTTTCCGGGCAGTTGTATTGCACGGATTCGACATAGCACCACTGACTGTCGGCCATTGCGCCTTCGGTGCAATGACTGGCTTGTAGTTCGCACTGCGGCATCGCTTGCACCAGCGGCGCGCAGGTGTCGGCGAGCACACTGTCATCGGTTTGATCGACACAGTGCTGACCCTTCGGACCGTCGGTGCAGAAGGAGCCGGATTGAATCTCACAGTGATAGCGGGCGCGCGCTGTGGTGCACACGGGCCAGCGTGGGTCTTCGGGTTGGTGACGTTGATCGGGGGGATAGAGCGGCGGAATTGCTTGGGCCTCGGCCGATTGCATCGGCGTGCCCGCCAGCACGGGCAGCACGGTTTGCTCGCACGAAAAGTCGGCGCGGCAGAATGCGTCTTCATCGAGCAGACAGTTCGGCGGGTCAGACGTGACCACCTGACGTACGGCGCGGAGGCCGCCGTGCAAACGAAGCTGGACATCGCATCCGCTGACGCACGCGCCGTCCGTTGCTTCGAGTTGAACGGTCGCGGTCCAGTTGTTCTCGGGACTAGGGGCGACGATCAGTGACACGACGACCACATCCAGATCGCCCGTCGCAGCAAGCGTTATGCCGACCGGTTGAATGTCCGGATCGATGCGCTCGCGAAGGTCATAAGTACGCGTGTCGATCCCGGTAACGCGGATCGTGTCGGTCACCGGCTGCCAGTCTGCATTGCTCGCATCGATCAGAGTCTGCGTGCGCACACACTGATCGGGTCGGTGCACCCGCTCGCAAATTCGGGTGTGCGGGCGCTGATACGTTTGTGTGCCTGGAGTGACAGTGGTGACCGGTGTGCAGGCAGGGAAGTCGGGCGCAACCGAGGCGGGGTTGCTGAGTGCCAGTGCGGAGTGCGCGAGCGTTTCGTGCTCGGCCAACCAGAAGTCCGCCGGTCGTGTCTTCGGTGTCCCGGTGACGACTCGCAGACTCTGCGCCGCCGCACTGCTGTCCTCAGACTGATGGGCAAGGTGATGTTCGCCGGCTTGGCGCAAGCCGGCTTCATCGCCTTCCAGCGCTTGCAAGCGGTCCTGAACGCCACGATCGCCACCCGGCGTCAGCTGATTGACAGGGATGACCTGGTCCCCAATCTGCACGCTGCCCTGTTCGCGCTCGCCCTCGGGGCTGAAGCTCGGCGTATCGGCCTGCTGGATCAGCGCGTGCGCAAAGTCCTGGCCTGCTACAGCGGTGTCCTGCAGGTCATCGGCATGAGTGGCCGTGGAGCCAAGTGCCAACAGCAGCCACGCCATGCCGCGCCATGGCGCATCGTACTTTATAGATTCACGCAGCATTCTTGAAAGTTCCAGACCAGGAATACGAAGTCCTCGCCGACTGCGGGGACGTTTCGCCACTCACCCCAGCGGAAGGTCGTTGCGCCGATCCAGTGATTACCCTTGGTTTCGGCAATCGGATGAATGGTCTGCAGCTTGTACTGGTTGCGTGGAATCGTCACCCACGGGATGTCGCGGCACACGGCGCGATCGGACTGCGTGAGCAGTGCCATGCCGCGTCGATGCATCATCGCCATGGCGCGGGTCGCGGCCAATGAGGCGGCAGCAGGCTCGGAGTCTTTGCCGCTCAGTCCCGAGAACGGATACATATGTCCCCAACTCCCGGCACACCAAAACAAGCCTGGGATCGGCTGCCAAACGCTTGCCGCGACGGCATCGGCCATGCACGCCGCCTGCGCGATCGGGTTTGCAAACAACGCCGCTTCGGGCGTCGTGAACATCGACAGCTCTTCGTTGTTCCAGGTGGGATCAAGCTCGCTTGCGTAAAGCATGTCGGCATCGGTACTGCCCATTTCGGCGGCGCAGACCGAGTCCGTCAGCATGTCGGTGATCTGACCGACCGGAAAGCGAATGATGTGGAAGTTGTAGAAACTGCCCGCCTCATCCGCGTCTTCGGTTTCGCGGGCGCCACCGCCTTGCAGCATGGCGCCGTAGGGGCTGCCCTCATCGAACAATTCGAAGTCACTACCCAATGTCGGGCTGCATCCTTTGCCTGAGCGCACCAACTCAACCACACGCATGGGCTGCCACATCCCGGCAGTGACGCCCGGTGTCGGCGTGCCACCGAGTCGACCGGGACACGTGCAGGTTGGGCTGGCGTGCGTGATCGGCACGCTGCCGTCGGTGGTGGCTTGACCGGCGATCGTGATCGGATAGAAGCAACTCCAACAGACCTTGCTAAAGATGCCACCTTCGTCGAACAGGCCGGCGTCGTTGCACGTCGCGCTGTCCTCACCCGATTCGGCGGCGGCCCATGGCGTGAAAAATAGGCAACACAGAAGGAGCACGAACCGGCTCATGACTTGGTCTCGGTTTCCAGCCGTTGCACCACGGTTGAGCGCGGCGCAGTGATGCCGAGCTCGACGCCGAACTCGGTGATCCGAAGGATTTTGATCCGGATCTCGGCGTCGTGCTCGGGTTGAATCAGGACCACTTCTTCGAGACGGCGTTTAACGATCAGCATGGCTTTGCGCTCCAGCAGCAACGGAAACGAGGGTTTCATCAATTCGAAAGCGCGCGTGCTCGGCGCGCACGCGACTCGGCACCGCAGCGATGCCAAAGGCTGCCGCAAATTCGGCGCGCCACAGCTGAATCGGTACACCGAGTTCGCGTGACCGCGTGTCGAGCCAACGCAGGCTGTCGGCTTCCGGCAGCGCGGTCGTCAGCACCGTGAGCCGAGTCGTGATGCCTTGGGCCGCTCTTTGTGCTTGCCACGCGAGAGCCAGTTGCCATTGCGCCGGGTCAGTGGCGTCCAAGACCCAGAGCTCTTGCGTGAACGGCAGGTGCAACAGCGGATTGACACGCAGCCCGGCGGCTGCAATGACAGTGCCCTCGGCGACAATGGGGTCCTGCACAATAAAGCTGGGGTCGTGCCAGCGCGTGCGCGTTTGGCGGGCGCTTGGCAACGCGTGCGCTTGCAGGCTTCGATAGAGCGCAGCTTGCTGCTCACGCGCATAAGCGCGCCAATCGATCATTCGTGCCCGCGCCTGCATCACGCTGATCAGATCCGGTTCGGCGATGTCATGAACGGGGCCGCGCGCGCCAAACGGGCCGCGCTCGCCGTTGGCATGTGCCGCTTCGAGCCAGGTCGGGTCCAGCATGCCGCCGACTTGCGCCAGGAGCGTCTGTTCGCGATACAACGCGACGACTGGGACGAATTGAACGTTGGCAGTCTGAAACGCAGGTGGGTCGATTTCGATGTGCGGCGGACGACGAAGGTTGGCGAATGGGCCGAGTTGCTCGGCCAACCAGAATTTGAAATCGGCAAGACGCGTGTTGGGCAGCAAGCCGCGAAACACGAGCGTGATGCGCGGATCGCGCTCGGCCAGCGCGAGCGCCGCGGCAAGGTCGGCACGTGGCAGACCACGCGACACAAACAGGCGAATGCGCAGTGCCTCGCTTGCTGGTGCGGCAAGCGCCGCGCGCTGCGCGGCCTCGTCGATGCTGGCGTCCACCATGTCTCTGGCACGTCCCGCAATCGCGTCGATCGCGACGCGGTCGGCCTCACCAATACGCGCGTCGGCTGCAGCGGGTTGCGCGGCGATGAACGCGCGCGTGTCGGCGTCCAGCGGCGTCGGCGTCGGTAACGTCTCGGCCGCAGCATGGGCGATCGTCAGACTGAGGAGCGCGGCGATCCAACGACTCACCATAGTGGCAGCGCCTGCCCGCGCAATTGCGTTCGGTGAATCAAGCCAAAGTACCGGCTGTCGAACGAGTTCGGAGCGACGCCGAGCAACAGGACCTCGCCTTCGGGGATCACCGCTTGGTCGGCTAAGCGCGACTGCAAGAGCCCGGCCTTTGCCAGGATCACCGGGTTGATGATGGCGACCCGTTGATCGTTGACGTACAACGCTTGCTGACGAATCTCCAGACGGTCACCGGCAACGCCGATTAATTGTTTGACGAACAGCGTGTCATCCGGAATCAACGGGGCCATGCCGTGCATCGCGAATGGCACGTAGTCGCCACGCTCCAGGTCCGCCGAACGCTTCAGATGCAGGTACACGCGAAACGGGTTCGAGGGCTCGCGTTGCCAGTCGACGCCCAGACCAACACGTGCATTGACCCAAGGCAGCAGCCAGAACGATCCGAACAGCAGCGCGAGCATGGCGAGAGTGGCGACACGAGGTCGGCGTTTGCTCATGGCCGCACCGTTTGTGCCGATGGCGCGGCCAATACGTAGCGATGGTCGAGCACGATATAGCCTTGCTGAGACAGTCGGGCGGCAATCGCATCGGCTTGCTGAATAGCCCGATCCGTGCCGAGTTCGGCGCTCAGCTTGATGACGATCGCATCGCGATCGAGCACGGCGACCGTGGCCGTTGCCGGCGCCTGCGGCGGCCATAGGCGCAGTCCGAACAGGACCAGCAGCGGCGCGCACGCACACCAGAGCTTCCAGCCGAGACTCATTGTGGCCTCTGCGTGGCGCGCTCGGCGAGCACGGCCTGGATGGCATCCGCCAGACTCAGGCCCGAACGGCGGTGGCGCTCCAGATCGGCGCGATCACGCGGGTCGGTGGAGTACAGCAATGCGTCGTTTGGACTCACGACCAAGCGACCGATGCCCGCCCCATACTCGGTCATGCAGAAGATTTCGCTGTAGGCGCCGGGCTCGGTGTGCACAGAGCGCAATTGGTGCAGTTGCCAGTCGGAGAACGGCAAGCGTCCCGTGGCAGCGGCCGCCTGGATGGACTCCGGCTTTTGTGCGAGCAGATAGATCGACGCACTGTTTTCCGCGATCACGCGACCGCCAGTCATCGCATTGCCGCTACTCGATTCGTACAGATCGGCAACCGACTGCGTGATGATGCCGACGCTGCCGCCGTGCTTTCGAATGCGGCGATAGAACGAGAAGATGAACGAGGCCATTTCCGGCTTCGCCAGCATGGCCCAGGCTTCGTCGATCAACAGCAGTTTTCGCACGCCAACATCACCGTGGTAGATGTCGGCATTGATCTGATACATGAGCTGGAGCAGCACGACGCGCTGCAAGGCTTCGCGGTGCTCCAGGCCTTGCACTTCGTACACACTGAACGCGTTGCTCAAGTCGAGCGTGTTGGGCCCGTTGAAGTAGCGTCCGTAGGCCCCCGCGCTGGTGAACGGATGCAGTTGGACGGCGAGGTCGCTGAGGCGCGGGTCCTCGGCGCCATGCAGCGCTGTTGCAACCAGATCGACCGTGGTGTCGGCGCCGTGTTGTTCGAAGAGCTGCCCCAGCAATTGTCTGAGCGCGGCCCGCTGGTAATCGGAGAGCGGCAGCTTGCTGGTGGCCATGGTTTCGAAGATGGCAACCAGCATGTCCTCTTCGTCCCGCCAATCGCGAACGAGCGGAAACGGGTTCAGGCCGATGGGTGTTTCGGCGTTGAAGTCGACGAAAGCGCCCTCTAATCGCTGCGCGAGGTTGTGATAACTCTTGCCAGCATCGATGATGTACACACGGCCGCCCTGTTGGCGGAGATTCAACACCAGTTCGTTCGCGAAGAAGCTCTTGCCGGCCCCGGTCTTGGCCGCAATGTAGAAGTTCTTGCCCGACTGCGAGTCGAATGGGCAGATCGCCATCAACTCTCCGTCGCGCGCCAGCAGGCTGATCGTCGGCGATCCGGTGCCACGCCAGCTTCCGAGCAGCGGGGCAAGCGCGAGCGCATGGCGCGTGGTCATGGTTCGATAGCGCTTCAGGAAGCCTTGCCCGACTGGGTCGGCGCAAAAGGGCATCAGGTTCTGCCAGAGCGGACCCAGGGCGAACGCGTCGAACATGAGTTGCATGCCAAGCTCGCGCCAATAGGTCTGCGCGTTGGTGGCCGCAGCGCGGGCGCGCTCGCGATCAGGAGCGAATACGGCCAGACCAAGGCTCACCTTGACGATGCGGTCGCCCTGTTTCAGCGACTCGTTCATGATCTTGATCGAGTTCAGGCGCTCGCGGTTTTCAGGAAAGTACTTGCTGATCCCTTTGTCGGCTTGGTTGGTCGCATAGAGTTCGTCGGCCCGGAGCGCAGCGGCGCGGCGATCGTGATCCTCGTACAAGATATTGCAGCTGATCAGACAGGGTTCGCGAATGCCCCGGACACCTGACTGGGTATCGCACAGATAGCGCAGCGCGGTGCCGAACGGCAGTTCATCGGGCAGGCGTTTGGGATGCAACAGGCAGACGGTCGTGTCGGCACCCAGCTTGATCTCGAACGGCGAACTCAGGTCGATGTGTGTATCGGCGTCGAGCAGTTGGTCGGCGATCGGTTGCTCCGGGTCATACTGACCGTCGAGCTCACCGCGCCAGCTCGCTTGTGGCCCGTGATTCAGCAGCACGTTCATGAAGCGCACATAGCGCGGCGCATCGAGCGTTCGAATCGATACCTGTGCCGAGCGCAGCGCCTGCTCGAAGCTGAGGCGAAGTTGGTACGCGTCGGTGGCCTGATCGTCGAGATCACGCTGGTCGATGGGCAGACGCACGGTGATGAGAATTTGGCTGGAACGTGCCGACGCGAGACGGCCACTGGGGTTGGCGCCTTGCTTCAAAAACTGCGCGCGTTGCCGTGCGGCTTGTTGCAGCAACGCGTTGGTTTGCTGGCGGCGGCGCGCCTGAAAATCGAGCAGATACGTTTGCACGTCCGGCGACGCGAACCGGCAGATGCTGAGTACGGTGCCAGCTGGAAATGGCTGATTCAGCGCAACCAACAACTTGTCCCGGAGCAAGTCGCCGCCACCAGCGATGGGCGCGAGCACGACGCCAAAGCCGACAGCGCCATCGAGCAGAAACAATCCGGAATCGGGATCAAATGCCTGCACGGGAAAGAACTCACCCCGGTGCACGGCTCTTTCGGGAATCGAAGTCGAGGCCGACATGATGCCCCCTCAGAACCAGCAGAGATCGTGCGGCGCGGATGGCGACAGGCTGGCAAGTCCATCCAACGTGGCGCCGAAGAAGTTGAGGATGACCTGCGGACCGTATTTGACGATGATCAGGAGCCCGAACGCCGACAGAAACACGATCAGCCGTTGCGCGATGGCGGCAATGGCCGCGACGACAAAGGCGACAATGACAATGCCCAGGCCGACTGAGCCTTCCAGGTAGTCGAAGATTTTCTGCACCAGCGGTGCCAGCTCGTCGTCGGCGACGTTTCCGGCAAACGCAAAGTCAGGGATCAGCAGCAGTAGTGCGGCAATCAGGGCGGTCGCGATTAATGGGAATGCTTTCATGTTGGGACTCCACGATCCTGGCTCCATCCAGGGTGAACCAGACACCTCATGTGGCTGGTGGAATTGGGGGGTGCGTGCAGCCTTCAGTCGGAATCGGTGCTGGTCGCGCCGGTTGCAATCGGGGTGACCTGGGCCGAGGTATCGGGCATCAGGCTCAGCGACGGTGTGGCCGGCAATGCCGCCTGGCCAACGCGCCAGCGCCGCGGCTCGATTTCGGTATAGAGATGGGATCCGGCCACCAAGTCGCCATCGGCGTTTTCAAACGGCGCGATCCAGATGCGCAGAATGCGCGCTTCCGTCCGCACCGGCATTGGCGTGCGCACCGTGGGCACGGGCTCTGGGGCCGCGGCGACCAGCACGAGTTCGCCGTCGTCCCGTTGATTGAGCTGCCACGGGTCATCGGCTGGTAGCGGTGTGGAGCCATTGGCGGTCGCGATAGGATGCCCCGTGACCGCACCATCAGTCTCGGCATAGACCTGCAGGGCCGATCGGCACGGCTGGCCCTCTGGCACGCCGCAGCTGTAGCGGCTGCTACCGGTGGTGGCACAGGCGCTGCACCACGCGGCGACGCACAGCAGCAAAGTCAGTCGAGTCAGGGACATGGCAGGCATTCGGCACAGAAGGAACATGTGCACAGCCTAGGCAGTAGCCGCCCTGCCCTTCCCGCGCAAGCCGCCGTGTTTTTCGCGGATATTCCGGCGCAGGTTCACTCCCTGTCGCCGAGTTTGCTGCCAGCGTTTTTGGCTTGAGTCCCGTCGCTATGGGAACTCAAGCGACGCGTTTACGGCCAGCCTGCACGTTGAAAACGCCAGACCGATGGGCAGTCAGCGCTTGCTGCGCTGGCTGAAGGCAACGCTGCCAAGAATCAACGTGGCGGCTATGGCCATGGGCACGGTCAACGGCTCGCCGAGCAGCAGCCAAGCCCAGGCGACCGCAAACAGCGGTACGAGGTACGTGACCGTGACGGCACGTGACGCGCCGATGCGGGCAATCAATCGATAGTAGAGCGCATACGCAATGCCGGTGCAGAGCACCCCCAACGCCACCGCCGAACCCCATGCCGATACGCTGATCGACTGCGTGGGCCACAGGTACCACGCAAACGGCAGCAGGCTCAGACTGGCAAAGCTGAGTGTGACCGCGGCCACGGCGATGGGCGGCATGCCGACCAAATAGAGGCGCACCAGATTCGCGCCGATGCCATACAGCACGGCCGCGCCAGTACCCGCTGCCACCGCCCAACCAATGCTCGCACCTGCGGTCTTAGCGCTCGCCAGCACGACGACGCCGACAAATCCGGCAAACAGCGCGAGGCCGCGCTTCCAACCGATGCGCTCGCCGAACATCAATACCGCGAACAGCGCCGTGAACAACACCGCCATCGAGTTGCAGATCGCGCCGATACCCGCGGGCGCGCGTTGCGCTGCCCACGCAAACAGCGCGAACGGCACCGCCGAATTGATCACGCCAATGACGGCAAGCTTGGGCCAGATCGAGCGCGGGAACAACGCGCGCTGGGAGAACAAGAACGGCAGCAGGATGACCGCGCCGAGCGCAAGCCGGATCTCAGCGAGCGGCATAGCGCCGAATTCAGGTGCGGCGATGCGTTGGAACATGAAGCTGGCGCCCCAGATCGCGGCGAGCACGCCCAACTCCAACGGGCTCAACCAGTCGCGGCGGGTATTTTCGGTGAGCAGTTCAGCAGGGACAGCATTCATGTAGGGATTCCTCAACACCACCGCCAGGCGCCTTTGCGAGGGGCCGAATCAGTAGTAGACCAGGGACAGCGCAAGATTCGTTCACAATCCGGACCGATTTCTGCCCATCGGTGCGTTTGCGACTGCTGCGTATTGTCGATAGCCAGCAGCGCGCGACAAGCGCATACTTTCGATTCCAGACACAAATCAGATTTGAGGCTGGCATGACCGAACGAACGGAATTCCTGGCGGCGCTTGCGGCATTTGAATCGGCAGCCCGCCATCAGAACTTTGCGCGCGCAGGCGATGAGCTGCATCTGACTGCCAGCGCGATCAGCCATCATGTGCGCAAGCTCGAAGAACGTCTGGGCGTGGCGCTGTTTGAGCGCCATGCGCGCGGCGTGCGCTTGACGGTCGAAGGTCGGCAGCTGGCCGATAGCGCCAGCAGCGCGATGGCCGACCTGGAAGGCGTGGCCGCGAGTCTCAGCGCCGCACAGCAGAGCTCAGCGCGCGTACGCATCAGTACGTTGCACTCACTGACTTACACCTGGCTGATCCCCATGCTCGCCGATTTTCGGAGCCGGCATCCCGACATCCGATTGGGCTTCGATACGAGTGCCAGCCTGACGCGATTCGAAGAAGGCGGCGCGGATCTGGCCATACGCCATGGCCCGGGGCATTGGCCCGGGCTTACGGCCATTCATCTGATGAACGATGCCCTGTTCCCGGTCGCGAGCCCAGCGTTTCAGAAACGACACCGAATTCGCAGCGCCGAGCAGTTGCCGAACCTGCCGTTGATCCACGATCTCGCGCGGCAGGGCTGGCTGGAGTGGTTTCGCGCAGCGTCCATTGTGGTGACGAAGATTGCCGATCCACTGGTGTTCAGCGACAGCACGGATGCGTTGCAGGCGGCCGCATCAGGACTTGGGGTAGCGCTGGCCAGACAGCGCATCGTGACGCCTTGGCTTGCGCGCGGGGAGCTCGTGCAACTCCCCGGACCGAGCGTGCCCACCCGCTGGGAGTATTACCTCGTGTATCCCGCGCATCGGCGACTCAAGCCCGCGGCGCAGGCGTTTGTCGATTGGCTACTGCGAAATCGTTCGGACTGAGTCCGCCAGCAATTGCGACTCCTGGATCGTTACGGAGGGTCTGAAAATGTCCATCCTGGACTTTCAGACCCGCAACGCGTCCGAAGTTGTTCAGAGGCTCCTTAGCGCAGCGCCTGCTGCAGACGCTGCCAGACGCGGTCGGACCAGCCGTTGCGGGGGCTTGGACTGCGAATGCGGGTGGTGTATTGGCGCAGGTCCAGCGCCATGGCCGCGGCGTCGGGAAAGCGCTCCGACGGCTCCGGCTGCAAGGCTCGCATGCAAATCTGCCACACCGCATTCGGCACCAACGGTGCACGCTCACGCCATGCTTCGCGCGGCAGACCATCGAATGCCGCGGGGCTTTGCGCGCTGACTGCAGCCAGCAGCAACAAGCCCAAGCCATACACGTCGGTTTGCTTGCTAACGCGCGTGCCGATGTCGCGCTGCTCGGGCGCCAGCCACGGCGTGTGTTGCGATGGCCCAGACCAGCCCACGTTGCTGCGGCCATGCAGATAACGGCTCGTCCCAACGTCCATCAGGACTGCGTGTTGACGCACGATGCGGACATTGGCTGGTGACAGGCGCAGGTGCAGCAGTCCGTGACGATGCAACACTGCAACGGCGTCGATGACCGGCAACAACAGGCGGACGGATTCGTTGACGCTGCGCTCGTCGGCGAGATCGAATTCGAAGAGCGCTGGTGCGACCAACTCAGGACTGAGCAAATAGCTTCGGCCCGCATAGGTGCCGGCGCCCTGTACGGGCCAAAGACTCGAGTGCTGCAGCGGCGTCCGGCGCAGATCATAGAGATCGGCATCGGGTTGATCGAGGAACTGCACCACCATGCGTGCGCCGTTGTCGACCCGGCGCGCCCGATACAACCAACCACGACTGCCTTCGGCCAGCACGCCGAGCAGCGTGCATGGTCCGATGCGCTGGCCTTGCAGATTCGGCGCCGAATCGCGACCGTTGGTGCGGTGCGCGTTGGCCTCCAGCGGGCTCGAGTGAGCGATCACGTCTGAGTCGTCGAATTGGTCTGAGTAGCGTTGCAAATTCATGATGATGGTCTCTTGGCAAGTTCGATCAGACTAGACACGACCGCGCTTCTGCTTCCCGCGCTTTGCGTTGGCTTTTCGATGAATTGTCGGATCGCGCAAGAGCCGGATGCGCGAAATCCGCGAGAAAGGAGACGTATTGCGCGGGTGTGAACGGCATGCGCTTGCTTAGTCTGTGTGCTTCTCGCAACAGAATGGATGCACCATGCGGATGTTCCGGTCCATCGCCCGAAGCGCGCTCTTGAGCCGTGTGTCATGGCTACTGATTACCAGCGTCGCCAGCAACGTTGTGCAGGCCGGCACCATCGTGCTGATCAAACCGGATGGCCAGCGCGTCAGCGTCGCCATGCAGGGCCAGGGGATGACCGTTGACGCCCGGACCGGCGATATCGAGGTTCCAACCATGCAGGCATCGGGCCAGCTTGGTGATGGCTGGTGTCCGACCACGGCCACCAGCGCGCCCGCACAAAGCAGCCCCGCATTGGTTCTCGTACGAAGCAATGGCATTCGGTATCGGATTGCGATCAGCAGCAGTACGCTGCCGAGTTGGCGTGCGAGTCAGCAAACTCTGGAAGTCACGACAATTGCGCAACAGGCTCAGGCGGGTGATGGCTGGTGTCCGAGCCTCCCCGCCACGGCACCGAGATTTGTGTCGCCGCTGAGCGCGAGTCCCGCCACGCTCACGGCGCCCGGAACCACGATGCTTAGTTGGTCGACCACACTGGCCACCGCGTGCAGCACGGCCGGCAGCAGTTTTCCGTCCGGGGTCAGTGCTATTTCGGGTTGGCCGGCCAACGTGCCCGTGCAGAGTTCCGGCACAGTACTGAGCCTGTCGGTAGTCGGGAGCTATCGATTTCGGTTGACTTGTACCGGTACCGGGGGATCGGTCAGCGGCGACGTGACAGTGCAGGTCAACAGTAGTCCTGGGTCCGGATGCACCGGCACCCATGCGCCGCCCAATGGGCGAACCCGACAAGCCACCTTTCTACTGGGTGCGAGCGATCTGTGGCAGGCCTCAAACACCGATTGGCCACGCAACGCCGAGATTGATTTGACGCGGTGGCATCCGCCTGTGCCGACCAGCATTGACGCTCAGGGCGTCAATCGAAGCTTTCTTGGGCGTTTCGGCAGCAACACGGGCGATACCGGAACCATGGAGTTGAAGTCCACATCGTATGCAGCGTTCCAATTTGACACCACCGGCTTTGCGAATCGCGCGGGACAACTCACTTGGGAACAACCCGGCGCGTTTGGCGCGCCCTTGCTGGTCGCGCTCTCGCCCTGCGCAGGTGACTTCTTTCCGACCGATGCTCGTTGCAAAAGCAATGGTTCGGCCGCCAGCGGGCTGGGCTGGAGCACGGGTGCCAGTGTCGCCAATTATTGTCCGCTGACTGCTGGTCAAACCTACTATTTGAACGTGATCTTCGGCTCGCCGACGCAGCCGGCGCAAACCACGTGTGGGTTTACCGCGTGTCGTTGGCTGTTCTCACAACGCTGTCAGATCGGATGCACGCCATGACGGCGCTTGCGTTACGCGGGCCGATCCAGCAATGTCGGCGATCTGTTGATTCCTGCCTGCTGCTCATGTCGATGGTTCGCTCGCTGGTGATGCTGTTCATGCTCATGGTGTCGATGGTGGCCGTCGCCGATACCCGCCAGCAACTGCCTGTGGCGCAGTGCATCGACTTGGTCAGTCGTCAGTTTCAGGTCGATCCCTTGCCGATTCACCTGCTGCGTGAAGTGGAAGGTGGCTGGGAGGGCGCGGTGCGGCAAAACGCCAATGGCAGTGAGGATCTTGGGCCGATGCAGGTCAATTCGATCCATTTGCCCGAGTTCGCGGCGCTTGGCATCACGCGTGAGGAAATTCGCGATAACACCGGTTGCCGAAACGTGTTTGTGGCGATCAGTCTGTATCTACGACATTTGCAGGCCGCCAACGGCAACGTCGCGATGGCGATTGCCCGGTACCACTCGAAGTCGGCCGCGCATGCCAGTGTGTATCTCGGTCGGATCGCCCGAATCATAGAACGCCGCTTGCAGCGCGAGCGGTTGTTGGTCGGTCGCTGAGCACCTTTCACTATTTCTTGGACGCATTCGCGGGTCCGTAAGGCTGCATCTGTTCGAACACCGGCGCAAACCAAGCGGCTGCCTGGTCGAGAAACTGCTGCGCCAGCAACGCGTCGGTGAACAGTGGCGTGCCACGCGTCAGGAGCCGCCAGCACCAGTCGTTTCGGCCGCTGTAGGCATTGGATTCGAATGCCTTCTCTGCCTCGCGGACTCGGGCGCTGGGGTCGGCTTCCACGTAGTTCCAAGCCGATTGGGCCGCCTCGAGTGGCAACAGCAACGGCGCATGATAGGCATTTCGACACGCGGAGACGTACGGCTCGCATAATGCAGGAGCGTTCGAATCACTGACGGGAATGTGAATCACGCTGGGCAGTCTCATGCCGTGGTGCAGCCTAGGGGCAGTCGGCCGTTTCCATTCGGCGATGACCACCAGTTGCTTGGGCCGGCGGTCACTGGCGGCCGCCAACCGAAGCGCGAGCAGCGCGCTCATGACGCGTCCTGGATTCAGATACGGATCACTCAGCACCAGCGCATCACCGCGCAGCGTCAGCTCACCGTGGACGAGCCCGAAGTCGATTGGCAACACGCGTGTGGGGGCTTGCCAGGCCTGCAGCACCTCAGGCGTCACCTGCTTCCAGCGTTCGGCGCACGTATCACGCAATGCCGCAAAGCTCATCTCGCCCAACCGGCCTGCCGGCAGCTCGGCCAATTCGTGCCAGCGTTCGGGCACTTGCTCAAGCACGTGCCCGGCCGACAGCGAGGCCTCCAGCAACTCGCGCTCTAGACGGGAGGTGCCGCGCGACTTCAGCCGCAGGGGCTCCAGATCGGGATCGGCCTCGCGGCCTTCATCAAATCGAATCCCAAGCCGACGCTGCACAAACCAGCGTCCCGGATGGGCCACAAAGTCGAGCAGATCGTGGAGTGACAGCCGTTCGGGTGCCCCTTCAACGGCGCGCAGACGAGCGGCTTCCCAATCCGGTGCGTCCGTCGTGCCCTGCGCCAAACGCCTGGCCGCCGGCAACCAGGCCGATGCAAAACTGCCACGCTCGAAGCGCTCTGGAGCATGGGGAAGCAATGGCCCGTGCCGCCACCAGCTGCGGACTGGTGTTTTTTCGAGACTGCGCTGCGGCGCGCCCTCGGCCACGTCCAGCACTTGTGCCAATTCCATCAGCAGATTTGAAGGCGCTTGCTCTGAGCCGTCTTTTGCCGCTTTGCTGACATAGCTCAGATGCAGCCACTCGCGCGCATTGAGGATCGCTTCCAGAAACAGATAGCGATCTTCGACACGGCGGTCGCGGTCGAGGCGTTGCCGCGGTGACCACTTCAGCAAATCATCCGGACCCAAACCAGGATCTTGGCGGGGAAACTGATCGGCATTCAAACCAAGCACCGCAATGAACCGGAACGGCAAACTGCGGAACGGCACGAGACCAGAAAAGCGGATGCCGCCGGCCGGTGTTGGCGCTTCGGCAGCAGGCTGCCGCAGTCGGTCGCGTAGACACTCAGCAAAAGCACTGATCGGCAATGGCGTGTGACACTCGGTCAGTAAGGCTTCTTGTTCGAGCCCAGCGAGCAGCGAGGCCAGCACCTCACGAGGTGCCCGGAACTCGGCGTCAATCGGCCCAAGCAGGCGGGCCAGCCAACGCCTGAGCAATTGGCACCAGCGAGTCAGGCTGTGGTCGTTCTGCGCCAGTTTGTGCCAGGCATGCAACAACGCCAGCACCGATTCCGCGCGCGCGAGCAGACTCGCTTCGAGGCCGACGAGGGTCCATGGCTCCAAAGCTGTGTCGGCGGCGTAGCGCGACCACAGGCGCCCGAGACCCGCACCGAGACTGTGTTGATCACTGCCGTCGCCGCGATCGGCACCGTCCCAGCCAAAGCTCGCATGCACGCGGTCCAGCGCTTGCTCGAGCTTGTCGAGCAGCGCCGGATCGATGTGCCAGTGGCGGCTGACTTCGGGGTGCCGCAGCACGGCGAGCCAGACACTGCGCCGGATTGGCGCATCGGCTTTGGTGAGCAGCGTTTCCAGTAATTGAAACCACGGGTCATGTTCCAGCCAATTCAGATCGGCCACGCGAATCGGCCAGGCCGGCGCGCTGGCGCTGAACACGGCATGCAGCCAAGGCCGGTAGGCGCTCGGGTCGACTGCCATGATCAGCACTTCGTCCGGGCGCAGATCGGGTGCATCAAGTACCGCGCGATCAAGGGCCTCGCGCACGGCCTCAAGTTCGCCCCATTCGGTGCTGCACGCATGGATCACCAGGCTGTGATCGTGCGCGTCAGCCGGCCAGCGTGGCTTGGCCTGATTCTGATGAATCGCGGTTTGCAGAAGCGCCAAACGCGTTTGTTGCTCTGGCCATTCCGCCGCCAGTTCTTCGTCCTGATCGGCCACGTCGAGCAAGGCCTCGAACAGGTCGCGACCGGACGTGCCTAGCTGCGACAACAGTGGTGGTCCGGATTCGGCATAGCCCGCTTGCTTCGCGATCTGCGCCTTCGTCAACTGCCGCGGTTGATACAAGTCGAGCCAGAACTCCCGGCAGGGATTCTGAAAGTACCAGCGCACCTGAGCGCGTTGACCATAAAGTCGAAACAGCTCGAGCAGGTCGGGTGGGCAATGATTCAGACCAAAGACCCACAAGTCGTCCCGGCGCGTGGTGTCGACCTTCAAAGCGTGCCTTTGTCGGCTGATTCGTGTGGTGCGCGTTTCTGCGCCGAGCATTTCTTTGAGCGTGCGCCAGAGCGCTGCTTGCGGTTCGATTGACTGGCCGCGCTCGAACGCGTCGATCCAATCGGCACGGTAGATGCTGTAGCGATGGAACAATTCCGCGAGTGCACCGGCCCGACGGAACCGGCGAACGGCACTTTGGCCGGGCTCGCTGTAGGGCCGACTGTCGAACGGTGCCTGGGACAACAGATCGTAGAGCAGCCAGTGCAGCAACTCAGGCTTGTCGCTCAGCAGATCCGGGTCGACCACGCTCAAGCGTTCGAGCCACTCACCGGGCAGCAGAAACTCGTATCCGGCAGCGATTCCGGCTGGACTCCGCTCGGCCAGTGCGGCGCGCAGCCACCGGCTCATGCCTGGATGCGCAACGATGATGGTCTGCATCGCGAACGCTTGCGCCGGTTGGTGCGCGGCCAAGTCCGCAGACAACGCATCGGCAAGCCACTCCAGGCGCGCGGCGTGGCGCACGATGAAGCTCATGATTCACTCAACTGAAAGCGCAACACAAACCGGGCGCCGCCGCCTTCGGCATTGCCCGCACTGACGGTTCCGCCGTGTTCTTCGAGCACGCGCTTGACCAACGACAAGCCAAGGCCCGAGCCCTTGGGCTTGGTGCTGCGATACGGCTCAAAGGCGTAGCTCGCGAACTCGGCTGGCAACCCGGGACCGAAGTCGCGAACTTCAATCTGCAGCACGTCGCCCCGACGGGAACTCGACAAGGCGATCCGTAACGGAATCCATTCGGCGCCCGCCTCGATCGCATTGGTCAGCAAGTTGACAAACACTTGTCGCAAGCGATCGCGATCGCCGGGAATCTGGATATCCGTGACTTGAAAGTCGCGTTCGATCTGGCATTGCGCACTGGCCTCGTAGAGGCGCGCGACTTGGTCGAGCAATTCCACCGGATTGAGCCGCTCGCGACCCAGCCGCGACGGCTTTGCGTAGGTACCGAAATCGTTGACCATCCGCTTCAATGCTTCGACCTGCTGAACGATGGTCTGGGTCGCCCGGTCCAGGAGTTCGCGATCGGGGTCGGACACCTTGGCGCTCAGGCGATGCTTGAGACGCTCGGCGGCCAGTTGAATCGGTGTGAGCGGATTCTTGATCTCGTGGGCCAGGCGGCGGGCCACTTCGGCCCAGGCGGCCTCGCGGCTGGCCTGCGCCAGCAGGTTCGCATCGTCGAACACCAGCACGAGACGTTCGCCATGCTCCGACGCCAGACGCAGCGCGCGGACAATCAGCGTACGCCGCATGTCGTGACTGCCGACATCGATCTCTTCGCGCCACTCGAAGGTCCGCTCACGGTCACGCTTCAACACGCGCGCGAAGAATGGTCCAACGGCCGCGTCCTGCAAACTGGCGTCGTCGAGGCGCAAACCGCGAAACTCTTGTGGATGCCCAGCCAGCAACGCCTGCGCCGCCTGGTTTGCGATGATGACCTGCTCTTGCTCGACAGCCATCACGCCAGCGCTGAGGCGCTCCAGCACCGCCTCCAGCAATTGCCGTTCCCGCTCGATTTGCTGCCGGCTTTGCTCTTCTTTTGATTTGGCCTGGGCCAAGTCGCCGCTCATGCGGTTGAACGACGCACTGAGGAACGCGATTTCGTCGCGACCGGTCACCGGCACCAGGGATTGCCGGCCAGCCGCGATTTCGCGCGTTGCGGCAGTCAAACGAACCACAGGTGCGACGACGCGACCGGCGGTGCGCAGCGCAAACCAGAGTGCGGCGAAGGTGGCCGTCAGGGTGATCAATCCCAGAATCAAGCTGAAGCCGGTTTTGAGCGCGTTGCGCTGAAATCGCAGCTGCTGGTAGTCGACCACGTTTGCTTCGAGCGTTTTCAGTGCGCTGCTCAGCGCATCATCGAGGGGATACAGCACTTGCAGCACGTGCTCGTCGCCGATGTCATCGACGAATCGATCGAGAACTCGCGTCACGCGCACGCCCCCGCGCTCGGCGGTTTCAACTTGGCGCTCGCCCTGATCGAGATCGATGAGCTCATGCGGAGCCGGTGCGTTGACAGTGCCGAGCTCACTGGTGTTGAACGCCAACGCTTCGAGGTTACCGTTGGGATCGTAGACGGCGATGTGCATGTCGCGTGCCGTATCGGCATCGACCAACTCGTCCAGATAGTCCTGCATGCCATCCGCGTCGAGCAACGCGAGCGCGCTGGTATAGGGCCGCGCTTCCCGGTCGAGCGCGTCAGCCTCGCGCGCCAGACTGAGCTGCCCCAGGCGCAGTGCGGCGCGCTGTGCCGCCTCGACGTCGGCACGAAACCAGCTGTCGATACTGGTGTCGATGAATCGCAATGCAAACGCGGCGACCAGAAACGCCGGTGGGAGTGCGAGCGCGGCAAAAATCAGACTCAGCCGGGTCTCCAGGCGCGCGCCAGCGGCGCCGTCACGCGTGCGGCGCCAAAGTTGCCAAAGCTCGGCGCCGATTCGGACCAGCAACGCCAGCAGCGCCATACCGATGAAGATCATCAGCAGTTGGAACGCGCGCGTGTTCAGCAGGCGGTTCTCGCGTTCGGCATCGATGGTGATCAGGAATGCGGCGAGCAACAACAGCAGCAGCGCGCCAATCGGCAGCCAGCGCCAGCTTCGCCACGACTCACGCTTTACGCTTGCCATGGGCTGGTCCGGGTTTCGAGCTGCCAGCGCCGATCAAAGCGCGCCGTCATGCGGAGCGCAGGCGGCAGGGCGTCAATGTTGAGGCGTGCGCGCACGAATCCCTGGGTGGCGCCGCCCGCGACGGGCAGGCTGATGCGGTCCAATGCCGCCAGGAGTTGCGCGCGCGTCTGAAAGACGCGTGGGGCCGACTCGTCGCTCCGCCGCATTTCATAGTGGTCGCTGAGCGGCGAATAGACGAGTTCGATCGCCTCGATCGTGCCGGCGCCGGCCAATGGTGCCGTGATGAACTCCAAGCGCAGCGGCACACCGTGATCGAGGGCGTCCAGATGAGTGGCCGAGAGCCGCAAGTCCAGATCCACATTCAGCCGGTTGCCGGCCGGATCGAGCACGGCCCGGGTGATGTCGAGGGTTCCGGCTGATCCTGAGCACGCCGTCAGCACGAGCAGGCAGATCAGAACCTGGAGGCCGCGAAGGCCCATGCGCCAATCAGGAGGCACGCCGTTTGAGTACCGCATAAAAGAAGCCATCCAGCCCCTGCTCGCCGGGCAGATTCTGGCGTCCAAAGCCGGTGTCGCGCCCGAACCAGTCGGCATCGACCGGGCGCAACCAGGCATCGGCCTGGCGTTCGAGAAAGGCGGCAACCTGGCCGGCATTTTCTTCCTGGAGCACAGAACAAGTCGCATAGACTAGCCGCCCCCCCGGCGCGAGCAAAGCGAACAGACGATCCAGCAGGCGCGCTTGCGTCTGTTTCAGTGCCTGGACCTGGCCGGGCTTCCGCAACAGGCGGATATCGGGGTGCCGCCGGATGACGCCTGTCCCGGTGCAGGGCGCATCCAGCAAAATGCGCTCGAACTGGGTGCCCGGTGCAAATGCTTTGGCCGATCCGGCGTCGGCCTGTAGCCAGTCGATGGTTGCAGTGAACTGCATGCGCTGCAGATTTTCCTGCATGCGCGAGAGCCGCGCGGCAGACACATCGCATGCCTGCACTTGCGCGAGTGGAATCCCCTGCTCCAGGATATGACTGAGCTTGCCGCCGGGTGCGGCGCATGCGTCCAGCACCCGTTGACCAGGCTGCAGATCGAGCAGGACCACGGCGAGTTGGGCGGCCCCATCCTGCACCGACACGAGGCCATCCGGAAAGCCTGGCAACTGCAGCACATCCAAGCTGTCGGCCAGGCACAGCGCATCGGGCAAACCGGGAGCAAGTGCCGCATCGAGCCCCTGCTCCGCCAACTTGGCGCGGTAGTCGGAAACGTTGGCTCGCTGTCGATTGACGCGCAGCCAAAGCGGTGCCGGCTCGTTGTTGGCCTGCAAAATCGCAGCGGCTTGGTCGGCGCCCCAGTCGCGGCGCAGGCGCTCGATCAGCCAGGTGGGATGGTTGTAGCGCTCGGCATCGGTGCGCGGCGGCAAGGCCCGCAACTGCGCCAATTCGCGCTGCGCCCGGCGCAACACGGCATTGCCGAGCCCGGCCAGTCCGGGCTGCTCTAAACCGCGAATGGCGTCGACACTGGCCGAGACCACGGCATGGGCGCCATCGATGCCCTGATCGAGGCTGGCCAGGGCCAGCAGCAACACCGACTCGACCGGCGCGGCCGCGTTGGGCAAGGGCCGTTCCAGCAAATCGTGCAACCACCGCTCATACCGCTCGATGCCGCGCAAACAGGCGTACAGCATCGCCCGGGCCAGCGCGCGGTCGCGGGCGTCGGGCAGGTGACGATCGAGTTTGGGGAGTGCCTCCAGACTGGTCTCGCGACCTTGGCGCAGACCATCGAGCAATAACGCGAGACGCGCGCGGAGATTCTGGTTCACGCGCGCAAATCCGGGCGGGCGTTGAGGTAATCCGCGGCGCTGATGACCTTGCCGCCCTCGCGTTGGATCCGAGTCAGGCGCAAGCTGCCCTGCCCGCAACCGATCAACAGACCATGCCGGTCTGCCTGCAGCAGCGTGCCAGGGGCGCCAGACGTGGCGTCGGCAAGCGCTTCGTACACGCGGAGGCGTTCGCCCAACGCCTTGGTTTCGGCGATCGGCCAGGGATTGAATGCGCGGACGCGGTTCGCGAGGTCTTCTGCCGAGCGGTCGAAGTTCAATTCGGCCTCGGCCTTGTCGAGTTTGTGGGCGTACGTGACGCCTACGTCGGGTTGCACTTCGGGTGCCGGGAGCTGATGGCTGGCCAAGCGGGCCAAGCCATCGGCGAGGCACGTCGCGCCGAGTGCACTCAAGCGATCATGCAAACTGCCGCCGGTATCGTGGTGGGTGATCGGCGTCGTGACGCGCAGCAGCACCGGGCCGGTGTCCAGGCCCTTTTCCATTTGCATCAGGCAGACGCCGGTTTCGGTGTCACCCGCTTCGATGGCGCGCTGAATGGGCGCGGCGCCGCGCCAGCGTGGCAACAACGACGCGTGGACATTCCAGCAGCCGTGACGTGGAATCGCCAACACCTTGCTCGGCAGTATCAGGCCATAGGCGACGACGACCATCAGGTCTGGTGCCAGCGCCGCGAGTGCGTCGCGATCGGCCGCCTGCTTGAAGTGTTCGGGCTGCATGACCGGGACGCCCGCAGCCAGCGCCCGTTGTTTGACCGGGCTCATGACCAAACCACGGCCACGGCCGGCCGGTCGATCCGGTTGCGTGTAGACGGCGACGCACTGATGGCCGCTGGCCAGCACGGCATCCAGACAGGGCACGGCGAATTCCGGCGTGCCCGCGAAAACGATTCGAAGCGATGAGGCGGGGGTTGTCATCCCACCATCTTGCCAGACCCAACCGCCGCTTGCGCGGGCGGAATCGAGCGCGCCGCGTGCTTACACCAAGCGACAACCGCTGAGGCTCAGCACAAAGTCCTTGCCGAGCAGTTTGGACGGGGTATAGAAACCGCCCGCAGGCTGTTTCGCGCGCACGGCCTCGAGAATTTTCAGGGCCGATTCGGCCGTGAGGTCGTAGCCGTTCGGCGTGCGCAGCTGCTTTTTGACTTCCTGCCCGGCGGCGTTCCGAACCTCACCCCACACCACGGTATCGGTGTTGGCACGCTTGTCATCGCCCGGCCCACCGCTGCGGACCTTCGACTTGAGGTAGTTCTGCACCGGCCCAATGCCCAGCAGCCAGCGCACCCAATTCAGGCGGCGCACGCGCTCGGCGGTCGCGGGGGGCACGCCCATGTAGACCTCGACATTCGGAATGCCGGTCGACACGAACGAGGTGTAGACGTCTCCCCACGGAATGGTCATGGCGAAGCGGGCGTCGCCGTCGCGGTCAAAGGTGCGGGTCTTGTACGCCAGCGGCACGCGTTCCAGCTTGCCGTCCCGACGGATGCGACCACCCTTGCCCAGGCCTTCGACGGCGGTCTTCGCCGTCCCTTGGCTCGGGCCACCGCCCGCTTCAAAGGCCAGTACGAGTTCCGTCGCATCGGGCAGTTCGGCCTTCAACATGGATGCCAGACAATCGGTCGGTACCACATCAAAACCGGTGCCCGGCATGATGACGATGTTCTTGTCGACAGCGCGCTGATGCTGGGCGTGCGCGTGTGCGAACACATCGAGCTCACCCGTGATGTCGAGGTAATTGGCGCCGACGGCCAAACAGCCCTCAATCATGGGGGCCGCGGTCGCGGAATACGGGCCAGCGCAATGCAGCACGGTGTCGATGTTCTGGAGCGCCGAGCGCACCGTCTCCGGGGCATCAAGCGGAAACGTGCGCACCGGCAGGTTGTATTGGGCACCCAGCGCGTTGATCGACTCGGCATTGCGGCCCGCGAGCACGGGCTGATGTCCGGCCTTCAGGGCGCGCTCGAGAATCAGGCCTGCGGTGTAGCCATTCGCACCGTACAGCATCCAACTACCCATGATCCGCTCCTCAGCGTTCGACAATCGCGGCGACGCCCATGCCGCCGGCGGTGCAAACCGAAATCAGTGCCCGACCGCCGCCCTTCTCTTTCAGCAACTTGGCAGCCGTGGCCAACACGCGGCCGCCGGTCGCGGCAAACGGGTGTCCAAAGGCGAGCGACGAGCCGACCACATTCAGTTTGGCCGGATCAATCGCGCCCAACGCGTCAGGCATACCGAGCTTGTCGACACAGTAGGCGCGGGTTTCCCAGGCCTTCAACGTACACAGCACCTGGGCTGCGAACGCCTCGTGGATTTCGTAGTAGTCGAAGTCCTGCAGGGTCAATCCCGTCGTTTTCAGCAGGTTTGCGACGGCCTGAGTCGGTGCCATCAGCAGCCCTTCGCCCGCGACAAAGTCGAAGGCCGCGACGCGTGAGTGCGTGAGATAGGCAAGCGGCTCATGGCCTTCGGCGCGTGCCCAGTCTTCGCTCGCCAGCAACGTGGCCGAGGCGCCATCGGTCAACGGCGTGGAATTGGCGGCCGTCAATGTGCCCTTGCCAGAGACTTTGTCGAACGCGGGCTTCAACGTCGCGAGTTTTTCCAGGGTGGTTTCCGGACGCAGAATGTTGTCCCGCTCCAAGCCTTGGAACGGGGTGACCAAATCCTTGAAGAAGCCGCGCTCGTAGGCTGCGGCGGCCTTTTGATGCGATTGATACGCAAGCAGGTCTTGGGCCTCGCGGGTGATGCCCCATTCCTTCGCCATCATTTCGCAGTGATCACCCATGGACTTGCCCGTCCGTGGCTCGGCCACACCCGGAAAACCCGGCTTCAGTTCGCCCAGCGAAAAGCCTTTCAGAAAGGCGCCCAGGCGCTGCCCCATCGTCTTGGCGCGATTGACGTTCAGCAGGCGCCGCCGCAACTTGTTGCCCAGGACGATCGGCACGTCGGACGTGGTGTCGGTGCCGCCGGCGATGCCAACATCAATCTGACCGAGCGCGATCTTGTTACCGATGTGAATCGCCGTATCGAGGCTCGTGCCGCACGCCCGCGCCATGGTGATGCCCGGCGTCTTGGGCGACAATCCAGAACCCAACGCGACTTCCCGCGCAATGTTCCAGTCGGAGCTGAGCTTCAATACGGCACCAAGCGCCACCTCGCCGACTTCCCGGCCATTCAGGCCAAACGCCTCGACCAGACCGCCCACAGTCTTCACCGACATCGGGTAATTGCCGAGTTCAAAATAGGCCGTGTTGTTGCGGCAGAACGGAATACGGCGACCGCCGAGAATGGCGACACGTCGGGCTTGGCTCATGGTCGGCTCCTGAAATCGGTGAGAGGGCCGATGCTAACCACAATCCGCTGGAGCGCGACAGTCGAAAGACTGGGTAGCGGGCACGATCAGCCGGTCAGGGGCGCCAGGTAGGTGAAGGGAGACCAGGGCAGATTCCGCAGCAGGCCAAAGCCGAGGTACAGAACGAGCCAGAACCAGACATTCGCGACCGGTTTGACCAGGGCCTCATACCACCTTGGCAGCGGCCGGAACTGCCGAAGGATCAAGCCCGGCACAAATGGCAGCGTGAACAACAGCAGCGCGTTCATGTGCAGCGCGCGCAACACGTCGAAATGCAGCAATGCATGCACCGCCCGCGTGCTGCCACACCCGGGACAATGCCAACCGGTTACCTGATGAAAATAGCAACCCGGAAACGGGCTCCCCGACTGGCTTGGGTCGATCTGATAAACCATCGCCAGCCCAAAACCAAGCAGGGCTGCGATCGGAACGATCCACAGCCCATGCCAGGCAGCGCGCGGCAGCGCCATCACACGCACCAAACGATCCGAATCTCAGCGGATCATGTTTTCGATCATTTGCGGATTGAGCGCGAACTGGAAGACCAGCGACGCAATCCAGAACAGCAGGCACAGCACGCCAATCACCGCTGTGACGATGCTCCAGATCTTGGCTTGGCTGGCGGCTTTCTGCCCGTCCAGCGTGTTGCCAGCCGCCGCAAAGGATTTGGCCTTGTTGGCTTGGACAATGGCGAAAATACCGGTGCCGAGCGCAACCGGCAGGCAGCAACAGGCCATGAGGTTGAACAGGGTGCCGAGCACGGTCGACAGGATCGCAAACACCATGTAGTCGGGTACAGGTGTGCCGCCGGACGGCGGGCTGTACATGGGCGCCTGCGGGGGCCCCGGTGGGGGCGATTGCATCGGATCATTCATTGTTGTCTCCTCCAGAACCCCGATGCAATCACAAAGACTGTCGGCTGCCAAGGTGTGATCAGGGGATTGATGGGTGGTTGACCCGGACTCCGGCTCCCAGTCCTGACCGGAACCCGCCACAGAACCGCCATGTTCCGGGCGGTTTGTCGCGTTTTGGTCGAAATGTGAAGACCAGCGCGCGTCTCGGGCTCAAACTTTTTTCACGAATTCCGACTTCAGTTGCATCGCGCCGAACCCGTCGATCTTGCAGTCGATGTCGTGGTCGCCGTCAATCAGACGAATGTTTTTGACCTTGGTGCCCACTTTGAGCGCGGACGAGCTGCCTTTGACTTTCAGGTCTTTGATCACGGTGACCGAATCGCCGTCTTGCAGGACATTCCCGACCGCATCGCGCACCACTTTCGCGGCTTCTGGCGCATCTGCAGCCGCGGCGGTCCACTCATTCCCGCATTCCGGGCAGACGAAATTGCTGCCGTCTTCATAGGTGTAGGTGGATTGGCATTTCGGGCAGGCAGGCAGGGTCATGAAAGTCCTTGGGCGCGGCCGGGGTGTTGGTCGCGCGTCTGATGGGATTGGGAGTGGGAATCGGTTGAAACCGGCGCCGGTCGGCTTGCGCTATTCGTCGTCGGCCTTGCGGATCTTGTCGAAAGCCTTCAATTGCCAAGGCCGCATTGCCAACACGAGGCTCATGCCAACACGCTCGCTGGCGGCCAGGGAGTTGTCACGAGCCAGCAGCAGATCGAACTCGCGTGCAAGGTCTTCCAGGCGTTGCTTCATCAGGGCGGCCGTCGGTTCGCTGACGGAACCGGCGAGCAGCACCAGCTTTTCGTCAGCGCCAGTGAACGGTCGGGCGAAGAATTCCGGCAGGAGCTGACGGGCAAACAACTGCTCGATCGGACCGCCGTTGCGCCAACGGAAGTTGCGTGCGGTGCGCAGGCGCACCTTGTTCATCGGCTGCAATTCGATAATGCCGAGGCGAT
Source organism: Ahniella affigens (assembly GCF_003015185.1). GTDB lineage: Bacteria > Pseudomonadota > Gammaproteobacteria > Xanthomonadales > Ahniellaceae > Ahniella > Ahniella affigens. The sequence continues at coordinate 5,211,490 of NZ_CP027860.1, forward strand.
CGAGTTTGGCGAGCAGCAACGTCCAGTCCGGTTTCGAGAACTTGTAGCGGGACAGCACTTCCTCTTCGCTGAAGCGATTGATGGCCAGATACAACGCCAGAAACAGGCGCGGATCGGCCACCAGCGCCTCCTCCTGATCTTCGCTGAGCTCGGAAACGGGCGGCTTTTCCGAGCGCGAGAATTCGAGCAGCTCCTGGAGATCGCAGCCGATCGCAACGCAAATGGATTCGAGCTTTTCCAGCGTCATGTCGGCATGCGAGAACCAGCGCTTGACCGAGGCCTCGCTGATATCGATCCGGCTGGCGACATCGGCATACGTCATGCCGCGCGCCTTGATCAGTCGCTTCAGTGCATCAACCAGTTCAAGGCGCAAGGTCATGGCCAACCCTCACTTCAACACGGCGTCTACGGAGGCTTGCGCAATCGGGTGATACCCAGGCCGCGCGACTTGGTAGACCTCGCGCGCCCAGGCCTTGCCTGCTGGGGTTTTCGCGAGTTCGCCCCAAAGCGGCATCATCAGCTTGCGCCGACCAATGCCGATCAGATGGGCGCGCATGGGCGCGCGAATCGGCTCGTACCCGGCGCGAATTCCGGCGAGGAACCAGCGCATCGCGATTTCGGCGTTCTTGGTGTCGGACAGGTGGTACGCCGCATCCAAGTCGGCGAGCTTGTCCTGGCTCAGGTCGGTAGGCAGTTCGTTCAGAAAGTGCAGCCATTGCTGGGTCACCCAGCTGCCGGCTTGCAGTGCTGCGGCTGACTTGGCGCCAGCCAGGAAGTCGGTCCGCGCGGCGTCCACCACATCAAAGGCCGGTGCGGCCGTCAGCGGCGCCGAAGCCGGCAATCCCGGCTGGTACAGCCATTCCTCGACTTCCAGACGCGGAAAGGCGGCATCGTGCTTATCGAAAATGCGGGTGCCAAAGAAGTTCAGGAACTCATCGGTGCCGACGCTCTGGAACGCGTGGCTGTCGAACCATTCCCGCAAGATCGGATCGAACGTGTCGCGACCCAGCCGCTTTTCGATGGTGCGAAGCAGCCATTGGCCTTTGTCATAGGGCACACCGCTCAGGCCGTCGTCAGGATCGCGGCCAGCGAGGTCGACTACCAGGCGTTGATCCGGCGCCGGCAACTCTTTCAGTTCGGCCATCAGCTCGCGCTGGCTGATCACCTGCTCCATCTTGGCCTGGTTCTGCCCGAACACGGCTTCGACGATGCGGTTCTCGACGTAGCTGGTGAAGCCTTCGTTCAACCAGATGTGCTCCCAACTTTCGTTGGTGACCAGGTTGCCGGACCAGGAATGCGCGAGCTCGTGGGCAATCAGGCTGACCAGTGACTTGTCGCCGGCAATGACTGTCGGCGTGATGAAACTGAGCCGTGGGTTTTCCATGCCGCCAAACGGAAACGATGGCGGCAGGATCAGCAGGTCGTAGCGACCCCAGCGATACGGGCCGTACAAGCGCTCGGTTGCGGCGATCATGGCCTCGGTGTCTTCAAATTCCTTAGCGGCCGCTGCCAGGCGGCCGGGCTCGGTGTACACACCAGAGCGCGGACCGATCGATTGGAAGGCCAAGTCGCCCGCGGCAATCGCGAGCAGATAGGACGGGATTGGCTGCGGCATGTTGAAGCGATAGCCGCCAGCGCCAGTCGCGTTCGGATCGTTGTCCGCGCTCATCACGACGCGAATGCCTTGGGGCGCCGTTACATGTGCGCTGTACGTGAACCGCACCGCAGGGGTGTCTTGTAGCGGCACGAACGAGCGCGCATGCGCGGCCTGCGCCTGCGAAAACATGAACGGCTTCTGCTTGCCGAGCGTCTGCTCAGGGCTCAGCCACTGTAGACCAGACGCTTTGGGTGACGTGCGGTAGTAGACCCGGACCAGATTCGGATGCCCGGCGAAGCGGATGGTCAGCGCTTGCCCTTTGATGGCATTGCGCGACCCGAGCGTGAAGCTGGCGCGGTGCCACTTGCCCGCATCAGTCTTGACCAGCACGCGGTCGATACTGAGGTCTCGGGTATCGAGATCTAGCCGACCGGCGTCGGGTTTCTTCCAGTCCAGACTCAGGTCGGCAAAACCGGCCAACTGTTGCTTGTCGAACTGCACGTCCAGATCAAGATACAAGTGCTTGATGCGTACCTCGTCGAGACGCGCGGCGGAGTGATGGTCCCGTTTGATTTCGGCCAGCGCCGGCGCGGCGACGAGCCAGGCCAGCAAGGTCCATTTCAGGATTCGCATGGATCAGTCCTCTAACTTGTTGTTGTGGTGACAGCCCAACATGATCGCGCAAGTCCGGGCCTACGGCATGTGCCGGGCAGCACGCCGCCGGCCCGCGCGGGGCTCGACATAGTGTGCTCGGTGCGGTGTTAGCTGCCGGTTTCCCGCCTATTTGCCTGCCTTCAACAGATCGCGAATTTCGGCGAGCAGCTTTTCCTGGCTGGTCGGCTCGGGCGGGGCGGCCGGTGCCGCGGCTTCGGCGCGCTTCAGACGGTTCATGACTTTGACCACGAGGAAAATGACGAACGCGACGATGATGAAGTCGATGATCGACTGGATGAAGGCGCCGTAGCCAATCGCGACGGCGGGAACGACTGTGCCATCAGGATTGGTCTTTTCACCGAGGTTCAATGCCAGATCGGCGAAATTCTGGCCAGAAGTGAGATAGCCGATGATCGGCATGATGATCTTGTCGACCAATGCGCCGACGATCTTGCCGAAGGCCGCACCAATGACCACACCGATGGCCAGGTCCATGACATTGCCGCGCATTGCGAACTCTTTGAATTCCTTGATCATGCTCATCGGTGAAGGCTCCCCTTTAGAATGGTGATGGTATATAGGTGCCCGATCAGGGCGTGGAATCAGTGGCGTCGTAGCGGGATTCTTGCAGACGAACCTGCCCGTCGGTCGCGATCTGGAGCTCAAACCAGCGGTCGTATTCGGTGTCGCTGATCGGCGTGACGGCCTGCCCGGTCCACGCCTGGATGATGGCCGGCACGGTGTTGCTGTGACCAATGACGAGCACCTTGCCGCCCGCTGCCTCGGCCAGGATTTTCTGCTTCAGCGCGTCGGCGTAGGCGTTCAGATCCTGGTTGATTGCCAGCACTTGGACCGGTTGTCCGGCCAGTTTGGCGCATGGCTCCGCCGTGGCCTGGGTCCGCCGATATTCGGTGGCAACGACGAGTCGCACGCCCGTTTGGCAATAGCGGCTCGCAATGCTGGCGGCGCGCGCTTGGCCGGCGTCCGTCAATTCCGGGTCCTTGCCGACAGCTTGCTTCTCGGCGTGGCGCAGCAAAACGACCGTCGTGACCGGTGGCGCCGATTCCGAATCGGGCGTGACCGCATGGGCCGATCCTCCCAGCCAGCTTGCACCCATCAAAACGGACCAGATCAACAGCATTCGCATCAGGCTTGCTCCTTTTTCGTTCGTTTGGGCGGCAGCGGCGGCCCCCATAATGCGGCATCCAGCGAGTCCTGCGCGCTCGACGCGTAAATTTTCAGATCGACCCGACCGGCCACCACTTTCACGCCTTCGGCCTTCAGGCGTCGACTCTGCTCGCGAAAGGGGCTTGTCCCGGCCGGAAAGGCAATCCGCCCATCGGAGCGCAACACCCGGTGCCATGGCAGGTCTGGATCTTCGGACGCCGATAGCGCCCGCGCCACCAACCGGGCCCGCCCAGGCCAGCCGGCGCGGGCGGCGAGCACGCCATAACTCGACACGCGGCCAATGGGAATGGCACGGACGGCGGCCTGGATATCGGCCAAGGCGGGATTCGGGGCGTTCATCCCGCTACGATAGCGCCATCGTCGATCGGGCTGAATCCGTCGACCGGGGCGTCTTTGGATGTCATGCGGTCTCGACCGGCATGCCCGCCCTTTGATCGATAGGCTCTGAACGCGTTCAGGGCTTCAAAATAACCCGTACACAGGACGTATGCGGGTGGAACCATCTGGAGAAAGCCATGCGTACCTTTGAAGATATCCGTAAGCACGTGTCGTCGCAGTTTGAGCTCAACACCAATGACGCCTATCAGCTGAGTTTCGACTTTCTAACCGCCGACGGTCGCACCCAGGGCGTGTTTCTGGGCGAACTCGAAGCCGAGGCGGCCCGCCGCTATTTGCGGGTGTCGACCCCGGTCGCCCCGCTCAGCACGTCCGACGCCGCCCGCGCTCTGGAGTTCAACTGGGCCCAGCGCGTTGGTTATCTGGCGCTGTTCGACCTGGACGGAGAACCATATTTGCACTTGTGCGAGAACCGCCCCTATTCGAGCCTGGATGCCGGCGAGATCGACGCCGTTGTGCGCGAAGTTGCGACCTTGGCCGATCGCCTGGAACAACTCCTGCGCCGCGGCGAGGACGTGGTCTGAGCCTCGCGCTCATCCTGGTCAGTCATGACAGTGGCCCGCTGCTGGAAGCCTGCCTGAGGCGGGCTGCCGGCGCGGCGTCGGTGTCGGCAATCCGGTTGATCGACAACCACTCGAATGATGGTGTGCCAGAACGCGTTGCGGCACTTTTCGCCGATGATTCGCGCTTTTCGATGCAGAAGCGGGCTGATAACCCCGGATTCGGGACGGCCTGCAACCAGGGTGCAGCGTCTTGTGATAGCGACTGGTTGCTGTTTCTCAACCCAGACTGCGACGTTGACCCCGAGACGGTCGATCAGTTGCTGGCGCGCGCGCAGGCTGCAGTGAATCCGGGCGTGATCGGCCTGGCGTCCCGCACGCCGTCAGGCCAGTTGGAGCGCGCAACGACCCGGCTGTTGCCGAGCTGTTCGCGACTGCTCTTTGGCCCACGGCAGGCCCAGTTGGACGTCGCCAAACCGTGGCAAGAGGTCGAAGCCGGTTCGGGCGCACTCATGCTGATCTCACGCCGGCTGTTCGAGCAACTCGGCGGCTTTGATCGGGATTTCTTTCTGCATGCCGAAGATCTGGACTTGATGGCGCGGGCCCGCAAGTTCGGTGCTCAAAACTATGTCGCCCTGGATCTTCGAGCCACCCATCATCAGGGCAGCTCCAGTCAGCAGCGGCCTTGGTTCGTGGCTTGGCACAAACATGTGAACCTGGCGCGCTTTTTGTGGCGGCATCCGCAGCATGTCGGCGATCGTCTGCTTTGGCCTGCGCTGGCACTCGGGCTCATGGTGCATGGCGTTTGGGAAGCGGCGCGAATTGCGATTCGACGCCAATAGGCTGCCCTACTCGCTGGCCGGCGGCGCCTGATCCAGCCGCACGCACACCTTGCCGCGTTCCTGCAACACCGCGAGTTGAGCAAAGGCTTGCCGGTAGGCTTCCGAAACCGCCTGCACCTCTGCTGTTGCGGGATCTTTGCTCAGCACGATCAGCTGGAAGCCCGGCTCCTGCCAGAGTTTGCCGCTGTCGTCGCGCCATTGGCCGTGTGAAGCCAGCCAGCTAAACCCATCCGGAAACTGCGGGCTCACCGTCGCGTCGAGGAATCCTTGCCAGTCCGCCTCGGTGACCACACTGCCGTCGGCCTTGTTGCGACCGAAGTACAGGACAAAGCGATCATGCAACTGCTCCGTCTCGGTGCAGCGCGTTAGGCCAATGCGCTCGGCATCGTGGACTTTCACTCGGATGCAGCCGCCCAGGGTAATCGGCAGCAACACCAACATCAGCAGCGACGGGATCAGACGGTTCATGGCGGGGTATTCCTTGAGATTCGCCGAAACAGATGCGCGCGCCGGCCTTTGCGCAATTCGATGAGCTCCGCTTCGATGATGATACTGGCAGCGCGCTCCGGGATCGGCACGAGTCGGCGCTCGAACGGACTCAGAATCAGCGCGTCACGCTGAAAGACGATCTGCCAACGCATCTGCGTATCGGGCGCGAGTACGACGAGTTGGCGGAGCAGAAAGGGCACCTCGCCGGCCGAGAGCGTCAGGTTGTGCCCATCAAACCCCGAGACCAGCGCGCGCCTGAGTAACAGCCGCCGGAAAAACGGCAGACTGTTGATCGATCCGGTCAGAATGCCCCAGATCATGATCCAGAATTTGAGCAACAGCGCGAGCAGGAACTCCACAGTTCAGCAACCGGCGGGACAGGTGCTTACAGCGTAGCGAGGCGGTTTTGGAATGGGAATGGTGGCGCGGTCGGGCCGTTCACTACGGCGCGAATCCCGCTGACGCGCCCACGCTGCGAGCCACAAACATCGCGCAGGCTTTGCGCCATGCTCAAGTTTGCCGGGTCAGCTCGATCGGCCGCGGCGGCATTCGATTTGGTCTTGGCCAGGTCGCGCCTAGTGGCGTCGCGCAATGCTTGAGTGGCAAATCCTGATGCGGCGAACCTCGTGGCATCCAGAATCTCGTCGAAGCGTTGCGCGGGCGTGATGTATTCGGTCAACCATGAGACCCGTCAGGTCCGATCGTGGCCATCTGGCGCGCGATGACCGCGCCCGCCACGCAATTGGTTTGGATCAGCTCAGCGAGCTCGCTTGAATCGGCAGCCGCTCGAATGCCTCGATCGCTGCTTGCATGGCTCGGTCTTCGTCTTGGCCGAACAAGTGATAGCCACCGCGACCAACCACTTCGCGAACCGGGGCGGCGGAGAACGACATGGCCTTGGTTTCGTCGGCCAAAGGGTTCATGCCGAGGCCCTGTTTTACCAGGTGCAGGATGACGTCGTTGATCGCCCACGACCGATCGCGCGCCAAGTTCTTGATGCGTTCTGCCACTTCTGGTTCGATGCCACGCAATACGAAATCTGCCATGACCGGGTCCGTAACAAGTCGTTGCTAAGTATAGACCACCTGCAACACTTTGAAACTGAGACGCTGGTCCGGTTTTGGTGCGATCAGGCGGGTTTTTCGCGCCGTCTGTCGGTTTGCCAAGCGAGCAACAAGCAGGAAATCAAGGCTGGGATGCCAATCAGCGCGGTCCCGACAAAGAACCAGGCATAGGCATCGATCAGTCCGAAGTGGGGTTTGAGGGCTTCGACGGCGAGCCCCGACAGGCCCTTCGCGACCTTGCCGAGCAACGCGTAGGCGGAGCTCAAAAGCGCGTATTGAGTGGCGGAATAGCCGAGATTGGTTAGGCTCGACATATAGGTGACCAGTGCCGTTCCAGCGAATCCGGCCGAGAAGTTGTCGATTGCCATGGCGGTGCCGAATACCGGCAGGCTACCGCCTTGCCAAGCCAACCAGGAGAAGGCCAAGTTTGAGCCGGGACCGAGAATGGCGCCGATGATCAACGCACGAATTGCGCCGTATCGAAGCGCTGTCACCCCGGCGGCTGCAATTCCGAAAAATGTCGCGATCAGACCAACAGATGCGCGGATCTCGCCGACAACAGCCTTGTCCAAGCCAAGATCCACATACAGCGGATTGGCCATGGGCCCCATCATGAAGTCAGCCAGTCGGTACAGACAGACCGTGACCAGCATCAGGACTGCCAGGCGGCCGTGGGTCTTGATGAACAGATAAACCGGTCCATAAATTGCGTCGACAATTCGCTCAACGAGCCTACCGATCGGCGCGAGCACGCGGCGAAGCTTTGGCCTGTCAGCCAAAAACCGTTCGATCCAGCCAAAGACTCGTTCAACCGTGGTGGCTTTCAGTCCGTATCTGTAAGTCAAAAATGTCGCCAGGGTCAAAGCCGGCCGCTCTGGCCTCGCTGGCTCCAAGACTCGCCAAGTCGCGATTAACCCGACACCCATCAACAAGCCCATGACCTGATAGGACAACGGCCAGCCGAGGTCGGCCGCGACAATCAAAATCACCGCATCGGTCAGCAGCAGTGCGCCGCGATAGCCAAGCTGGCTCGCCGCAGTCAGGAGACCGAGTTCGTCGGAATCGGCCGCTGATTCGATACGCAACGCATCAATGCCAATGTCCTGGGTGGCCGACGCGAACGCCGCGACGACAATCAGCAGGCAGAAGCCAAATAGCTGTTGGCTCGGCGATAGAAATCCGGTACCGAACAGGGACAGCATCAACACGATTTGGGTCAGTGCCACCCACCCGCGCCGACGGCCCAGCCATTTGCCCAGGATCGGCGCGTCGAACTGATCCACCAACGGCGACCAGAGCCACTTGGCGGTGTAAGCCATGCCCACCCACGACAAGAACCCAATCGTGCTGAGCTCCAATCCTTCTTCGCGTAGCCAGAAGCCAAGTGTGTTGCCGACCAGCATGAACGGCAGCCCGGACGCGAACCCGAGCATCAGCAGGGTCAGCACCTTGGGTTTGCCAAGTGCCTTCAGGACATCGAGCGTGGTGATCGGTTTCTTGGCTTCAGCGCTCATAATCGACGACGTGCGGGGCGTGATCGGAGAATTTCGGTTCGGCGTGAATGCTGCTGGCACGCAATTTTGGGCGTAGCGTCGGGCTGACCACTTGGTAGTCGATGCGCCATCCCACGTTTTTCGCCCGAGCCTGGCCGCGTTGCGACCACCACGTGTAGTCCTCGCCGGACGGGTTCAGATGCCGATAGCTGTCGACCCAGCCGTGCTGGTGGAACAGGAGGTCGAGCCAGGCGCGCTCTTCAGGCAGGCAACCCGACGTCTTCTGGTTGCTCTTCCAGTTTTTGATGTCCTTCGCGGTGTGGACAATGTTCCAATCCCCACACAGCACATATTCGCGGCCATTCTTGAGCCATTCGCTGAAGATAGGGGTGAGATACGCGAGAACCTCAAATTTGAACTGCTGCCGTTCCTCAGCCGACGATCCGGACGGTAAATATAGCGAAACAACACTCAAATTGCCGAAACGTGCTTCGATATAGCGCCCTTCGCGATCGAATGGTGTCCAGCCCAGCCGATCAATCACTTGGTCCGGCTGCTGGCGGGCGTAGATCGCGACGCCGGAGTAGCCTTTCTGCTCGGCATTGTTGAAAAAGCGCTGGTAACCCTGGGGCCGGAACACGGCGTCGTCGAGTTGCTCGGTCTGGGCTTTGGTCTCCTGGACACACAGGCAATCGATTCCTTGCGCCGCAAACCAGTCGAAGAACCCTTTGCTCGCCGCCGAGCGAATGCCGTTGGCGTTGAAACTGACGATGCGCATGCCGATGCCGTCCCTGGGAAAGCGCGGATCGTATCAGCATCGGTTCTGGGGTCGGGATGGCAGACGGCTGCAGACTGCCCAGTAGCCGCGGCAAGCGGCTGCCAGTCTGGCGATCACGATCTTTCGGGACAATTTCGATTCGCACTTTGTGGGAGGGCCTTCAGGCCCGAATCAAGCTTGCGGCAAGATTCCTTCGCGGCTGAAGCCGCTCCCACAAAACCATGGAGCTCGACCGCGCTTGCGGCAAGACTGATTCGCTTCGTGTGGGAGGGCCTTCAGGCCCGAATCAGGCTTGCGGCAAGTTCGTTCGCGGCTGAAGCCGCTCCTACAAAAGGCGAACAGGCAGCGGCCGATACGGCAAGGCAGTTTTCTTGTTGTAGGAGGGCCTTTAGGCCCGAATCAAGCTTGCGACACGTTCTGTTCGCGGCTGAAGCCGCTCCTACAAAAGGCGAACAGGCAGCGGCCGATACGGCAAGGCGGTTTGCTTGTTGTAGGAGGGCCATTAGGCCCGAATCAAGCTTGCGACAAGCTCTGATCGCGGCTGAAGCCGCTCCTACAAATGGGCGGCTTGCAGCAGCCTGACTCAGCCGTCGAAGCCGCCACCGAACATCTGGTCGACGCTGACGGTTGGGGCTTGCTCGAAGGCGCCACCGAACATCGTATCGCTCTGTTCGTCGAATGCCGCGACAAAAAGGGTATCTGGGGACGGCTGAGCCGCCATCGCTGGAGCCGACGCATGTTCGGGTGCACGCACCCAGAATGCGCCAATCGCCAGCGCGCCAATCGCGGCGGCCGCCAGCACCGGCGGCATGCCGGCCTCGCGCCACCAGGTTTGCAGCCGATCGAACCACGACCCGGCCTGCACCCGAGCGACGTCCTGGGCCAGGGTTTGTGCCAGTGGTTCGGTTGCCAGCGCGAGCTTCAACGCGCGAATGTCGTCGGCGTGGCTGAGATCGAGCAATGCACGCTGATCACCGGCCAGAATGCCAGCCAATTGGTGAGTCGTCAGTTTGGATGCCTGGTCAGTCATCGATGTTCTCGCCTCCGCGCGCTCGCAGTCGATCCTTCAATTCTTCAATGCCGCGGTAGGACAATTGCTGGGCCGAGGCAATGGAAATGCCGAGCAGGCGGGCGATTTCGTCGGCAGTAAAGCCTTGAATCGCGAGCTTGACCGGCAAGCGCCGGCGCTCGGGCAGTTCATGGATCTCGGCCAATAAGCGCTTGCGCCACTCGTCGGCTCGGGCTTCAAGCTCCGGGTTGGGGGCTTGGGCCAGAGTGGGGTCCAGGTCGGCCTCGTCGGTATCGGCAAGGTCTTCCGTGGGGCGGTTTTCGACGCGCCGAAGCGCATCGACCACCGTGGTTACGACCACTCTCTGTATATAAGACGCAGGGAACTCAACTTTTTTGTCACTTTCCAGCGTTCGCCAGAGTTTGATACGGACTTCCTGCTCAATATCGTCCGGATCCAGGCCCTGGCCGCGCCCACAATGCTGCTCGACCAGCACCCTGAGGCGCTGGCCGAACTGCGCCAGGAGCGCGGTCAGTTGGGCTTGTCTGGAGTCTGGCATGCACAAGGGTCTGGCTGCGGGGCCCGCTAGCTTATTGACCCGGCAGGAAATAATCAGCAAGTTCCGGCCGGGTCAAGCGCGCGGGCCACGGATGGCCCGCCCGCGCCAGCACGATGCACTGGCGCGGGTTTCGAACCGGAGCCGTGCCGGACTCGAAACGAATTGAGTTGAACCGGAAGTTCAACGCAATTCATGCCGGATCAATATTGGCGACGAACGCGGCTCGCCAAGCTGCCCCTTGCCGCATTGCACCCAAGCCGAGCACAATCCGGCTTCTGGTTGTGTGGGGTCCTCGGTTTCAGGATCGGCTTGGTTCATGGTCCGACAGCGGAGTCTGTCTGCCTGAGCCGGGTTAAACCTGTGCCAGACTTGCCAACGAGTCGGCGCAATCGTGCCGATTTGCCGTCCGCTAGGGAGCACGTGTGTCCGGAATTCTGGTAGTCGAACGTTCAACAACCTTGAAGCATCTCCTGCAGCGAACCATGCAGGCGGCTCAGGTTGGCAGTTGGGCCGAACTCGACAGTTACGCCGACACGCTCGACCACCTGCAGCGTGCCCGCGATCTGGGCCAGCCCTACGCGCTGGTGATTCTCGGCGCGCCGGCACGGATGACCCGCGATTTTGACGATCTCCTCCTTTACCTTCGGAATCCGCGCGAATTGAAAGTGCCAGTTCTGGTACTCGCGCATGAACGCACAGCCGATCTCTCGGTGTTTCTGACCGCACGCCCAGAAACCCAGTTCTTGCTATGGGCCAACTTTTCGAAGATTCCGACAGTCATCCGCCAGGCTGTCGGAGCGCCCGCGGCGCCACCGGTCAGCGCACCAGAACCAAATCGGATCGATCGCGCAAAAGCCGAGATCGCCCGCTCAGAACAAGCATCCCAAGACCGCCGACCAGCGGCACCCGTCGCGCCGTCGCAGCCCTCGGCCAGCACAACCACGACCGCGCCTGGAATCGTGCGTAAGCCGGCTCCCACAGCCGTGCCAGCCGCGGTCGTTGAGCCGCCACCCGCAGCGCCCACCGATGACAGCCCTCACAAAGAGCCCAATGGCATCCATGTGCTGTTTGTGGATGACTCGGCCAGCGTGCGTCTTGCGTACAAGCATTTGCTTGAACGCAATGGCTACGGTTGCGATGTGGCCGCCTCGATCAGCGAGGGGCTCAGCAAAGCCCAGGCACAGCAGTTCGACTTGTTCGTACTCGATTATTTTCTGCCCGATGGCAGCGGTGATGAGTTGTGCCGGCGTTTGCACGCGATCAGCAAGTATCGCGACACGCCGGTTGCGATCATTACCAGCACGTACCGGGAAGACATTATCCGCAAGTCGCTGGAGGCGGGCGCCCTGGAGTGCACGTTCAAGAACGAGGCGAAGGAGCTCTTCCTGGCGCGCGTCCGGAGCCTGGCCAGCCAGGTCTTGATGCACAAGCAAGTGCTGGCCGAGAAGCAGCGCCTGGGTGGCATTCTCGGGTCGGTCGGCGATGGTGTGTACGGGGTCGATGCGCAAGGCATGCTGAGCTTCATCAATCCGACGGCGCTGCGGCTCCTGGGTCATGACGAGGAGTCCGCGCTGATTGGCATGCGGGCGCATGACGCCATTCATCATTCCGACGATCAGGGCTCGACCGTTCGCGAAGCCGATTCGCGTCTCGCTCAGGCCTACCGGAGTGGTGAGCAGATCAACCGCTTGGAAACATTTTTCTTTGATCGGGACCGCCGCGTGGTGCCGGTCGAATGCTCCGTCCACCCCCTGATGTTTCAGGGCAAGCGCGACGGCGCTGTCGTGGTGTTCCGCGATATTTCCGAACGCAAAACGGCAGATCGTTTGAAGTGGGAATTGAGCCACGACAACGCCACCGGTCTGTTCAACGCGCGCCACTTCACCCAACTTCTGAGCCAGGAGCTCGGCAGACGGCGCGAGGCGGGCGGGTACTCCGCTGTGCTGTACATCGACATCGACCGGTTCACTCACATTGTCGATATCGCTGGAAGCGAAGCCGCAGACCAGATTCTGGTCGATTACGGTCAGATGATCAGCAAGCGCCTGCGGGACGGCGATGTGTTGGCACGGCTCGAAGCCGATCGGCTCGCGCTGCTCCTGACGAATGTCCAGCTCGACAACTTGTTTACGGTAGCCGATGGCTTTCGCGAACTCGCGCGGCAGGTGTTCTACCCGTTGAATCGCCTGCGCCGACACGCCACTGCGTCGGTCGGGGTGGCCGTGTTGTCGCGCGATACACCGTCGCCAGAGTACGTGATCGAGCACGCCCGCGTGGCGTGCCGCAGCGCCAAGCATCGTGGTCGCGATCAGACCCAGATCTACGTGGGTGAGCACGACGTGCGTGTCGCGCGGGAGCTGGAGGCCGGCTGGATTTCGCGCTTCAAGGAAGCGATCGAGGAAAACCGCTTCGAGTTCGCGGCGCAACCTATTGTGCCCATCACCGATGTAATCGGCGCCCCCGATAGCCCCGAGGGCAGCTGGCGCTTGGGCAATCGTGAGCACGAGGTGCTGTTCGAACTGCTGATCCGGATGCGCGAACGCAAAGGCGAGTTTGTGTCGCCGGCCGTCTTCGTGCCACTGGCCGAGCGCGTGGGCATGATGTCGAAAATCGATCTGTGGGGCGTGCGCCACGTGCTCACTGTGCTGCAGGAGAAGAACGCGTTTGCCGGTCGTGTGGCCTTCAGTATCAATCTGTCGAATCAGACCCTGGCGGACACCGAAGCGATGTCGGCCATCTCGGACTTGATCAGATCCAGTGGCGTGCCACCGAAGTCGTTGGTGTTCGAGATCACCGAAACCAGCGAGATGACATCGATGCATCTGGTCCGCAAGCACATGAATTTGCTGCGCGGCCTGGGCTGCCGGTTTGCACTCGACGACTTCGGCACCGGTTTCTCGTCGTTTACGCATCTCCGCCACTTGCCGGTCGACTTCGTCAAAGTCGAAGGCAGTTTTGTCGAAGGCATGGCCGACAATGATCTCGACCACACCATGGTGTCGAGCATCGTCAATCTCGCGAAGTCGATGAAGCTTGCCGTCATTGGCGAGCATGTCGACTCGGCAGCAACGTTGTCATCGCTGCGCGCGTCGGGCGCCGAGTATGCGCAAGGGCACTACCTCGGCGCGCCGAAGAAGCTCGCGGATCTAGACTTCAGCTCGTTTTGATGGCCGATAGGTTCGGCCATTCTGAGCCAATGTGAAATTCGCGAGGTGGGCTATTCGGGGTTTTCGAAACCGTTCCGGAAGACGCCACTCGAACCAAGCCGGGTCAGAACGACGTCCGTATCGTTGCCGTTCCAAACCCGGGAGCCCACGGCCATGATCAGCCCAGCTGGATCGACATACAGCCGCTGCACAAACGAGCGGTTGTTATTTGGATTGCTGGAACTGAACGTGTGTGACCAGCTCGCGACGCCGTTCGTACCGAAGTTTGATTCGGTCAGCAAGCTCAAGCCATTTGCGCTCGGTGAGAACGCACGCATCTGGCTTGGCGTGGCGGTTCCATTCAGCGGCGCGAATCCGAGGGCAATGAACACATAGCCTCCATACACGAGGGGCGGCGTGATGCCGGCGTTCGTCAGCGAAAACTGCATTGGCGTGCAGCTGACCAGCACGCTTTCGCCAATGTTGATGCGCGCCACCGCCGCGTGGCGCTGCCCCGAGCTCGTGTAGAGCAAACTGGCGGCATAGTCGGTGCCGGTTATTGCGGTGATGCCGATAATCGACGGGATCGCCAGTGTTGGACAATGGTCGATTCCAACGTTGATATTTGGAATTTGCGGGTACAAGTCAAACGCGATGCCATCGCGCAAGGCGTAGTGTTGCACCACGGTGCGGCTCGGCAAAGTATCGCCGAGCAAGGTCTGCGCAATGACGTAGGCATTCGCCGGCTGATTGAAATACACCGCAGTGACTTGGCCATCGGATTCGCCACTCGCGATGCCAAGCACACTCTGCGCAACCGACGTATCGTGGTTGCTCGTTGCTGGCATCTGCGCAAACGCGGGTTCTTTGACCCCCGTTCCGGATTTCGCCCAGCCGCCGATGAAGTAGTCGCCACCGGGCAGGCACTCCAGATCGTTGATCGCCTCGTCGCGCTCGCCGCCGCCATCGACAAGGCTGAACACTGCCTTGCCATCGCTGGAATAGGTCAGGTCCAAGTCACCCGCCGCCGTAAAGCGCACCAACGCCATATCCTTGGGACCACCACTACCCGACGCTCCCGGTGCGCTTGCTGCGACCACGAACCGACCTTGTGTGTCTTGGCAGGCATCAATGACGTCCGTGATGTTCAGCGCCTGAAAGTCCACCTTGCCATCACCACCACCGAAGCTGATGTCGGCAGCGCCCGTGTAGAGATTCCGAGACAGCGCGATGCCCACCAGATTCGTGTCGGCATTGCTGATGTCGACCCGCGCGACCGCAGTGATCTTGCCGTCGTTCGGATCCGAGAATGCCGCAATACCGAGATCGGTGAATTGGGAGCCCGAGAGGTCGAACGACACGGCCACTCGGCCAGGTGCCGGGGTCGTGGAACTCGTGAACGTGCCTTCCAGTTCGGCAAAATAATTCAGGTTAAAGGAGCCGGCGTAAGCGGCAGTAGCGACGAGGGTAGCGGCGCAAAAGGCAAGGCGAGTGACAGTCTTCATGGCATACCAGATTTGGGGTTCAAGTCTGAGTACGAGATGGGGCACCCAAATGGGGCAAACCCCAAAGTCGAACACTAGATTGGCGGGTTGAAATGCCGATTCCGGACCGCTTCGCGAACATCCCAGCTTGGTGCCGCAGCTTGGGAAGACACCCCAATTTGTGGCCAGCAACTTGCGCGAATGACGAACCAATACTGGCGGCCATGCCATGGCTGCCTAGAATCGCCACCAGATTCGGAAGCCTTGACCTGGAGGCAGCATGACACCCACTACCCAGCGCCGGAACAAGCTGGCGCTGTACGTCTATTTGCTGGTCGCAGCCTATGGTGTCGTCTTGACACTCTGCCAACCGGTGAAGGTTGAGCTGGGCGTAAGTCAGCTCAGCGCCAAACACGTCAACGACCTGCTTGTCGCACACTACGGCTCGAAGCTCCACGCGGTGCAATGGCAGACCGACCCTGCGGTCCAAGGCTGCAACCGGCTCAGTTTTCGGGCCACCGAGACCATATTGGACCGACCAACCCTGGTCCGGCGCTTCTCGGACAGCATGAACGCCGCAGGTGGCGTTGCGTGCGGCTCTGGCCTCAGTGTTCAGACCCTGCCCCCTGCGGTACTCGGGTGGCTACCGCTGCTTGCGCTGGGTTTGTTTTGGCTGATTACGTTTGTCCTGCCCGTCCTGTTGAACCAGGGTGTATCTGCGCCGCCAGGGCAGCTCCAATCCCTGCTGGTCTCCTATGCCAGCCGATGTTGCCTGGCGTTGAGCCTGGCTGTGCTCGTAGTCATGATGGGCCGATTGGCTTGGCTCTTTTCAAGCGCAGGCTAGTTGCGGACTGGTCTTGCGGCAAGATCGGTTCGGGCCTGAAGGCCCTCCCACAAACAGCGAATCAAGCTCGCGGCAAGAATGACTCGGGCCTGAAGGCCCTCTCATCAATCACGCCATAACCCATTGGTCTTGCGACCCAATAAATTGCGGGTGGTGATGATTCTGACCGCAAGTAACCCCCTCCCTTGGCCCTCCCCCGCGCTCGCGGGGGAGGGAGAAATGCTCCCTCTCCCACGCGAGTGGGAGAGGGCTGGGGAGAGGGCTACTTGCCACACTGTGCCGTCGTGAAAATCGCGCATCGTCGCTGACAGTTTGATGCGCGAATCAGCGCACCAAAGGGGCGGCTAGACTCCCACGCGAGTGGAAGCGGGCTGGGGAGAGGGCTACTTGCGACACTGTGCCGTCGTGAAAATCGCGCATCGTCACTGACAGTTTGATGCGCGAATCAGCGCACCAAAAGGGGCGGCTAGGCTCCCACGCGAGTGGAAGCGGGCTTTGGAGAGGGCTACTTGCCACACTGTGCCATCGTAAGAATCGCGCATCGTCGCTGACAGTTTGATGCGCGAATCAGCGCACCTTCCGTGCGACCATAGCTCCCAAAAAAAGGCCCCCGCTCAGTCAAGAGGCCTGGACATCATCCAGGCCTCCTGCGCAGACACTACCGAATCACTCGAAACCGTTGGCAAACAAATTCGGGTTGATGCGAACCAGGTTGTACGGGGCCGGCCCCACTTGGCTCGTACGCGAAGTAACCGTCGACCCGGAGATCACACTGGCAATATTGCCGCCACCTACCACCATGAACTCGGTGTAGCTGGCTGAACCGGCGGTTGACTTCAACGTCACGCGAACTTCGAGCTTCTTGTTACTGGCAGCCGCAATGGGCACCAGGTTGCCGAGGGCCTGTGAGTAATTGACCTGCAGGCTGCCATCACCGGCCACGGCGGCAGTGCCAGCCGAACCGATCACCAGACCATCCATCAAGATCGCCACACTCGCCACGGCCTGTTCCACTTCCGCTCGGATCATCGCCGCGCCAGGCGACCACACATCGCCGGTGTAAACGACTTTCTTGAAATAGACGGTTGATCTCGTGATCGCGATGCTCGCATCCTCGTCGAATCGACCCGGGTTCAGGATCTCGCCATCAAACGCGATCGCCGATTGTCCCGCCGACATCACCACCGGCAGCCCGCCGGGATAGTTCACATCGCCCGCCTCGGCAATTGCTGAGATGTTCATGGAAAAGTTGACGCCGGTGCTCGTCGTATAGGCCGCATCGGGCAAGCTGTCGCGGTTGATGTCCAAAGCGGTGACGTCATTCGCAGCTGTGCTGGTGAGTCGGCGGCGGCTCCAATGATCGTCCAAACCTTCGCGGGAGTAGAGGTACACACCCGTATCGGTGGCGGTCAGCACGTCTTCGAGACCATCGCGGGTCCAGTCGGTGACTGCATAGCCGTTGATTGCTGCGGATGGCGACTGATCGATCACAGTGTATGGGGATGCCGGCGTGTTGGTTGGATTCCACCAGGCCAGGTCGCCGGTTCCGGTCATGAACAGGACCTCCGGGGCGCGATCAGCGTCCAGGTTTGCAGTGGCGCACTTGCCGGTTTGACCAATGTCCTGGACTTGCACCATTTGCGCAGTCTGGCCCCAACCGATGCTCACCGTGTAGGCGTTCATCTGATAGCTGAGACCATCGGATCCACAGGCCAGTGGCGAGTCAGCAAAACCGACGTAGTCGGGCAGCACCGTCACCGTACTCGGCAAGATGCCGCTTGATGCGCGTGGGTTTGAC
Source organism: Ahniella affigens (assembly GCF_003015185.1). GTDB lineage: Bacteria > Pseudomonadota > Gammaproteobacteria > Xanthomonadales > Ahniellaceae > Ahniella > Ahniella affigens. The sequence continues at coordinate 5,229,331 of NZ_CP027860.1, forward strand.
GTTGACCAAGTGGTGCCGGTATTGCGCAAAGCCATCAGTGCGCCGTTGGTGTTGCTGCCAGCAAACAGGTCGTCGTACTCGTCATCGCTCAGAACGTTTCCGGTTGCAATCGTCGAGGCACCGGCGAAGTCAGCGATCTTGCTGTCGGTCCAGCTGAAGAATCCCGAGTCGTTCTGGATCACCGTCCGCACGGCACCGGCGTTGGGCACCACGTACGCATAGTCCATCCGGGAATCATTGTTGAAATCACCAATGCTAAAGTCGCTCGGCGTGTTCGCCAGAATCTTGAAGATGGGTGCCGCGAACGTGGTGCTGCCGCTGCCCTTGAGCATCTCCATGTGCGAGCCACTGGCCAATGGCTTCAGGGCCAGCAGATCATCGATGCCGTCGCGATCGGTGTCCCCCGCCTCGATCCGGGTCAACCCCGCCAGGGGCGTCGCCTGAGTCGTGGTGCCAAATCGCGATTCCAGTCGTTGCGCGGTATTTCGGACAAACTTGAAACTGCCGTTTTCCAGTCGAACCAGGAGATCGCTGTCAGCGTCGCCGCGAGCGTCACCGGTACCAATCTGCGTAATGTTGGACGCAAAGCTCGTGATGGTTTGCTTGGACTGGCTGGAGCCTGCGAGCCCGGTTTGGTGCAAGACCAGATCACGCCGTTGTTCGACTGTTGGACCTTCAACCGTGACGATGTCCAGAATCCCGTCTTCATTCATATCGGCCGCGACGACGCCCGATCGGTTAACGCCTGGTTCCACGACACCGTACATGGTGTAGCTGGACCAGCCGGTATCGGGATGGTACTTGCGGAGAAACAGGTTTACCGAAGCCGTCACCAATTCTGGCCAACCATTTCGATCCAGATCCGCGAAGAACTGGGGCTCGTGAAAGAAATTGACGTCGAACGAGCTGTCGGTCGTGGCTGTAAACACGCCGGTCCCCTGATTCGTAAAGAGCCGCGAGGCGGCGGTGTAGCTCTGCGTACCGTTCCAGGTGGTTTGAAAATTGACGAGGATGTCGACATCGGTGTCGCCGTCGAAATCGGCGACGGTCAGTTGCGAGTAGTCGCTGAAATGTTGCGATTGAATCGTCGTTTCGGTGGCGAAAGCACCCAGGTTGTTCCAGCGAATTCGCAAGTTGCCGCGATCGACATGGACATCGTTGACGGTCGCGAGGAATTCATAAGTCGAAAGAATCCCAATATCGGCATCGCCATCGTTGTCGAAGTCGGCGACGCGGGTTTGATAGGTGTGAATCCCCAGCGTGTTCCCGTTGGAATCGGTCCAATCCCGGCGGTCACCCAACGTGAACGCGTTGGTGTTGCTACCCAGGTAGACCTGCAGCGTGTAGTCACCGGTCTGGCCCACCCACTCGACAATGCGGGCGATGTCGGGAATCCCGTCACTGTTGAAGTCATCCACCGAGAACGCTACGCCGCGAGGCGTGCAACTGGGACAGACCGGCAACGAAATGCCTGGTAGGGCCACGGTGCCATAGCGCAGCGGGTCGAGTGGGGTCGGTGTTTTGGGATGTGCAATGCGATTGCCGCCCGCATACCAGGACGCTTCGCCATCGCCATTGAAATCAACGCCAACCGGCTTGCGGGCATCCGACCAGGGGTGCGCCACACCGTCCAAATCGGCAGGCATGTCTTCAACGACGAAAGGCGAGGCAGCGGCGTCCAGGCATAGGGTGATAGCCAGGGTGAGCAAAGCAATGCGGGGGAACAAGTTGTGGCGTTTCATGGTTGCGGTCTCCGTGAGGTCTTGTTTGGAGATACGGACCGCCTGATCGAAACCCGCCACGCTGATGGGTCACTTTTTCGGATCGGCTCGGCAACCATGTTGCAGGGACGTTTTTGCGCTTTCGCCGTGCGATATGCCGACGACCGTCGTTTGGTTCGGACTCCTGGGTTCGATCGATGGCTCGGCCCATCAATCGGGCAGTGGTTGAATACGGTCGTCACACAACGGCCAGACCTGATCGCCGATCCTCAACAACGACCAACGCTATTCGAATGCGTCGGCGAACATCGCATCTGGTGCACTCGTGGCATTCGCTTCAATGGCACCGATGTCGCACAGGGTCGCGGGCCTTGGAAAGCCCCGCTGATCCTCGGGAACCAATGCGCAGTTCGCCTGTGCCACCGCATTGATCAGCGGGCTGCCCGTGCTAGGCGCGATTCAGCGTCACCGCGCCATTGCCATGGATCTCGACACTGCGACTCAGGCTGAATGGCGTGCTCAACATTATCGTGCCCGCCAGACCAGGCTGAATATTGATCTGATCGTCGGCCGCGGCAAGATTGATGGCGTCACGGAGACTGCCCGGTCCGCTATCAGCCAGTGTCGTCACCGTCCACGTGGCAGCAGATGCCGCGCTCACGAGGCTGGCGCTGAGAACCACGGTCCATGCACCGTAACGAATTGCCTTTAGCATGCTGCGCTCCTGATGGGGAAACGTCCGAGGACTCGAGGTCTGTTTTGACCCAAGCCTGATGTCGGACTGTTAACGCAGAAGCGGAAGATGGTGCGCAGATCGGTCAGCTGATTTCGGCGCTCAAGGCCGATGCGTCTTGCGCCATTCGATCATCGCAGGCAGCAAGGCTGGCGGATCGCACGGAGAGACGGGTGCAAGCTCGCCGGAAAGCGGGCCAGCGTGACGCGTGCCCGCGCGCCACGCCGTGCCATCGTTTCTTTTAGCCGCGGAGCTCGACCGCCTTGGCTGCGGTCAGCAGGTCCTTGGAGGTCTTGGCAATCAGGTCGGTCTGGGCTTGCAGGTTGTCGACCATCGCCACCGCGAAGCGAAGTTCCGCCGGTGTGGTCCAGCCGGGTTGTCGAATGATCAGAATGAGGTCGCGAAGATCAGTGCCCTTGCCAAGATTGGCGAGCGCCTTGCTGAGCGCGGTGATCTTCTTCTGTAGAACGGCATGTTGTGCACGAGTTGCCATGGTACTTCCTCCCAAGAGATGGTGACACGCTGTCACCGGAGTGATGTGGTTACGAATTGGCATCTGCTGCCCTGCCCGACCGGCGCGCCGGTTTGATGCTGGCGCTGTGGACTGAGGCAACACAGGTTGACGTGCAGATCACTTGGCCAAACCAGGCACGGCCCGACTGGTGCCGGCTGCAGCAACCTGTGCCTGGACACAGGTCCTGTCGATGCTGATACCGGCGTGTGACCGGCTCAGCGCAAGTGATCCCCTCGTCTTTCCCAATCTATAGAACGCCGGGCCGCAACATTGTGCACAGTGATTTGTCCCGTCAGCGCAGCGCTAGGTTGGAGTGGGATCAAAACGGTGATGCCTGACGACACCTGCGTACGCTGCCGCCGTCTTTGAAGCCGGGCCGGTTGTTCCAGGCCTATGACCAGACGGCGTGATGGCGCGACGGAAGGCTCAAGGTTCGCTTCAGCATCTCGCTGCGTGCGGCGGACGCCTGATGACTCGCGTGCAACGATTCGGAATCGGTCAGCCGTGGCAAATGGTGGTCACACGGCGAGTAGTGTTGAGAAGGCGAGAATCACGACGTCGCAAGGAGGTCGGGCCCCGCAAAGGTCGGCCCAGAGGCCGACCTTTGTACAGACTAGGACAGTTCGATTAAGCCGTTTGGCGCCGAACCACGAGCACACCGGCCAGAGCCAGCAGACCCATCAACGACCAAAGGGCCCAAGGCGTGTTCGCGGACACCGGGGCGGCTTCGCCGGCGCAACGACCATCAATGGCAAACGAGAACGCAAGTGCTGGCGGGCCGATCACAGAATCGACAGGCGTCCAGTTCGCCACACCCGCACCCGGCGCAATGATCACGCCGTTGTCCGTGGTACTGGCCAGTCCTGCCGACGCCGCAAAGAAGTTGTTGAAAGAAGCAGCGTTGGACGCTGCGGTTGCACCGTAGCCGGAGATCCAATACCGCGTGCCCGAGGTGAGCACCAAATTGGTCGGGTTGAAGGCGACTTCATGAATGCTTGTGCCGACGCCGAACGCGCCAAGCACGACGGACGATGTCTGTTGGGCGGTGGCGAACGGAATGATCGAGTTGGTTGGTGCAGGACTGTTTCCCGTGCCGTCGTCCTGGTAAAGGTCAATTGCGAACGGCTGCGGTGCGGCGTCGGCCTGCACCATCTGCGTCCGGATCTGCGTGACCAGGATCTGATTGTTGGGGCAGCCGGCCAGCGTCAGCACGAAGTCGTCGGCAGAACGGGCGGTAAGCGTGCCCGAGCTGTCCTGAGATGCCAACGAGGTGCTCCCATCGGACTGCTCGTTGTCATACAAACCACCTGGCGGCACGTACGAGCCACCGGCCGGGATGCCACGCGTCACGGTGGCTTGGTTGAACAAGTTCTGGGCATTCACCGGCGCGTACGCCGCGACGGCCAGGATCGAAACAAGGAGCAAGGGGGCTTTCATGGCAGATATCTCTCGATGGGGGCAGCAAAACCCAGCGAGCGTAACAAGACACGTGCTTAAACGGCGGCGTTGTAACGCAAATTTCTGAATCCAGTCCAGTCTGGGTCTGAAATGGCCAGTGGTTCCGGGTGTCTTGCGGGCGCTGGACCCCGGGCACGTGCCATAGCGTGTCGACCAGTGACGCCTAGTGGGACGACGCAACTTGCCGCTCCTCGACCGGCTACGCAAACTATATGGCGACACCCGCAATGGGGTAATCAATTTGAAATTTGGCGCATCGCAATTTGTCTGAAGGTAATTCAAGCATTGCGCATCGCCGGGTCGGCGTCAGCCGCGCCGCTCAGTGGCAGACCCTATTGTCGTCATCCTGGCGCAGCTGGGATCCAGGGCAATCTTGCGCCAACGATCGGTCTGGCGCGCCGTGCGCCATCGTTGCGACCACGCCGCACGATCGCCCTGGATCCCGGAATCCGCTGCGCGGCTTCCAGGATGACGACAATAGTGACGCAAGCACTCGAGCACGTTCGATTCGTTCGGGCGGACCTAAGAGGGTCTGATTAAGTCCATCCTGGACTTTCAGACCCGCACTGAGTCCGGCACTCAAGCCTGCCCCGGCGAAGGCCGGGGTCCGGACTCAGTGCTCCTGAATCAAGCACTGACGTGCTCGATTTTGGGCGGGCCGTCCATGGGCCGCATCGCCTCTGAACTTGTTCAGAGGCTCCCTAGACGTTTCCATGAAGTCTCTACGGCGAGTGTTCGATCAAGTATGGTTCCAGAGCCGGACCAGCGGCCGCGCGAAAGCCGGACGACAGCACCAATTGCTGGACCTGCGCCGCGTTGACGCGTACTTGCAGGCGCAATTCGGTGTGATCGGCAGACCAGCCCTCCACCGCTTCGACACGCAACACGTTCGCCTCGCCCAACGGGCCAGTGTCAAAGCCTCGATACCGAGGGTTCATCGGTGCTGAGAACTGAATGGTGATCGTGCTCAATGCTGGCGCTGCAGGACGACTCGCCTCATTCAGACCCGTCACCGCAAGCACACGTGGCTGTTGCGCCCGATAGCGTTCTGCCAAAACTGACAACGGCTCCCGAAAGTAGCCTGATTGATCCACCAGCTTCTGGACAGCCTCGGCATCCTGATAGTCAAGTGCAATCAATTCGCGATTTGCTTCAGCTGAATCGCCGTGCTGATCGAAGTACGCCCGGGCGATAGCATCGCCGACGTAGTAACCCAGATCACGAATCCCGAATGCGTTGTCGGCATCGTTGTAAAGCCAATCATCCCAGTTCGGACTAAACATCTCGGCCGCGAATCGCTCGCGCACCGGGTTGGCATGCCCTGCCCCATACGCCAGCGCTGGTGAGGCCGAGGGTCGCCCCATGGCTTTGGTCGACACGAACTCGGCCACGCCTTCCTGCAAACTCACCGCCAGCAAATTGCTGCCAAAGGCGCCTTGCTGCGTGTGTACGTACTCATGGACATTCAACAAGGCCAGGTTCTGAATCGGGTTCGTGTCGAAGTAGCGGCGCAGATTGCCCGCCAAAGGCTCGGGTAGCTCGTCGGTAACCGCTGACGGGTCGGCCATTGCAATCTCGGCGCCAATCAGAACCTGATCGTTGAGCGTGGTGCCACCCGACATCAGCGCGCCGATCGTGAACGTCACCGTCGCCGGTTTGGCTTCGGGATACAACTCACGAAGTTTGGCCAGGCCCGCGTCGATGTCTGCTGCGTACTGATCGGCATTCAGCGTGTTGGCGCGAACCGACGCAAAGAAGCGCGGGTAGTGGTTGATCGCATCCAGGTAGTCATCGACCGAATAGTTGCGCCGCGCCATCATCGCATGCAACCCGGCCGACCCGGGGTCGATATACACGCGCTTGAGGATCTCGACCTGCTTGGTCCGCGAGTCGGTCTCCCTGATCTGATTATAGGCTTGCCAGAAGCGCGGGATGTCGGCGGTGATGACTTGCCGGGATTCGTTAGACGTCGCTGTCGCTGCTTGGACGCTCAGGGCAGCCAGGCATAACAGCACGATGGTGCCGAAGGTTGGCAAGGTCCATCTGCGTGTTCTTAGCATGGGCGGCTCTGCATGGGGCGCGAACGGGATGCAGCCCACGGAGCGACTGCGGCGAATCCGATTTGATGCCGCGAGTTTGGGGTTGGTTTAGTTGTTTGCACTAAGCGCGCGATGTCGCGCTTGTGGTGGCACGCATGCTTTGCGTCGATCGTAAAGTTCGCCGCGTCTGGCGCGGCGCCACGGAAGCATTCGTTGGCAGGTAAATCGATGAGCGTTGCTTGGATCCGAGAGATCGGATCCAAGCAACGAGGTCACGAATTATGGGAACTCAGTCTCATCGTCACAGGAGATGGACTGTGATCCGACTCGACATTCGGTAGTCCAGCTGCTGTTCCACAGGATCGTTACCCACTGCCATGAGCCGGCCGCGCCACCACCGCTACCGCCCGCGATAACAGCGTATGTGCCAGAAGCCATGAGGGAGAACTCGGTTGTACTTGGATTTCCATCAATCTCTGCGGGCGTCCAGTCCCCGTAGAGCCCCATTTCTTCGTTCAAGAGTCTGATCGACTGTCCTGGTTGAAGCGTGTAGTTTCCGTACTCGACCAACAGAATCTGTCGCAACGCCGGGGTCAAGACAATGGGATTGATCGACACATTCCTGTAAGCCACCGGGTCCGCAAGCGCATAGAGGCTTGACAGGAGCAGCACGGCTGCAAGCAGAAGCTTTGATACCTTCTTCATTTTTCCTCCAAGTGTTCGTACTAAAAATGAAATCTGAACCACTTCATGACGTATCTTATTTGCAGCACCTCCCCGCGACTTCTTGCGCCAGTTCGTTAGCCATTCTGATTTGCTCTTGCGTTAATCCACCGGCATTCCCGGAACTCGTCACCGAATAGACCGCAGCATCATTTTCGTGCTGCGAGATCAGCTCCTGCAGTCGTTGCCTCTCGGTTGCCATGCTTTCTGGTGTGTGACTGAGACGGGACTTTAGAACGTTAATCGCAGCGAGGCTGTATCCTAAGGACTGCACCGGATCTGCTTCGTAGATTGACGGAGCCTGCGTAAAATCCGATCCTCCATGCAGGACAGAACGAAGCATCATCGCATCGATGTTGCCTGCGGCAATCTCTTCGTCCATGTACTTTGTCGCTTGCTTCTTATATTCGTATAGCTGTCGGTTCCCCTCATTCAGAGAGCGATCTGAGACATCTGGCCGGCCCAAACTGATGTAGTCTCGCTTTGCTGCCCAGTCCCCAGATTCGGCGAGCATTCCTATCGCTTCAATAGCAGCTTGGCGCTGTTCTTTTGAAACGTTTCCACATCGGGAATATAGGGCTGCAATTTGCATCAACCGCATCTTGCTGGGCGGGTTTCCTGTATTGCTAGCCTGCGCCATTATTTCACTGCGCATGTCTTCGTAGCTCCTTGGCGAGAAGGGGGCGAATCCTCGCTGCGAGCATGCGATATTGGCGTCCCAGATCGCTTTTGCTGCTTTCAGATCGCCCTTTTTCATCAGGTTCAGCCATCCACTGAACTGAGCGCCAAAGTTCTGGATCTCATATCTATCTGCATTTCGTGGATTCATCAGCAAGTCCGCCTGCTTGGATATAGCGGCGAATTCAGGATCGTCCGAGAAGCGCCTTACTTCGTTAAGCGCTTCCTCCGTACCATCAGTCGCGTAGATAGTAGGGTCTCGTGTAGTTTCGGACTCTACTGTTGGATCGACTTCCATGCTGCGGTCGTGGGTCGCCGTAAAGTAGAGGGCTACGACTATGAGCACGACAATTGCGGCGAGTAGCTTTTTCATCTTTGTAGTAGGCTCGTTCTAGTGACGTAGTTCGGGCTATCGACTGGCGATACAAGTCTATGGATGCGGATTCTTAAAGTCTGAGACTCTAAAAATTGGCTAAATGAGACTGAAAGGATTCATGGTTCGGTAGAAGTGGGCGAGTGCACAGTCTGCGCAGCCTCATCCCCAAGTTAAGTGAGTGGTTTTATGATATTTCGGTCAACCGAATATTTCAAATCCTCCCATATACATCAGCGCTATTGGCGCAGGGCTCCCGGGGCACGTTCATAGCTTGTGTTGTGCACCACGGTTGCACGCCTCTTCAGCGCATACAGACTGCGATTGCTGCGGCCAGGGTTTTGGCTGCCAAGCTAAATTCAACGAATTGATGGTGCATTTTGATCAACTGAGCCGCGGCTGCCATCTTTTAATGTCCAACCCGTCTCAGTGGTTCTGATCTCAGCCGTTGGCCGGCAGTCGTCGTTACGATGTCTTGCGCGACCGGGGTTTCCGTATATTCCTTCAACGTCGGAAGTGCAGCACACACAGCCATCGACTGGTTGAATCTCAATGTACTGTGGCCATCCGCGTCGATCAGTAAAGCAACGGTGCGGCCCGTGCGCTGTACTCTTAAAGTTTGGCTCGGTTGTTTTGTCCATAGCATCCTTGCTTGAGGGATTGATTGCTTCTGTCCATCAACGCCGGAACCGTTTCAGGAACTCCTGCAAGCTCGGCTTTTCGGCGCGATTCAGGAAGCTCGTTTGTTGATCGAGTGGTTCGGCGAGACCGCCGAGATCGTTGTCGCGGATGTTGCCGGCAACGGGCGATTTTTCGCCGCTGCTATACAGCAACTGGCCTTCGATGCGGCCTTGTGCCCAACCGGTTTGGGTCGGGTCCAGGTGCAGGGTTTGGGTGATGATCAGGCGCAGCGCGCTTGCGGTGAGATCTTGTGCTTGGTGTTGGCCTAAGTCGCGGGTGGCCATTGCAATCAAGCGGCGCAGCGCGCTTTCGATCGAACTGCCATGTAGCGTCGTCAGCACCAGATGACCTTGGTTCGCGGCGCGCAAGACTTCGGCGGCGCTCGCTTGATCGCGCACTTCGCCGAATAGCAGCATCGTGCCGCCCTGGGGTGCAGTCGGATAGGCGCGCAACGCGGTTCGAAGCGCGCGGATATAGGCTTCGGCCGGATCGAGTGTAGTGTCCACTTCGGTCTGCACGCATTTGCCTTGGCCATGCCAACCATGGAGCGGCATTTCGATCGGGTCTTCGATCGTTGTCATGTAGCCACTGTAGCGCTGCAAACGCGTCGCACCAATCGATGCCAGCGTGACGCTCTTGCCAGAACCTGTCGGCGCAACCACGAGGACCAAACCGCCACGACATAAGTCTTCGAGCTCGAACAACTCACGCCATAGGTGCGGTAGGTTCAGTTGCTCTAGCGCTGGCACGGCAGCGGGCAGACGGCGCATCGCGGTCATGATGCCGTCGCGGCAGGGATAGCGTTCCACGCGGAAGCACGCTCCCGACCCGAGGTCCAGTCTGCTACTGCCTGGATTGGTGAGCATCTGAACTTCGGAACCGAGGCGGCGAAGTAACATTTCGTGGTCACTACTCGTGGCTTGGGCGCGCTGGCCTATGCCTACGGAACAGTCACCCAGAACGAGCTCACCGTTTGCATCGTGTTTTAGGTGGAGGTCTCGGATGCTCGCTGGGATGTCGAGCGCCTGTGATGGGATGAACCTGATCAGCGTGCTCATGAATTAGTCGCTCAGCAAGACCACAGACCGGGTGTTAATCGTGCAAACAGTCGTTAAAGTTGCTTCGGAGGGCATGGTCTGACCGACGACGGTCTTGACGTCCGTGGTGCCGGTTCCCAGTACGGAATTGCTGACAGCGATCGCGTCGATTAATGGCCAAGACGTCAGAATGACCCGTCGGCAAGTATCTGGCCGAAGCACCGAGACGACAAGGCGCATACGGGTGTTATCAGTGGCGTCGGCAGCCACGGTGATCGTTCCGTTCAGGGGGTGCCGGATGTCGGTGCCGTTAAGAATCCATTTCTGCGGCAGGTTTGGAACGATCTCGTCCTTCGTGATCCCAACGTAGCTGGTCGACTGTTCGTAGTTGCTTCGCCCGGTTGTGATGATCAGTTCCAGCAGCTTCGAGAAGTCGGCGTCTTCGAGATCGCTATAGGCCTCACGTGCGATCGGAATGCCGACGGCAGCAATCAGCGCGCCTAGCAGCAGCACGATCATGAATTCCTGGAGGGTGTAGCCACGCATGTTCAGCTGCCTTCCATGTCTAGGGTGTTGTTGGTGGCGGCGCAAGCGTCGAGGTCGGCTGTAACCAACGTCGCGGTGCTGCTCGTCTTGCGAACGACGGCATTCAACTGCACCCGCGGGTAGTGCAGCCAGGCTTGCCGGATCAGCGCGCGGCATTCGCTGCTGCTTAAGTTGCTGAGTCGGATCCAGAACGCAAAGTTGCCATTCGGAACCAAGCGCAACGGCCGGTTCAGCGCCGTGCGCAGAGAGTCAATGTTGCCACCGGACAGTGTGCGCTGATTGACCGGGACCAAGTCTGCCAACTGGGCAGTCGTCAGCGTCGCGTAGCCATCGGCTTGGTTCGCACCGAGCTCCTTGGTGCGCGCTGCTGCCCGGTGCGCAAGGTCTAAGGTTTCGTTGACCTTGCGGCGGGTGTCGAGCATCGACGCGAACGCCAGGATCCCGGCAGCCACCAACGCTGCGAGCAGCAAGGTCAGACTGAGATTCATCAGGCTGTAACCGGTTTGGCGGTAGGTTCTCATAGGTATGTTCGCGTCTTCAGGGAGAAGGGGGCCATCCATGGCCCATGTGGGGGTACGTCCTTATTGGTTGGTGAACACCACAGTTGTCGGCTGTGTTGCAGACTGACAGTTTGTATCCGCCAGAGTCTTCGTGTAGGCCACGACGGATGCGCCCTTGCTGTCCTTAACCGCAGTACCGTTGACGGTGATTCGTTCAAACTGGCCTTCTACGCCGGCGACAACTTTTGAGCATGAGGCAACGTCCATCGACATCGTGATGGTGTATGCGCCGTCGGTATTCGTAGGCGGGTACGTTGCGACACCAAGCGTGACGTTTCCGAGTCCGATTGGATTCTTGATGTTGCCACCATTCAGACGGTTGGCAGGCAAAGACTGATTGCCGGCGAGCGTCGCGACAGCCAATCCGGTGTAAGGGCCGCCATTCGGAAACTCGCTCTTGATGCCTACTTGGATTTGGCTGAGCAGCTCTTTGGAGTCATTCACCTTGCCAGCGGACTGGCTCCACACAAACGCCGCCAGCAACCCAGCAGCGCCAAGCAGAATCAGCACGTTGTAGAGATTGAATTCGAGGATGCTGTTACCAGCGGTTTGGGACTTGGACGGAACTGCTTTGACGTTACGCATGGGGTTTCTCCTGGTGGTTGCCGTGTCAGACGGTAGGGTTAATGTAGGGAATCGTTGCGACGCGATTCCCGCGGTTTGAGGGGGGTTTTTCGGGCTTTTCTCATCGAATCATGGGATGCCGTTCTGGAGCTCTTGGACGTAGTCCTGGGCAGAGATCGTCACGGTGTAAACGGCGCCATTGATGTACAGGAACAACAGCACGAGGCCGACCATGCTGGTGTAGCGGGCAATGGTGGTCAGCTGCGAAATGCTCTTGCGCAGCTGTTTGACGCAGTCGTTTCCGAGCAGCTCCAGCGCCTTGGTCTCGGCATCGGCTTTGGCATAGTCGCGCAAGTTGCGCATGACCTCTTTGTCAAGCAGACCGGTGTCCATCGCTTGCACGACGGTGGCGCCGCGGGCCGATAGACGCAGGATCATTTCGTCGAGATGCTGTTTGAGCCACGGCGTGGCCTCATGGACGATGCCTTCCAGCGCGTGCCGCAAACCACGACCAGATCGCTTTAATCCGGACAGCGCGATCATCGTGGTTGCGCTCATGTAATCGCGATAGAAGCTCCACGGCACGAGGTGGTGGTCGAGCCACATTCGAACCGGGCTGATCCAGGTCGGTAAGGTGCGAAGGATCTGCCAAGTGATCAGCGCCAGCGCGAGCAAGGTCCAGTGCCCGAATACTGGCACGTACTTGCTGAGCCACAACATCGGCAGCGCGAACGGCGGCCAGCGATCTTCCGGCACCAGATCAAGCAACACGTTGACGACCATCCCCGGCAGTGCGTAGATCACCCCAAGCAGCATCAACAGGGAAATCAACGGCCCGGCTAGCGACGCTTTGAGCTCACCCAGAATCTCGTCCACTTGCCGTGCCGCGTCGCGCGCGTTGGCGAGCCCTTCCGCCACTTTGCCGGCTTCGTCCGCGGCATAGAGCATGGTGAATTCGGCTGGCGGCAAATACGGTTTCAGCGCGAGTGTGGTGAGGGTTGGATTGTTCTTCAGCTCTTCCAGAATCTCACTGAGCACTAGGTGGAATTTGTCACCGTCTTCCAGGGCGCGGGCATGCATTTCGGTCAGTGCTTCGCGCAACGAGACGCGTCGGCCTTGGCCGCAGAAGTCATGCAATTTGTCGTAGAACAAACTCCGGCGCTTGGCTGAAAAGTAGCGACGACGCAAGCGCCACGCCCGGAACGCTTCGCGCTTCGATGCCAAGTCGAACCAATCACGGAGCGTATCGCCCCAGTCTTCGAGCAGGCCCGCTATCATGGCTTCACCACCGCCAGCATGGCCTTGCGTTCGTGCGCCTTCGGCACATGGATCTGACCGAAGCGATGTTCGACATCAAACGGACAGGCTTGGCCCATCAACATCAACGTATAGGCCGAGCTGTAGGCATTGCCCGGCGGCAGGTTGTTCTTCGCGGCTAGTTCGCCAGAACTCCAGTACTCGCGGGCGCGCTTCATATCGTTCATCTGCAATGCTTCGCAGAGCGTTTCATCGGGCACCAGAATCTCGGCGACCAGCTTCAGGCCGGTGGCGCCACCACTGCAATGTTCGCAGCCATCGTGGTTCTTGAAGCGAAGTTGATCCCAGGACGCGTGTGAACCAAGCGTTCGGCGAATTCGATCGAGCTGTAGCGCGAACACCGGATTGCGTGCCTTACGCTCGGGGCTGATCGCACAATGTGGACACAAGGCGGGTAGCAGGCGCTGATTGCAGATGGCGCGCAGGAACCCCGGCTCGCCCAGTTTTTCGATATCGATGCCGAGCTTGATGATGCGGGTTAGCGTCGCCCAGGCATCGGTCGCGTGTACCGACGACATGATCAAGTGCCCGGTTTCGGCGGCCTTGCGACAGATCCCTGCGGTGCTCGCGGTTCGGATTTCGCCCAGGATCACGGTGTTGACGTCCTGGCGCAGCGCGCTCAACACCGCCTCATCGAAACCTTTGCCATCGATGCTGACCACCGGGTGTTGGCAGGCGCCTTGAATGCGCAGTTCGATCGGGTCCTCGACGGTCGCGATGACTTTGCGTTTGCCGTAAACCGCCACCTGAAACGCACCGAGTGCGCCCAGCGTCACGGTCTTACCGGAGTTCACCGGACCGGACACCAACACCAAGCCGTCGGACGCCATTGCTGCCATCTCGAGTGCGGCGCGCTGGTCCTGCGAGTACCCGCAACCGGCCAGATCGCGACGATCAGCCGCACGAAAATTCGACTGCACGCGCATGACGATCTTAAAGGCATCACCTTTCATCGGTGCGCTTTGGAAGCGGAGCTGCGCGCGGATCGTCTCAGCCTCGCTGCCCTCGCCCAAGCGGAAATCACCTTCGATACGGCACTGCTGATACATCGACTTGCGAAATTCGTCTGCCGCGGACGACGCGTCTTTCATGTTCCACAGCGTAATGGCCATTTGCTCGCCGTGACTGCGCGTCAGCTTTTCGGCGAATGGCACGATGTCGCCGTGTACGCGAAACGACACTTCGGTATGCGTGTCTTCAGTCTGCAAATGGATGTCGCTGGCGCCCAACGCAATCGCCCGCGCGACCACGTGTTCGACGAGCACGCGCGGCTGACCCTTTTCGGCATCGGAGAGCACTGGGTAGCGCGCGGCGTCACGACCGGCGTTGTCGTAAATGACGCGGATCAACTCCGCACTGGCCAGGATCTTCCGAGCGATACGTACATCTGCTGCATGCGCTTCGCGCTCGATGGTGATGCGCGTCTTGATGTCATCACCCGTCCAGACCAGCACGACTTCATGCTTGCGCGTCTCGAAAATGGCACCCACCGCGCGCTGTGCCGGCGACAGGTTGACCACCCCGCCCTGCCCTGACAGCACACGGAGAATGGTCTGTATTTGTTCAAGTTCGAGTCGCTGGTCCATGATCGGCTCCGGACTTATTTCGACACCGGTTTGTCGTTGGTCGCAGGCGTCAGTGTTCGACACTGCGCATGGCTGACCTTGCACAGTCGCACGCGGTCGCTATGGACTTCCTCGACACGCCATTCGGCGGTGACTAGTTCGCCCACTTTGCGCTCCTGTACGCTTTGGCCCACGCGAAACTCGGCGTAGCTTCCGGCTGGGGATCGGAACGTGCCGAGGAACTCGGGCATGCTGCCTTCCCGCTTTTCCTGCAACGTCTGACGCACGGTTTCGATCTGCACCTCATTGTTCAGGCGTTCAAGCTCCTTGCTGACTTGCGCGTTCAGCTGCTGGAGTTGGATCTGCTGCTGCAACGTGGCGTCGGGACGAACGACTTGCGGCGGACTCTGATTCGGCGCAGCGGTCACTTGAGGTGCCTGGCTCACGATGGTTTTGTTTGAGTCAGGCGCCGGCGCGACCGTTGTCTGCGCGACACATTGATTGCTGAGTAGGAGCGCGATCAGCGAAACCATCAATCGGCGCGCGAAGGATTCAGGACACACAGACATAGTTCAACTCCAGATTCCACGCCCAGTCTTGATTCGTGGGCGTTATGGTGATTTTGCGGAGACTGATGTTGGGTTCGACCAGACTCGAGTGGATCAACATGATCGGGCCGGCACCGCTGAGCAGAATGCTGCCGTGTTGGTAGCCGAATTGCGGGCTGACTTCCGCGAACTTCGGTCCGGCGGTTTGTTCGACCGTGGGATCGACTGGCACTTGATAAGACACGCTTCGCACCTCGGGAGCACCGAAGCTTGCTGCAAGGGTGGGATCGGCCATCCGGAGCTCCTGAAGTCGCTGCCCCATCTGTTCGACCCAGTCCTTGGAATGGATCAACCCGTCGCGATTGAGGGCCGACCGTTTGGTCAACGTTGGTAGCGGAAAGCTTGCGGTTGCGCGTTCGTAGTCGGTGTAGTGTACGACTGCGGCTCGTTCCTTCAGCACATCCAGAGTTCGGTTACTGCCACCGTTGTATTGGCTGCCTAACGTCAAGCGATAGGTCGCTGACGCATTCTGGGTGATCGGGTCGCAGCTCACTTCTGTCAATGCCCAACCAGTCTCGATGTCTTGAATGTCTGCGACGAGGTTCGCACAGGCGGTCACAACATCTTGCGCCACGGGTGTTTCAGTGTCTTCTCTCAAGGCGGCTAGCACGGCGGCCTGTTGCGCGGTTTCGTCGAGTTGTTTGAGCCGATCTTGATCCAAGTCGACACCCGCCGCTTCGAGTTGCTGACGCTGCGCTTCGGCGAGCGCTTCCTGCTCGGCTCTCGAGGTCTGGTACCAGTCCAGTGCGTAGTACCCGACGACACCCACTGCTGCCGCGATGACCAGCGCGTTCGCCAATGGCAACGGCAATAGGCGTTGCAACCTGGCAGCCGGCGGTGGCGGCGCAGTGAGCAGATCGCTCAACGTGCCCGGCGTCGCCTGCCCGTTCTGAATGGCCCGCTCAAGCAACGGTGTCGTGATCCGGTGCCGCAGATTCAGCACGACCTTGAACGGGACGTCTTCCGATGTCCAGTGCTCCAACAAGGTATCGATCGCAGCACGCAATGCCTGATCGCTATTGATCAGCGAATCGACTTCCGGCGCGATACCGAGCTTGCCGAGATCGGTGGCGGCAATCCACGTTGGCCCGGATTCCTGCTGCTCGATGTAAAGGACGCGCTCAGTCGGGTTCGCGATGGCCATCCAGACGATCGCCGAGGTCGCCTCTCTTGGCGGCTTGGCCAGGTAGCCGAACATCCAGTTCGCGGGCTCTGCAGCGTCTTGAATGAGCACACCGGTGCTGACTCGGCGCGACTGCATCACTCGCTTGAGTGCGCGCAGTGGTTTCTTTTGCAGAGGCTCTGTGCGCGTGGGTTTGCGTACACCGGGTGCTGCGTCGATCGTGCTGAGGTTTACCCAAGTGAGGCCGCCAATGACGGTGTGATTGCGACCGTTGAGTGGGACCGTGATCGTGATCATGATGCGGCCGTCACAGAACGATTGGCGTGATCAACACCACGAGCGTCGACTTTTTCTGGCTCGCGTTGGTGCCGCCGCCCAGAGCCTGAAACTTTGGCGAGCCCATGCCACGACGATTGCCGCCAGCGCGCGTCTGTTCAAAGCCTGACAACACCATGGTGGCACCCGACTTCAGCAGCACTTGCGGCGCAATCTGTCGACGGTCGATTTCGGGTTGCTCGGCCGTCAGACCCAACCCTGGAGAGATTTGGCGCAGATTGCGGAGGTTCGAGATGTTGAGTTCGAGTTGCACGATGACGTCGTTGTTGGCGCGGACCATCGGCGTCAGTCGCATCGCGAAGCCGGTCGTGACGGTGGCACCTTGGAACGAGGTAGTCGCGCCCGCGTTGGGTACCTGCAGCGAGGTGACGCTCGGCAGGTACGCGGTGTCTTCGGTCACCTGAATCGGCGCGGGGCGACCATTCAACGTGATGACGTTGGCGCTCTGTTCAATGCTGACATCGCCTTGCGCGCTCAACGCTTCCAACAGTACTTCCGAGCCATCGAATCGGCTATCCGGATTGATCAGGCCGATCGTGGTGCTGTTCGCTGAGTTGATCGCATCGGATACCAAGTTGGTTTCGATCTTGAGGCGGCTGTTCAAGTCTTGGTAGATCACGCCCCAGTTGATGCCATAGCTCTCGGTCGCGTCGAGCTCCACCGACAGCACTTTGACGTTGAACTGCACCTGCTTGCTGGCAATTGCGTTCGCCTGCTCCATGTAGGCCTGCACACGTTCGTGGACGACCGGCGTGGCGGTTACGGTGATCGTATTCAGGAACTTGTTCGCGATGATGTCGTTCGATCCGGCGCCCTCGCCTTTCTTGCCGACAATGTTCTCGATGTCTTTCAGCAGCGCATCGAACGGATCGATGCTGGCAGTGAGGCTGGTCGTTTGGCCGGAGCTGATGTTCAACCCTGATTGCGACCCGCTGCCACTACCGCCCGTGCTGCCACCACCTGAGGACGAGCTGGCATTGACGTTGGTGATCGTGTTGTTGATCTCGGTTTTGAACGCCAGCGCGTCGAATTGATAGCTGCGCGTTTCATTGACGAACCACTCGACCTGGTCGTGCTGCCAGCGCCAGAACACACCGGTACGCGCACTCAGAGCGTCGAGATAGCTGGCGACCGTGCCAGTATGGGACAACACGATGCTGGCGTTGGCCGCTTCGGCAGCGCGCGCTTCTTCGCTCATCTTGATGCGAACGCCGTAATGCCGACTTAGCCAGGCGGCGATTTCGGGCAAGCTCATTGCTGCAAGGCTTTGTCGTTCGAGCGGCGCGTTCAGCACAGCCGGACGCTGCGGGCTGTCTTCGGCTGCACTGCGCGTACCGACCCAGACATCGTCAACGACTTCGTACCACGGTTCGTTCTGTACGGCTCGGTCCAGACTGGCGCGTGCGGTCGCAGCCCGATCGGCGATTTCGGCTTGCGTGTCGAACGCTTCGCGCTGGCCGCGCGTCGCCGCGCACGCATTTAGTAACAAAAGAACCGAACAGGTGAGCAGGCGCTTAGTCACAGCGGTCTCCCAGGTTGACGATGCGCAGCGTCTTGTTGCGGTATTCGCACGCCTTGGGCGCTGCGGGGCGACGCGATAGCGCCTTGAAGGTGGTGCGGATCGCTTCTTGCATCGTGGTACCTGCGGGGTAGTCGAGATCGACATCGAGCACGAGATTGGTTTCGGGACGTGCCGCCCAGATCAGCTGCCAACCGGCGCTATCGGCCCAGCGCTGCAAGGTTTGCTGCAGGGTTTCGCCGGCAACGGCGGACCAATCGCCGGCACTGCCGGTTTGCAGGCGCTCGCGCAGCGTGTCGGGAAGTGGGACCAATGTTGCAGCACCAGAGTCGGCAGCACCGTCGGTCTGTGGCGCTGGGGTTGTTGCGGCCACGGTTGGTGCGTCGAGAATGTCGAGATCGAGTTCGGCTGGCACCTCAGCCAAGGCCGAGCCCGCCAGGAGCATCAGGGCTAAAATTCGCGCGAGCATGGTCATTCCCCCATTCCGGGTACGGTGCAGTCAGCAAAATTGATCCCCTGAGCGCTAGCGAGCCGGATCTCAGCCAGCGCGGGTATGGTCGTTCGCGCGAATCTTGCCACGGATGTAACAATTTTTTCATCCCTTTCAGTGGGGATTTCCCGGGCATTCAGGCGGGGTTCTGGGCGCGGCGCCGATCGGACCAGGGGCTTGCTCGGCCGGTTGGCAGTAACTGATTGATTTGATTGACTTGCGTGGGGCTGGCCCTGGTCGGCACTGTGGGCGAGCAAGGTCCACACCCCGGCACGAAGCCTGGGACGGTCGGTTAGGATAAGTTGGGCGTTCGGCATAGCGGCGTCCTGTTGGGATGCGCCCACTGTACGAACCGGTCGATCTCACCGACCCGCGATATCCGGGGGTTTTTTTGAGTTCTTGTAGGCTAGTTGCGAGTGGCACTTGGGCGCGACTTTGCGCTGTGAATCGTTCCCGATGCCACGAAACAGGCGATGCTTTGTCCGCGGGAATGTGGCAAGTAGTCACCGCTGCAACCTTCTTTCGCGAGTGCGGGAGCCGAGGCTTCTTTTGGCTCCCGCACTGGTAGATTCGGCCTGCGGAGTAGGCTACTTGCGAACAGTCTCTTCGGCAGGCGTGAAAGCGGAAACATCGCTACCGATCACAAATCCTAGCGTTTAGCAGGCGTAAGGCGCAGGTACGCCTTCGCAGACTTTTTCCTTTGGGAATGGTCTAGGCGCACTCTGACTGCGGCGCAGCCTGAAGATTGGGATGAATTCCTTGCGTTGAAGTTGAATTGCTGCGCTACTTTCGACATCTGCCCAGAAGCGCGGCGTTAGCTCCTGCAGCGGAATCTGCTCGCTAATTTGCATCGCTTTGTAGTCGCCCATCATGGCTGCCATGCGCAGCGCGACCGCCGCATCCTTCAATTGGTTGGTCGCCCGCCCGTACTCGGGGTCACGCCGATACAAGTCGAGGCGTGCTCGGGCTTCTACGATCAGCGGGTAGATCGTCCCAGTCGTCGAGGCGAGTGCTGACAATTCAAGAAATTTCGCGTCTACTTGAAACTGGCCGATATCGACTATTTGCTTTTCGATTCCGAGCGCGATCAATGTAGGGCTCTTCTCGTCATGACCCATCGCAATCAACGCGTCTGCATCGAGATTCGCCGCCTTCTCACGCACTTCTAAGCTCGGATATCCCATTCTGCTTAGCCACCGTGCTTCAGCGTCACTCTCTGCTTGCTCATAAGATGTCATAGAGCACGGTTGCTCACATGAAAACTCCGTTCGTTTTTCTTGGGACAACGAGCCTCCATTGGCTTGTTCGGCGTATGCAACCGTAGGAAACGGGCCTTGCTCCGAATCCGCGCCCCCTTTGGAGGACGCGGAGCTTTGTTCGGCTAGGTCTTGCGGTGCTTGACTAGAGTCCCGTTGCACCAACCAAAACGCAGCGCCACAAAGGGCTGCTAAGGCCATTGCGATGTAGCGCGTTCTCATAATCCGCAACCGTAGGCCTGGTTCTTCATTTGGAAAACGGCGCAGTCTCGCTGTGCGACAACCGCTGCTTCTTTGTCTGAAAGTGAATCGGTCGGGCCAGTGAGAAATAGCCCTGCGAACAGCTGAATCAACTCGTTCGCACGCGGCGCGATTCTATCCACAACTGCCGAAACGTAGTTGTTCGTGAGAAAGCCGAGTAGCCTCGTTTCAATGGGTGCACCCATTTGACCGTTCTCATAGTGAAGTCGCTGGAAAGCGCCAAGGCATGAATCAAATGCGTCGCTGAAACTGGTCAGCTGGCCGCTGTCAATGTCTTGGCGTAGCTCTCCCATGCAAGCCCATGCGACCGTATCAATCAAATAGGTATGTGCCGAACCTTGGTCATTGCCTGATGTCAGCATCATTGTATGGTGCATCATCGCGCTTCGAACAGAGTCCGCGAAATTTGGGTCTGCCTCATTGTCGAGATAGTCCCGCAGTAGGTCTAGTCCGCCGCCTGGATCGCTTTCGTCAATTCCGAAATCCCATGTGTAAGGGGGAACGACCGGACTTGGGCAATTGTCAGGGCGGTCGTTCGCGAGTTCGAGACACTGCATAGAACTCGGCCCGAACATAGAGCCGCCTACTGCGTATGGATTTCCTTCGAAGAGCCGACCACCGACACCAAGCTGAGGTGGTGAGGGCGGCGGCGTCGCAGTGACGATGACTGTTGGCATGCAAGGATCCGTCAAAATTACAGCGAATCCAGGATCGCCGATTTCTGACAGGACTGTCGAGTAGATTTCGCTGTTGACGGTTTCTGCAGCTGAGAATCCTGGCTCGCCGATAGCATTAATGCTCTGCTCATCGCAATTTGCGATGGCCGCTTGCGCGGAGCAAGTTAGCAATAAAACGTGTACCAAACGTAGGAGAAGCTTGTGTTCCATTTGACAATACCCTCAAGTTAATGACAAGAGCGATCTACTTTCAGGTTCAAGAAGTGTCGCGCTCTATCGATATTGTTTCATATGGTTGCATTTTGGATCAATTGACGATTTGCGCGGATGATCAATGAGACGGGGGCCTTGTTCTCGTTCGGCCAGCAAGACCTTGCCACGAGACCCATGCTGCTACTGGTAGCGTCGATGGGACCGAGTATGGTTGACATATCGGATTTCCTTTCGGTCAAAAATTGGTCCGCAGGGTAATTGGTTTTCGGCAAGAACCCTGCAGCGGTGGGCAAGTAGCTTCGCCTTACATGGACTTTCTTTGAACGCCGCGCGCACATCGATCGCTTCCGGGAGCAGCCTGATCGGAAACAAGTAGACGATTTCGACCGCCGCATTAAGGTATTTCAACATGCGCTCCGATTTTCTCGAATCATCGTACATGCGGATTCGTTGCAGGTAGTATCGACGGCGCCCGATGCCCCTAGGTAGAGTAGATGGCCGTCACTAACAATGAGACCTTTCTTCTCGAGCTATTCGCCTTCGTGCCCGCCCTCTCGCTGCGCCGCATGTTCGGTGGCGTCGGGGTATTTCACGACGGGCAGATGTTTGCGCTTAGTATCGAGGAACAGGTTTATCTGAAGGCTGATGCCGACACCGAAGGCGTTTTTCAGGCCAAGGGTCTGCGGCCGTTTACGTATGAGGCCAAGGGCAAGGCGATGGTCATTCGTTACTACGAGTTGGATGCGGAGGCGTTTGAGGACCCGGCGGTGCTCAAGTACTGGGTGCAGTTGGCGATGGGGGCGGCGTTGCGGAAGGCCAAGTCGGGTGGGTCATCGGCCAGGCCGAAGGTCGGCCCGAAAGCGGTGCGCAAGCGCTCTCGAGCGTGAGGGAGGAGCAGTCCGCCGTGGGACTGAAGCAACTGCGGCGCCAGTCTCTAGTGCCCGCTCAGAATCATGTCCGCTGCCTTCTCGGCAATCGCCAACGTGGACGCTTGCGTGTTGCCACGGGTGATGGTGGGTCAGCCTGATCCTGGCGCTGCTGGTTTTACTTGCCAAGCGTATCGGCTCGCTCAGCAACGTCCCGCTCAAGTTCCGTCTGCCGTTGCTGCCTTGGTCGCTGCCGCCACGCACCACCGGCGCGCGCGATCACGGCGATCAGCAGCAGCGCGACGATGCGTCCAAGTCCATCTCGCGCCCCTGCGTGCAGCAGGTGGATTCCTGAGCTCAGTCCGGCGAACTCCCGGGTTGGCAGCGCGTTCCATTCCGCTGGCGGTGTTTCAGCGCCATCAGGCCAGGTTCGGTAGGCCATCGGTTCACCCTGCCCCCGATGCGCCATGCCAAGTTGCACGCGGAATGGATCCTGGCCTGGTTGCAGCGCGTGGGTCGGTGCTGAGATTTGAATCATTCCGTTGCGATCGTCGACCCGACTGCCCGGCACCGGCAAACAAGCGAGATCCGCCGCAACGGCGTCGCGCTGATCAGTTCGGCCCGGTTTCTTAATCGCGCCATCGGCGCCAACCAGCACGAGTCGGTACGGAGCGTCGATGGCGCCCCAGGTTTGTGCGAGTCTGATCCGGTTTGCACCGCGACTGCGTGACGTGGCGACGAGACGGAGAAGGTCTCATGTTGATGCGTGCGGCGGTCGGCCAGAGTTAGCGCACTCTTGGACGTGTTGATCGGGTTGCATCGGGCATGAGGTGCCAAGGCAAGTGATGACGCGCAGCGTCGTCGCGAGCTTGGGGCGCCGCCAACGCCGCTCTACAATCTGACGACCCAATCCCGATCGAGAGTTACCACGATGCCCTGCGTGATCGCAGCCGTCCCTATCGTCCGCATGTCGTGCGGCGAACATAGGGGTATCTCAACATGATGCCCTGCCCCTGTGGTGGCAAAGACTACGCGATGTGTTGCGGCCGGTTTCATGCCGGCGCGTTGGCGCCATCGCCAGAATGGCTCATGCGCTCACGCTACACCGCGTATGTGCGAGGCGATCAGCAGTATTTGCTCGCAACCTGGCATCCTTCGACGCGCCCGGCTGCGCTTGATTTGGACGACGCGGCGCAAGCCACAATGCGCTGGCTGGGTCTGACAGTCAAGGCAGCGCGTGAGGATGGTGATTGGGGCGAGGTTGAGTTCATCGCCCGGTTCCGTGTTGGCGGCCAGTCGGCGCAGCGCTTGCATGAACGCAGTCGGTTTGAGCGTCTGGACGGGCGTTGGTACTACGTGGACGGCGTGTTCGTGCGTTGACTCGCGGCGTGATGTCGTGCGCAGCTGCAAGACCAGATTGGCTCGATGCGTTCAATAGCTGATCCTCCAACGGCACTGAGCGCGGCAGTGGCGTTGGCGCGATTGGCCACTAATGTTGCGCGCTGTTCTGTATGCGTTCGGCATCGGTGAGTAGGATCTCGGCAATCGGCAGAATTCTGGAAAGATCAGGTTCAACCTGCTTCGGCATCGGCGCGCCAGCGCGTCTGCAAGCGTCCACAAGTTGCGTTGGGTATGGCCATCCGCGGTGCTGAAACCAGCGCACGAGTTCGGCGAGTTCGGCGCGCGCTGCCGCATGCTCCTGACGCTGCCAGGCGGCGTCAGCGAGCCAAATCGCCGATTGCCACCAGCCACCATCATCGCGTGCGGCCTGCGCGGCGGCGATTGCCTGCAGTCGTTGGCGTGCCGTGGTGTTGCCTTCCAACTCATCCAAGTACGCGAGCGCCGCGTCGGCTTCTCTGGTGTGCGGCGACTCCCAGTTTGGATCGTCCAAGTTCGCGGCGCAGATCCTCGCATCGGTCAGGCGGGTACGGGCCGAGACGTGGTCGCCGCGGGCCAGGGCCACCAAACCGCCGATGCGCTCGACGTCACGACAATCGAGGTTGGTCCGCTGCACGTCGCTCTGATATTGGTCGTGAATGTGTTGGTAGGCTGCTTCAGCCGGTTCGAAGGCGCCGGCGCGATATTGGGCCGCGAGCGTCGCAGTGGGTATGTCCTGCGCGAACTCGTGGTTTGCGCCGAACTGTTTGACGATCCAATGCTGTGAGCGCTGGATCACCGCTTCGGCTCGTGGTTCAGTTGCAAAGCTGGCGAGTGCCGTGCCGACAAACATCATGAATGCGCCGCGATTGATGTCGTCCTTGGGGAGCCACTGGTCGGCGGCTGCGACGACTCGTTCGGCGTCTCGGAGCACCTTGTCCCGCTGCAGATTGACTAGGTGCGCCTGCAATTCGTAAGCCGGCCGGTACGCTGGGACGGTTCTCGCATTGAAGCGCTGATCTTCCGGGACTTGATTCGCCAATTCGATCAACACCTCAGTGGGAAGTTCGGGCCAATGCGTCGCGACTGCAGTCGTGTCGCCGCGCATAGCGCCAATCACCGAGCGCAGCATTTGTGCGCTGTATTGTTGCGCGGGTGGCAGCGCTGGGTTCTTGGCGACCTGATCCAATGTAGACAATGCAGCGGGGATGTCTTCGGCCCACCAATAGTGCTGTGCCAGTTGCAACGTCCGGTGCGCCAGCGTAGCGGCGTCGTAGGTGCCGAGCTGCTGCATCTCGGCAAGTTCCAACGCCTGCGCATGTGCGGCCTCACGCAGCGCGTCGGTCCGGGCCAATGTGTTGGCGAGTACGCCGTACATTTCGATGCGTGCCTCGGGTTGATCGGCAAGTTGGGTGGCAACTGCCTGCAACCCTTGCAGTGCGAGCTCACGCGCCGTGACTTCGCGACCTGACACCCATCGGTTGGCTTGGGCAAAGCTGTTGATCACGAAGTTCTTGGTCGCGTCGGCGCGCTGCGCCTGCCTGATCGCGGTGTTGCGCTGTTGTACCAGTACGACGCCGAAACCAATCAGGCTCAGGAACAATACCGTTGCCAGACCGGTTGCAAGCGGATTGCGGCGGATCCACTTGCTGGTGCGATACCACCAGGAGTTGGGGCGTGCGCGAATGGGGCGTTGTTCGAGCCAGTTTTGTAAGTCTTCAGCAAACGCTTGGACGGTGGCGTAGCGTCGGGTGGGTTCGCGCTCCAGAGCTTTCAAGACGATTGTGTCCAGATCGCCACGCAGCACCGCTTGTTGTCGCGTCGACGTCGGGCTCGTTTGCTGTTTGAGGATCGTGCTTGGCGCGGGTGCATCAGTATCGGTGATGGCTTGAAGCAAGCTGATGCCTGCTGGATCACCATCCCGAACTTTGTGGGGACGTTTACCAGTCAGCAGTTCGAACAGCATGACGCCGAGGCTGTAGAGATCCGTCGCAGCGCTGATCGGCGCACCTCGGATTTGCTCGGGCGCTGCGTAGGCAAGCGTCATCGGTGCACGACTGTTGGTCTGCGCTGCGCCCGGTTCTGACAGCATCGTTGCCACGCCAAAGTCGAGTAGCTTCGGTTCGTGCAGCGGGTCGACGATGATGTTCTGTGGTTTGAGGTCGCGATGCACAATCAAATTTTGATGGGCGTATTGCACCGCGTTGGCCAACTTGATCATGAGCCGGACACTCTCGCGAGCGCTCAGGCTGTTATGCGCGATCAGTTGGTCGAGTGTGTCGCCGGGCACGTATTCCATCGCGTACCAGGGCAGCGCATCGGATGGCGTCTCCGCGTTGTCCAGCACGCCCCCGTCGTACATCCGTGCAATGTTCTGATGCTGGAGACCAGCGAGTATCTGGCGTTCGCGCTGGAAGCGATTGAACAGGGCCACGCTGCCCATGGCGTGTCGGATCACTTTGATCGCGACGTGTTGGCGGTACGTGCCGTCGTCGCGCTCGGCCAGAAACACTGAGCCCATGCCACCATGACCTAGTGGCCGCACCACGCGATAGGGGCCGAAGCGCGCGGGGATTCTTGGCGAGATCGCAGCGTCGTGGCGCTCGGCCTGCAGACTCGGTTCGATCATCTGGCGGACTTGCTCGCGAATCCATGGATCGTCGCAGTCGGCCAGGATCTGTTCGCGCTGACTGTCCGCCGCATCCAGTACGTGGTCCAGCAGGTCTCGTACCTGCTGAAGCTGATGCATACGCTTTTGCGGCGACGGATCGTTGGTCATCGGATGACGCTTGATGGTCACACCATCTTAGCGAAGCGCGCACGCCTCGCAATATCGCTGCAGATGTTCGGTGTGGTGCGAGTCAGCGCGGGCGCTTTCGGGCGCGCGCTGCGCCGATCCAACGGAGTACATGTGGCAGTAACGCGACGATGATCAGCGGTGCGGTTTGCAACAGGAGCGCGAGCCACCAAGGGACGTCACCAAAATCGCGCGGAATGTGGCCAGCTTCGTCGGGAATGACGGTCAAATAGATCGCGATGGGAATCATGACGTACGTGTAGAAATAGGTCGTCAGAACCTGCACCCAATCCAGAGCGAGTCGTTCAATCAAGTACAGCTCACGTCCGCCTAGACCGGCACGACTGTCTTGTACGCGTGCACTCGACATGGGGAAAATGGGCAGCGTGGCTGCGATAGCCCACTCGGTGGTGATGTACGAACCATCGCGTCGGAAGCACCGTCGGCCGTAATAGGTCGAACCGAAACCATTGATCGAAGCAGCCATGAGTTCCTTTTAGCGCTGATGACGTGCGAGCGCGGGTGGGATTTAGGCACTCGGCTTTTGGATGGAGGGGAGTTCGGCAAACGTATCGGTTCGGGCGATTTCGTTCAAGGCAGCGAGGAGATCAGGGGGCGGTGGCTGAAGTTTTCTGGTTTCCAGATTCAACCAACTACCAGAACTTTGGATGCGTGCGCACAGTTTGCCGGCGTCGTTCGTAAACGTGTTCTGCATGATAAATCGCGAGCCGTCTGGGGCCAGGCCGGCCAAGGTCAGTTCGACGTGGAACATTTCGAGCAGGCTGATTTCGCGTTGGTAGTCGATTTCATCGCGAAACAGTACGGGACCAAGTCGACGCTGGCGGAACTCAGACATCGGGAATCCGTGCGCCGCGAAAAACATCATGCGCAC
The DNA here is from genome assembly GCF_003015185.1 of Ahniella affigens. Taxonomy (GTDB): domain Bacteria; phylum Pseudomonadota; class Gammaproteobacteria; order Xanthomonadales; family Ahniellaceae; genus Ahniella; species Ahniella affigens. The sequence continues at coordinate 5,256,255 of NZ_CP027860.1, forward strand.
ATCGGCGGCGCGATCGAGAAACGCGGTGTTGGCCATATGGGCATTGAAATCCATGTCTCCCCATCCGGCCTGAAAGGTTTGTCGAAACATGCTGTCCTCCGCGCGTGGCTTGATGGCTATCGAAGCAAGCTGCTTTGTGGAAAATTGCGGTGTGCGGTTTTGGATTGCGCACTGGGTATGTTGTGTTCGATCGTCGCCCGTTTGTTGCGATGGTAGTACGTGGCATCCGGTTCCCGATTGATCGCAGGTCGCGCGCCGTCACGTGATCGTCAACGGCGCGCAGTCTGGTGTGCGTTCGGCCTGTGCCTCAGACGTCGAGATTGCTGACCTTCAGCGCGTTGCTCTCGATGAAATTGCGACGAGGTTCCACGACGTCGCCCATCAAGGTTGCAAAGAGCTGATCAGCGGCCACCGCGTCCTCGATTCGGACCTGCAGCAGGCGACGGGTTTCCGGGTTGACCGTGGTGTCCCAAAGTTGTTCGGGGTTCATTTCACCCAGACCTTTGAAGCGCTGGATGGTGCGACCACGCTTCGCCTCGTCCATCAACCACGCTTGGGCAGCGTGGAAGTCTTGGACTGGCAGGCTTCTTGAGCCGCGGGTCACGCGCCCGCTTCCATCAAATAGATCATTGATTTGATTGGATATTTCTCGAATTGGCGCGAGGTCAGCGCCGGTCAGGAAGGCTTGGTTGAGTACGTATTCGTAGCGCAATCCGTGGTGCAGTTTTTCGACTCGGATGGCACCCGGAGTCTCGGCTTGTGCCGGGATGCCGTGGAGTTGGTATTGCGGTTTGCCCAGACCGCGGCCATTGAGTCGCTTCGTCATGCGCTCACACCAGGCGGTCATTCGATCGGCGTCATGGAAATCGGCATCGTCCAGCGCAGGGAGATCGAGCAGCGCATTCAGCAGGGTCGAGTCGACGCGCGCCGACAGTCGGTCGATCTGGTCCTTTGCGGCTTGGTACTGGCCCAGGAGCCGTTCGAGTGCCGGGCCTTTGAACGGCGGTGTGCCTTCGGCATAGAACAGTTCGGCGTCTTCGACGGCGTTATTGATCAGATACGCGGACAGCGCAGGATCGTCTTTCAGGTACAGCTCGTTCTTGCCCTGCTTCAGCTTGTACAGCGGCGGCAGTCCGATATAAACGTAGCCGCGTTCGATCAATTCGGGCATCTGCCGATAGAAGAAGGTCAGCAACAGCGTGCGGATGTGGGAACCGTCCACGTCCGCGTCGGTCATGATGATGATGCGGTGGTAGCGGAGCTTGTTGATGTCGAACTCGTCCTTGCCAATGCCGCAGCCAAGTGCCGTGATCAGCGTACCCACTTCGGCCGAGCTCAGCATTTTGTCAAAGCGCGCACGTTCCACGTTGAGGATCTTTCCCTTCAACGGCAGGATCGCTTGCGTCTTACGGTTGCGACCCTGTTTGGCGGAGCCGCCGGCGGAGTCGCCCTCAACCAGAAATAGTTCGGACAAGGCCGGATCTTTCTCCTGGCAGTCGGCGAGTTTGCCGGGCAGACCGGCGATGTCTAACGCGCCTTTGCGTCGGGTCAGTTCGCGGGCCTTTCTGGCGGCTTCGCGCGCGCGTGCGGCTTCGACCACCTTCTCACAGATTGAGCGCGCGTCGGACGGGTGCTCGGCGAGGAAATCCCCGAGCTTGTCGCCGATGACGGATTCGACAGCGCCCTTCACTTCTGAGCTGACCAGTTTGTCCTTGGTTTGTGAGCTGAACTTCGGGTCCGGCACCTTGACCGACAGCACGGCGATCATGCCTTCGCGCATGTCGTCGCCCGAGAACGTGATCTTGGCCTGCTTGCCGAGCCCGGATTTTTCGATGTAGTTCGTGAGGGTCCGGGTCAGTGCGGCGCGGAATCCGGCAAGGTGGGTGCCACCGTCTTTTTGCGGGATGTTGTTCGTGAAGCAGAACATTCGTTCTTCGTACGCATCCGTCCATTGGATGGCGAGGTCGACCGAGATGCCTTCGGAGTGCCCAACAAACGTTATGACCTGCTGGTGCAGCGGGGTGCGGACTTGTGCGAGATGCTCGACGAAACTCTTGATGCCGCCTTCGTACTGGAACACATCCGACTTGCCCTCGCCGCGTTCATCGCGGAGTTCGATCCGGACGCCGGAGTTCAGGAAGGCCAGTTCGCGGAGTCGCTTGGCCAGAATGTCGTAGTGGAATTCGACGTCGGTGAAGATCTCGCGACTCGGCAGAAAGCGGACGCGAGTGCCGCGCTTTTGGCTGGCCTCGACTTGCTTCAACGGATACTTGGGCTCGCCCAGGCAGTATTCCTGGGTGTGGTGGTGACCATCGCGCCAGATGTCGAGCCACAGGGTTTCGGACAGGGCGTTGACCACTGACACGCCGACGCCGTGCAAACCGCCGGAGACTTTGTAGCTGTTGTCGTCGAACTTGCCGCCAGCGTGGAGGACCGTCATGACCACTTCGGCGGTTGATCGACCCTCTTCCGGATGAATGGCGACGGGGATGCCGCGGCCATTGTCGATGACCGAGACGGACCCGTCGGTGTGAATCGTCACGACGGTTTCGGTGCAGTAGCCAGCGAGGGTCTCGTCGATGGCGTTGTCGACAACCTCGAACACCATGTGGTGCAGACCCGAGCCGTCGTCGGTATCACCGATGTACATGCCGGGGCGTTTGCGAACGGCGTCGAGGCCTTTCAGAACTTTGATGCTACTGGCGTCGTAGGATTGACTGGGAACTTGATCGTTGTCGCTCATGCTGCTCGCCGGGCGCCGCGGAGATAGGGCGCCTTAAGGGGTATCGAAAATCAGTCCGCCGTGCCGCGCACGTTCGGTCTGGGATAGCCTGGGATTATAGCAGTTGCCGTGGTGTGCCCGTCGGCTTTTGGGTCGCTCGGTCGCGGTAGATTCCGCCCGTTTGCGCGGGTTTTGAGCTCACCTGGTATTTCGGCCGCAATCGTTGGTTTGGGACTGCGTCTGATTTGGTTCGGAGCGTTTCATGCGATGGCAGTCGCGTTTCGGTGGCGGTCGGGTGTCTTTGGTCTGCGGCGAGTGCGTGGACCGGATATGGCTCGTGCGCACCGACGCATCGGTCCCGTAGGCGGTCACAGGGTGGTCGGCGCTGGGTGTTTCAGTTCAAGGTTCGGTCGGACCCGGGATTACATTTCCGTGTTCCACGTGGAACAGTCGGTCCGCGTCCAGGTGGTGGGTGCCCGTCACAAGAACCTGTGCATCGAGTTGCCGGAGAAACCCCATCAGCCGACCCTGGTGCTGCGCGTCCAGCTCAGATGCCAAATCATCCAGCAAGACAATGGGCGGGGCACCCAGTTTTTCGCGGTGAACCAGCACCTGCGCGAGCATGAGGCACAGCGCGGCGAGCTTTGCCTGGCCGCGCGAATAATGGTCGGGTTGCCCAAGTTCGCTGAAGCCCAACCGCCAGTCTGCCCGGTGCGGGCCACGACGGGTGTAACCCCGATCCCGGTCTTGCGCTCGTTCCCGCGCCCACCACCCTGCCCGTCCATCTGGGGTCGACAGGTCCAGCTCCCTCCAACCATTCTTGTAGTTGATTGCCGCCGCTCCGAGCTCAGGACACAAGGCGGCACCCACTTCCTCGGCAATAGGGCCAATCCAGCCGATGTACCGATCACGCATCTCCTCAAACTTCTGGGCCGCGTCCGCCATCTCCCGCTCCCACGGCTCAAACCAAGTGTCTACACCTTGGGTCCGAATCAATGCGTTCCGTTGCTTCAGTCCGCGCTGGTAGCGCCGCCAACAATCGAGGAAATTGTGTTCCACGTGGAACAGACCCCAATCCAGCAACGCGCGACGCTCCTCGGCTGCGCCGGTCATCAAATGATGCGACCCAGGCTCAAAACAACAGACCGGTGCCAGGCGAAACAACTCACTCAATGTACCGAGCTCCTCGCCGTCCACTTTTCCGTGCCATCCATCGCGCGCTCGGGCGATACCGATCCGCCGATGGCCTCGCCCCTGATCCACCGCAATCTCGGCAAACACGGTCGCGGTCGTACAACCGTCCCGGACAATCACATCGCGCCCGCCCTTCCTAAAACTGTGCCCGTACCCGAGCAAATACACCGCCTCGAGCACCGAGGTCTTTCCGGCCCCGTTTGGTCCCACGAAACCGTTCACACCGGCACCGAGCGCCACACTCGCCGACCCGATATTTCTGAGATCGCCAATCTGCAACCGCTCGATCTTCATCTGCTCCATCCATCCGTCCAGACACCGTGGTGCCGTAATGCGCCAATAACGCGAACCAGCGATTGGCGAAACAGGACACTAGCGCCAACCACCAACTCGGGAAAGCGCCGCACCACCGAACAGAGCCTCGCAATTGCAAGCAACAAAAAACCCCGGACGAGCCGGGGTTGTTTCGCGAAACCATTCACCGTCAGAGTCGGAGGGGCATCACGACATGCCGGGCCCGGTTGCTCTCCACATCGCGCACCAGACAACTCGAGTTCCCATCGCGCAGACACAGCATCACGTTCACTCCCCGCAGCGCTGCCAGCGCGTCCATCAGGTAATTCACGTTGAATCCGATGCTCAAGTTGTCGACAACCGTCTTGGCCTCCAACTCCTCGCTCGCCTCTTCCTGCTCAGGATTGTGGGCAGAAATGTTCAACCGCCCAGGGCTCACGTCCACTTTTACGCCACGGTACTTCTCGTTCGACAAAATCGCCGCACGCGACAACGAAGCCCGCAACTCATCCCGAGGCAACTCGACAATTTTGTCCGCGCCAATCGGAATCACCGCCTCGTAGTCCGGGAACCGGCCATCGATCAACTTCGACGTAAACACGAAGTCCGACCGTCGCGCCCGAATGTGGCTCTTGCCGAACTCGAGATCCACCAATCCCTCACCCACGTCCAACAAACGCTGAAGTTCGAGCACACCCTTCCGCGGAATGATCAGCTGCCGCCGCGCTTTGACGTTCAGCTCAAGCTCGGCCTCGCACAAGGCCAAACGATGGCCGTCGGTCGCAACGCAACGCAGCACATCTTCCCGAAGATCCAGCAGCAGGCCGTTCAAGTAGTAGCGAACATCCTGGTGCGCCATCGCAAACGCGGTCCGATCCAGAAGCTCCTTCACACTCGCTTCTGACAGACTGACTCGCTCGATCACTTCCAAGTCGTCGACCGTTGGGAACTCGTTCGCCGGTAACGTCGACAACGTGAACCGGCTGCGACCCGCCTTCACGGTTACCCGATCACCCGCTTGCGAGACGTCGATGACACTCCCGTCCTGCAACGCCCGAACAATGTCGAACAGCTTTCGAGCCGGAACGGTGATCTCACCATCCTCCGTCTTCTCCGCCAGACAGTTCGCCGACAGCTCGACTTCCAGGTCGCTCCCTGTAAAGCCCACCCGGTCACCCTGGACCGAGACCAGAATGTTTGCCAATACAGGCAATGCCTGTTTGCGTTCCACGACACCGACCACTTGCGTGAGCGGTTTCAAGAGGACTTCGCGTTGGATGCTGAAGCGCATGCCTTTCCCTCTTTGCACCAAATGGGTTGAATCAGTATTTTATTATTGAATGATGTTGATGATGATAGGCCTTGGGGATAACTGCAATGGGTTACCGCAATCCTTTGTGTGATGCGGCTTTCAGAGCCACGAAATCTTGTGTACGAAGCCCGAATTACCTTGTGGGCGAAATGTGGATAAGTAGGCGACCCCGGTTATCCACAACTCATACCCAGGGTCATCCCAAACCTTGTTCCACTGACTTTCGGCCAGCGCGCCCCTACACTCATCGACCCAACCTTTGCTGATCCTATTGTGGCCACGTTTCTCTTTTTCATGCTTCTGGCCGTACTGGGTGGCCTCCATGCCGAGCGTCAGAAGACCAGGGCCCTAGAGCAAGCGCTGGAGACTGCCCAAAGCAGCCTCGAAGCCGAGCGACAACGTACCGCGCAAGTCGCCGAAGCGACCCAAAAGGCCCTGCTCACCGATCTCCATGATGACATCGGTGCCAGCCTCTTGAATCTCGTGTATGCCGCGCCGACCCCAGAGTTCGCCGACCAGCTGCGTGCCGTCCTGCAAGACCTCCGCGACGTCGTGACCCGCGCCCGCGCGACGCCCGGAACCCTCGAACAGACGCTCGCCCAGATTGAAGCCGAAACCCGCCAACGTCTCAGCCTTGCGGGGCTGGAACTCGAGTGGACCCAGGACTTGGAGCCTAACGCCGCACCGGTCAGCAAGCCGCTGCTGTTTCATCTGTTCCGCCTGTTTCGGGAAGCGGTCAGCAATACGCTCAAACATGCAAACGCCACGCGCTTTGCGGTGAGACTGCAGGCGAACCAACAGACATTGCGCATCGAAATCCGCGACAATGGCGAAGCCGGCAATGCCGAAACCCCCGGACAAGGCAAACGCAACATGCGCGATCGTGCGGATCACCTGCAGGGCTCGGTCACATGGCGCGCTGCGACACAGGGTGGCACCAAGATTCTCCTTGCCCTGCCCCTCAACGCGGCACTGCCCGAATGATCGCGCAGATCCTGATCGTCGAAGACCTACCGCGCAGCCAGGAATGGCTGACGGGCGCCGTGCAACACGCCTTCCCTCATGCTGAAGTCCATGTTGCCGATTGCATTGCCGCCGCCGAACTCTGTCTGGCGCAGATTCAACCGCAGCTTTGTCTACTCGATCTCGGACTGCCCGACGGTTCTGGCCTCAGCCTCATCGAACCGATCCGCAAGCGCCGACCCGACGCGCTCATTGTCATCAGCACCATTTTTGAGGACGACGCCCACCTCTTCCCCGCGCTGCGCGCTGGTGCCCAGGGGTATGTGTTGAAGGACCTGCCGCAGCAAACGCTGGCGGATCTGCTGCTCGGCATCGAGCGCGGACAACCGCCGCTCTCGCCTTCGATCGCGCGCCGACTGCTCGCGTTCTTCACGCCGACACCGACCACACCCGCCAACCAGCAACACCCGCTGACAGAGCGCGAGACCGAAGTCCTGCGTCTGATCGCCAAAGGATTCAGCGTCCCGAAAGTGGCCGAGCAATTGGGTATCAGCCGCAACACTACGGCCGGATACCTGAAGGACATTTACCGCAAACTGGAAGTCAGCTCGCGTGCAGAGGCCACGCTTGAAGCCGCCCGTCGGGGCCTCGTCAGTACCGAAGCCACCTGATCCACCGGCCGGATTCGATCAGCCGGCCCGCTTGTACTCCGGCGCGCGCACATCGGCGGCCAGCTTATCGAGCACACCATTCACGTAGGTGTGGCCAAAGTCGGCGCCAAAGCGCTTCGTGGTTTCGATCGCCTCGTTGATCACCACGCGATACGGCACGTCGACGCGGCAAACCAACTCATAGGCCGCGAGACGCAACACTGCGCGCTCAATCGGGTCCACCGAATCGATGCTGCGATCGAGATGCGGCTTGAGCTTCTCGTCAAGCTGCGACTTCTCGCGCTCGACGCCGCGCAACAGGTCCTCGAAATACTCGAGGTCGGCAATCTCCATTTCCTGCTCGCGCTTGAACTGCTCGATGATGCCGGTCATGGAGGTGCCCGACAGCTGCCAGGCGTAAATTGCCTGCAATGCACGACGCCGGGCCCGCGCCCGCGCCGCCAGATCAATGCCATCCACCCGTTTCCGATTCATCGTGCTTTCTTCTTCCTTTCTTGAGCTTCCAGGGCCTGGCGCATGTCTTCCATAGCATCCATGACCTCATCAATATCCAAGCCGCTATTGGGGCCGTCGTTCAATTCGAGCATGTCGAACGTGGTTTCCACCGCCTCGACCACGCCAATCAGCTCCAGCAGCGCCGTTGCGGCCTCCTCGCCCTTGTTGCCCAGCTCGCCGCCGGCCCGCGCAATCGCTTGTGCCTCGCTTTCGCAAGCCAGCACGCCATTGCTGATCGGCACACCCGATTCGAGGCTGACCTGCATCAAGCCGCGGCCCGACTCGTTAACGATCACGTCAAAGTGCGCGGTCTCGCCCCGCACCACACAACCCAGCGCAATGATGCCGTCGAACGCCCCGCTGTCGGCCAGGCGTTTCGCGAGCAAGGGCAACTCCCACGCACCCGGCACCCGCATCAAGGCGATGCCCTGCGGGGCCAGACCCTGATCAATCAGCGTCTTCACGGCACCCTGAATCAGACGGTCCACCACCCCCGCGTTAAAACGCGAGGCGATGATCGCCACTTGCAGGCTCTCGGTGTCCAGATCGGGATCCAGCTGGGTGATGCCGCTGCGCAGCACATCGAGCAAAATGCGCGGGTCGGACGGTAGTTTGTTCTGGCTCACGGCGGCTTCCGGAGATCATAAGGGGAGCTGCCAAGCGCGCACGCGCGCCACTCAGGCAGGGTTGCAGTCTACCACCTCGAGCCCAAACCCCGAGAGCGCCGAAAAGCGGCGCGGTGTACCCAGTACACGCAGCCGGTGGACACCCAGGTCGGCGAGGATCTGTGCGCCAACGCCAACGGTTGTCCAAGCTGGCGCGGCCTCGGCGGCATTCGAATCGGCATTTGGATTCAAGCGCGCAAACCAGTCTGCACTGTCAAGTCGCTCACCCAACAGCACGAACACGCCCCTGCCAGCCGTGGCAATTTCGGCCAGCGACTGCGACGCCGAAAAACCGGCCTGACGATCACTGATCTTGAGCACGTCGCGCACCACGTTCAAGTGATGAACACGAACCGGCACAACGTCGTCTGTCGCCCAGCGCCCACAGACCAGCGCCACATGCGTCTGTCCGCCGAAGCGGTCCCGGTATCGCACGAGCTCAAACGGACCATGTTCGGTCAGTACCGACTCTGAAGCGACGCGCTCCACCGTCTGCTCGGTGGCCAGCCGATACCGGATCAAGTCGGCAATGGTGCCGATCTTCAAACCATGCTGTTTCGCAAACACTTCAAGTTCCGGCCGACGCGCCATATGCCCGTCGTCCCGCATGATTTCGACCAGCACGCCAGCAGGCTCCAAACCCGCCAGTAGCGCCAAATCGGCCGCCGCCTCGGTGTGCCCGGCGCGCATCAACACCCCACCGTGACGGGCGGTCAGCGGAAAAATATGGCCAGGCTGCGTCAAATCGGCCGCTTTCGCATTGGGCATGACTGCTGTGCGAATCGTGTGTGCTCGGTCGTACGCCGAAATCCCGGTGCTGACGCCCTCGGCAGCCTCGATCGACACGGTAAATGCGGTCCGATGTGGCGAGCGGTTGTCGGCCACCATCGGTGGCAGATTGAGCTGTGCGCAACGAGCCTCCGTCAGCGCCAGACAGATCAGCCCGCGGGCTTCTTTGGCCATGAAATTGATGTGCTCTGGTTTGACGAGCTCGGCCGCCATGATCAGATCACCCTCATTCTCGCGATCCTCATCGTCGAGAATGACCACCATACGGCCGGCCCGGATATCGTCCAGCAACTCGGGAATCGTGTTGAATGCGCTCATCCCGCTATTGTCCCGAATCCCACGCTGGCTGTCGCGGCCAGAATCCTGGCATGCATTGCAGCCGGATACTGGCTGCGAGTAAGGTCGCGCTGGCGACACCTGCATCGTACTGATTGCGGCATTGTCGTGCGCCGCTGCTCTGAGCGGCCAGTCACTTGGGAGAACAAAATGAACGAAGGCCGCCATTTGATCGTTTGCTGCGACGGCACCAACAACATCTGGGGCCACGGCGACGATGTCAGCAATGTCGTCAAACTGTTCAAGCATCTCAAAGTCGACGCGCATCAGGTGCTGTATTACGACCCTGGAGTCGGAACCGCCGAGAGCAACATCCAGGAATCCGAAAACCTGCGCGCCAAGTTCGGTCGCATGGCTGGGCTAGCTTGGGGCAATGGTGCCTGGAAAAACGTGGCCGAGGCGTATGCCTGGTTGATGCGTCACTACCAGAACGGTGACCGCATCTACCTGATCGGCTTTTCCCGCGGCGCGTTCACCGTGCGCGCTTTGGCAGGCATCCTGCACTGGTTTCAACTGATCCGGCCCGAGAACGAGGCCATGATCCCAAGCCTGATCCGCGCGTATCGAACCCGCGACGACGCCAAGCGACGCGACGCTGCACGGTCGATTCGGAAGCATTTCTCGCGCTGCCCGAATTGGGAGCACGAGGGCTTTCCGATCGAAGCCATCGCGGTGTTCGACACCGTCGAATCGGTCGGCTTCAACCAGATCCTGATGGGCACGCAAGTACACAGCGACAACTTGCTGAAACCGGATGTGCGCTTTGCGCGCCATGCGGTGGCGCTCGACGAAACCCGCTGGGCTTACGAGCCAAGACTCTATGTCGGCGTGCAGGACAAGGACGGCCAACAGAATGCCAACATCGATGGTGTCGAGCGGCTCAAACAAGTCGCCTTCACAGGCGCGCATTGCGATGTCGGGGGATGCTACAGCGAGACCGGACTTTCGGACCTCGCGCTAGCCTGGATGATCGAAGAACTCGAGTGTCTCCCGCCCGAGTCCGCACTCGAATTCCAGCCGGACTGGATCGACGATCTACACCCGGATCCACTGGGACCGCGCCATGACGAAATTCTCAATATGCCACTCTGGGCGTTGACCGGCCGCGTGCGTCGGCGCTTCCTGCATCCCCGCCAGGAATCGACCACGTTCCGAACCTTGCTGCTGGACCGCGATCGAGGCCCACTCCAGGACCTTCGAATGCATCGCGCAGTCATCGAGCGCTGGCAGCAGACCAACTGGCAGCCGCCAATTCAGCCGCTGGCCAAAGATGATCGCAGTATCGAGGAATACGGACCCAAGCTCCGCGCACGACTCACCACGTTGCAAGCCACGCGCAAGGCCCCTATGCCCGCAGAACTTGCCGACAGCACCGCACGCACCACCAGCTGGCTGCTGAAATCCATCCTCGCCTTCATCGCGTTCTCGACGTGGTATTTCCAGAAATCGTTGTTGGCCTCGACGATCGACCTGAGCCAGTCGGGCAACCAGACCTTGGCCAGTTTCGGCAACATCCTGAATGCCTTCACACCCGAACCGACACCGGGACTACAACTGTTGCTCGACACGATTCTGATGATCCCAATCTGTGTCGTGCTCTTGACCAGCCTGCAAGTGCTGGCGTTCGGCTCGGAGCAAAAGACCCGCTTCTTTGGGATCTGGGGATGTCGCCTGATCGGCGCCTATGCGTTGGCAGATATCGCCGAAAACGTACTGAAAGCGATCGTGATCAACCTCGTCGATGGCGCGGACCCGAATCTGCTGTTCCTCGGCTTCGAACACGGCACTTGGAACTGGGTCTTGGAGTGGCTGATCTGGCTTGCGTGCCAAGCGAAGATCACGACCTTCCTATTGGCGTTCTGCCTGCCACTGGCCGCACTGCCAGTGGCGTGGTACTGGCGCCGGCAGCGACGAAAACACCAGCCCTGGCAGCAGCTCCAGCTCTGAGGTCAGGCCTGGGACTTCAACAGTTCCAAGAGATCGGCCCGTCGCAGCTTGCCAGTCTCATTCCGAGGCAAACGTTCCACGAGGCGCAGAGGCCGCGGCAGAAACACCGGATCACAGCCATTCCGCAGCGCCTGCAGCAGCTCCCCAGCAGACCGGCCCGGCGCAACGACCAGCGCGGCGAGCCGGGGCACGCGTCCGCTCGCATCGGGATCGGGCATCACAAAGGCCGCATCGATCACGCCAGGCACCTTCAGCAAACGTTGTGTCAGATCCGCCAGCGAGGCGCGTTTGCCAGCGATATCGACCAAGTCCTGCTGACGCCCTTCGAGCATGAAATAAAGCCCATCGAGCAAGCGTAGATGGTCTTGCAGCAGCTTCGGTTCCTGAAACCACGGCGCGTTGACCCAAGTGCCTTCAGGCACTGGCTGCAACGTGACATCAGGCCACCTGTGCCACGCCTCATCGCGCGCGGTCTGGCGACTCGCAATGACGCACGTCTCGGTCGAGCCGAACAGTTCAAGTAACGGAGCGCCGCACCGCTGTTCGATCGCCGCGGCCAGATTCGCGTCTAAAGGCGCCGTCGCCGAAACCAGCAGATCAATCTTCGGAAGCTGCACACCGCTATCCAGCAAGGCCCGCAGATGCACCGGCGTAGACACCAATATGCGTGGCCGCGAGACCGCCGCCAGGCAAGTCGCGATATCCGCCGGAAACAACGGTCGCGCGGCGCTCACCGGAAACCCGGCAAGCAACGGCAGGTACACCGATAACTCGATGCCATACATGTGCTGCGGCGGCACCGTGGCAACGATGCTCGGCATCCCCATGCCCGCCGGCAGCGCGGCGCGGAGCATCGCCGCATTGCGGGCAGTACTCGCCATCAGCGAGCCCACGGTTTTGGCATTCGGCTTCGGTTGCCCGGTGCTGCCAGACGTGAAACCAATCAGCGCCGTCATGCCCGGGTCGATCTCGATGGCAGTAGGTGCGCCGACATCGTCGTTCGCCCGCTCCAGGCAGCGGTCATCCAACAACATCGAACCCGGCCAAAGCGTGGCGACTTCGGCCACGACATCGGGCGCGCGTGAACTTGGCAACAGACTGGTTCGCCCCTCAGCCAGAGCGGCCGCCATGCCGACCAGAAACGCGTAGCGATCCTCGCAAAGATTGATCACCGCTGCGGCGGTTCGCACCACCGGCCGAATTTGCGCAACGTCGCCCAGAAACGCCGCCACCGTAATCGGCAGCGTGTCGCGATACGCAAAGACCGCATCACGTGGTTGCTCGGTCAACAAGCGCAAAAAGTCGGTATGCATGGCTATCGGAGCCGGCGGCAGGAGCAGTACAGCCCGGCATGGTAGCAGCCGAGACCGGGTCGGCGGCTTGGCTCCGCCTTGCCGAAACCGCCGAAACGGAAGCGGAGCAACCATTCCAAACCAGCCACGCTACGATCCGTCGTACTGCGACCCGCGCTTGAACCAACAACAGGAGCCGTCCGCCATGAATGCCGACAATCTGCAGCAGGTTCCATGGCAATCCCGGACCGGGGCCACGCTGATTGTCGATGGCTTCAAGCGCTACAACCGCGAGTTCCGGCGAATCACCCAGCGCGCCGAGCAACACTTCGTCAACCGCGATTTTGCGGCCCAAAGCCGCGACCTCAATGCACGCATCGAACTATATGACGCGTCGGTTGCCGACATCAGCACGACGCTAATCGAAATTCTTGGCGAGGCCGCCAGTCGCCGGGATATCTGGGAAGGCATTAAAGCGGCCTATGCCGAATTGATCCAGAGCGAACTCGACCAGGAACTGTACAAGACGTTCTACAACACCTTGACCCGCCGGTTCTTCAAGACGCGCGGTGTGGCTCCGGCGATCGAGTTTGTCGCCCTTGATATCGAACCGACCGACCGAATTACGCACCCCGTCGCCCGGCTCGTCTATCACCCGAATGGCGATTGGCAACGCGGTTTCGAAAAGCTCCTCGCCGACACACCTTTTGCGCGTCATTTCACTGATCTCGAAGCTTGCGCAAATCGACTCGCCGAAGCGCTCGCGCAGCGCGTCCAACACTGGCCGAACGGTGCGGCGCGTGCCATCGAACTGCTGCAGACACGCTTCTATCGAGAGCGGCGCTGCTATCTGATGGGACGCTTGTTTGGCGACGACCGATTCGGCCCGATCGTTATTGCCCTGACCAACAGCGATGCCGGCATCGAAGCGGACGCGCTCATTGTCGACCGCGAAGACTTCTCGCAGCTCGTCGGCTTTACACGCTCATACTTCCTGGCAGATTTCGAGACCGTCGGCGACGCCATTGTGTTCCTGCAAACACTGGCCCCGCGCAAACCAGTCGACGAGTGGTACGCGATGCTCGGGCGCTTGAAACAGGCCAAGACCGAGCGCTACCGTCACTTCGTCCGGCACTTCGATCAAGCCCGCGATGACACCGGCGCGCCCGAATTGTTTCGGCACGCTGATGGCGAGCGTGGCATGGTCATGGCGGTGTTCACGCTGCACTCGTACCCGCTGGTGTTCAAACTGATTCGTGACCAGTTTGCGCCGCCAAAAAACGTCACGCGCGAGGAAGTGGCCGCCAAATACCAGCTGGTGTTCAAACACGATCGGGCGGGACGCTTGATCGACGCGCAGGAGTTCCGGTTTCTCAGGTTTCCGCTCGCCCGCTTTCATCAACCGCTATTGGATGAGTTGGTGCAGGGTTGCGCGCAGAGCGTCTACGTCGATGGCGATGATCTGGTCATCATGCACTGCTATGTCGAGCGCAAGCTCCGCCCATTGAATCTGTTCGTCAAGGAGGCGCCAACCGAGCTCGTGCACAAGGCTGTGGTCGACTATGGTCAGGCCATCAAAGATCTTGCCATCAGCAATATTTTCCCCGGTGATCTCCTGCTGAAGAACTTTGGCGTGACCCGCCACAGCCGCGCCATCTTTTACGACTACGACGAAATCTGCCTGGTCACCGAATGTCGTTTTCGGCGCATGCCCGAGCCAAGTGACCATGATGAGGAAATGCACCATGGCGCCTGGTATCACGTGGATGATTTTGACGTGTTTCCGGAACAGTTCCCGCGATTTCTGGGGCTCACCGATGCCCAACGTGAGGCATTGATCGCAGCGCACGGCGACATCTTTACGGTGCCGTTCTGGCTCGATCTACAGAATCGGTTCCGGAAAGGTCTGCCGCCAGAGATGACGCCATACCCCGAGCGGTTGCGCCTTCGCTCCGGGGCCGGCCTCTGAACAACGTCAGAGACGGCGCGGGCTGAGCGACATGCCGGGCTCGGTCTGGGTCTGAACGTCCACAATGGACTTGATCAGACGCGCCAGAGCGGATGCGGCGAGCGCCGGCACCAACTCCCGATCAGGCCAGCACCACGCGACCACGACCCGCAGCCTTGGCCTGATACATCGCACGATCGGCCCGTCGCAACAGGGCATCGGGCTGATCCTCGTCAGCTTGCCGAAGGGCGACTCCGATGCTCGCATCAATGCTCGCACCAGGCGCCGCACGCATGGGTGCCTTGAGCGCAGCGCGAAGGGTCGCTGCCACCGCCTCGGCACTGTCTTGTCCGGCGGCCAACTCGCTGATCAGGACGAACTCGTCACCCCCAAGTCGTGCCAAGCGCTCACCTTGGCGAAGTCCCGCGTGCCAGCGTTCGGAAAGCTCAATCAACAGCTGGTCCCCGGCGGCGTGGCCGAGTTGGTCGTTGACCGCTTTGAACCCGTCCAGGTCAACCAACAAGAGCGAAAAGCGCCGATCTCGATCGGCAAGCAGATCATTGAGCCACCCATAGAGCGCCGTGCGATTGCCGAGTCCGGTCAGGGGATCCAACGCCGCGAGCGATTGCAGGCGCGCATTCGCGGCAGCCAACGCCTCGGTTCGCTCGGTGACGCGTTGCTCCAGTTCGCGCTCCTGCTGTTGCAACGAGCTGACGAGCGCGCGCTGAGCGTGCAGCGCGTCGGCCTGAGCCGCTGCCCGCTCCTGTTTGATGCGCTCAAAACGCGCTGCCAGCGCAAACGACAGCAGCAGCATTTCTAGCGCCGAGCCGATCTCCATTGCATAGAGCGTGGCGGCGTTCGTCGGCAAAAGCCCAAAATTGCGCAGACCCATCAAGATGCCGCCGAGCAACAGTATGGCCCAGGACAGGACGAACAGGCGTGCCCCGGGCACGCGACGGCGCAGGCAGACCACCCCACCACCCCACATCAGTGCGCAATTGACGATCGTCGAGAGCGACATCAACTGCATGCCGAGGCGCATCGGCGCGAATACACCCACCAACATCATGCCCACATGCGCCGCCGCCGCCACACCGAGCCAGCGATGCCAACCCGGAGCGGCGTGGGCCGTGCCCAAGAAATCCCGCGTGAACAATGGCCCGACCACCCCGGAAAACGCGAAGCTGATGATCAACGCGCGATTGCTCCAGTCGACCCATTCTGGCCACAGGAACTCGGCCGCCAGCCCGTAGATCGACGCGATCCCTATTCCCACGGCGAGCACAAACCCGACATAAAGCAGGTAAACCCGTTCGCGTAGCACGGTAAACAGCAGCAGGTTGTATGCCGCCAGGGCGAGCAGCATGCCGAAGTAGAAGGCATGAGCGGCATAAGCGTGCTGGCTATGCCGGGTAAATGCCAGCGGCGGCCATAGCGTTGGATTGATGGTCAGACTCCCTTCGGACCGTACCCGCCAATACAGGACGCGGTCGGCGCCAGGCGCCAGGGTGACGCTGAACAGCGGATTGCGGTGCTGGAACGGACGTTCTGAAAACGGCACTCGGTCGCCCGCCTGCTGGACGACATCCGCATCGAGAAACAGGACCGCGTGATCGAGCGAGGCATAGTCGAACTCAACGAACCTCGACTCAGTCTCGACACATGCCGAACGTATTCGCAGGCGCAGCCAAACCGTATCGGCGGTGTAACTCAAGTTCAGCCCGCTCCCTGCGGGTAACGACTCGAATTGCGAATCGCGCGCCCGGATCGCGGCCAGATCGAGTTGCCCAGTCGGATCGCGGAACACGGACAGATACGGCCGGAGCGGCACCGGGTCGGTCGCGCCACAACGGACAACGAGACCGTTGTCGGCGGCCATCGCCGACAGCGCGCACGCGCAAAGTGCCAGCACGGCGAAGCAGGTTCGGAGACAGCTTTGCGCCGCCCGCGTCGCCAAGCGGCGGACGCGGAGGCCGGTCAGGGTTGCTTCAGAATGGCAATACCAGCTTGGCATCCAAAGCCAGCAACTGGGAGCGGAACGTGTCCTGGATGCGGTTCAGGCCGATCTTGTTGACCGACTCAAAGCGCAGCACCAGACAAGGCGTGGTGTTGGAGCAACGAACCAAGCCGAAGCCGTCCTTGTAATCGGCGCGAACGCCATCGATCGTGGTAACCCGTGCACCCGGGAACTTGGCTCGTTCGCGGAAGCGTTCCATGAATTCGTAGTGGGCGCCTTCCGTCATTTGAATCTTCAGTTCAGGCGTACTGACGCTGTTCGGCAGCTCGGCAAATACCTGGTCTGGCGTCTCTGGACGCTCAGCCAGAATGTCGAGCAAACGCGCGGCCGAATAAATGCCGTCATCGAACCCGTACCAGCGTTCCTTGAAGAAGAAGTGGCCGCTCATTTCGCCAGCCAGCGCCGCGTCCTCTTCTTTCATCTTGGCCTTGATCAGCGAGTGACCCGTCTTCCACATGACGGGCGCGCCACCGGCGCGGATGATCACTTCCGATAGCTGCCCGGTGCACTTGACGTCGTAAATGATCGACGCGCCGGGGTTGCGGGTCAGTACGTCCTGGGCAAACAGCATCAGCAGACGATCCGGGAAGATCACGTCGCCACCCTTCGTGACCACGCCCAGCCGATCGCCGTCGCCATCGAAAGCGAGACCGAGATCGGCGTCGAATTGCTTGATGGCCACCTTCAGATCTTCGAGGTTGTGCGGATCACTCGGGTCGGGATGATGATTCGGGAACCGGCCGTCCACCTCACAATAGAGCGGCACGACGTCGCAACCAATGCCCGCGAGCACTTGTGGCCCAACGCCGCCGGCAATGCCATTCCCAGCATCGACCACCACCTTCAGTGGGCGCGTGACTTGAATGTCCCCGACGATCCGCTCGATGTAGTCAGACTGGATATCAATCGATTGCAGGCCACCAGAACCATGCGCCAGCCGCCCTTCGACAATACGGGCGAACAAATCCTGGATCGCGTCCTCGGCCAACGTCTCGCCCGCCACCACAATCTTGAAGCCGTTGTATTCCGGCGGATTATGGCTGCCGGTCACCATGATGCCCGACCCGGTGCGCAGCTGGTGGGTTGCAAAATACAGCACAGGCGTCGGCACGGCGCCGACATCGACGACATCGCAACCCGCGTTCCGCAGGCCTTTGATGATGGCTTCCGACAACTCAGGTCCAGACAGGCGGCCGTCACGACCCACCACGACTTCGCGCAAACCCTTCTCGCGCACCACCGAGCCAACCGCTTGGCCAATCAACATGGCCGTACCGGTGGTCAGCGTGCTCCCGACTACCCCGCGGATGTCGTAGGCCCGGAAAATGCTCCGATCGATCGCGCCACTGCCGCCGCCGGCCATTGGTCGCTCCGCCTTGGCGGCGGGAGCGGCGACTTCGGGTTCGGCATGCTCATTCACTTCCATGCCAGACGCAGCTTCGCCATGGTCTTTGATCGCCGCCAACTTCTTGGCCAGGTCGGCCTCGGTAGGCGCGGCTTGCGTGGTTGCTGCGGGCACCACGGCGGCCAAAAGCTTTGGCATCCGCAGGCGTTTGAATACCAGTGCGCCCGCCACCGCCAGCATGACCAGACCGATCAGGAAGCTGCTCGTACTGGACCGCCCTTCAAGAAACGTCAGAAACAGGCTTGGCTTGAACAGGCTTGGCGAGGTGGCCATCACCGAAAACACGCTGCCCTCGACGGGTACGGGGCGATCAACCATCGGGTCACTGGAATTCCCGCCGCCGAGGTGCTCCAGCGGGACCATTGCACCAACACGCGTGCCCATCTGAAAATCCAGACTGCCGACACCAGCATCGACATCGGGACGCAGGCTTTCAATCTTCGGCAGGCTTCGCTTGATGTAAGCCAGCGCCAGCACTTGGTCACCGTTCATGACCCTTTGCGCCATGGCCAGACAGTAACGATTAGCAGTTTTGGTACAGGAGTGCGCCTGCACCCGGGCCTGCCCGTCGAGCTCTCGTGCCTCGGTCAGAATCGACGCTTTGGCATATCCGAATTGCGCCAGATCGACGCCATCGAGCTCAGTGAGGTCGGGGCTGAAGAACTGCGCGTCATCGAGGTCAGGCAGTACCTTGTTCAGCTCGATCCGGCCCTGCAGTTGTGCGGTCCCGTCAAGCACCGTCAGGTTCGAGCGCAGGTTGTTGTTGTCGAGCGCCAGCTTGAGATCGGCTTGCCAATTCTTGACCGCTTGACCCACTGCGGTAACGAGTTCGCCGCGCTGGGCCCGGAGATGCTCCACCGAACTCGATTCGCGAAAGGTCTGGAACCCCTCGGCCAGAAACACCAGACCAAAGACCACGCACAGGCCGAGACCTGCGGTCGTGCCAAGCCGGGCCGCGTCGAGCTCCGAGCCCTTGCCTTCCATGGCCGCTTGCAGGGCGGTTTTTTTGCCGAAACTCAGCATGGGTCAGATTCCAAAATCAGTTACGTCCAGAGTGTCCGAAGCCGCCAGCGCCGCGCGCGCTGTCGACAAATTGCTCGACCAGCCGGAATTGGGCCCTGACCACGGGTAAAAATACCAGCTGTGCCAAGCGTTCGCCGGGTTCGATCGTAAACGGCTGTTGACTGCGATTCCAGCACGACACAAAAACTTGACCCTGGTAATCAGAGTCAATCAACCCGACCAGATTACCAAGCACAATGCCATGCTTATGACCGAGCCCCGAGCGCGGCAGGATGACCGCAGCCAGGTTCGGGTCGGCGATGTGGATGGCCATGCCTGTCGGGATCAGCTCGCATTGGCCCGGGCCGAGCGCCATCGCGGTGGCCACCATTGCCCGCAGATCGAGCCCAGCCGAGCCTTCTGTCGCATACGTTGGCAGCGGAAATTCGCGGCCCAGCCGCGGGTCCAGAATCTTCAGGTCGACCGGCGTCATGACCGGCCTCGGTAAAGCGCCGCAACTTGCGTGATCAGCTGGCCGGCCAATTCGCTCTTGCCCGCCTGGGCGAAATGCCACTGTTGGTCGCGACTGATCAAGGTCAGCGCATTCTCGTTTGCGTCAAAACCGCAGCCCGGTCGAGCCACGTCATTGGCGGCAATCAGATCGATGTTTTTCTTGTCGAGCTTCAGGCGCGCATAGGTCAGGACGTTTTCGGTTTCGGCGGCAAAACCAACCAGGAACGGCCGTGGCTGTACCTTGGCGACCTCGGCCAAGACGTCCGGATTCGGCACCAAGTCCAGATGAATGCCGTCTGGCCCGCGCTTGATCTTCTGTTTCGCTATTTCCCGCACCCGGAAATCCGCCACGGCCGCCGACGCAATGACGATATCGGCGTGTGGCGCCTCGCTCAGCATGCATTGCAGGAGTTCGGTGGCAGACCGAATATCGATCCGCCGCACCCCGAGCGGCGTTGGCAGATGCACCGGTCCGGCGATCAAACACACTTCGGCACCAGCGAGTGCGGCGGCTTCGGCGACCGAAAAACCCATTTTCCCGGAGCTTCGGTTGCCGATGTAGCGGACCGGGTCGATGTCTTCCAGCGTCGGACCGGCATTGACCAGCACCTTCAGACCCTGCATTGCCGACGAACGCAGGTGCCATTTGCCGAGCTGATCCACAATGTGGGTGGGCTCCAGCATCCGGCCCTCGCCGGTCTCCCCGCACGCCTGCTCGCCCGAGTCCGGACCGAGCAGTTGGTAACCCCGCGACTTCAGCAGCGCGACGTTCGCAACGGTGGCCGGATTCGCCCACATCACACGGTTCATGGCCGGGGCCAGCCATTTCGGCCGGTCGCTGGCCAGACAGAGCGTGCTCAGCAAGTCGTTGGCGTGACCGTGCGCGAGTCGCGCCAAGGTTTCCGCTGTAGCGGGCGCGATCAGGATTCGATCCGCCCAGCGCGCCAGCTCGATATGACCCATCGCCGCCTCAGCGGCCTCATCCCACAGGCTCGTGCGGACCGGATGCCCGGATAGCGCCTGAAACGTCGCGGCCGTCACAAATCGGGTGGCATTCTCAGTCATCACCACCTGTACCTCGGCACCCTGCTCACGCAGACGCCGGACCAGTTCACAGGCCTTGTAGGCAGCAATGCCGCCGGTAACGCCGAGCAATATTTTCTCGCCCTGCACAGCGAATCCTTTTTCCAGGCAAATTCTGGCCTAGCTTAGCCTTTTTCCGGAATTCAACCTAGGCACTGGTCATGGCTTTTGGGCGAATCGTTGCCGGCCTACGAAGCATGGGGCGGGCTCCTATGGACATCCCAAATAGCTGTTTCCGAGCCGCTGTCCCAGACCCGGACCAGGCCCGAGCCGCAACGCCCCCGTATCCCCGCGCAGCCGCGCGAACGAGCTATTGGCCCCGCTTGGCCTGAAACGAGTAGATTGCTCGAAACCAATTCGCCCGATTGCGCCAGGGACGGCACAATCGCAAGTTGGAAGGCGTCCTGGACGAGTGCTCCAAACCAGCCAGATCGCGCGGGTGGCGGCTCAAAGCGCTGATGCGACGTCCGCGGCAACGGCTCAGGCAGACCAGCTGATCACGACGAACCCGTCGCCAAAGCTCTTGATATTGGTGCCGCTTGGGGTCCCGGCCGCGTCCAAGAACTGGCGGATTGCCGTGCCGTCCGCTGTGACCAGCAGGCCTTTTCGATTGCCAAGGGCGGAGAGCATGTTGATTCGGGCGTCGGCATCTGCCTGCGTCTTGCAGAAATCAATACGCAGATCGCTGACGGTCTTTTGATCCAGCTCTATCACGGTGTGCCTCCAGTGGGTGGGGTTTGGCAAGACGGCAGTGCCGCGACCAGGTCTGGCGTCACGTCAAAGAACAGGTTGGACGACAGCTGTGCGTTGAGATCGGCTGGCGTCGCGGCATTGGTCAACGCCGTTTGCTGTGGACCCGTCAGGCCGACTTTGCCGACCAGGCAGTCGCGCTTGGCCGTGTCGATGCTGCCGTTCGTGGCGGTGACGAAGCTGCTGACCATCGTGGCGCCCGTCAGTTGCTGCTGCATTTGCTGGACGACGCTGGCCTTGGCAGCTGGCGGCAAGGTGTCCATGGATACGGTCAGCGGTCGCGCTGCTGCCGCAGCGGCCGCCTCTTCGGTTGCCTGGGGTGCACTGGTCGATACCAACTCCGTCACGCGGTCGGACTTGGCGAGACGTTGTGCCGCAATACCGGTTGCGAAGAACTGCGCGACCTGGGCGCCACCTTGGGCGGTGGCCGCGCGGGCGCTGCCGCCAAAGCTCGCGAAGACCGAATACGTGTCCTTGCCACCTTCGCCCGCCGGCTGACCTTCGGCACGCCCTGCATACTTCATGTTCTTGCCGTCGTTCGTGAACTTGGAGTCGGTGCCATTGACCACCAGGGGCATGTACACCGCTTCCCGGCGCTTGTAGCCGATGGAGACATTGGTGACCTGCGCGGCGGCGGGGTCAGCGCCCACGTTCACGCCCAGGCTGGTGTCGGTCCCGAACAGCAATACATCGCGATGCGGTACCGAACACCCGCTCGTCACCACCACTAAAGCTGCCATTAATGAAAGTCCTGACCTTCGACTGCGCATAGCCCCTCCGTCCCCGATTGTTCGCGAATGAGCGACAACGTGCGCTGGAGTAGCGCCTCGTTATCGATAAAGAACACGACGCGACAGGACTCGGGCAGATACACCGCGTCTTGTCGCCGAAAGCCCAGGCCGATCCCCTGCTGCACCCACAGTCCGAAAGACGTGACCTGCTCGCGGTCGGCCAGCAGTGGCGGCGCCTGCTCGCGCTCGATACGGACGTAGCCGAAGTGATGTTCGACGAGGTGCGGGGATTCCCTACCTGCTCCGCGCGTCAACATGACCGTACTGCACCCACTAAGCGGTCCTAGGACGAGCGCCACCAGCGCGCACGGCAACGCATTGCGGCATGGCGCCGACCCCTGTCTGCAGCGTTCGCGTGGCAATGCTCCAAAAGAGGTGAGCACCTGTCGCTCCCAAGCTCAGCGTTCGAATGTAGTCAAATTCAAAACACCAGACAAGGCGGGTCCGCCGCGCTCAGCTGTTTCCGAGATCAACTCAGAAAATGCCTAGGCAAAATCCAGAAATCCCCCAAGGCGCGGCAATCGACGATCCGCCATGCTCTCTCAATGAATCTCAATCAACTCGACCCCGAACAACGCCCCCGCGAACGCCTGCTCCGAGACGGCGCTGCCGTCTTGAGCGACCCGGAACTGCTCGCCATCTTTCTCGGCACCGGCATCAAGGGCCGCGATGCCTTGGCGCTTGCCGGCGACCTGCTCCGTGATAACGGTGGCTTCCGCGGCCTCCTTGGCAGCGACCGGAAAAAGCTTTCAAGCCTCCGCGGCCTAGGCCCCGGCAAGACCGCCCTGCTGCTCGCGAGCATCGAACTCGTGCGCCGAAGCTACGCGCAAGCCTGGCGCCATCAAACGCATCTGGAATCGCCTGACCGCGCCGCGGAATATTTTCGCTGCCTGCTCGCCCATCGCGACCGCGAAGTCTTCGCCTGTGCCTTCCTCGATACCCGACTCCGCCTGATCGAAGTCGAGGAATTGTTCACCGGCACGCTGAGCCAGACCGAAGTCCACCCGCGCGAGATCGTCAAACGTGTGCTAAGCCACAACGCCCATGCGGTGATCCTCGCGCACAACCACCCATCCGGCAGTCAGGAACCAAGTCGCGCGGACCTCTTGCTGACCGAAAAGATCGTCGAGGCGTTGCGACTGATTGATGTCCGTGTGCTTGACCATCTGATTGTTGCGGGAGATCACACGTGTTCGCTGGCGGCGAAGGGCATGATGTGAGGGCTCCCTTGCCTATTCCTCCTGCGATCCCATCGCGACCACCCATTGGCGTAGCCGAAGAACTTGCCAAATCACCGACCGTCGGCGAGCAAACGATGCGCTGCCGCGGATGCTAAACGATCTTGGCGCAATACAGCGACAAGCGCCCAAGGCAAACAGGACGCTTGCGCTACTAACCAGCTGTCGGACCAGCGTCTCGCGAGTCGAGTTAGTCCCAAAGCCCGCCTTCGCCAGGGCAACAATCGGTGCCCTCGGTTGGCGGCGGTGGTGGGGGCGGTGGTGGCACCTCGTCACCAATAATGCCGGACTGAGCGCCAGCAAGGATCAACGCGAACAGTAATTCAACCATGACTCATTCTCCAAAAGGTCGTGTCTAAAGATCGCACCATGATGCATGCGATTGCTGGACTTGGACGCGATGATCACCAACCGGCGGAACCTGCTGGTACATACGCCACCAAGTGCATCGCTCAATGCCAGAAACTCAAACGAGCTGGGTCTCCGCTGAAGCGAGTCAGCAAAGTCTCCCACAGCCTTTTCTCATTTTTAGACGCAAGATGGCGAGATTGCCTAGCACTTTGCGCGGATGACCCAGTTCATGCAATCAGCGCCAGTCGCAACCTGAAATTGGTGCGACCTGCTGCGACGTAGATGCGACTTCAGGGGTCTGCCAATACGCCCGTTCAGTCTTCAACGCCTCCAAACCTGATTGGAGCCCGCAGCCTGGACTTTTGGCACGCGACTTTCGACACGGTTGCGCAACCCTCCAAAAACGAGCAACAACAACGCCGGCATCGGCCCGACTGTGGGCGGAGTCTGCACAAATTTCACAGCGCGCAACCAAACTCAGCGCGTATCCTATGCGGCTTGTCCTGTTTCATCGGTGCTTTCCGAACGCCCATTTGGCCGCACCACACTTATTGGAGCAATGCCATGATGTTGATGCACCGCCGAGCACTGCTTGGATTAACCATTTTGATATTGGCCGCCTGCAATCGGGGGCCCTCAGTGCCAGGTGGTCCCGGCGCAGGCGGCGGCGCGCCAGTCGTGGTCACCACAACCGTGCTCGCGCCAAGCGACTGGCAGGACTCCGTTCAAGCCTTGGGCACCGCGAAGGCCAATGAGTCGGTCACCATCACGGCAAAGGTCAGTGAGACGGTCCAGAAGGTTGCCTTTGACAGCGGCGACTTCGTCGAAGCCGGCCAAGTGCTGGTGGACCTGACCGGCAAGGTGCAACTGGCCGGACTTGAGGAAGCACGCGCTTCGTACAAGGAAGCCGAGCAACAACTGACGCGCGCCGAAGATCTCGCTGGGAAGAAGCTGATACCGAGCAGTCAGCTCGACACCCAGCGTGCGAATAGAGACGCTGCGCGCGCCCGGATGGATCAGGTCCGTGCGCAGTTGTCAGACCGGGTGATCACCGCGCCGTTCAATGGCGTGCTCGGCCTGCGCCAAATCAGCCCCGGAATGTTGGTGACGCCGGGCACCATGATCGCGACACTCGATGATGTGTCGTTGATCAAACTCGATTTTTCGGTGCCTGAGACGCTGATTACGGCGCTCGCCCCAGGTCTCACGGTTGAAGCGCACAGCGCGGCGTTCCCGAACGAACCGTTTACCGGCATCCTGAAAACCATCGATTCGCGCGTCGACCCGAATAGCCGAACGGTGCAAGCGCGGGCTGAAATCCCGAATCCCGACCGCCGACTCCGGCCAGGCATGTTGATGACGGTGCGCGTACAACAGGCGCCGCGAGTCACGCTCGCCGTACCCGAACTCGCGTTGTTGCAGATTGGCCGCAATGCTTTTGTCTACCGCGTTGGCGCCGATGGCACGGTGGCCCAGGTTCCAGTGCAAATCGGCGCGCGCGAACGCGGCCGGGTGGAACTGAGTTCGGGGGTGGCAACTGGGGACCGGATCGTGGTCGAAGGCATCGTCAAACTCCGGCCCGGCGCCAAAGTGACCGAAGCGGGCACGGCTCCTCAGAAACAGTCCTGAGGCCACGACCATGATGATCTCTGATCTGTCGATCCGCCGACCAGTCTTTGCGACGGTGCTGAGTCTGTTGCTGATCGTGCTCGGTCTGATTGCCTTCAGCCGTCTGCCATTGCGCGAATTGCCCAATATCGATCCGCCGGTTGTGTCGGTCGACACCACGTATCCGGGTGCTTCCGCGGGTGTCGTCGAGACGCGCATCACGCAAGTGCTCGAAGACGCGCTCTCGGGCATTGAAGGCGTCGAAGTGATTCAATCGCAAAGCCGCAACGGTCGCTCGACCATCACGATTGACTTCACATTGACCCGCGATATCGAAGGTGCGGCCAACGATGTGCGTGACGCCGTCAGTCGCGTCGCCGATCGTCTGCCGGTGGAGTCCGATGCCCCACAGGTCGCCAAAGTCGAAGGCGATGCCGAAGTGATCATGTGGCTGAACCTGAGTGCACCACAGCTCGATTCGCTCGCATTAACCGACTATGCCGAACGCTACATCATCGACCGCCTGACCAGCCTCGATGGCGTTGCCCAGATTCGCATCGGCGGCAGCCAGCGCTACGCAATGCGGATCTGGCTCGATCGCAATGCGATGGCCGCTCGGCAGCTGACCATTGCAGAGATCGAAAACGCGTTGCGCGCCGAAAACATCGAATTGCCGGCAGGTCGCCTGGAGTCTGACACGCGCGATTTCACGCTGCGCATCGACCGCGCGTACACCGCAGCCGCCGACTTTGAAGCCCTGCCCGTGCACCGCAGCGCCGATGGGCATGTCACCCGCTTGGGCGAAGTGGCGCGCGTCGCGGTGGAGTCGAGCGATCGCCGCGCGATGTTCCGCGGTAATGGTACGCCGCAGATCGGCCTTGGCATCATCAAGACGTCAACCGCCAATAGTCTCGATGTCGCCAATCTGGTCAAGGCCGAAATCGAGCGCATCAATGATGGGCTGCCCGAGGGCATGCGAATCGGCGTCACCTTCGACTCCACGGTGTTTATCGATGACGCGGTCTATCAGGTTTACAAAACGCTGATCGAAGCGACGGTTCTGGTCGTGCTTGTGATCTTTCTATTCCTCGGCTCACTGCGCGCCGCACTGGTGCCAGCGGTCACGGTACCCGTCTGTTTGATCGCCGCCTTCTTCGCGCTTTGGGTATTTGGCTTTTCGATCAATCTGCTGACCTTGCTGGCGCTGATTCTGGCCATTGGCCTCGTCGTCGACGATGCGATCGTCGTGTTGGAGAACGCGCAGCGGCGGGTAGATCTGGGCGAACCCGTCGCGTTGGCCGCGCTGCGTGGCACCCGCCAGGTCGCGTTCGCCGTGATCGCGACGACGGCGGTTCTGGTGGCGGTGTTTGTGCCGGTGTCCTTCATGGAGGGCAACAATGGCCGACTGTTTCGCGAGCTGGCCGTGGCCCTGGCGTCGGCGGTGGCGATTTCGGCATTTGTGGCGCTGACGTTGACGCCGATGATGTGCTCGTTGATGCTGAAGAAGCATACCCAGGCCAACCGGATCACGGCATCGATCGATGGATTTCTGGGCGGACTGTCGCGTCGCTACATGGCGACGCTGCAGACTGTCGTCAAGCACCCGATCATTTGCCTTGGCGTCATGGTTGGTGCGCTCCTGGTGAGCTACGGGCTTGGCAAGATCGTGCCGCGCGAGTTGGCGCCGCCGGAAGATCGTGGCGCATTCTTTTTGTCGGTGGTGGGTCCTGAGGGCGCCGGCTTTGATTACACCGTCGCCCAGGTTGGCGAGGTGGAAAAGCTCCTGCTGAAATACACGGGCGACGGACAACCGGTGGAGCGCGTCAACATTCGCGTGCCCGGCGGCTTCGGTGCGAGTGAGGAAATGCATACCGGTCAAGGCATCGTGGTGTTGAAGCCCTGGAGCCAGCGCGACATCAGTACCGCTGCCGTCGTGGATCAGGTGCGGGCTGACTTGAACCGCGTGGCCGGTGTGCGTGGTCTGGCTCAGATTCGGCAAGGGCTCGTGCGAACGCAAGGCCAGCCATTTCAGATCGTCATTGGCGGGCCCGACTATGCGGAGCTCGTCGATTGGCGTGATCGCCTGATGGCGAAAATGGAGACCAATCCCGGGCTGTTCTCGGTGGACTCGGACTACAAGGAAACGCGCCCCCAAATCCGGGTGTCGGTCGATCGTGACCGCGCCGCAGCGCTGGGCGTGTCGCTCTCTGACATTGGCCGCACCCTGGAAACAATGATGGGCTCGCGCCGCGTCACCACCTTCGTCGAAGATGGCGAGGAATACGATGTGATGTTGCAGGCCGATCGCGACAACCGAGCGGCGCCCGCCGACCTCAACAACCTCTATGTGCGCGCGGAAAGCGGCGAACTGGTACCGCTTGCCAGCGTCGTCACGTTGAGCGAATTGGCCGAGCCCGGCAGCCTGAATCGGTTCAACCGCCTGCGTGCGATCACGATCTCGGCAGCAATTGCTCCGGGTTACACGTTGGGCCAAGCCATCGAATGGATCGAGCAAACGGCCGGCGATGAACTACCCCAGACGGCCCAGCTGGACTATAAGGGCGAGTCCCGCGAGTACCACCAGTCCGGTACCGCGGTGTTGTTCACGTTTGCGATGGCGTTGCTCATCGTCTATCTGGTGCTCGCGGCCCAGTTTGAGAGTTTCATGCATCCGCTGGTGATCATGCTCACCGTGCCGTTGGCAGTATTTGGTGCGTTGGTCGGGCTGGCGCTGACCAGTGGCTCGCTGAACTTGTTCAGTCAGATCGGCATCATCATGCTGGTGGGGCTGGCGGCGAAGAACGGCATCTTGATCGTTGAATTCGCGAACCAAAGACGGGATGCCGGACTCAGCGTACGCGACGCCATTTTGGAAGCATCGAGCACCCGTCTGCGGCCGATTCTGATGACTTCCATCGCCACGGTCGCCGGCGCGATGCCGTTGATTCTTGAAGGTGGTCCTGGCTCGGCGAGCCGCGCGACCATTGGCGTAGTCGTCGTGTTCGGCGTGACTTTGTCGACGTTCCTGTCGCTCTACATCGTGCCGGCGTTCTATTTGTGGCTCGCGCCCTACACCAAGAGCCCTGAGGAGCGCACCCGCACACTGGAGCACTTGGAAGCGACGACGCCGGTGACGGAGGCCTAAGGCGGGTAAAGCGACAGCGTCGCCAACTCGTTGCGGCCAACCTCGCGGTTGGATCGCCTGGACTGTCAGGTCCGGGGCGACGAATCGCTAGGGCGTGCGTCGTGACCGATCCGCTGATTCAAATCGTAGGAAGGATCGGTTTCCCAAAAGCTCCCAATCCCCCTCTCGTTACCCCGGACTTGATCCGGGGTGAGTTTGATGGGCTGCTGGTGAACCAGTGACTGCGTTGGAACGACGAAAATCGTTCTGGTCGGTCTGAATAGGTCCAGGACGGACGCAATCAGACTTGGCATATCAGACTGTTGACCACCAGCCTTAGCCGGAACGCCACAGATGGCGCAATCGCAAATCGATCACGGCAGCGATCAATACGGCGACCCGATTCGAAGCAGCCTTCGCTACTGCTTGATCCCAAGCTCGGTCAGCATGAACGCTTGATACTCCGAAGCTTCCCGAAAGCGTTGCAGGCGGCCGGACTTGCCACCGTGACCGGCCTCCATGTTGACGCGGAAGACTAGGGGGTTGTTGTCGGCTTTCTTGGCACGCATCCGAGCTACATACTTGGCCGGCTCGAAGTACTGCACCTGCGAATCCCATAAACCGGTACCCACGTACAGCGACGGATACGCCTTCGCCTCGATCTGGTCGTAAGGCGAGTACGACAGCATGTATTCGTAGAACGCCGGATCGGCCGGATTGCCCCATTCGTCGAACTCGTTCGTCGTCAGCGGAATCGACTCATCCAGCATCGTCGTGACGACATCGACGAAGGGTACCTGGGTGACGATCACCCGGTAGTCATCGGGAGCCATGTTCGTGATCGCGCCCATCAGGAGGCCGCCCGCCGAGCGACCCATCGCGGCCACGCGCTTTTTATCAGCATAACCTTGCGCCACCAGGTATCGCGTCACATCGATGAAATCGTTGAACGTGTTGACCTTCAGCATCAAACGGCCTTGTTCGTACCAGTCGCGGCCCATTTCCTGCCCGCCACGAACATGCGCAATGGCATAGACGACACCGCGATCAACGAGACTCAGCAGGGTCGAATTGAAAACTGGCTCGGTATTGCTGCCATAGCTGCCGTAACCGTACTGGAACAGCGCGGCCTTGCCGTTCTTCTCGAAGCCTTTTCGATACAGGAGGCTGACCGGAATCTGTGTGGTGCCATCACGCGACGGCGCCCATACGCGCTCCACCACATAGTTGTTGCGCTCAAAGCCGCCCAGAATCGTGTCCTGCTTCAGCTGCTTGCGCTCGCCCGTCTTGACGTTCAGTTCATAGACGGTGTTGGGTGTGGCCAGCGACGCATAACGATAGCGGACCCAGTCGGTATCCGGCTCGGCGTTGACATCGAGTTCCATGAAATACGCGGGCTCATCGGCGGCGACCGGTGTGGATTCGCCGTCATTCGGCAAGATTCGCAACTGGTTCAAACCATCCCGCCGCGCTTCAACGGCAAGGAACCCATTGAACAGTGCCATGGCACCAATGAACACTTTTGGATCGTGCGCGACGACATCCTGCCACTGGCTGCGGTCTGCCACATCCGATGACGCAGCTCTGACAACGCGGAAATTTGGTGCGTCCCAATTGGTCCGTAGAAACCACTGTCCATTAAGGTGATCGGCGTAGTAAATGAAATCGCGCTCGCGCGGGACCATGGCCTCGAACGCACCTGGATTTGCCGCGGGCGTGCAGCGGTCTTCAGTCGACACCGTGCTCTCCAGGTGGACACACAGAAACGCCTCGCTCGTGGTCTGGTAGAGACTGAGGTAGTAACTCTTGTCCGTCTCTTCATAGACCACGGTGTCCGTGCTCGGATCAGTTCCGAGCACGTGTTGCTTCACGCGCGTGCTGAGCAAGGTGACCGGATCGTTCTCGATATAAAACACCCGCTTTTGATCCTTGGCCCACAGGATGTCCGGGGCGGCGCCGTCGATGACATCCGGCAGCATGTCGCCGGTGCTGAGATCTTTGATGTGGATGCGGTACTGCAATCGCCCGACGGTGTCGTCGCTATACGCCAACAACGTTTGATCCGGGCTCAATTCAAACGCCCCGATCCGATAGAACCCCTTGCCGGCCGCGAGCGCATTCACATCGAGGAGCACTTCCTCGGGTGCGTCGATGGCGTCCTTGCGGCGCGCATGAATCGGGTACTCCTGGCCCGCTTCGTAGCGGGTGTAGTGCCAGTAACCACTCTTCCGGTAAGGCACGGTCGAATCGTCCTGCTGAATCCGCCCGGTTAGTTCGGCATAGAGCGTGTCGCGCAGCGCTTGTTGTGGTGCCAGCACGGCATCCGCGTAGCGGTTCTCGGCCTCCAGATACTGGAGCATTTCCGGGTTCTGGCGACTGTCATCGCGCAGCCAGTAGTACTCGTCCTGACGCTTGGCACCGTGCGGCGCGACGACCTCATAAGGGCGTTTTGCGGCGACCGGCGGCGTGGGTGTGGCGCTCGCTTCCGGCGCGGTGGTGGGCTCGGGCGAGCATGCTGCCAGCATCGACACTGACAGGCCAAGGGCCAAGGCCTTGATCACAGGACGCTTCATGGGACACCGATCGTGAGGGTAAACCCCGAGCATCGCCGATTGTGGGCAACCGCGACAAGGGAGGGACTGAACAAGTCCATCCTGGACTTTCAGACCCGCAATGAGTCCGGCACGTGTCCGGACTCATCGCCTCGGAACTTGTTCAGAGGCTCCCAAGTGGCAGTCGAAGCAGGGCGAGCGCTGCGCTGCCGCTGCGACTCAGCTCGCTGCCGGAGTTGGTTCAGGCGACGCGCGCGCCACACTCAACAGTTGCTCGATCCGCGCGTCCTTCTCCGCCCAAAGCGTGTTCAGCCACGCCTGAAACCGCTTCCGATAATCGGGATCGGTCTCGTAGTTGCCGCCCAGCAGCTCAGCGGGCACGGGCCGGAAGCTCAGATCAACGCGGATCTCCCGGATCTTGCCAGCGATCAGGTCCATGATCGTCGGGCGGCCATCCGGATAGACGATGGTCACGTCGACGATGCCGTCCAGCAGTTCGCCC
This sequence comes from Ahniella affigens, assembly GCF_003015185.1. Lineage (GTDB taxonomy): Bacteria > Pseudomonadota > Gammaproteobacteria > Xanthomonadales > Ahniellaceae > Ahniella > Ahniella affigens. The sequence goes on from NZ_CP027860.1 coordinate 5,287,819, forward strand.
ATCGAGTTCAATACCTGCGCCACGCCCCCGGACTTGGGCTGCAGCAAATGCCGGTACGACGACTCCGCGAGCTTCCGCGCGTTGGCGCGGGTGCCCTCGACAAAATTCATGATCGACACCGGCAGCTCACGAAATTTTGCACAGGCTTTGCGCGCGGCGTCGAGATCACGCGTAGCGAGCTTAGGGTTCTTGGCAATCTCGGACTTGCTCGCCCGCTTCATGAACGGAAAATCCAGAGCCCACCAAGCCAATCCGAGTACCGGAACCCAGAACAGGCTGTCTTTCAGAAAGAAGCGCTGAAAGGGGATGCGACGATTCAGCACCTTCTGCAGGACCGGGATATCGACCCAACTTTGATGATTGCTGAGCACCAGATAGCGCCGCGCGCGACTCAAGGCCAGATCGCCCGACAGTACCCAGCGTGTAGGCGTGAGCCACGCCATCAGTCGATTGTTGACGCCGATCCAGCTTTCACCCAATGCCGCCATCCAGAGCGATAGCTCACGGCGCAGCGACCGAATTGGCAACGCGAGCTTGGCGAGCGACAAACTTACGATCGGCGCGGCATGCAGCAGCGTGTTGATCGATACCAGGCCGCCGGCAATGCTGGCGCGGATCCAGTGAGCAAAGGTGGTGATCATGGCGGTGGATGCAACTCGTCGTCTCAGATGGCCAGGGCGCAGGACGCGGCCCCAACGCAAGCGAGGATAGCAGCGCCTTGGTCAGCGGCGACGTCGCGCCTACCACTTCCGTCAGGGACCAGGACTCTTGCCAGATTCAGGCGGTGCTGCCAGGCGTGACCATGTCAGCCGCAACTGCCCGACGTTGTCCTCGTAGTAGCCCGGATGCCCAATCAAACCGGCGGCGTCGGCATATCCGAGATACAGCGTATCGGCGCCATCCGGCACGACGATGGTCTGCAGCATCCCATCAGTCGTACGGCCATCACCCACCGCAAACACCTGATTCAGCTCGGGTGTCAGTTCCCGGGCGGTGTCCTGTGCTGACACGGTCAAGGTGTCGGGCGGCGCGGCTGGGTCCGGTTGTTTTGCAAACACGCCGACGAGATAGAACGCGCGCTCCGCGGATGCTGTGCCGGAAAAACCGTTGGCCGGTGCAATCTCGGTATTCGATAGCATGCACGTGCCACCGTCCGGGCCAACGAGGCTGATCTGGCCCGCACAACCGACCTCACCTTCGATGCGAGGAAACTGCAACCACTTGGCGCCATCCAACGAAAGCGCCAGCGGCAGCTGACCATGAAACGGATCCGCCGGGGTATCGCTCTGACCCGCCAGATAAACGTTCATCCGGGCATCCACTTGCAATGCGTCCGCAGGCAGCGTCCACGCAAACGGCACGTCTGGTTTTGTCCCAGTTTGGGCCGCCCAGGTACCCGAGCACGCGCAGGCGAAGCAGCATGCGACGCTCAGCCGATACAACACAGGACGAACGCAAGCCGTCACAAACATGCTCCAAGTATGCAAGGACTCTGAATTCGCCCAGAGTCGAGGCGGGTCAGGAAGTCGCACTGAATCAAGCCAACTGTTGACTCTGACCCTCCCGGAAACACTGCGATCTTGCCAAATTCGGGCCATTGCACTCAAGGCTGCACACAATTCGACCCATGCAGGCAGATTCGGACCAAATTCCGCGCAAACCAAATTCGGTTCCCGCGCAACACACACATCCGAGCGCGCCCGCGCTTCGAGAAGCCAGCAAAAACGAGTAAGCGAGCAGCGGTGAGGCCAGTGCCAGAGCCTTGCAAACCGTGGTGGCGGCTCGCTCACATGCGCGTGGCATACGGCGATAGAAGCGCCGGCGCCGGTAGGCGTATGGGAGGATGCGTCACTGACGAGTACCGAAGCGCTTTAGGGAGCCTCCGAACCGGTTCAGAGGCTCCCCAAGCGTCAAGCTTTGCCTGCGCGCTCGGAAGCGGAGCCGCCACGACCGGGTCGGATTGTTGATCTGGCGCCATCACAGCACGTGTTCATGACGCCACCCACGCCGACTACAGCTTCGGCGTCAGGCCCAACGCGGCTTCAATGGCGTCCAACCGAGCGCGGAGTGCCGCATTCTCGCGTTCCAGCTTGGTGTTCAATCCCTGAATTGCCGCCAGGGCCACGCCATCTGGATCGACCGTTGCGATGGAGCGGTCATCCGAGCCATTGAGTTTGAACGCCGCGTGGAAATCTTGCGCCATGGGGCCCATGTGCCGAATATCGGCTGCTTGCGCTTTGTAGCGCCAGGTATAGATCGGCAAAGTGCTCACATGCTGCAGCACCAATTCGGAGTCAACCGTCTTGATGTCGTCCTTCATGTTGCGGTCACTGATGCTGCTCCAGCTGCCACTCCCAGCAGCCAACGTGACACCGGCCGTCGATGCGCTGTTAGTGACCAGACGCACACCACCCGTCGCCCGCACTTCAAACTTGTTGGGGCCGCTCGACACAAACGGCGTCGTGCTCGACGCATCAGCCCACACAAAGGTGCCCTCGTCGCCGTTGTTGTCCGTGGTGCGCGAAATGTTCTCGCATCCGGTTGGCAGGGTGCCAGTACTGGCTGGCCGTACCTTTGCCGAGGTTCCCGCAGCAAACGACGCAGCGCCGCCAGCGCAATTGCCCTGACCGCCGATTGCCGCCGCATACGTCCCCGTCGTGCCGTTGCCACTGCCACCTGCAATGACTGAGTACGGGCCGTAGGCCAGGCTCGCGTAACCGCCCACCGTTGTGGCGTATTCTGCCACCGCACGATTGCTTGCACCACCCACTGCCGTCGAACTCTCTGCCGTGGCGCGTAGGCCCATGCCACCTAAAACCGTGGCATAACGCGCATTGCTCGGATTCGCATCGGCGCTCCCAGCACGGTTAGCCAGGCCGCCAAATACCGACGCGTAGTGGTCGTAGGCGACGTTAGGTTCCTCAAAGAACAACACGCCCTCGGATAGCGGAATGGCGCCGCCACCCACGACGGTGCCACCGCGAACCCCGGACGCCACGACGTTGGCCGAACTGCCAGCGGCGATGTTCGCGCTGGAGCTGACGGCTTCGAGCTTCATCACTTGCGAGTTCCACGCGCGGAGGACGAGCGGCTGGGCATCCGTTGTACCGAGGAAGTTGTTGCTTGCGTTCGTACCGGCATTCCCGCTCAGCGCCCAGGACACGCCAGAGATCGCCGTGCAGGCGGATGATCCATCATTCGCGATGCTCCGGATCGCACTGCCCGCCGGGCAATTGCCGACCACGCGCCGCTGCACTTCGTTGACATTGATGTCGAAGACGCCGACCTCGCCGTCACCGATGTGCGAACTCGTAATGCCGTTCGACGCGACCGAAATCGTGCCGCTGCTCGTGATTGGCCCGCCCGTCAATCCAGAACCCGTGTTGATCGCCGTTACGGCAGACACTGCGCCGCTGGTGACACTGCAAGTCACCGAACCATCGGCCGCGACGCTGCGGATCGCCTCATTTGCCCCGCAGCTTCCGGCCACCCGTCGCTGCACCTCAGTGCTATTGATCTCGGCCGCGCCGACGCTCCCATCAATGATGCCCACAGCGCCGACTGCATTGGGGCTGACGCTTGCCGCCTCGCCCGCAAATTCGGCCACCTGGGCTTGCGGTACGGGTCGAATCGGGGTGCTGGTATTCAGTGGCGCGAAGGCACCAGTCTGATTGCCGGGGCGAACCCCGACGAGCAACTCGTAGTCGCCCATCGTGATCGCCGGGCCAAAGTCGAGATCAACGGTGAACAAGCCATCAATGACGGTCACGTCCTCACGAACGATGGTTTGATGGTCAAGTAGTTCAAAGCTGAAATCGAATGTCCCGTTAGCGGGCAAACCCGCATCTTCCAGACTGCCCTGATACGTGAAGGCGGTGCTCATGGCAAAAGCGGGGCTACAGAGCGCCAGCAACAAGCTGGCCAAAGTGGTGTGACGCATGGGTTTTGTCCTCAAGTGAATGAAATAGGGTGATGCAAAAGCGCTGGTAGTCGAACGGATCCGACGAAAGCCGAACCGATGGTTCGCGGCGAGCGAGGCGCTGATCGCGGTTTCTCTTGCTGGTGATCGGGAAACCGCTTGATTACGGTGCACTGAGTCCGGACAGGTGCGGGACTCAGCGAGCGTCTGAACGTCCGGGACGGCGCTATTCAGACCCGCCCAAGCTATCCGGATCGACCGGAGCCTCGTCAGAGACGCCATCGCTTCTGGTGAAGCTCCACGGAACAGTCAGTGTGACGCGTTGATGAAACCCTTGATCGAGTCGATACCGCGACTGGCTGCGCGGACCCGCAACGCTCTGGCCGATACTGCCGATCAGCGCATAGCGAACACTGGTCATTCGGGCACCGCCGCCAGCAATCAGTTGTTTGGTCAAACGATACGGGCTCAGTGGCGCCAAGGTGTGGGCCGCTTCGCCTGCAACTGCAACGTCCGGTACCAGCAACGTCATCAGCAGGAACCCCGCTGCCGCGAATCCAACACGGTCTCTCATCATGTTCATCGCCATCCTCCTCGGTGTCTTGTGGCTTGCCCACAGATACGCAAGCGCGCTGCGCGACCCGCCAGAAAAATGCGAGAAATATTTCTTCGCTAAAGCCAAAAATGGGCGTGCGATTTCGTACTGAGCCTCGTTCGCGCGCGACGATTGCGTGCGACGTCTGCGCGTATCGTTTGCGTGCACCTGCGGCGCGCTCATTGTCTCGGCTTAGTCTGCTCAACAAGTTGCTGGCGGATCGATAGTCAGCCAGAGGCTGAGACGCGCGTCCTGCACTTGGGTGCGACGAATGGGACTCGGCGAATGGTGTGGTGGCCGCACGCGCAAACAGATCTGGGCACGCGTATCCCCGAAGCCAACACGCCTACCGACGCTTGCTGCAATCCTGCGCCGATCGTCAAGGTTTACTCAGACGATGCTCCAGCGCCTGAGCATCACTCTCACGGCCGGATCGACGATACGCATCAGCGAGACCAACGGCGAGCTCCTGCCGATGCTCGTGCGTCATTGGAAACTGTTTGGCCAGAATCGCTTCGGCACCGAGGAACTGGCTGATCGCGTTCGCCACGTCACCTTGAGCCAATTGACTCTGAGCGATTCGCAATTGGATTTGCCCAGACAGGATCTTGCCTTTGCCAAATAGTCGATCCGTGATCTCCAACGCCTCGCGATAGTGATTCATCGCGTCGGCGTGCTTACCTTGCGCCGCCAGGGCGCGACCCAAGTTCTGCAGCATCGTTGCGACCGCTGCGTGTTCCCGTCCCGTCACATGTTCATAGCGTGCCAGCAAGTCGCGGTAACGCGCTTCGGCCTCGCCAAACTGCCCTCGCCGAAGTAGGGACTCGGACAGGCTGGCCTCAGCTTCGAGCGTGTTCAGCGCATCGGGTCCAAAATGCTGACGGCGGAATCGCCACGCGTTCTGAAAGATCGCCTCGGCTGCATCCAAATCGCCTCGAACGGCGAGCAGGCGACCGTAGTTGTGGCGGATCTGCATGCCCCGCACCGCTTCGGTGGCGCCTTCGGCCAGAATAGGATTTTGGAGCAGTTGTTCGGCGAACGGAATGCCAAACGAAAGATCCTGGGTGAGAAACGCAATCACCACACGCTGGCCTGCGAAATTCAGAGTGATCGGAGCATCAGGGCCAAACGCCTTCATCGCCAACGCGTGGCCCTGATCATAGTCACGCTTCGCCAGGTCGAAGTCGCCGGTCCGCAGATAGATTCCGGCCAGACCGTTCAGCGCTTCGAGACTGAGTTCATGGGACTCGCCGAGGCTGTTCTGAAGCAATGCCAATGCCTGACTGTGTTGCTGCTCGGCTTCCGCCATCCGGTTCAAGTGTTTGTATACCGTGCCGATCGCAAAGCGAACACGGCCCTCCGTTTCGGGATGCCCGGCAAAACGCGATTCGATATTGGCGAGGCCAGCGGCCATCGCATCCAGCACAGTGACGTCGCGGGCATCGCGACCGCGCGTGTTGACGTCGGCACTCAGCAGCAGGTCCTCGACCATGAAGTCCGCAACCGCTTGTGCTGCCGCCCGCTCCTGCTCGGCTCGTGATTGCGCCGCCAATGCGAGATCACGGTCACGCTCGGCTTGGCGAAAGCCGCTGAAGGCGAGCACCGTGCCAAGACCCAACCCAAGAATCGCGGCCGCACTCAAACCAGCACTGAGCCAGTTTCGACGCAGCCACTTCTGTGTGCGATACAGATGATCGGGCGGCCACGCCCGAATCGGCAAATGCTGCTGGTAGCGATGTAAATCATCTATCAGCGCATCAACGGATCCATAGCGGCGCTGCGGTTCGTCCTGCGTGGCGCGATCGACGATGCAGTGCAGCTCCGGATTGCTATGCCCGGATGCGTGAAGGAGCTCACCCAAAATAACGCCCAGGCTATAGACATCACTCTGAGTCGACACGCGTCCAGCCTGATGTTCGGGGCTTGCGTAACCGGGGGAGAACGCATGCGGCGCCGGCGTTTCCTGATCGCGACGATCTGCCTGATCGAGCAGTCGCGCGATGCCAAAGTCAAGAAGCACTGGTCGCAATGGCTCGGTTATCAGAATGTTCGATGGCTTCAGATCACAATGCAGCACCAGTTGCCGATGGGCAAACGCCACGGCTTCGGCAACCATGCAGAAGAGATTCAACAGTCGCTTCGGATCGGGTCGATGCTGATGGCACCAGACATCGATGTGCTGGCCCTCGATCAACTCCATCACCAGATAGGGATCACCGTCAGCCGTGGCGCCGCCATCCAGCAGCCGGGCAATGTTGGGATGACTGAGGTCGGCAAGCACTTGACGCTCACGCGCAAAGTATTCGCGTGCTTCCGGTCCCGGCAGACCAGTAAGCCATTTCAGCGCACCGCGTTGCTTGAAGTGCCCATCGATGCGGCACACCTCGAAGACCGAGCCCATGCCGCCCTTGCCCAGGTCGCGCTCGATGCGCCAGACCCCGAGAATGTCGCCGCGCTCCAACGTGCGCGCGCGATGCGGCAATCCTGAGCGTAGCGCCGGTTCGGTTTCACTCAGGTCGGGACTCGACTGCAGCGCGATTTGTACGAGCGCGCGCACGGACGGATCGAGTGCCATTCCGGCAAACGCTGCGGACCGCTGAGACGCTGGTAGTTCCAGAAGCTGCTTCAACACCGCGCCGATCTGGTCTGACGCTGCTCTGCTTGCCATCTTGCCTCGCCTCCTCGCGTTCAGCCCCACACCGTGCTGTGAATTGCTAGCACCGGGATCAATCACCGACCCCTCTCATCAAACACGCCATAACTCATTGGTTTTGCGAACCAATAAATTGCGGGTGGTAATGATTCTGACCGCAAGTAACCCCCTCCCCGGGCCCTCCCCCGCGATCGCGGGGGAGCGAGCCGACTCCCTCTCCCACGCGAGTGGGAGAGGGCTGGGGAGAGGGCTACTTGCCACACTGCGCCGTTGTAAGAATCACGCATTGTCGCCGACAGTTTGATGCGCGAATAAGCGCACCTTTAGTGCAAGCTCCCACCAAAGCATAGTCAAGGCACTCCACACGTGCAAAGGCCGGCCTGTACATGTAGGACCGAGCGAAAGCGGAAGCGCACGATCGGGCGGTCACGATTCGAGCAAGGCCCATTTCCAGACAGTGCCGTCCTCGGGATGCGTGATCGCGCCAAGGCAGCTAAAGCCGAGCTTGGCCAGAATTCGGGTCGATGCACTCACTTCCGGCAAGGTATGCGCAATCACGCGGCATGACGCCGCCGCGGCCGCCTGGCGATGGGTCTCTATCAGAAGCCGGGCCATTTCAGTCGCCAAGCCGAGGCCTTGAAACGCGGGGAAACAGAAGTAGGCGATCTCGGCCTCGTGGTCCTTCGGTTGCCCGGCGAAGCCGCAGGTGCCGATGATCTGACCGGACCGAACGGCCAGATAACCGATCCAGGGTTCCCGGTAACCACGTTGCTCGTACATCGCCAAAGTCGCAGTCAGCACGCTGTCGAGTTCGGGCGCGGTCAGGAGCGTGGGATCGAGGACTTGATTCGGACGGATCGCGAGCAATTGCATGGCAAGTGGGCTTCTGAAGGCGTGTTCGCAATCCGTGTGGTTTGGACCACCCTGGTTGCGATCCGGCACATTCTTGCTTTCACCATGCCGGACGCAACCCGAACCGTTTCGTTCCCAACCAAGGACGGTCTGGCTCAGACCCGCCTTCGCTCGCGGAGACTCTGAAGCTGTTCAGAGTCTCCCGCAACCGCGGCAGCGCCTCACTCGAATCCGCTTGCGAAAATGCTGTCAGCCACGGCCGATGGCGTGACATTGACGGCTGTCGCGTCCGGACCCGGGCCGACACTGTTGCGTGCCCGCACGGTGCAGCTGTAGGTGACCCCGTTGCTCAGGCCCGTCACGGTCAGCGGGCTTCCCGCCCCGGTGATTTGGAAGGAGCCGCCATTCGTGCACGTTGCCGTGTAGTCAATGATTGCCGCGCCGCCAGTGCTCGCTGGTGCATTGAAGCTCAACGTCGCCGTTGCATTGCCGGGTGTACCGGATGTAATGCTCGGTGCCCCCGGGACAATCGCCGCGATGGTGATGCTGAAGACCTGATCCGCATTGCCAGCGGTGTTGGTTGCGCGAACCGTGCCAGTAAACGTACCGGCTTGATTCGGCGTGCCCGAAAGCACCGCGCCGACCAGATTCAATCCGGGCGGGAAGATGCCGCTCTGAAGTGCAAAGCTCGGTGCTGGCGAACCGGATGCAGTGTAGGTGTGCGAGTAAGGCGAGCCAAACGTGCCGTTGCCCGGCGCGCTGCTCGTGAAGGCAGGCTGCGTACCGGCCAGAGCGGGCAAGGTCACCAGATCAATCCAGGCGGCATCGGCGTTACCCGTTGCGGCGGTATCTTTTTCGTAGGACCAAGTCAGCGTGTGGTTACCGGCGGCAATCGCAACGGTGTACTGCTGCCATGCTACTTCACCAGATTGGCCGAACCCACCCACTTGGGCACAATTGCTGCCGATGTTTTGCTCGGTGCTATCGACGTAGAAGCGGAAGCAGTCCCAATCCAATTCAGAAGACACGCGAGCGAAGAACGTGACATTCCCAGCCTGGAAATTGCCGCTGGTCTGAATGCGCGCGTTCGTACTATTGCCCAGCACAGTTGGCGTACGAAGGCTGCAGGCGCCTTCATGCACGCTGTCCGTTGCGACCTGCCAGGGCAGGCTGCCATCGTCCGGGGTACTGAAGTTGGCCGGGAACACGCAGTTCGGTGGGAACACACCAGCATCGCGCAGCGTAACAGTATGCGTGCTGGCACCGAGCGTCGCACCGCCGCTCGCGCCTGACAGCGAGACGGTAAACGTCTCGTCGGCTTCGGTGCTGCCGTCATTGATGGTCGGCACCGTAATCGTTTTCGGGGTGGCATCGCCAGCAGCCCAGCTCAGGGTGCCCGTGGTGCTCGTGAAATCGCCCGGTGCAGCGGCAGTCCCATTGGCCGTCTGATAGTTGACGCTGACCGCACCGTCGCTGCCGCCAGTGCGATTGACCTGAATCTGCGCCGTCGTACCTTCCGCGACGAGTTGCGACGCCTGCGCAAAGGCCAGCGTGCCGGGGCCAGCGGCAAGGCTGAGCTTGAATGCGCCGCGGCCATGCGTGAACGCGAACAACTGCGCACTATTGCCGCTGCCAATAATCTGCAGCCACTCGGTCGACACGTTCGGGAAGCTCGTGATTTCCGCAGCCCAAGTACCGCCACCATCCAGGCTGGTAAAGACGCCGATATCGGTGCCAACCCAGACGCGATTTGGATCGGTCGGATGCACGGCCACCGACAAGGCCGGCACATCGGGCAATGCGCCGCCGCCCGAGCCGGCTGCGGCCGACCAAGTGGCACCGCCGTCGGTGCTCTTCAGCACATGCGTGGCGCCAAACGTCGCAATGGCGGCGTAGGCGATCGCGCTGTTGCTTGGCGCAAAGGCGAGTGCGGCGACGTAGCCGCCGACCGCGGTCGAGGTCCAGGCAGATGCCGAGGTATCGGTGGTCGCTGTGGTGGTTCGGTAGATGCGATTGCTGCCGCTACTGCCGGCCATCAGCACGAGATTGCTGTTGCCGGTCGCGACGGCAATCGCGGTGACGTCGTCGTTGCCACTGTTGAACAAGGCAGACGCCGCCGTCCAACTGGTTGCGGCGTTGTCGGTGCGCCACGCACGCGAGCCCCCAAACCAGAGGCGTTGCGAGTTGTTCGGGTCCATCTGGAGCGGCGGGATGAACGCGGTGCCTTCCGATGTTGAAATCCCACTATCGGCAGATGGCCAAGTGCTGCCGCCATTGCTGCTCTTGCGAAGGTCGACATTCTGACAACCGGCATACAGCACATTCGTGTTGCTCGGGTCGACGCCGGTATAGCCCCCATCGCCACAGGTCAACGACGACCACGCATTCGGACCCGCAGCATCGGTGCCGCGGTTGGTGCCGTTGTCTTGCGCGCCAGCCAGATAGCTCGTGCCATCCGGGTAGGCTGTCCCGTGATAGAACTGGGTCACGGCATATTGGTTGTTGACCGAAGCCCAGCTCACGACCGGATTCGCAGGCGTGCAGTTGCTGCCGACCGTCGCCGGCAAGATCGCCACCGCGGCGCGCGCGTTGTTGGTCCGGTAGATGCCACCGTCCTGAGTGTTGTACAGGATCTGATTCGATGTGCCATTGAACTGAGGATGGAACACAAACGAGTGGTGATCCGGATGCGCCGGATCGGCGCGACCCCAGGTACTACCGCCATCATCCGAACGGAACACATTGACGCCGCCGACCCAGACGATATTGGAATCGACCGGATCAATCGCAACGGTGATGTCATACCAGCCCTGACCGATTCCGGGTAACAGCGTCGAACAGGCAAAGTAGCCCGACAGCAACATCGTATTGCCGCGATGGGGATCGGTATTGCGCACCGTTGCGGTCCAGGTGCTGCCGCCATCGTCCGACCGATAGAAGGCATGCAATTGGTGCAGGTAGTCGCCATTGCCATCAGACGTCACATCTGGGCCCGCCACGCGACTGGACCCAATGGCGTAGGCACGTGTGCCACGTATCGCTACAGCGAGACGGCCCAGCCCCGCATCCAACGGCGCCGTGCCGAGCGTCTGCGGCCAGCTGATGGTGTCCGTACTGCGGAGCACTTTGCCTTGCGAGAAGTTGCCGCAAGCGGCAAGCCAGGTATCGGTGCCGGAGATGGTGCTCACCGCCAGATCCAAGCAGCGAACCTCTGTCGAGCGCTGGGTAAACGTACCGCCACCGTCACTGCTGACAAAGATGCCGGTGTTGGTGGCCGCCACGACTACTTGGCTATTCGACGGCGCCACCACCACATCATTGACGAAAAAGAAATTGCTACCGGTGGTGTTCGCGAGCTGGGTCCAGGTACTGCCACCATTCGTGGTCTTGAAGATACCGGCGCCGCGAATGGCGTCCACATTGAACGAGCCCTCACCGGTGCCGGCGTACAAGACTTGCGCGTTGCCGGGATCCAACGCCAGGGCCGAGACGGCAATATTGGCCATGGTGTCGCTGGTTGGTGCCCAACTGGCGGCGGCATTTGTAGTCTTCCAAACCCCACCGCCAACGCCAGCCGCGTACATCGTATTCGGCGTGGTGGGGTCGATGACCATCGCACGCGTACGGCCGCCGATATTGCCGGGGCCGAGTTCCTGCCACGCTGCCAGAATCGCATCTGGCGCGCGATTGGCAACGTCGGACTCATCGAGATAGACCAGGCGTGCGCCGCTGGCAATTTGAGTCATCCGCTTCATCTGCTCGCGCCCCGCAAGCAGGCGTTCGACGGGCAAGTCGCGCATGCCAGGCGCCACGCGCTGGCGGAGGTAGAACTCGGCCGCCTCGCCGGGTTGATCGTAGCGTTCACCGGCTTCGGCCCCTGCAGGAGCGTCGCGGTGGAGCGTGTTCGGGTAGTTCTGACTGACACAGGCGGCCAGGGCACTGATCGACAGTCCCAAGGCAACGGCGCGGATTGAAACAGATCGGGACATGGAGCGTCTCCTCGGAAGACGGAGACTAGTCTCCAACCTAAGATCGATTGACTCAACCCTTAGACGGACGTCCCGATGACAGTTTGGTCAACTTCGGTGACAATGGCGGATTATCTTCGACTGCTCCGCCATGGCCATTCTGCACGACATTGATCCGATTGCCCTGGACCTTGGCATTGTCAAAATTCATTGGTACGGGCTGATGTATCTGGCTGCCCTCGGATCCGCGTGGTGGCTTGGCCGACGTCGGGTGGCCGGCAATCGCTATGGCGTCAATGCCGATCAACTGTCCGATCTGCTGTTTTACGGAATGATCGGCGTTGTGGTGGGCGGACGCGTTGGCTACATGCTGATTTACGCGACGCCCGAGCTGCTCGCCCATCCGCTCAGCCTGTTCAAGGTCTGGGAGGGTGGCATGTCGTTTCACGGCGGGCTGCTTGGCGTGATGATCGCCTGCTTCAGTTGGTCCTGGTCACTGCGCCGCCATCCCTTTGACACGTTGGACTTGGTCGCGCCGCTGGTGCCCGTTGGCCTGGGCTTTGGTCGTATGGGCAATTTTATCGGCGGCGAGTTGTGGGGGCGGCATACTGATGCCCCGGTCGGCATGATTTTTCCGAACGCGTTGCCTGGCAATCTGAGCATGGACGAAATCCGACTGCAGGCAGCACAAGGACTCCTGGATCACGAAGCCCGGCATCCGTCGCAGCTTTATCAGGCGGGCCTCGAAGGCGTCGTGCTGTTCGTGCTGGTCTGGTGGTTTTCCAGCAAGCCGCGGCCCCGCTATGCCGTCTCCGGGCTGTTCTGCCTGGGTTACGGTGTGCAGCGCTTCATCGTGGAGTTCTTCCGCGAGCCCGACAAACAGATGGGCTACATCGCGTTTGATTGGGTCACGACCGGTCAGGTGCTCTCGCTTCCCATGATCTTGTTCGGACTGTTCCTGCTGTTTTGGTCGCACCGCCAAAAGCACTTCAACTAAGCCATGCAGACTTACCTCGACCTGCTGCAGCACATTCTGGACAAAGGCCTCGATAAGGACGACCGCACTGGGACAGGTACGCGCTCGGTCTTCGGCTACCAGATGCGGTTTGATTTAAGCCAGGGCTTTCCGCTGCTGACCACAAAAAAGCTGCATCTGCGCTCCATCATTCACGAACTGCTCTGGTTCCTGAAGGGCGACACCAACATCGGCTACCTGCGTGCGCACCAAGTGTCGATCTGGGATGAATGGGCCGACGCTGATGGAAACCTGGGCCCGGTCTATGGCAAGCAATGGCGCAGCTGGGAAGGGGCTGATGGCCAGACATTTGATCAAATCGCCGAGGTGATCAAGCGGATCAAGGTTGATCCGAACTCGCGGCGGTTGCTGGTCAATGCCTGGAATGTGGCGGACTTGCCGCACATGGCGCTGTCACCGTGCCACGCGCTGTTTCAATTCTATGTGGGCAACGGCCGACTGAGCTGCCAGCTGTATCAGCGCAGTGCCGATGTGTTTCTCGGCGTGCCGTTCAACATTGCCTCGTATGCGTTGTTGACGCACATGATCGCGCAGGTATGTGACCTGCATGTGGGCGAGTTTGTGCACACGTTGGGCGATGCCCATCTGTACCAGAACCACCTCGATCAAGCGCGGCTGCAACTGACGCGAACGCCGCGAGCGTTGCCGACCCTTTGGCTGAATCCGACCGTGCGCGACATCGATGGCTTCCAGTTCGACGACATCCGGATCGATGGTTACGACCCGCATCCGGCCATCAAGGCACCGATTGCGGTGTAGGGGCAGAACCCTGTGTCTGCCCCAGGCCTCGCCTCTGCCCCAGGCCTCTGTCGGGCATGTTGGTTCGTCAGAAGCGTCAACCCGATGTTCGAGACAGCCGTCAAATCGGGGCACCCAGCACCGAGGCACTCCACAATTCGGGCAGACACAGCGGTCAGCCCCACGGCCGCATAGAGGTTGCTAGGATCGGGGCACCATCAGACCATTCCGCCAGGGAGCCACTATGCATCGCTTGTCTTCGTATTTCGGTACCTTGCTCGCTGCGCTGTTCGTCAGTGCGAATGCCCACGCTGCCGAATCGGTCACCGGCACATGGGAATGGGCGGACAAGCACGAGGCCAGCGGACATCTTGCGCTGATCCAGGAGGGCACGACGGTGCGCTTCCAGCTGCAACTGCAGGCCGGGCCACCGGGCTACAACATGGGCATCATCGGCGGCGAATTCGAGCTCAAGAATGGCGAAGGGATTTTCTTCAGCGACGAAAACGGGCCTTGCCAGTTGACCTTCACGTTCGACGCCAAGAGTGTCGTCATCAAGACCGACCCCGAGCAAACAGAATGCGGCTTTGGCAACGGCGTGTATGCGGATGGAACCTTTCCCCGCACCAGCGCCAAGACCCCGACGTTTGAGGAATGGTAAGCCGCGAACCAAAGCTGAGTGTAGGTGGTCTGCTCGGCCTCTGGATGGCGGATCAGGTTCGGATTTTGTCGTTCCACCTGCCGTCCCGCGGCATGGCCGACCATGCCAACCGCTATCTGCTGTGCGGTCTGTTCGTCACATGGCTCGCCGGCCTGGGCCGATATTGGGATCACCCGTCCGCGCAGTGGTGGCAGTACGCAGGGCTCGGGTCGGTCGCCTACGTGTTCGTGCTCTCGGCATTGCTCTGGCTGGTGGTTGTTCCACTTCGGCCCGAACGGTGGACTTATCGGTCGGTGTTGGTGTTCGTGACGATGACGTCACTGCCCGCACTCTTGTATGCGATCCCGGTCGAGCGCTCGGTCGATGCGGCCGAAGCGTCGGCGCTCAATGCCACGTTTCTGAAAATCGTGGCATTGTGGCGACTTGCGTTGCTCATCTGGTTCTTGCGGCACTTCGCGAAACTGGAGTGGCCGCAAGCGGTGGTGACGGCCTTGTTGCCAATGGCGTTGATTGTGATCACGCTCGGCATGCTCAATCTGGAACAGGCGGTTTTTCAGATCATGGCCGGCATTCGCGACCGTGAGCCGACGCCTTACGATGATGCCTATGCCGTCGTGGTGACCTTGAACTTCCTCTCCATCGTACTCTCACCCGCATTGATCGGGTTCTATCTCGGCGCGATCATCCAGGCCAGCAACCGTCGACGCGATGAACGCATCGCTGCGGCCCGGCGAGCGGCGTTGATCGGCGACCGTCCGGCCCCAATGGAAGACGACTCGACGACCTGATCGCCGGCCTGCCTCAACTCCGCAGGCCGCGCCCGCGCTTCAGTAGCCAGCTGGCGTAAACGCCAAGTGCAATTGCTGCCAATGCCATCACGGTGATCGATTGCAGAGGCGGTACATCGGAGATGCCGAGCAGGCCATAGCGGAATGCATTGACCATGTACAGGATCGGATTGAAGTGGCTGAGCTTTTCCCAAAACGGCGGCAGCAGCGACACCGAATAGAACACGCCGCCGAGATACGTCAGTGGCGTCAGCACAAAGGTGGGGACAATCGCGATGTCATCGAACTTCTTCGCATACATCGCATTGATGAAGCCGGCAAACGCAAACGTGACGGACGTCAGCAGCAACGTCAGCAATGTGACGAGTGGATGATGCAGTTTGATCTTCGTAAAGAACATCGCGACGACCAGCACGATTGCACCCACCATCAAGCCACGAACGATGGCGCCAACACAGTAGCCGGCCAGAATCACCCAGTTTGGCGTCGGTGACACCAGCATCTCTTCGATGAAGCGCTGAAACTTCGCGCCAAAAAAGCTCGATACGATGTTGCCGTAGCTGTTCTGAATCACACTCATCATGATGAGCCCGGGCACGATGAAATCGATATACCGGATCCCATTCATCTCGCCGATGCGATTGCCGATCAGGTTGCCGAAGATGACAAAGTACAACGTCATCGTGATCGCGGGTGGCACCAGGGTTTGACCCCAGATACGCAAAATACGCGTGACTTCGCGCATCACGATGGTGTTCAGAGCGGTCAGGTTGCCACGCGTGTTCATGCTGCTTTTCCGGATTTGTCGACCAGGTTCAAGAACAGTTCTTCCAAACGATTGGCCTTGTTGCGCAGGCTGCGCAGCCGAATGCCGGCGGCGTCGAGCGCGCGGAATACCGCATTGAGTTCGGTCCCCTTGGCGACTTCCGCCTCCAGAGTGTGATCATCAATCCGCTTCAACTGCACGCCATCGACATTCGGCAAGCTGTTGCAGCTGTCGACTAGGTCCAGCACAAAGGTCTCCCGATCCAAACTCGCCAGCAGCGACTTCATGTCGCTCTTTCGGATGATTTCACCCTTGTCGATGATCGCAATGTTGCGGCACAGCTGCTCAGCCTCTTCGAGATAGTGCGTGGTCAGAATCACGGTCGTGCCAGCCCGGTTGATCTGCTCCACGAACTGCCACATCGAACGGCGGATTTCGATATCCACGCCGGCGGTCGGTTCATCGAGGATCAGCAGCTTCGGCTCATGGACCATGGCGCGAGCAATCATCAATCGGCGCTTCATGCCCCCCGACAACGTTCGCGACGGCACGAAGGCCTTGTCCCAGAGCGACAACTGCTTCAGATAGCGCTCGGCGCGCTCCCTGGCCAGCGGGCGGGGCAGGCCGTAGAACCCAGCTTGATTGACCACAATATCGAACGGTTTTTCGAACTGGTTGAAATTGATTTCCTGTGGCACGACACCCAGCATGCCCAATGCCGACTCGCGCTGGCGGCCGAGATCCTCACCAAAGATCCGGATGCTGCCGGCACTCGGGCGGACGAGCGAGCAAACCGCACCGATCAACGTGGATTTACCGGCACCATTCGGGCCGAGCAGTGCAAAGAAATCGCCGGGTTCGACCGTCAGCGAGACACCCTTGAGCGCATGCACGCCGGTGTCATAGGTTTTTCGTAGATCCAGAATCTCGAGTGCGGCGGTCATGGCCTCTCCACAAAGAAAAAAGGCGCCGGCTGGACCGGCGCCTCGTCAAGCTTCTATTGTGGCGCTGTTTGTCGCCCGTTCAAGGGGCAATCAGGCCGATTGCAAGAACATTACTGCGCGCAGCTCTTGGGCAGCCAGCGGTTGATGTCGGCATCGCTGGAGGCGCAACTCCAGGTCTGATTGGCGTCCATCGCAAGCTGCAGCATCTTGCCCGAAAGCTTCGGGTCGCCAGCCAGGGTCAGGTTGATCAGACAGAACTGCGTGCCGCTGTCATCCGTGCCGCGCTGGACCTCGGCGCGAGAAAAGTACAAACCGTAATAACTGTCGGCGCTGCCGACGGTGCCATCGCCGTTGCCTGGGCAATTGCCATCGTTGCTGTTGAAGTATTCGGAGACGGCAATCTGAATTGGCCACGCTTCGTTGTAAGCGGCGGCAAGTTTGTTGCGCATGTTGAAATCCTGATAGGCCGGAATTGCGATGGCTGCCAAGATCCCGACGCCAATGACGCCAAGCAGGCCAATGCCCACAATCAGCCCGACGATCAGACCCATGCTGCCGCTGCCGGACTTGCCGCCAAGTTGCGTGCGCGACGACTTGTCGATCACCAGCGTGCCCGCGATCATGTCGTGCAAGGCTTGCTTGCGGCCGGTAAAGCCCGCCATGACATAGCCCAAGTAAAGCGGCATGCCGGACACGATCTTGCCCAACAAACGGCCGAGAGCGCGACCAAAACCGATTCGGCGGCCTTCCTTGTCGACGACCCGAATGCCGATCAGTCGTTTGCCCAGCGTGGCGCCGGACGCACTGCGTTCGCAGATCACGAAGTAGAAAGCACCCAACAGTGACATGAAGCCGTTGATCGCAATCAGCGCAATCATGGGGCCCATGCTCGGCTCGCCGTTCATGGCACCCGCCATCATCATCGGCGTCAGAATGGCGCCAGCGATGGCCAGGACCGGAACGATGATGATGGTGAGCAGCACGCCGTCGATCAGCAGTGCCACAAAACGCCGCCAGAAGCCGGCGTACACCATTTCGGACTCCGCAACTGAATCAGGCAACCCAGCGGCGGGTGCGGGAGCTGCCGGACGCTGACCGCTGACGGGCGGGCGCGGCGGTGCGGCCGCCTGCATGGCAGCCGGCGCGGGATAAATCTCGGTGGCTGCGAGTGGCGATGCCTGCGGTCTTGGTGCCGGCGCTGGCGCTGGCGCCAGAGCTGGTGCTGGCGCACGCGGCGGTGGCGCCGTCACCTCAGCATGCATCGGCAACGGAATGCCGAGTTCCGCTGCGACCTCTTTCCAGGGGCGCCATTGCGGCCAGCCGTCGCGCCAGATGAGCGCGCGCTCGTACCAGCCCGGTGCGTGCATGGCTTCCTTCAGTTGGGCGATTCCGACCGGGCCGTTTGGCTGTTTGGCGGCATTGCTGTAGTACCAGATGGCGTCGTCGCTCATGGCGGCTCCCGTAGTCAGACCTGAACCCCAAGTTTGCGAGTGTTTGTGTTTTCACTCAAGGGGTTGGCGAAAGAAGTGCAGACGTGACCGACAAACGGCCCTGGCTGACCGTAAAGTTTTGCCGGCTCAATGCAGTCGGGCGTCGCCCAACAGCTCGGCATGGATCCAGGCGAATTCCGCCTCCCGACCGGGCTGGTTATACAGCACCATCAGCACCACCCACTTCAATTCTTCGACTTGTACGGGCGCATGCTCCAGAGCCAGCGCCCGCTCCAGCACGCGCTCACGAGTTCGTACGTCGAGCATGCCGTGCTGTTCCAGGCGCAGCAAAAAGCCACGCGCAGAGACGTCCAGATAGTCCTGCTCAATCGGGGCATAGATGCGCACTGGGTGCGCCGTAGACGCGGGGGCCTCGGGTGGTGCCTGCAGTGCAGCCAGCCAATCCCAGGCCTTGCCAATGTTGTTGCTGTGAAAGCCGGCCTCAAGCAACGCATCCTGCATGCTGTCGCGATCGAACGTGGTGTTTTCGGGTGCGCAGAAGAAGTAGTTCTCGAACAGGTAAACCAGTACTTCCAGCATGTTCTCTTTCATCCGCCATCCTTTGTTCGGGCCTGCTTGCGGACTGCCGGCTGCACGCTCGGTCAGGCGGACCTCTGGTTCGAAAGGCACTCCGGGTGAGGTGCCTCTGTCGTTCATATGCTGCTGTCGTTCATGAGCCGACATCCGAGCGCGCCAGCCAGGTATACCGGCCGCCGCCTAGGTCGGCCACCCTGTCCTTCAGCACCAATGCGGCCAGCATGGTCGAGATCGCCTGAGTGGTCAAGCCAGTCCGACGTTGCAGCGTATCGAAGTCGACCGGATCAAAGCCCATGGCGTCGGCAAGCTGATGCTCCGCCTCACTGAGCAACGCCGGGCGTACCGGCTGCGGGGGCAGCGCGCCATGGCCCATTCGTGCCAGCAGGCCGCCCAGCAGTTCGATGATTTCGGCCGGCGACTCGACCAGGCACGCGCCGTCCCGCAGCAGGCGGTGGCAGCCGCGGGCATGTTCGTTGTGAATCGAGCCCGGGATCGCAAAGACTTCGCGATTTTGCTCGGCAGCAAGCCGCGCGGTGATCAATGACCCCGATTTCAGCCCTGCCTCCACCACCAGTGTGGCCCGGCAGAGGCCGCTGATCACCCGATTGCGCCTTGGAAAGTGCTCGGGTCGCGGCGACGTGCCGAGCGGAAACTCGCTGAGTAGCACCCCCTGGCGCTGGATGTCCTGGGCCAATGGCGTGTTGCCAAGCGGATACGGCACATCGACGCCGGTGCCGAGCACGGCAACGGTGGGTCCGCCAGCCTGGAGGCACGCGCGGTGTGCTTCGGCGTCCACGCCGTAGGCCAGGCCGCTGACCACGGTGTAGCCCGCGCGGGACAACTCGGTCGCAAACCAGCGCGCGTTCTCGATGCCGCCCGCGCTGGCGCGGCGCGCGCCAACTACGGCGATCGTAGGCCAATGCAAGCAATCGGGACTGCCGGCGACAAACAGTGGTGGTGCCGGGTCCAATGCCTCGGAAAGCAGCCGTGGGTAGTCGAGTTCGTCGGGCCAGATTAAGGCATGACCGGGCTGCTGCAACCAGGTCAAATCGGCGGCGATCTGATGCTCGTTTGGCCGTTTCAACCAGTTGATCGCGGCCGCACTCAGTCCGAGCTGCTGAAACCCTTGTTCGCTCATGGCGAGCAACTCAGCCAGATGGCCGATACGTTGCAGCTCAGCGAGCTTGGCCGGGCCAACGCCCGGAGTGCGCAGCCAGATCAGGCGGGCCAGAATCAGAGAATCGCGATCATTCATGCCCGGACTGTCGCCGATCTCCGGGTCGTCGCGCATTGGCGATTTTCTGAAACTGCCCTAAGAAATTTCTGAGTTTGTTCGGTTTCGGACGCCAGAAACGCAAAGCGGCCCGAAGGCCGCTTGCGAATCTGTAGCGCGATCGCGTGATCAGGTCGAACGCGGCGGCCGCAGCACCGAGTTGATCTCGACGGGCCGGATGCCGTCCATGATCAGGCCATAGCTGACCTTTTCGAAGGTACGAAACACCATGACATGACCCAGATACTCTTCCGGCAGCGTGACCTTGGCTTTGGATGGCGTGAAGGCCGTGCGGATATCGCCTTCGGGATGCTTGACGGTGTCACGAATCTGGCGCTCGGGCGCAAAGATCGAGAACACCTGACCGTTCGCAACACCGTCGCGGGCACCGCGGGACAGCGCCACCACCATCAACGGACCGGACCGGAAAATGCCGTCCGACACAGCGAGTACACGCATGTTGTCGGGCACGCTTTCCGGCTCGTGTGGCGAGTAAGACGAGTCATAGGGCGCGCGCTCAGGCGGTAGCACTAAGTCACCGGCTTTGACTTCCTCGCCACCATGCTGCATGAGCACTTGCGCCGGATCGCCTGCGGCAATCACGCGGCCACGGCCGACCCATACGACTTCGTGGCCCAGAATGTGCTCACTCTTTTCGCTCCGCCAATCGGTCAGCTGTGTCCACAGCTTGCCAAAGGTCAACGCGCCGCTCGAATCCCAAGGCTCCGCAACTACGCGAGCGGGACCTTTGTTCCAAGGCATGCGCTTCGGCAGTTCACGATAGACGTAAGTCGCGCGGGCCAGATCAAACTCTTCGCCAGCACGAGCATTCAAGCCGCGGACGTAGACCACGCGGTCACCGTGGCCATAAAGCTGGTGGTCTTCCACGGAGACGACGTAAGGGCGTGACTTGGCATCTGCCGGTGAAATGACGCGGGCTTGTTCGAGGAACGGCTCCAACTCTGCCAGCGGAATCGCGGTGACCGCCTGACGATCGGAGATGTCCCGGACCTTTGGCGATAGCTTGACGACACCGGGGCGTTGTCCCTTGACGAGACGCGGCTGGCCATCGATATAGACCAGACTCAACTGATCGCCCGGATAAATCAGATGCGGATTCGCGATCTGCGAGTTGGCCTGCCAGATTTCCGGCCACAGCCAAGGATCGTTCAAGAACCGCTTGGCAATGCCCCAAAGGGTATCGCCTTCAACAACGGTGTATTCGGTCGGATGATCGTCACGGAGCGTGACCTCGGCCGCAAAACTTCCGCAGGTCAGGAGGGTTCCGGCGATTACTGCAAGTGTTTTTTTAAGCATGGCGGCTAAGGTCCTGATTCACAACGGACTGGCCCGAGTGTAGCCCAAAACTTTTACCAGAGAAAATGGGGGTGGCGCACAGTCCCGATTTTCGACCCCCAGATTTGGACCCCAGATGTCGTTTTGGGTGGCTTTTTGCGTCATCCCTGGTGCGACGCGGCTTGGTTCTGGCTCTTGGCCGAGCCCGCGGCATCCCCTCTGGAGACGGTCTCATGAACGCACTAGGACTTTTTAAATCAGTGACTTGGCGCACATTGTTCAAACCCGCCCGGCATGCACCTTGCTGGCTTTCAGACAGAACCGGAGTTCCATCCATGCGTCCCGACTCATTGTTGCTATCGCTGGCGCTGCTGTTGACCGTCGGAACCGCTACAGCACAAACCACATCGGACTGGCCGACCGGAATCGGGTTCCAGAACGTCGCGCGCACCCCCGGCGCGCTCGTGGCCGGACCCTTTGCGGTGACCGATGGCCGGGCGGCCATCATGGCGTGGCACAACGGCGTCTTGTTCACGGTCCCGGAAGTCCCGTCGAGCGCGCCGAACTCGAACTTCCAGGCGCGCATGTGGAACCTGAGTGATACGGCGAATCCGCGCATCATTGCGCGCGCACCAGCGACCGATCGCGGTGGTGCGCTCGGCTGGTCGCTGGGTGATACACCGATGCCCATCAACGCGCATGGCTACTTTCATGTCGGCCAGAACTTCATGACGGGCACAGCCGGTCACTGGCTAGTCGTGGGCGCCGACTGGCCGCCAGAGGCGCCGTGGTCGTTCCGAGCCGTAAACGGCGTTCCAGGCATCACGCGTGACGCTTCGGGTCACCTGGGTGCGGGCACGCGTGGGAGCCTGTTCGCGCCCTGGCACATTGATGAGACCTGGTGGAGCTATGGCGCGATCAGCGGCCAGGCCTCGATCCGCTACGGTGGTCCGGTGTTCAACCCGGGCAGTCAGTTGCTGTCGCAGTGGGATCACCTGGGCCAGACGGGGGTGGTTGGCCACCCATTCCTTCTGGGCAACCTCCTGATCTTCGCATCCGACCAAAGCCGCACGGGCGTTGCGACCTACGATGTGAGCAACCCGGCACAGCCGGTGCTGCTCGATGTGCTGAAAACCGGTGGCCCTGGTGGTTACTGGCCAGAACTTTGGGGCAACGACGGCGAGCTCTACATCGTGTTTCCGTACAACGACAACGGCAATGGCATGCGCGTGGTGGATGCCACCGATCCCAGTGATCTTCGGTTCGTGGGCGACACTGCCTTGTCGCGCTCGAACACCGGGTCCGGCGCCATGTACGGCCAGTTCCAGGACGAGTTCGCATTCATCGGAGATCACAAGATCGACATGCGCACGCGGCAATCGGTCCTGCAATTCCCCGCCGAAGCGGCGCACATTGATATCGGCCAGTTTGCGATGCCATTGGGCAATCTCGTC
This sequence comes from Ahniella affigens, assembly GCF_003015185.1. Taxonomy (GTDB): domain Bacteria; phylum Pseudomonadota; class Gammaproteobacteria; order Xanthomonadales; family Ahniellaceae; genus Ahniella; species Ahniella affigens. Next base: position 5,310,789 of record NZ_CP027860.1, read on the forward strand.
GTGGCGGGTGGCACTGGTAGCGATCAGGCGATCGGCATCTTTGCGCACCAGGCCGACCCCGACACACGTCCACCGAGCGTGGCATTTCATATTCCGCGCGCCGGGCAAAGCAACTTTCCGCGCGGCGCGCCGATCTCGCTCTTGATCCATGAAACGCTCGACACGCTGTCGCTGCAAGTCGGCACCTCGCTGCTGCTGCGCCGGATCACCGGGCCCGGCACATTCGGCCCCGCGCTACCGGGCACCTGGATCTTCTCATTCGATGACGTGCTGACGTTTCAGCCGAATGCGCAGCTGGACGCCGATGCCAGCTATGAATTCCGTGTCGTCGGCGTTCGCGATGCTGCCGGCAACAGCATGCCGGCCTATGCCTTCACGTTCTCGACAGGCGCCGCACTCGGCGGCAATCGGCCGCCAACGGTGACCGGCGTCAGCGCGAATCTGTATCCAGCGCCCGTCGCCGCCAATATCGATTTCGTGGCCACCGCGAGTGACCCTGATGCCGACACGCTGCAGTATCGCTACGACTTCGGCGATGGCAGTGCCAAAACCGCGTGGTCGGCAAGCAGTTCGGGTCAACATGCCTTTGCGGCGGCCGGGCACTATCGGGTCAGCGTGCAGGTGCGCGATCCAAGTGGGGTGATCGCGTCGCGGACCACCACGGTGACCACGGCAGCACCGGCCGCCGGCGCGCCGACGCAAAGCAGTTCGATCCATTGTGCGAACGCCGCGCGCCGGGTGTTTGTCGCCAATCCGGACGCCAATACGATCAGCGTGCTGAATGCCGATACGGCAACGCTGATCGCCGAGTATCCGGTGTGCGCCGACCCACGCAGCCTTGCGCTCAGCAACAGCAACCAGTTGTGGGTGGCATGCTTCGACGATGATCGCGTCCAGGTATTGAATCCGGACACCGGCGCGTTGCTTGGCGAACTCAACACGGGCTATGGCAGTGCGCCAGCCGCGTTGGCCATCGATCCGGCAAGCGCGAATGTGTTCGTCAGTCTGCAACAGCGCCAGGAAGTCCGCCGCTACAACGCGGTGTCGCGACAGCAAACGGGCAGTCTGCCGGTGGCCGGTCGACCCCGTGCGCTGGCGGTCAGCAGCGATGGCAGCCGCGTGTTCGCGACGCGGTTTCTGTCACCAAAGCATCACGGCGAGACATTCGAGATCAACGCTGCGACCATGACACTCGTTGCCGCGCACCGGATCAACAAGTTTGGCGACGATGCCAATCGCGACACCACCGCGAGCGGTAAGGGTGTGATCAACGATCTCGCCGGTGCGGCGCTGTCGCCGCGCACCGGTCGGCTGTTCGTGACCGGTAACAAGCCCAATAGTGAGCGTGGCCTGTTGATTCACGCCAGTCAGGACCTGGACACCGACAACAGCGTGCGAAATCTGCTCGTGGAAGTGGACCCCACGGTTGCCGATCCGAATGCCCGGGTGCGCCGCGCGATCGACATTGACAACTCCGACTCCGCCTACGCACTCGCCTTTTCGCCGCTGGGCGACTACTTGTTTGTCAGCTTGCAGGGCATGAACGAGTTGGTCGTGTTCGATGCGTTGGCGATGGATCAGTCGACGGGACTCGGTTCCCAGGTCACGCGACTCGCGGTGGGCGCCGCGCCGCAGGGAGTCTGCGTGGACCCGCAAACCGAGCGCACGTTTGTGCAGAATTTCATGGGCCGCAGCGTGACCGTTCTGGAAACGGGCTCCTTGTTTCGCGAGGGCCAGATTGCGCCTCCTCGTACCGACATCCCGGTCGTGGCGAATGAGCCGCTAACGGCCAGCCAACTGCTCGGCAAGCGGGTGTTCTATCACGCGGCCGACCCACGCATGAGCGCCGAGGGCTACCTCTCGTGCGCAACCTGTCATCTGGATGGCGGTGAGGACGGGCGCGTGTGGGATTTCACCGGCCGAGGCGAGGGGCTTCGCAACACGACCACCCTGAACGGCCGCGGCGGCACGGCGCACGGCAATGTGCACTGGTCGGCAAACTTCGACGAGATCCAGGATTTCGAAAACGACATTCGCAATGCATTCGGCGGCAGCGGGTTCCTGACCGATCCGCAATTCGCCGCCACCAGCGCACCGCTTGGCCCACCCAAGGCCGGGCTCAGCGCCGAACTCGATGGCTTGGCCGCTTATCTTGGATCGCTCGGCAACGCCAGTATCGCCCGAAGTCCGTTTCGGAACGCCGACGGCAGTTTCACCACGCTGGCGCAAACCGGCGAAACGCTGTTTGCGCGTGAACAATGCACCAGTTGTCATGTGCCACCAACCTATACCGACAGCACGTTGGGAGCGGCCACGCTTCACGATGTCGGCACGCTTCGAGATACCTCGGGACAACGGCTGGGCGGACCACTGAACGGGATCGATACGCCTGGCCTGCGCGGTCTGCACGCGACGGCACCATATTTCCACGATGGCGCTGCCGCGACCCTTGCCGATGTCTTCCGAGTGACGGGCGGTACCCGGTATCCAGCCGAGACCGCGCAATTGCAGGGTGGCGCCAATTTGCAGAATGCGTTCGTCGATTTGAACAACGATGATCTGGTGCGCGGACGCGCATACGCCAGTGTCGATTCGGCAGGCCAGGCCATCGTGTTCAACAATGTCGCGGGCGGGGCGGGCGGCACGGGCGCAATCGAGATCCGCTTTAGCAACTCACGCTCCGGTGCGCAGATGCAGGCGCTGAGTCTGGTGATCAACGGCCAGACCCATGCGGCCAATGCGGTGCCGGCGACCAACAACTCGCCAAGTTGGCGCAGTACGAATTGGGATGTGATCCGGATCGAGAATGTGCCCCTGCTGGCCGGAAACAGCAACGTGATCAGCATCGGCACGAATGGCTGGTACCTGTCGGTCGACGAGATCGTCGTCAGCACGGCCGCTGATCTGACACGTGCCAACGCGCACCGACGGGTTGCCGCCTTGCCCCAGGGCGAGCAGGACGCGCTACTCGCGTTCCTGCGCGAACTGGATGGGAGCCCGACGCCGCAGGCCACACCGCTTCTGTTTGCAAACGGCTTCGAGTAAACCCGTGGTCGCTGGACTCAGGTCTGCCCGATCGTGTGAACGTACTGGGGCAGCACGTACGACGCTGTTTCAGCTCCGTCTCAGTTGAACCGGCAGCAGATCAAACTCACCCCGGACCTGATCCGGGGTGAGGATCGGCCTCGCGGCAAGCCGGCAAATCGGGCGCTGACTTCCCGTCGAGGTCCTTAGCTAACCAGGGCTGGCATCAATGGATGCGCCTGCTAAGCTCTTAGCATGCGTTGCCCCTTCTGCCGCCATGAAGACACTCGGGTTGTTGATTCCCGTCTGACCGAAGACGGTAGCCAGGTTCGGCGTCGCCGTCATTGCGACGCCTGCAATGAGCGCTTCACCACGTTCGAGGTGGTCGAATTCAAGACCCCCATGATCGTCAAGCACGACGGCCGGCGCGAGCCCTTTGACGAGCGCAAGTTGCGAGGCAGTTTCGAGCGCGCGCTGCACAAGCGCCCGGTCGATGCCAACACCATCGATGAGGCGGTCAGTGTCATCCAAAAACGACTGCGCGGTTTGAGCGAGCGTGAGCTGGCATCGCGGCGGCTTGGCGAATGGGTCATGGCCGAGCTGAAGCGCATTGACCAGGTCGGCTACGTGCGCTTTGCGTCGGTTTATCGACGCTTTGAGGACGTCAAGGAATTCCGCGAAGAAGTCGAGCAACTCGAGCGCGACTTGCCCATCCTGGAAGGCAAGCAAATGTCGCTGCTGGGCGATGCCGAACCGGGATCCAAGCGCGGATGAAATTTGTGTATCTGGCCGAGCGCATGCATTATGCGCCGCGTCTCGCGCATGCCCACCACCAAGAATGGGGCCCGTTACTGCCGCACTGGCAGGAGTCCGATGCGCTTTTGGAGCTGGAATCGCACGTCGATCATTGTGCGGTGCCGACCACGATGGTGCTCATCGACGGCGAAGCCGATGCCGAATGCCTCGTCGGCTCGGTCAGCCTGCTCGCCAATGATCACGAGCACATCCGTGCCTATTCACCCTGGCTGGCGAGCCTCTACGTCTGGCCGGAATACCGAGGCCAAGGTCATGGCATCGCTTTGGTCGAACGCTGCCTGGCCGAAGCACGCGCGCTGGGCATGCCCAAGCTCTACCTGTACACCTCAGGCCAGCAGGCCTTTTACCAGAAGCTTGGCTGGTCCGAGACCACGGTCATGCAGGATTGGGCCGAACCCGTCACGGTGATGGAACGGGTACCCTGATGTTTTCGGCGGCCGATCATGGGCATATGGCCGAGGCCCTGCGCCTGGCCGAACTCGGACGCTACACCACCAAGCCAAACCCCTGCGTCGGCGCCGTGTTGGTGCAAGGGGACACCGTCGTTGGCCGCGGATTTCACCAGCGGGCTGGCGAACCCCACGCCGAAGTGTTCGCACTCCGCGAAGCCGGCACACGAGCCCATGGCGCCACGATCTACGTAACGCTCGAGCCCTGCGCGCATACGGGGCGCACGCCCCCATGTGCGGACGCGCTCAAGACAGCCGGCGTCGCACGCGTGGTGTATGCGGTGGCCGACCCGAATCCGCTGGTGTCTGGCAAGGGTGTGGCGCGACTGCAGGCGGCTGGCGTTGTCGTGCAGACGGGCCTGATGCGCGACGCGGCCCAGGCGCAGATCGAGGGATTTCTGAGCCGGATCGAGCGCGGCCGGCCTTTTGTTCGCGTCAAGTCCGCCACCAGCTTGGATGGTCGAATCGCACTTCGCTCCGGTGAATCCAAATGGATCACCGGCCAAGCTGCGCGCGCCGACGTGCAACATTGGCGCGCTGCGTCTGGCGCCATTTTGACCGGCGTTGGCACCGTCTTGGCCGACGATCCAAGCCTCACCGCACGAGTGGACGCGCCCTGCGTGGCGCCCGCAAGAGTCGTACTGGATACCAAAGGCCGCCTGCCCGCCTCGGCCAAACTGCTGTCCGACGATGCCCCGACATGGGTACTGACCGCGCCCGAACACGTGAAAAGTCTGCAGACCCGCTGTCCGGCCGCAACAGTCTGGGGGATCGCTCACGGCCCTGACGGCCGCCTGTCCCTCACGGGCGCGCTGGCCTGGCTCGCCGGGCAAGGAATCAATGACCTGATGGTTGAGGCGGGCGGCACGCTCGCTGGCGCCCTGCTTCGGGAAGGCCTGATCGACGAGTGGCTGCTGTATCAAAACACTTGTCTGCTCGGCGATTCAGGCATGCCGGTGTTCGCTGGCTTGAGCCCATCCAACATGGCAGCCAAGCCAGAATGGCAGTGCGTGGACCACCGCCCAATCGGCTCGGATTGGCGCTGGCGTTTGCGTCCGGTCACCGCGACCGGAACCTGATGCACCTTCTGGAGTCCAAATCTCGTATACAAAAGCGTATGGCCTCAAAGCCGACGCGCCACGGCGACAATTGCACAGTTCCCTGCCAGTCGTGCCTAACGGTTTGAATATCTTCTCCACCTACCCTGCCGCATAATGCCTGCATGAGTGAAATTCTGGATGCCCTGAAACGTTCCGAGGCGGCACGTCTGGGCGACGACGCCATCGCCACGCCCATGCCCGCGCCCGTCTGGCACGCGAGCAAACCGCGGCCGATCTGGCCGTGGTTGGCCGTATTGGCGGTCATCGGCGTGGCGCTGGCCGGTACCTGGCAAAACCGGCGCGAATTGTGGCCCGATCGCTTTCCGCCGCTAGCCGAGGTCGATGCGCCGGCAGCATCAGATTCAAACCCATCAGGCTCAAAACAACCGGCCAATCCGCCCGCGCTTGCCGCGAGTGCCCGCAAACCGGCGGAATTGCAGCGCCAGGGTGCAGCGCCTGAACCAGTTCCGGCGCCGCCATCGCCTGCGCCCAGCGGGAGCGCAGCAGAAAACAGTGCTGCCGACATCCAGCCCGATCCCAGTGCGCCTGCCTATGTGGCAGAGCTGGCGCCGATCCCGGCACCTGCACCGGTGCCGCCGAGTCCCGTGTCGCAACCTCCCATGCCGGCCGAGCCCGGTGCACTGCCGACCGTGACACCAACGAATGTGACTGCGCCGAATCCATCCAGCGAGCCGCTAGCGCCTGCAGTCAACGCCGACGCGAGTCTGGCGGTGGAGCCTCCGGCCGTCAGCGTCGACCCAAACGTTTCAGCCATGGCGGTGATGCCAACCGATCCGCCCCAAAACCAATCGATGCCGGTCGATGCGGCGAATCCCGCCATGCCGCCAGATGTGGCGTCGGCGAATCCGGACGACTTGCTGCCGCGCTATGAAGACCTGCCCTATTCGCTACGTCATGACTTGCCACCGGTCAAGTTCAGCATGCATCGCTATGCCGCCGATCCGAACCAGCGCTTCGTGGTCTACAAGGAACGTCGGATCAGTGACAACGGCGTGCTCGATCAAGATTTGTGGCTGAAGCGGGTGCTGCCAGACGGCGCGGTGCTGGAGTTCCGCGGCACCGAGTTTCGGGTTGGTCGCGATTGACCGCTCAAGTAGTTTCGAGAACGCTTTCAACTTGTCCCATCTCGTCCTCTGACCTCGTACCCCGATTGGAACCCAGGCGCTTGCCTGGAACAAAACCAGCCTCGGGGTCGAACCATGACAATCAAACGTACTCACACGGTGCTGCCAGGAGCGGTCTTTCTGGCGGCGCTGGCAATTTCCACCGTCAGCAACGCGGTCGCGCCGATGGCCGACCTCGATCTGTCGTTCGGCTCCAGCCGTGCCACCGCAACGGCTTCCTATGATGTCCCCGGCTCCACGCTCGCGGATCGCGGTGTTGCGGTGTTCGTCGATCGTGTCACAGGTGGCTACACGGTCATCGGCGAAGCGGCCAGCCCCACAGCCGGGAAAACGCGCATCGTCATCTCGTCCTTCTCCACAACGGGTGGCGTCAGTAGCTCCGTGAAGACGTTCGACGTGCTCCGCGTCGATGCCGCTTGCCAGCGACCTAACAGCACGGGCTTCGTGATTGGCGTCGTGGAGGGCACGGCCAGCGAGAATTTGTCCGCGATCTACGCCTTCGATGGTGCCGGCAACCTCGACACCAGTGTCTTCGAAGGCGACGGCAAGGTCACTGCGGACGCCTTGGGTCCGGAGCGCGTCGTCGACTTGGTCTGTTCCGCCAGCGACGTCCTGGTCCTTAGAACCGTCACGAACCCAAACACCAACGCATCCTTCGGGCTGTCTATTCGCGCCCAGTTTTCCGGTGCCGCTAACGGTGGCAATACGTTCATCCCTGTCACCGGTGGCATCTACGATCCGATTGGCATGGGCAGAGCCAGTTCGCAGCGCGTCCCGGCCGTGTTCGCATACAAGGACAACAGCATCGACAACGCGATCAGCATGACCACGTATAACGACGGCACGCTGGGCGGCTCGAACACAACCACCTTTCCCATTCCCTTTGCGACCTGCGGCGCGATGAGCGCGGCGACCTCCGGGCGCGCCCGAGTGGCCAAGGTAGCCGGTGACAAGGTGCTGGTCGCAGGGAATGCGAGTTTCGACGACCTTCTACAGACCATTGAGTACCTATGGTTGCTGGAAATCAACGTGCCGACTACCGGTGCGCCGACGCTTGGCACCTGCACATCCCGAATCGTTGGAACCAACAACTTTGTCGTCGGCACAAACTTCTTCGTCAATGATCTTGCGGTCAGCGCCGATGGCTCCGAAGTCTACGCAATAGGTAGCGGCTACCGAGTCGATCCGATCGAAGTCGATCTCGACTTCGAGCTGTATCGCTTCATCAAACCGGGAGGCAGTTGGACGGCTTTGCCAGGCGACAACATCGCGATCGAATTCGCCCACGGAAACAGCGTCGCCGAAGCCGACGATCAAGCGGTGGCAGGCTATATCGATGCCCGCACGACCCCAAACCGACTGCTCGTCACCGGCGTGCGCCAGTGGCTGGGCGCGGACACGGATGCTTCGCTGACTCGGCTGCAATTGGCACCGTTGTTTGCGGACGGGCTGGAGTAGCACCCAGTAACCGACCTGGAGACTCGGCGTGTACCGGCGCCGAGCCACACCGCCTCGCGACGCCAGCTTGACCGCCCGCCAAACTGGCTTAATGATCGGCGCCATGGAACGGGATATCGAACACCGCGGTATCAACCTGCGCAGGCTCGCCCACGAGGTGGACGAAACCAGGCGGCGCATGGTGGTGGGCGGGGTGTTTTACGTACTGGGCTGGTTGCTGGTGTGCCTCTTCACGCCCGCGATCAGCGTGTACCCGTGGGCGTCGCTGACCATCGCCGTGATCTTCGTCAGTTTGGCGGTGGCGCGACTGGCCTTGCGGCCACCGGTGTCGCAGGACCCGCGCGTCCTGACGCATTGGCTGGACCTGCAATGGCTGATCATCCAAGTCTCGGCGGCGGTTTGGGGCGCCGTCGTGTTGTGGACCTTGATCAGCCCGGTGTTGGCCAATGCGCGGATGGCCCTGCTCGTGGGCGCCGCTGGCTTTGCGACGGCGATCGCACACACCTACAGCATGCGTTTCTGGCCGTCGTTGCTGGCCGTGGTGCTGATCTATGCGCCGGCCACGGCTTTGATGTGGATGCCAGGGCACGACCGCGCCGTGGCTTTCAGCCTGACGGTCTATCTCGCTTATGTGATCACGTCGCTGATTCGCTCCCATCGCGACTTTCATGACCGTCTCGACTTTCAGGAGACGCTGCGCCAGCAGCGCGATGCGTTCGAGCGGATGAGCCGCACCGATGATCTGACCTTGCTCGCCAATCGGCGCGTGTTTGTCGCAGAACTGGAGCGGGTGCGCGCCGAAGCAACGAACCACACCCGGCCCGTGTCGCTGCTCGTGATCGATCTGGATCACTTCAAGCAGATCAACGACCAGCACGGGCATGCGATTGGTGACACGTGCTTGAGTGGTTTTGCGGAGCAGCTGCGACTGGTGTTCGCGGGCCAGGGCGAGTTGCCGGCTCGCCTTGGTGGTGAAGAGTTCGCCGTGTTACTGCCCGGCCACACCGAGCCTGAAGCCGCCACCCGTGCCGAAGCGTTTCGCATCGGCTTGGCGGCCGTGGCCGTCGTGCCCGAGCAACCCACACTGCGAATTCATGTCAGCATCGGCGTGGCCGAGTTCGACGCCAAGCGGCACCTGAGCAGCGACACCTTCCTGATCGATGCCGATCGCGCGTTGTATCGGGCCAAGAACGAGGGCCGCAACCGCGTCTGCCAGGCGTCCGGGAATCGCCTATGAATGCCGTGCCAGCCGAACTCGGTAGCGCAGCTGACCTGCGCTATTTCGCCGAACTGGACAAGCGCCTCGTCGATGCCGTCCGCGGCATTCGCATGCTCGACGCTCTGAGCTGGCCGGCGTCCTTGCAACATGAGTTTCTCGCTGCCTGGCATCGTGGCCAGCCGTTTCTGCCGGAAGTCCGCTACAAGAAGCGCGACTTCACCGAGATCCGCGCCGAGCTCGATGCGATCCAGCACGAAGCGCGCTTTGCCGAGGACCATCCGGTGGGTGGGTATGTGCGCCGCACCGCGGAGTCTTGGGAAATCGCCACCGCCATGCTCGACGCCGCCGGCACCGCCGACATCGGCACCCATTCCGCACGCCTGTTCGGCCAGCCGGGGGATTTCCTGCCGGGATCGGAGCATCACAACGTCGAGGCGGCGTTGCATTTCATTTCGCTCGCTGACGAACTATCGCATGAGCTCTCAAGCCAGGAAGCGGACTACTGCCTGAGCGCGCAGATCATGCAGCAGGAACTGCAGGAGCGTCTCGACGCGTTTTTCGTGCATCACAAAGTACGTGTCGAGATCGATCCGGAACTAACGGCGAAGGCCGCCGCCGGTCCCACGCGCATCCGTCTCCGCAATGCGACCTGCTTCTCCGAATACGATCGCCACCAGTTGCTCGAGCACGAGGCCTTCGTGCATTCACTGACGGCGCTCAACGGCCGCGAACAGCCCAACCTCGCGTCCATGGCCCGCAACTCGCCGCGCATCACGTCCACGCAAGAGGGTCTGGCCACCTTCGCCGAACTGATCACGGGCACGATCGACATTGGCCGCATGAAGCGCATTTCGATGCGCATCATCGGCATCGATAAAGCCCAGGATGGCGCGAACTTCATCGACGTCTTCAAGCTGTTCATGGCTAGCGGCCAGACCGAATCCGAGGCCTATACCTCCGCCGCGCGTATCTTCCGCGGCGCGCCCACAACGGGCGGCTCGGCATTCACGAAGGACACGGTCTACTTGCACGGGCTCCTCAGCGTGCATACGTTTTTCCGCTGGGCGCTGAAGAATCAGAAGCTGAAACTGTGCCGCAATCTGTTTGCCGGCAAGATGACGTTGCACGACGTTGTCGTATTGGAGCCCTGGTTCGACGCGGGCTATATCACGGCGCCGCTGTATTTGCCGCCATGGGTCCAGCGCGCGAACGGTCTGGCCGGAATGCTCGCGTTCTCTCTGTTCGCGAACAAGATCCGCTTGGACCGCGTGCAAACCTGGGATCTGAATCTCGGCGTGTAGGCTGCGCGAGTTTCAAGAAGCGCTCCCTCTCTCATCAAACACACGATAACCCGTTGATTGATGTACTCAGTCCATTTACGACTGATGCCCATCCTGATCGCAAGTAACCCCCGCCCCGACCCTCCCCCGCGATCGCGGGGGAAGGAGCGCTCCCTCTCCCACGCGAGTGGGAGCGGGCTGGGGAGAGGGCTACTTGCGACACTGCAGCGTGGTCGAGACGTCGAACCACATGCCATCGCCAATGGCTTGCTAATCACACCACCGGCGTTCGAGAGACCGACCAGGACGCCAAAAATCCAAACAGCGCCAGCTTTCATGCTGGCGCGGACCATGGCAGAGTCGCGACCTTGACCACGCCACAGGCTGCCCAAGTCCATGCAACCCGCCACGCCGACGATCATTGCCACGTTTGGAATCTACCTGGGCATCTGCCTGCTGCTCGGCTTTATCGCTTGGCGACGCACCACCAACTTGAAGGATTTCATTCTGGGTGGCCGCTCGCTTGGGCCTTGGGTGACGGCGCTCTCGGCGCAAGCCACGGACATGTCCGGCTGGCTGTTGATGGGCCTGCCTGGCTTTGCGTATCTCGCGGGATACGAATCGGCTTGGCTCGTCGGCGGCCTGATCGTTGGCACCTGGCTCAACTGGCGCTTCATTGCGCAGCCGCTCCGCGAGCGCACCGAACAACTCGGTGATGCCTTGACGCTGCCTGCGTACTTCGAGCGCGCGTTCAACGACCGTGGCTGGATCCGGCCATTGACCGCGTTCTTCATCCTCGTATTCTTTGTGCTGTACGCAAGCAGCCAGTTTGTGGCCGCCGGTCGCTTGTTCGAAGCGCTGTTCCAGCTGCCCTACGCGTGGGCCGTGTTCTGGGGTTCGATCGTGATGCTCGCCTACACATTCCTGGGCGGCTTTTTGGCGGTGTCCTGGTCTGATGTGCTGCAAGGCACGCTGATGTTCTTCGCGTTGGTGGTTGTTGCGCTGATGGGGCTCCACATTGTTGGTGGACTGGATGGCATGCACGCCACGATGAACGCGTTCAATGCCGAACTGCTTGACCCGTTCAGCGACGCCAAGGGCAACGATCTCGGCTGGATCGGTATTGCGTCAGCATTGGCTTGGGGGCTTGGTTATTGCGGGCAACCGCACATCCTCGCGCGCTTCATGGCGATCAAAAATCCGGCCGATATGAAGATCGCTCGTCGCGTTGCGATGACTTGGCAGATTGTGGTGTTGCTGGCCGCGATGATCGTCGGCTTCACCGCGCTTGGCGCGTTGAGCACCTACATGGGTGGGCAAGAGTCCGAGAAGGTGTTTATCCAAATGAGTTCGCAATTCTTCCCGCCTTGGATCGCAGGCATTTGCATGGCCGGTATTTTGGCCGCAATCATGAGCACCGCGTCCGCCCAGCTGCTGCTGTCGTCTGCAGCTTTCGCCGAAGACTTCTATCGCGGCTTGTTCCGCAAGCATGCGAGCCCGAAGGAAATGCTCTGGGTCGGCCGCCTCGCGGTGCTGGGTGTGGCGATCGTCGCGTTCTTTGTGGCGCTCGAGCCGAACAGCACGGTGCTGTCGCGCGTCGGCGATGCTTGGGCCGGATTCGGTGCAACCTTCGGCCCTGCCATCGTGCTGTCTCTGTATTGGCGCGGCATGACCCGCGCCGGCGCCTATGCGGGCATCCTGGTCGGTGGCATCGTCGTGGTGGCCTGGATGACCCAGGCCAGCCAGGGCGGCATTTTTGCGCTGTATTCGATGGTGCCGGGCTTTATCGCATCGATGCTCGCGATCATTCTGGTCAGTCTGCTGACTCGGCCAAAAGCCCAAAGTTAGGCCAGACATGTGGGCGACGTCACAGGTGCGGTCGCCACAGCATGAGCCACGCCCCAAACACGCCGAGTGCCATCAACAGGCTGCTCGCACCCAACGCGCCGGCGCTCAGCCATTGCCGCGTTGGTGAACGGCTGGACTCGGCGCGGAAGTAGAGTTCGGCCAGCGCGATTGGCACCAGGTAACAGCCGACGGACCACGCGAGATCAAACGGTCCGTCAAGTTTCGCCGTGTTGCCGTTTGGCCCCTGATTGAGTAGCAACCAGGCCGTCAAACCCAGCCGGAACATCCAGACGCCGTTCACGAGCAAAAAGGCCCGAATCGCCCATTGCCGATGCTGGCCGAGATTCCGGTTCCGGGCATGAACCCAAGCGAGAACCGCTGCGATCAGAATCAGAATTCCGTTGATTGAGATGCCAATAGCGCCTAAGTCCGACAAACGGGACCCACGGATCCAAGTGAGATACAAGCCACTCAGCGCACCGAGCATGCCGAGTGCCAGAAAGAGCCGCCCGTTCCACCGATGCAATCCCGGCACCCGCCGTCGCAACCATGGCCAAAGCTGCAGCAAACCCAGCATGCTGATCAGCCCGCCAGCCAGCACATGGCTGATCAACAGGCTGTTCCCGAGCCCATCGCCGACGATGTAACCGGTGATCTTGGCAGTGTTGTTGATGGCTTCAGGCGTCCCCGACAACACCGGTCGGGCGTAGACCATGGCGATGTACCAGGCGAACAGCCATTGCCCGACCAAGGCGATCAGAAACCAGAACCCAGCCGACAGGCGGAGCGCTTTGAGACTCCTCTGCGCAGACGGTGGAAGGGTACTCCGGGCAGGGGGCTCGAGGGTGTGTGGAACGTCGACGAGGGATTCAGCACTGCGTCCTGGCATAGAAAGGATTCCATTCATTTAACCCGGATTGGGTCAGCGCCAGACTGCGTGCGCAGCGATCAGCTGTCTCGCCGATTCGGAAATCGGCAGCAGGTTTCTGGGGGCTCGACGGGTGTCGACCTGTCGACTCGCCGCAAAAACGGGTGCACCGGACGCGGGGCGACTGGCTCGACCGGTCCATCGCGGTCGGCCGGCGATGCCATCTGGCGGATGACCGGTGCTTGGCGCTTCTGCTTCAATGTACGCCTGGGCATCGGCACATCCACGAGGAACCCATGTTTCTGCTGACCACTTGGTTGCAACTGACCGCCGCGATGTTTGCATTCGCGTCGGTGCTGGACCTGCTCCGGCGACCAACGAAGCTGGCCATCCACGTCATCTGGGCGGTGTTCGCCGGCTCCCTGGCGATGCTGATGATCAAACGCTTGGCGGGTGACGCGGTCGGCGCGCACCAGTTCTTGATCGGACTATTCGCTTGCGCGACGTGCAACGCGTATTGGCTGTTTGCGCGCGCGCTGTTCCGCCGCGAAGGCGCCGTCCAGGGACCGCATCTGATCGCGGCGGCAGCGATTGCGTTGCTCTTGATCAGCGATCAGAGTCTGCGCTGGTTCGAGGCCGAGGGTTGGCTCGATGGAATCAGCCTGGCGCCAACGGTTGCCGGCATCGATGCGCTGCTCAGCATGCTGTCGTCCACCATACTGGTGCTCGGGTTTCTGGAAGGCGTGCGCGGCTATCGCGACGCGCCCCGTCCGGAACAAGCCATGCGCCGCTTGTTCATGATCAGCTATGGCAGTTGCGTCCTGTTGTGCACGATGGTGCCGGCAATGTTGGACGACTCGGCCGCGTTCTCACACCTGCTCGGTGGCGCCAGTTCGCTGTACATGTTGCTGATCACGCATCGACTGCTCGCCTGGCGCGAATTGCAGGATTGGTCGGCCAAGCCAGCGCGAGCGCCCGCCAAGGCGGCAGAGGCGCCGCTCCCGATCGAGCCCGAGATCAGTCCAGACGATCTGGTCCTGGCGGACGCGCTGCGAGCGCTCGTGGAACAGGAACGGCTGTATCTGCAAGCGGCGTTGAAAGTACAGGACCTCGCCGATCGGCTACACGTGCCGGAGTACCGCGTGAGTCGTTTGATCACGGGGGTGCTTTGCGAGCGAAACTTCAATCAGTGGATCAACCGCGCGCGCGTCGAACACGCCAAGCGCTTGCTCGCCGAGCCCGCTCATCGACACTGGCCAGTCCTGGTCATCGGCATGGAAAGCGGCTTCGCTTCACTCGGCCCCTTCAACCGCGCGTTCAAGGCGCAAGTTGGCATGACGCCGAGCGACTATCGCAGCCGATCTCTGGCGCCCGAAGCACCCGTCAGCATCGCCGACGCCAGCTGAGCAAGACCTGCTGCCCGCCAAGCCCGATGGAGCCCCTGAACAAGTTCAGAGGCGACGCGGGTCAGAAAGTCCAAGATGGACTTGTTCAGACCATCCTCGTCGTCACGCAGCTCAGTAGTGATAGCGAAGCTGCGCGATCAAGAGCACATCGCCCTCAACGCGATAGACCACTCGGTGCTCGTCGGAGACGCGGCGCGACCAGAACCCAGCCAGTGCGTACTTAAAAGGCTCTGGTTTGCCGACACCTGCGTACTGCTCCCGCCTGACTTCTGCGATCAAACGGTTGATACGGTCCAACATCTTCCGGTCTTGCTTTTGCCAGTAGAGATCGTCTTCCCACGCCTCATCAGCGAACACCAATCTCATTCACTGAGCTCGCGCACCACGCCGTTGCCACTAGATAGCTGCGCTGCGGCGGCTTAGTAGACGCTTGACGTTCGCGGGGCTTCGTAGCAAATAGGCTGTTTCTGCCATTGTCTTGTAGTCCTCAAGGGACAACATCACTACCGACTGTTCGTCATTGCGGGTGATGATCAAGGGCTCGTGGTCTTCGCAAACACGATCTATGGTCTTGGCCAGATTGGCACTTGCGGCACTGTAAGTAATCGCGTCCATCGATTCCTCGCTTGTACATGTTGCTGTACAGACGTGGGGGCTGATCAATTGGCGCTTTAAACGACGTTCTATATCGATCAACGGCCGCCGAACCGGGCCGCCCGCCGCTCTTGGAAGCTCGCCACTCCTTCAGCGGCATCGGCACTCTGCATGATTGTGGCGAGCTCTGGAAACATCTTGGGGTATGCCATGGCAACGCCTTCATCAGCGGCCTGCCTCGAACTCTTGAGGCTCGCTTGAACCCCGAGCGGCGCGGCCTGACACACTGCTGCCGCCAGCGCGCGGGCACGTTCGAGTTGTTCGCCAGGCGCGCACAGCTCGCCCACGAGCCCGGTTTGCCACGCTTCCTCTGCAAACCACTCCTCGCCGGTCAGCAGATAGCGTTGTGCCTTCGCCCAACCCATCGCCGCTGGCAACCGCAACGTCGCGCCACCGCACGCAAAGAAGCCGCGTTTGACCTCCAACATCGCGAACCGGGTGTCGGTCGCCGCAACACGCAGATCCGTGGCCAGCAGGAGCTCCGTGCCCCAGGTGTAGCAATAGCCCTGTACCGCCATGATCAACGGCTTCCGAACCCGTGGGCCGTTCAACCCAAACGGATCGAGTTCCCCGGGGCCGAGCGTTGGACGCTCGCCACTTGCAAACACACGGGCCCAGTCGTTCAGATCCACACCGGCGGTAAAGTGCGGGCCCTCGGCGTAGATCAACCCGACCCAAAGATCGGGGTTCTGATCCAGTTCGTACATCGCCCGTGCCAGCTGGTGATACATGTCGAGCGACAGCGCGTTGCGCTTCTCGGCGCGCCGAACGGCGATTTCGAGCACATGATCCTGATGTTGAACGTCGATCATTGCAGCGGCTCCGAGGGGGAATTGAGTACGCCGCGATGATAGCCCGCAGCCAGGCACCGACGCTGCCCAGAGGCACGCATTGTGTGCAATGACTTAGGTCATGAGCCAACCTGACGCGCGTTGAGCTGCCAAGGCGGTTCTGACCAAACACACCGTCGATACGAGCCAAGGTTCGCCCGCCTCGAACCAATCGCGCAAGTGATCGCTTCTGGAACACTGAGTCCGAACCCAAGCGCCGGGCGGGAATGCCTCGGCGCCAGACTCAGCAAGGGTCTGACCATCCAGGATGGACCTATTCAGGCGCTTCCGGATGGCCAAAACTGAACGTCACGCGCTCTTTGACGTGCACATCAGCACAAGCCTGCAAAGGTTCGGTGACCGACGCGGCGACAAACTGCAAATCCAATGTCGCCGTATTGCCGTTCTCAAACTGCACGCACCCTTGCTTCAACACACCCAGGCAATCGGCACGGTCATCGCCCACAGCACTGGCAATCCGCGCTGCGCCCAGGAGTTCGCCCGACTCGGTGCAGTATTTGGGATTCCCGTCCGCGTTGCGAGCATCGCGCTTCCGCGGCACCTCTAGCGCTCTCAACGCTGGCATCTCCAGCGCTACGGAATACGTGCCCGGACAAGGCCCGGCTTGCTTCGGCTCTGCGGGCTGCATGCACGCTGTGACGTGCGTCCAGCGCAGGACCAAGTCATCCCCAACGCGGCGCTGGCGCCACTGATCGACGAATCCTGCTGGCCAGGGCGACCCCCAGCGTTCGGCATCGCTGGCATTCGCGCGCGCCCGAATGTCATCGCGATAGGTCAGCTCCGCCCGGATATGCAGCGTCGCCATGGTGGTCTCGGGCAGGAGCTGGGCATTGGCGCTGCCCCAAGCAATGCTCATCACAAACAGTCCGTATCGGTATTTCAAGGGATTCTCCTGATGGTTAGTGTCCTGTCCCGCGAATAACTCGAATTAATTTGTCGCCTTCCAAGCCAATGCTGCGTTGGTCGTCGTCGCCTGAGTTACCACTGCGTCTCCTCCTCTCGCCTTGCCTTGGCACGAAATTCTTCCAAATTTATTTCAAGCTATTTGCGGGACAGGACACTAGTTCGATCCAAAGCGCCCGGGCTCCTGGGCTGTTTGGACCGCATCGACCGTCGCAGGTTCCGGCGCCGCACACGTTCGCGCTCGCGTCGCCGATGGTCTGGAGCGATCGACAAAACGGGCTATCATCCCAACTCGCGAAGTTCCCCAACCTAAACTTGGAGACGCACCAATGAGTGTCCTGCATCGTTCCGTGTGGTGTCCGATCATCCTGGCGCTTGCCGCGACGTCGGCATCGGCAATCGATCTCGATCAGGCCACGGTGCTTGATCTCAGTCATCCATTCAACAGCCAGACCCTCTACTGGCCAACCTCTCCCAGTCAGTTCGAACTGAAGACCCTTGCGCACGGACAAACCGACGGCGGCTTCTTCTATTCGTCGAACAGTTTCTGTTCGCCCGAGCACGGCGGCACGCATCTTGATGCGCCGATCCATTTCGCCGAGCATGGCAAGACCGCCGATC
Organism: Ahniella affigens; assembly: GCF_003015185.1. GTDB lineage: Bacteria > Pseudomonadota > Gammaproteobacteria > Xanthomonadales > Ahniellaceae > Ahniella > Ahniella affigens. Next base: position 5,328,431 of record NZ_CP027860.1, read on the forward strand.
AACTGGACCTCGCGCAACTGATTGGCCCTGCGGTCGTGATCGATGTTCGCGAACAAGTCGCCAAGAATCCTGACTACGCACTGACGGCTGACGACATCACCGCCTTCGAGGCCAATCATGGCAAGCTCGCAGCGGGCACGATTGTGCTGTTGCAAACGGGCTACAGCAAACACTACCCGAACCGCAAAGCGTACTTCGGCGACGACACGCCGAATGACGCGAGCAAGCTGCACTTTCCGAGTTACGGGCCGGATGCGGCGACGCTCTTGGTGGACAAGCGGCACGTGGCAGTGCTGGGCGTCGATACAGCGTCGATCGATATTGGCCAGTCAAAAGACTTTCAAGTTCATCGCATTGCTGCAGCCAAGAATGTGGCCGGTCTGGAAAACCTGAATGGTCTGGATCGTTTGCCGCCCGTCGGAGCCAGCGTCGTGGCGCTGCCGATGAAGATCGAAGGGGGTTCGGGTGGGCCGGTGCGGGTCATTGCGCTACTGCCGCCAAAATGAACGGGGTGCCGCGCATCGTTCTGATTGGGGCGAGCTGAGTCCTGACCCATGCGCCTGCACTCGCACGAGATCGAGTTCGATGTCGACACGGCCACGCTGCACGGCCCAAACGGATCGCAGCCGTTGCGCCGACAGGTGGCCGAAACGCTGCTCGTATTGATGCAGCGTGCACCGGCGCTCGTCTCGGTGGATACCTTGCTCGATACCGTCTGGGGCCGCCACGCCATCTCGCCGAGCGCGGTCCCGCAAACCATTCGCGAATTACGCCGGGCGCTGGGTGACCACGCGCAAGACTCCATCTACATCGAGACGCGGCACAAACTTGGCTATCGCTGGATTCCGCCCGTGCAACGGTTGGATGGACCGGACGCGGCAGCTGCAGCAGAAGGCGCGCCTGGGCTTGCGGCCGAACGGGAAATGTCGCCACCAACCCAAGCCTTGGTGGCGCTGCCACCTGCAGCCCGCCAGCAGCGGCGCTGGCCGCTATGGGCCAGTGCGATGTTGGGCGCTGCGCTGTTGGCAACGGCGCTGCTGTTTGGATGGTATTCGCGCGGCTTGTGGCCGCTGCAACGCGCGGACACCGATCGCACGGGCGTGATGGCGAGTGCTGATCGCACACACTGGCAAGCGGCCATGCATGCCTGGCAGGCCCAGGACTTAGACAGCGTCCGCCAAGCCCTGAGCGCCTTGCCTCAAGACGAACTGGCGCGCTCATTACTCGGGCTGCGACTTCAGGCTGTCACCGACAGCGACGCCAGCTTGCCGGCCAACATCGACGCCGTTCGCGCGCGACTGCCGGAAGCGGATCAGGCTGGGCGCCTCTGGGCTCAGGCTGTTCTTGCGCATGTCGCGGGTCAGGACACCGTAGCGTGGTCGCATCTGGAGCCGTTGCTTGCACTAAGGCCCGACGATGTCGACTTGCGGCTTCTGGCCTGGGACTTGCGCCGGCGGTTGCCGAAAGACCGCATACGGCAATTGTCTGAATACCTCAGTGCAGCGCCTGGCCTCCCGCCCGCGCGCCGCGAATTGCTGGCCATTCAAGCGGCCGGCGAACAGAAGGAACCCGAGCGCCGCCAGCAATTGGCCGAGGCATGGCTGCGCGTGCATGCGAAGACGCATCCGGTACTCGCGTTGACCGTCCTGCTTGAGCAGGCCGAAGCGCTGGAAGCGTTGCGCCAACCGTCCGATGCGCGCGCGTTGGCGCTTGCCGTGAGTGCGACGGCAGAACAACTCGGGGCCGCGCGCCTGGCCGCCAGAGCGATGCGGACCGCTGTCTGGAACGCCATGGTCCAGAGTCAGAATGATCTGGCCGAAGCCGATCTCGCCCGGATGCAGCAGTTGCTGCAGGACCGCTACGATCCATCGGGTGCCGTCAGCATGCGCCACTTCCGAGCCATGCTGTTCAATCGCCGCGGTGACCACGACCAGGCGATCGACGCGTTCACGCAACTGGCCCAGGACTATGAGGCCATGGGCGAACTGGGCTCGGCTGCCTCGGCGCTGAATGCGACCGTGTCGCCGCGCTATCTGCTCGGTCGCGGTGACGAGGTTCCGGCCACGATCAACACGGCACTCGACCTGGCGACGCGCGCCAATGCCATCGATACGATCGGCTTTCTAAGGGGATCACTGGGCAATCACTACGTCCGGACGGGCGATCTGCAACAGGGTCAGATGTATATCGGGATGGCGCTCGAGAGCTTTCGCCAGAATGGCGATCGCCACGCGGAAGCGGCCGCACTCGGCAATCTCGGCCAAGTGGCGCAAATGCGTGGTCGACTGCAAGAGGCCCAACGCTTCAACGAGCAGGCTGCCGTGCTGGAAACTGCGCTCGGCAACGCGCACGGCTTGGCCTATACCAACAAGCGTCTCATGGACATTGCCATCGCACAGGGCGATTTGACTGCGGCGAGTGCGCTTGGGCAATCGGCGTTGCAGGGCTTCGGTGATCACGGCGATCACAAGGAGGCCGCGCTCACCGCCCGGCTACTCGCCGAGCTGCATCTGCGCCAAGGGCAACTGGATGCTGCGCTACGCTTGCAAGAGACCCTAGCCGCGACCGCTGACAAGAGCCCCTTGGTCCGCGCCGAACAACACATGTTGCGCGGCGATCTGGCCCGATATCGGGGCGAGTTCAAACAGGCGGCCGCCGAATACACCGAGGCAGCCGCGATCTGGTCCGGTGCGGAGGAGCGATCAGACGCCCTGCTGGCGCGCCTTTGCGCGTTGCGGGCCACGCTGCCGATTGCCCCAGCGGTGGCGATTGAGGAAGAACTGCGCCTGCTGATGACCGCCCCGGAGCGCAGCCAGAATGCCGCGATCGATCTGAATGCTCGCCTGCTGCTAGCCGAAGTGCTGATCTGGGCAGCTCGTCGGGATGAAGCCACTGCTGCCTTGGCTGAACTGGAAACCGCGTTGAGTCAAACTGTCGACGCCGAAACCAGCCTCCGTCTCGCACTCCTGCGCGCCGACCTCGACACCGAGCCGGACTCGCGGCAACAGCGTCGCGAATGGGTCGCCGCGCAAGCCCAGAGCAAGGGGATGCTGCTATTGGCACTGGAAGCTGAAGGTCGAATGGCCGAACAGACAGGCGCTGCCGATTGGTCGGCATTTGTGCAACGCGCCCGCGCAATGGGTGCAACGGGCCTGATTCGACGGCAAAGACCCTGATTTCATCGAAATCTCAACACTTGCTCAGCGGTTCCGCAGTACTGCGACCTGCGCGTTGCGTACTGTTCCGGCCAGCCGAACCTGGCCCATCGTCTGGACCAGCGGCCATGCCAACCCTACCCGGATCGGAGCCCTGCCATGAGCGATGTGCTGTATCAGATCAAGAACCCCGGCGAACTGCCGTTACCGAAACCACTCGTCTGGTTCATGTACTTGATGTTCAGTATTCCGCTTTTGATGATTCCGATGACCCTGACCGAGATCCCCGAAAACCCCTGGTTGCTGGTGGCCTACCCGTTCTGCTTTCTGCCCCTTGGCATCATGTGGCTTCTGAAGCGCCTGATGGGTCGTTACGGCATAACGGTGGGTCAGGACGGTCGGCTCGAGGTCATGTTGCCGTTCAAGACTGATCGATTCGCCCCGGGCACCCTGAAGCGGGTCGCCTTGCATCAAACGCGCATGCACATGAGTGGCCGTGTCACCACGCGCACGTTCCTGCAGCTGATTGGCGCCCAAGACAAGCTGCTGACCCACTTCGATGTTGCGGCTTTTACCCAGGCCGACGTTGAAGGCTTGCTGGGCGCGCTGCGCCAGCTCGACCCGCAGCTGCCGATCAGCCATACGCAGTGAGCGAACCCCGTCAACCAAATCGTCCTGCCCGCGTTCCACTTGCTGCTGCGGCCTGATCCAAACTTTTCGAGACTAAAACCATGACTGTGACCACCCGCGTCGCCACCTTGCTGATCGCCCTGGCGATTCTGACTGCCTGCGGCCAGGATGTTTCCGTGCAAGCGGCCAATGATCCGAACGCCCCCGCCGCACCCAGCACCGCCGGCATACCAAGTGATGCCGATGTGCTGGCCGAAATGAAGAACCGCATTCGCGATGCGGATTCGATCGAACTATCACGCGAGGGCAAAGGCGAAGTGGTGTGGTCGCGCCGCGATCTGACGTGGTATTACCAGCGCGGCTACATTGTCCGGCGTGCCGCGAACATCGAGGGCTTTCCCGACGCCAAACTTGAGGTCGGCGGCCTAAGCCTTTGGGTGTTCGACGGCAATGGCTGGCGCTATCAGCGCGATCTGGTGACCTGGAACACCTACGACGGCATTGCCGACCCGGATCAGAACGAACTGATCGCGCTACTGCAAAACGCCCAGCTCAATTACATGCCGGTGGGCCTCGGCAGCAAGCCCCAGAACATCCGCATCGCCGAGACACCGAACTTCGAATGGCACAATGGCACCTCGGTGTCGTTCAACTATGTGGTCGACGCCGCGCAAATCGACTGGCCGGGACAAAAGCTCAACCAAGCGACCGTGACCCTTCGCACCCGCGTCTACCGTGACACCATCGACTCGCCCTGGCGCGACCCACTGACACCCGAGCAAATCGACGCCGTCGTCCACAGCAGCGAGCCCAAAACACCAGCCGAGCTGAGCGAGTATTCGCGTCAGGCCGCGATGTAGCCATCGCATGCTGGCTGACCGCGCCAAAGCACGACGGCCACGTCGCATCCCGCATGGGGATGCGGCGTGCGTGGCGCGTCAGTCCGACGCAGTTGGCCCAATTTCCTTTGCCTCGATGCGCGGTCTGAACACGCGATTCAAGTAGTCGGCCAAACGCCGGGCGGCAATCCGAATCCGAAGCTCGGCCAACGGTCGAAAATGATCCAGATATGCAGGATCGAGCTCTGGGCCCGTCGGATAGAGGTCTTCGGAATCGATGAGTCGACACGACTCGGTGGCCCAATCCGCCGGCTTCTGACTGGTGGTCGGCAGCGTCACCGGACCCATCGCCTCCAGCACTTTGGCGTAGTTCGCAAGATCGTGCTGGCCGCTGGCGATAAGGTAGTAATCCCAGATCGAGTGCAAGTTCGTGTCCATGATGCCATCGTGATAGTTCGCCTTCGCGTAGGCCTCTGGGGCAATTTCGGTACGTAGTGTCAGCTTGACATCGTTGGCGCCGTGATCCGCCACATCACTGGTGTGCAGCGGCTGGTGAATATCACCGAAGAAGTGCACGAGGAACTTCAGGGCTTCGCGGCGTTGCAGCGGATCGCCTTTGTCATTCGCCAGAATCGCCTCCTGATCGGCAATGGCGCCGACGACGCATGCGTCGTCCGGGCAATCCTGAGCCATCGCCACGACGCACGTCCCTTCGGTCGTCTTGACGTAGTGCCAGCGCGAATTGATCTGAAAGCGCGGCGGATCCAGATTGCGCAATGCGTCCGCCCAATAAGCCACGCCAGACAGACTTGGTTCCGCCTCGCCCGCCAGAATCTCGCCGACCGCCGCTGCGGCATCCGGGCTGAGTTGCGGTTCGGCCAGTTTGCCGACCAGCCGGTGGCCGAGTTCTCCCCACGCCAGCGCCGGGCCCGTCCAGGCAAGGAATGCGACGACAATGCCAGCTTGAATTCGGTTCATAGCGCTCGCCTATTTCGAACAACAGAGTTTAGCAGCGATGCTTCAGGCGATCGGTTTTCGATGCGGTCGCAGCGCCACGACATCCAAGCGTTGGCAAGGCCCGCCCGGGCCGAGAAGCCGGTTCACAGTCAGGCCGCCCATCGCCGGACAGCAACTCCCGCTCGCCGGTATCAGCGCCCAAAGGCTGAACTTCGGGAGCCAAAGCCGGTCCGAGTCGCCTGCTGGCGAGACCATGCAACCGAGCATGGCGCGTGTTTGTGTCAACGCCAAGACGCCCGACCGCGGTCGGCCGTGCGCGCGGTTGACGCGGAATCGGCATGCCGAGCGCAGCAGAAGTCACCTGCGCGACCTTTCCACGCAAACCGGCAGCGGCCTGTGCCATTTCTGTTTCGCCGCCGTTTTGCTTAGACATGGCAAGATCGGCACTTGGGTATGCCAGTCTCCAACTGTTTTTCCAAGGAGTGAATGATGAAACGATTGCTGTTGACGTCCCTGATCTGTCTCAGTGTCATGGCCTGCTCGAAGTCGGAAGAAGCGAGTCCGGATACCAACGCGCCTGCCGCCAGCACGGCCGAAGCGGCGCCCGTTGCACCGGTCGCGGACGCCGCGCCAGCGCCAGCCGCTGACGCCGAAGTCGTGACAGGTATTCCGGAATGCGACGAGTTCCTCCACCAGTATCAGACCTGCCTGGCCGACAAGGTGCCGGAGCAAACGCGCGAAGTGATGCTCCAAGGCATGGCGCAGTGGAAGCAAAGCTGGAAAGACATGGTGCAGGACGAGGCCACCAAGGCGCAGTTGCCAGAAGTGTGCACGCGCGCAAAGGAAAGCACCAAGTCCGTCATGGATATGTACGGCTGCGCGATGTAAGCGCCGCAATACTGCAACCTGCCAGCGCGCCACGGATGGCGCGCACCCGCTCCCACCCGGGCGCGTCGCCTCGTTGACTGGATTCGCCCTCCCTTTGTCAGGCACGGCTCTGGCATGATGGGCGGATCAACGGCGACCAAGGAGATCGGTGTCGGTGGCAGCCAAAACGCTGTTTGCGATCCGTGGCCTGACCCGGGTGTTCGGGCAAGGCGACAGTGCGGTGCATGCCTTGCGCGGCATCGATCTGGATCTGTATCACGGCGAGGTCGTCGTGTTGCTTGGGCCATCCGGATCGGGCAAGTCAACCCTCCTGAATATACTCGGTGGGCTGGATCGTCCCACTGGCGGCTCAGTCCACTATGACGGCCAATCCCTGGCTGATCTCGATGAACGCGGTTTGACGCACTTTCGGCGCGACCATGTCGGATTCATCTTTCAATTTTACAACCTGATCCCGAGCCTGACGGCGCGCGAGAACATTGAACTCGTTACCGATCTGGCGGCCACGCCGTTGCCGGTAGACGAGGCCCTGGCGATGGTCGGACTCAGCCACCGCGGCGAGCATTTTCCAGCCCAACTTTCTGGTGGCGAGCAGCAACGCGTCGCCATCGCGCGGGCCCTGGCGAAACGCCCCCGCATGCTGTTCTGCGACGAACCCACGGGCGCGCTGGACTTGCGCACAGGCGTGATGACCTTGGAAGCGCTGATGCAGGCGAACGTCGCCTTTCAGAGCACATTGCTGATCGTCACCCACAATGCCGACATTGCCCGACTCGGCGATCGCATCATCCAATTTGCCGATGGCCAGATTCGCGAAATCATTGCGAATCAAAGCCGCGCGAAGCCGAACGAGTTGCGCTGGTGATGGCGTGCGACCACTAACCCGCAAGCTGTTTCGCGACCTCTGGCGACTGCGCGCGCAGTCGGCTGCGGTCGTCGCCCTACTCGCGATCGGCATTGGCATGTTGGTGTCATCCCTCGGCATGAAGACCTCGCTTGGCGAGTCGCGCGATGCCTACTATCGCGACGACCGCTTGTCGGACCTGCAATTGCAGTTGGTGCGTGCGCCGATGCGGCTGACCGAACGCATCGCCAGTCTGCCCGGCGTCCAGGCCATCGACGCTCGGGTCGCCGCGCCGGCACTGCTTGGCCTCCCAGGCATCGACGAGCAGATCACGGCCAAATTGTTGTCGCTCGATGTGCCCGACAAGACGCCCGTCAACCAACCGTGGCTGGTACAGGGACGCTGGCCTGAGCCTTTGCTTGGGAGCCAGGAGATCGTCGTCAACCAAGCCTTCATGGAAGCGCACGGCCTGCAACCGGGTGACACCCTCGCGGCTACGATCCGCGGTGGTCGCGAAACGTTCAAGATCGTGGGGATGGCAAACTCGCCCGAATTCGTGTTCGTCAGTCCGCCCGGCCAGATGTTCCCGCAGCCCGATCGCTACGCGTTGATCTGGATGCTTCGCCCGGCGCTGGAGCAGGCGGCCGATCTTGACGGTGCGTTCAATGATTTGGTGCTGCGGCTTTCGCCGAATGCGGATGTGGCGGCCATCAAGGCGTCGCTGCAAAGCCTGCTCGGGCGCTATGGCGCCCAGACGGCACAAGGTCGCGACCGCATACCGTCGGCACGGTTTCTCGATCAGGAACTCGATCAATTGGCCACCATGGCCAAGTTGATTCCGCCTGCATTCTTGGCCGTGGCCGCGTTCCTGCTGAATGTTGCGCTGACCAGGCTCGTCGAGGCCGAGCGCGCCAACATCGGGCTGCTGAAAGCGTTTGGCTTTCTGCCGGGTGAGGTGGCACTGAACTATCTCGGTATGTCGCTCGTGCTGGTGATTCTCGGCATGGTGCTCGGCGCAGCGCTCGCGCAGTATCTCGGTGAAATGATGGCAGCGCTTTATCTCAAGGTGTACCGCTTGCCCAGCCTGCCGTTCGAAACCACGTGGGACGCTTGGCTGATCGCCGTGGCCGTGGCGAGCCTCGCCGGGCTTGCTGGCTCCATCAATGCGGTCCGCCGCGTGTTGAAACTCAGCGCCGCCGCTGCGTTGATGCCAGCGCCGCCGCCCGCGTTTCAACACGGCAGCCGGCTGTTCGAACGTCTGACGCGGCAGTTTGATGCCCTCACGCGCGTCGTGCTTCGGCGGATTCTGGGGTTTCCGCGCCGCTCACTGACAACCATTGCCGGTGTGGTGTGCGCCCTGTCGTTGCTGATTCTCGCGCGGCAGTTTCCGATCGCGATTCAGCAATTGCTGGAAGTCAGCTTTGACCATGCCAGGCGCCAGGATCTGAGTCTGACCTTGATCGAAGCCGGTGGCACCGACACCTTGCAGGCGCTCCGCCGCCTGCCGGGTACGATCCAGATCGAACCGTTCCGCAATGTGCCAGCGCTGTTTCGCTATCGAACCCAGTCCGCTGATGAGGCCATCGTTGGGTTGATGCCCGATGCCGAACTGGAGCGCCTTGTCGATTTCAACGGGCTCCCGCAACGTGTCCGCGATGATGGCCTGATCATCACGCAAGGATTGGCGCGGCAACTCGGTGCGGGCGTGGGTGATCGCATCGACGTCAAGATCACCACGGGCCGCCAGGTGGACCTCCAGTTGCCGGTACTGGCTGTGGTCACCGTGAGTGCCGGCAACAATGCGTACGTGAGTCTCAGCCAATTGGGTGAAGTCTTGCAGGAGCCGGGTCGAATCGGCGGTGCGCATGTGCGCATTGATCCGGCCGAACTCCCCGCGTTTCATCAAGCTGTCCGCGAGATGCCCATTGTGGCCGGTGTCAGCGATCTGAAACGGGCGCGGGCGTCGCTCGCGCGCACTTTTGAAGAAGGCGCAGGCGTCATGACCGGCATCTTTGTGACCTTTGCCGTGCTGATGAGTGTAGGTATCGCGTTTGCGACCAGCTCGGTGACGCTGGCCGAACAGCGTCGCGATCTTGCCACGCTGCAGGTGCTCGGTTTCAGCCGCCGCGAGGTCTCCTACGTGCTGCTCGCCGAGATTGGTGTGCTGACGCTGCTCAGCTTGCCACTCGGCGTGCTGATTGGCCATTGGTTTGCAATGGCGTTTCTAAAGGCCATGGCCACTGACCTGTTTACCTTCCCGATGCGCTTCGAACCGGCCGCGTACGCCGCCTCTGCCGCGATCGTGCTGGCCGCGATCATCGGCGCCAGCCTCCTGGTTCGCCGCGAGATCGATCGCATCAACCTGGTTGAAAGTTTGAAATCGAGAGAATGATCATGGTCCTGTCTGCCCGCCAACGTACCCGCTGGATCGGCCTCCTCATCGGCCTTGTCGTGCTCGCGTTGTTTGGCTTGGCCTGGTGGCCGAAGCCAATCACCGTGCAGACATTTGGCGCGCGCGAACAGCCCTTGTCGGTCGAGCGCGTCGACCAAGGCTATGCCCGTGTTCGCGAGTTGTATCTGATCACGGCGCCCGTAGCCGGCAACCTGTCTCGTATTGAGCTGGAGCCGGGTGACGCCGTTGTCGCCGACACGCCATTGACCGAGCTTGCGCCGCTGACCAGCACGCCGCTTGATCCCCGTGCCCGTGCGATGGCCGAAGCGGCGGTGGGTGCCGCCCGCGCGCAAGTGCAACAGGCGGAGGCACTGCTCGGCTCCAATCGCGATTTGCGGGAGCGTAGTGAGCAGATGTTTGCCGATCGACTGATTCCGGAGCGTGATCTCACGGCCGTGCGTGCGGCCGAACGCGAGTCCGAAGCCCGCCTTGCGGCCGCGCGCGCGAGCCTTAGACAAGCACAAGCCAACGCCGCCTGGGATGCGCAAGGCAACGGTCGCACCTTGGCGCTGCGGGCGCCGATTTCCGGCGTCGTGTTGAAGCGGTATCACGAGAGCGCCGGTGCCGTGGCTGCCGGCACACCACTGCTCGAACTCGGCGATCCAAACGATCTTGAAATCGTCGCCGAGTTTTTGTCCCAGGAAGCCGCGGGCATAAACGTGGGCGCCCGCGCGCAGATCGAAGCGTGGGGCGGTCCGCCGATACCCGCCGAAGTCAGTCGGGTGGAACCGCTTGGCGAATTAAAGATCTCTGCGCTGGGTGTTGAAGAACGCCGCGTGCGCGTGATCTTGGCGCTGAAGGCGCCTGCACCAAAGCTCGGCCATGGCTATCAAGTCGATGCGCGTGTGACCGTGCTCGACTTGCCCAACGTTCTCGTGGTCCCACTCGAGGCCCTGCAACGCGACGGCGCCGACTGGCGCGTGTGGACCGTCAAGGATGATCGAGCAACACCTGTGCCCGTCACAGTGGGCGCCAATGACGGCCGCTACCGACAAATCCTGAGCGGGTTGTTGACCGGCCAGCCAGTGCTGGTCAATCCGCCGGCGACGCTCGTTAGTGGTGATCGGGTCGCGATGGGGCCTTGAGTAAGCACTGGCGCGGGAGCAAATCCCCCGCTCTCATCAAACATCATCCAAGGCATTGTTTTGTCGTCATTCCAGCAAAACAGACTATGTGGAAGCGTCTTTGGTGGCTGCATTCATAGCGCCTGACACCGTCGCAGGGGCGCCTACTATCTTGTCGTCATCCCGACGAAACAGACTGTGTGAAAACAACAAGGGACTGGTTCGAGCAACCTAGCCGATCGGGTTCGGAAGCGATGATGAGTGCAAATGATGGGTCAGTTTGTCGCGAGCCTGAAACCCACCCCGGATCAAGTCCGGGGTGACGAATCGCGAGAGTGTCCGTCGAGGCAAAGTCGTTGCTTCAGACGCTAGAATGGATCGGTTCCCCAAGGAGTTCCAATCCACCTCTCGTCACCCCGGACTTGATCCGGGGTGGGTTTGAAGGTCTTGCAGCCGCACCGAGGCTATGTTGAAGCGCCAAATATTGTCCTGCCCAAAGGTTTTCACACAGTCTGGAAAGTCGGGATCCAGAATACTTGCGGCACCGCGGCCAGATTGCCCTGGGTCCCGACTTTCGTCGGGATGACGAATTGGGGTGGCGCCGCAAACTCCTGATGCTTTCACACATTCTGGAAAGCTGGCATGACAGCGAGTAGGCCCAGCACTACCTCCAGCTCGGGACAATAGTTTGATGCGCGAATAAGCGCACCAAAGGGGCGGCTGGACTCCCCCGCGATCGCGAGAGAGGGACGGGGAGGGGGCTACTTGCGACTGACCAGACTGCGCAAATCACCGATCCAGCAGCAACAAACCCTGAAACACCAGATCGCGTTGCAGCGTGACCGGTTGAATCAGCAGACCGGCCAACGTCTCCGCGCCACCGCCATGCAACCACACTTGCAGATTGCCGGCGCACTGCGCTTCGGCGGTACGAATCGCGCGCTCGGCAAAACCGGCGGTCGCATGCCACGCGCCACTTTCCAGCGCGTTCTCGGTGTTCGTTGCAAAGTCCTGCACTTTGCCCTCGCGCAACCAATGGACACGCGCAGCCCGAGCCAGCACGGCGGCGCGCATCGTTTCTGGACCAGGTGCGATCCAGCCGCCGTGATGCAAGCCGCTGGCATCGACAAAATCTGCAGTCAAAGCGGTGCCACACCCGATGATCAACGTGTCCCGCGTCGTTTTGGCCGCCACCAGCGCCGTCAGAAATCGATCGACACCCAGCCGCTTCGGTTCATTGACTGCAGACCGCAATGCTCCCGCATGGGTCTCCGCGGTCACCCGCGTCAGGGCGATGCCAGGCCAGATTTCCTGGATGCTGGCGAGCGCTGCCTGGGTCACCAGTTCATGTGCCACTGCAGCGACCCGCACGCGCTCCGGTCGGGCCAGATCGGCCAGACCGCGGGCCAGAATGTTGCGCCAATCACCATCACCGTGATTGACCGCAAACGCGCGCAACACCACGCCGTTTTGCACTTCGGCGTATTTGAGTCGGGAATTGCCCAGATCGATCAATAGCTCATTCATGACGGCGCACACTCAGTTCTCCAGCCTCGAATGCTCGCACAAGTCCTGCTTGTTCCAGCAAGAGCCGTCCGTTGGGATCCACGCCGACCATGATGCCGGTTTCGGTGCCGCCCAGTTGCACGCGTTGACCGAACAACGCATCCAGAGCCGCGAAACGCGGCTGAAACGGCGCGAAGCCTTCCGCTGCAAATAACCGCAGCCCTTGCATTAACTCGGCCAGGAGCGCCGCCGCCAGTTCGGTTCGCGTCGCCGTGAGCCCCGCCTCACGCAGGTCAGCGACCGGCTGCAAAGCGGCATCGCGCGCGGCCTCACGCAGTCGGACATTGATACCAAAGCCAATCACCACCCGACTGTGCTGATCAGCCGGCGGCAACAGCTCAATTAAAATGCCCCCGAGCTTGCGGCCATCGAACCACAGGTCATTCGGCCACTTCAGACGCACGGGTGCGCCGAATCGATTCAGGCACTCGGCCAACAACACGCCGACAGCGAGGCTCAAGCCCGAAAGCTCAGCAAGCCGCCTTGGCAAGCGCAGGCTGACGGATACCAACAGCGAGCCCATGGGCTCGGAGACCCACGTCCGCGCGAGGCGACCGCGGCCAGCCGTTTGCTGCTCCGCGAGCAGCACGCGTGTGGTGGCGTCGGCATCACCCAGGCGCAGCAGATCGGCATTGGTCGAGCCCGTTTCGGCGACGACATCGACCGACAGTGGCGAAAATGCCGCCAGGGCGTGGCGAAGGGTGTTCGGATCGAGTGCGGATTCCAGGTCGGAAGTCATGCCCAAAGGCCTGTTCGGGGGCGCGAGTTTGCGCGCGATCCGGCAAGCGGGCAAGATGCCGACTTTCCAAATTCAAGTCACCGACCATGGCCAAGTCCACTCGTCCCCAAGCTCTCGCCACCCGCGCCATTCATGCTGGTCAATTTCCCGATCCGTCCACCGGCGCGGTGATGACACCGATCTATGCCACCTCGACCTACGTGCAAAAGAGTCCCGGTGTGCATCAAGGCTTTGAGTATTCGCGCTCGCATAATCCGACCCGTTTTGCGTGGGAGCGTTGTGTGGCCGATCTCGAAGGCGGCGAACGTGGCTTTGCGTTTGCATCCGGTTTGGCCGCGACGTCGACCATCTTGGAGTTGCTCGACTCCGGCAGCCACGTCATTGCGATGGACGACTTGTACGGCGGCACGTATCGCTTGTTTGAGCGCGTGCGTCGGCGCAGCGCCGGGCTCGACTTCAGCTTCATCGATTTGAACGATGCGGCGGCGCTCAAAGGTGCGCTGAAGCCAAACACCAAGATGATCTGGGTTGAAACACCGACGAACCCGATGCTGAAGCTCGTCGACCTGACCAAGGTGTCGGCGTTCGCGAAAAAGCACGGCTTGATTTTGGTCGTCGACAACACGTTCTGCTCGCCCGCGGTCCAGCGCCCACTCGAATACGGTGCGCACATCGTCATGCATTCGGCGACCAAGTATCTGAATGGCCACTCCGATATCGTCGGTGGCGTCGCAATCGTCGGCAAGCATCCTGAACTGATTGAGAAAATGGCGTTTCTGCAGAATGCCATTGGCGGCATCCAGGGCCCGTTCGATTCGTTCCTCGCGCTCCGCGGCGTGAAGACGCTCGCGCTGCGCATGCGCGCACACGGCGAGAACGCGCTGGAACTCGCGAAGTGGCTGGAGACCCATCCGCAGATCGAGCGCTGCATCTATCCCGGCCTCAAGTCACATCCGCAACACGCGCTCGCGAAGCGTCAGATGGACAACTTCGGCGGCATGATTTCGATCGTCGTCAAAGGTGGCCTGAAGAAGGCGCGGCGGATGATGGAGCGCTGCGAGCTGTTTGGTCTGGCCGAGTCGCTCGGGGGCGTTGAGAGTCTGGTGAACCATCCGGCGATCATGACGCATGCGTCGGTGCCGCCGGAAAAGCGCAAAGCACTTGGGATTAGCGATGCGCTGGTGCGCCTGTCGGTGGGCATCGAGGATGTCGAAGACCTGCGCGCCGAACTCGCGCACGCACTCGGCAGCTGATCCGAGCAAGGTATGTATCGGCCGAGTCATTTCGCCGTTGACGACCCCGAGCAGATCGCGGCGTTCCTGGATGCATGTCCCCTGCTCCATCTGGTGCAAACCAGTGCAGCAGGGCTGGTCGCGAATCCAGTGCCAATGCTGCGGCTCGATCCGGTTGGCGCCGGTATGCGCCTGCTTGGCCATGTCGCGCGGGCGAATGGACTGTGGCAGCTGGCTGACACAAACCCTGATGTGCTCGCGATTGCCAGCGGGCCGAATCAATACATCAGCCCGAATTGGTACCCGGCAAAGGCCGAACATCATCGCGTGGTGCCGACTTGGAATTACCTGAGCTGCCATCTCTACGGCCGCCTCTCGACCTTCGATTCCCGCGAACGCTTGCTCGATGTGCTGAATCGTCTGACGACGCACTTCGAGGCATCGCAGCCACGGCCTTGGTCGGTTCACGATGCGCCCGCCGACTACATCGACAAGCTGCTCGGCGCGATTGTTGGTCTGGAACTCACGGTGACCCGGATCGAGTGCAAGTTCAAGCTGAGCCAGAACCATCCGAAAGCGAATCAGGATGGCGTGCTGGCTGGATTGGCGGCCGGTGCGGAGACCGACCACGGTGCGCTGCGCGAGTGGATGCGGCAAGTGTTGCAGGACGGGTCAGGCAACTGACGGCTGCATCGTGTCGTTTGGATACCTTGATCGATGCTCGTCGGTTGTAGCGCTTTGCTGTATCCAACATGAGCCTCGAGGCCAGAGAGCCCTGGACCCCGGCCTTCCAGACTGTGTGAAAACATCGAAGGACTGGTTCGAGCAACCTAGCCGATCACGATCGGAAGCGATCATGAGCGCAAGCGATGGGTTAGCTTGCCGCGAGATTGAACCCCGCCCCGGATCAAGTCCGGGGCGACGAATCGCGAGAGTGTCTGTCGAGGCAAAACCGGTGCTTCAGACGCCAGAAAGACGCAGTTTCCCAAGGAGTTCCAATCGCCCTCTCGTCACCCCGGACTTGATCCGGGGTGGGTTTGCAGTCCCCTCGGTGAAACAAAGCGCCCGCGAAAACAACGAATATTGTCGCGCCGCAACGTGGAGGGCCGGGGCGTCTAGCACCACCTAGCGACGAACCTCCTCGACACTTGGCAACGCCGTCAAACAAACGACTGATTCTTGGTCCAGATCAAACCGGTTCACCGAGCAGGCGCTACCATTCGCGTCATATTCTGGAGGCTGCCATGGAAACTCCCCGTCGCGTTGAACACCAAATGACCGACAAAGGCTACGTGCCGGTGTACACCACGGCGGTCGTCGAGCAGCCTTGGGCGCAGTACAGCGCCGAAGATCACCAGACGTGGGCGACGTTGTTCAAGCGCCAGCAAGAGATCCTGCAGGACCGCGCCTGCCCCGAGTTCCTGGAAAATCAGGCCGCGATGGGCATGAATGAATCGCAGATTCCCAAATTCGACGACTTGAATGTCCATCTGAAAAAAGCCACCGGATGGAAACTGATTGCCGTCGAGGGCCTGCTGCCGGAGCTCGACTTCTTCATGCATCTGAAGAACCGCGAGTTCCCAGTCACGTGGTGGATCCGGCGTCCCGATCAGATCGACTACATCGCCGAACCGGATCTGTTCCATGACCTGTTCGGCCATGTGCCGTTGCTGATGAACCCGATCTTTGCCGATTACATGCAAGCGTACGGCGCCGGCGGTGTGCGCGCATCCACGTTCGGCAACGAGCCACTCAGCAATCTGACGCGTCTGTACTGGTACACCGTGGAGTTCGGCCTGATCAACACGCCGAAAGGCCTGCGCATCTATGGCGCGGGCATCTTGTCGTCGAAGGGCGAATCGATCCACTGCCTGGAATCAAACGCACCGAATCGCATCGGCTTTGATCTGTCGCGCGTCATGCGCACGCGGTACCGAATCGACACGTATCAGAAAACGTATTTCGTCATCGACAGCTTTGAACAGCTGTTCCGCGCCACGGTCGATCCGGATTTCGGTCCGATCTACTATCACTTGAAGGGCGCTGAATCAGTTCCGGCGGGCACGGTCCTGGACACCGATACCGTTTTCAATCGCGGGACCGGTGAGGGTTGGCTGACTGACGGCGACGTGTAAGCGTCCGGTGCCGAACACAGGATGACTGGGCGCCCTAATCCAATCAGGCGCGCCGTTCGTTCAGTCCTTCTTGATCATCCCGTAGATGCCCTTGCCGATCCAGAAGACACCGAGGCCATCGAAGAACACGCTGAGCAGCGTAATCTGGCCTAAGAAAATCGACTCGCCCAATGGCCAGCCCGATACCGATCAGCACAACGCCTGCAATGATGCTTCCCATGATGGTCTCCCGAATAACGCCGGCTGACTTTAGCGAAATTGCAAGGTCAGGAACAAACAGCATTTCACACTGTGTGAATGCCTTGGGAGCAGAACGATCCGGTTTAGCTCATACAAGTAACGGTCTGACCGAGGACACATCAACCCCACCCCGGATCAAGTCCGGGGTGACGAGAGGTGACTGGTGTTTCCTTCAAGAACCGCCCCTTGCTGCAAACCGAAGCACGGGTTTTGCCACGACGCACATCCTCGCGATTCGTCGCCCCGGACTTGATCCGGGGCGGGGTTCAAGCTCGCGGCAAACTGACCCATCGTGCGCTGACATCTCTTCTTACTAATGGCGTCGCGCAAGCACGGGCGAAGATACTCAGAGCTTGCAATCGTGATCGTGTCAGAACACCACGACCAACGCCAACCTTCCCCAATGTCAAATGTCCCATTCTCAGAACACCATGATGATTGTTGGCCGGGAAACCTGAGATGCGCGCCGCTCAGAACCGCTGCTGATACGACACCACGAACGTCCGCCCATAGGAATCGTACAGATAGCTATTGTACGGGTAGTCAGAGAGCGCCGAATCCAGCGATGGCTTGCGGTCGCCAACATTGCTCGCACCAACACTGATCCGCGCTTGCCACGGTGCTTGCCAGCTGAACTGCACATCATGCGTGACGTAGTCGCCGACCCTGAGCGCGGTCGTCGGGTTCATATAACCGTCAATCCAATGGCTGGTGGCCGTGACGCGGTAGTCCCTGAGTTGCCAATCCTGCTGCCACTGTCCGCGCCAACCCGGATAATCGTCGACGAAGGAACTGACCAATGACTGGCCATTGGAGAAGACTGACTCCAGGTCAAAAGTCTGCCACTTGCTGACCAGCAGTCGGCTCTCGAACGCGCCAAAACGCCCCCAGTCAAACGCACCGTTGGCTTGCAGGTCCACATGGCGATGATGCGAAGACCCTCGGTTCAAGTACCTGGACTCAAGCAACTGCAAGGCGCCAGTGATGGGGTCTCGTCCGACCGTCACGCCCGGCGGCAACGGTAGACCCAATAGATCGCGATTGACGAGATCCTGAAAGCCGGTCTGCACGATTCGATCGTCAATCCGAATGTCCCGATACGCGAGCCGCAGATCGAGCCAGGTCCAAGGCCGATACGTGATGCCGAGGTACGCATGCCGCGTCGCCTCGTTGTCTAGGTCAGGATTGCTGATGACGCGGGTCGGCACTTGTACCGGCGTCGTGCTGCAATTCACGCCGCCTCGTGCGGCGCACGTTTGCAAGTCGACGACGCTGCGCGCGGAGATGCTCGTGTCGCCGAAGCGCTGGTCGAAGGTTGGAATCACCACGCCTTCCTCGTAGCCGAGCGCCACATCGAGCACGGAAAACGGCTGCCACGACAGTTCCAACCCGGGTGAGAACGCCGAATTCAAATCGCTGAATTGATCCAGGCGCGTGTTCAGCGCCAGATTCCAGTCCGCATGGAACGGCAGGTCGAATTGCGCGGCAACACTCCGCGTGATTCGCGAGCCGGCCGCAGAGTTGCCGGCGGAGCCCTGAATTTCGCCGGCTGATTGCAGACTGTCGTACCGATCGGCATAGTCGTCCCGCCGCCATTCTGTGCGGACATCGAGCGTGCTCATGCCACCGCCTGCTGCGAACAGATCAGCCACAAAGCCAGCGTAAGCTTCCTGACGATCCCAATACAAATCGCGATTGATGGTCGCCGAAATGCTTTGCAATACGTCCGCACTGGCGCCGAACGGATCTCGAACATCGTACCGGCCATCACGAATCGCCGCCTCAGCGAGACGCGTCACAATGTAGTTGCGACCCAGTTCATAGCCCTGACTGTTGTGATCACGAATCCCAAATTGCACACGTACGCGCTCATTCAGTTGGCCGCGAACGCCAAGGTCGATGTCGCGATCGGTTTCGTCCACGCTGGTGTCACGCGGGCCTACGGCAGCGAAGCGATGCAACAGATAGGCGCCGCGATTGTCGCCAGGCACCGGGTCGTTCGGGCTGCCTTCCGGAACAAACAACTGCGCGGGCGCCGGCGCATAGCGACCAAAAGACTCTTGCCGGCGCACGGAAGTATTCAGGTAGGCATGCCATTCATCAGTGATGGCGTATTCGGCTCGCGCAAACACGGCCGCGGTATCGCTGCTCGCATCGCGTGCCGCCACGGCATTGAAGTTGTACTGACAGATCGTGCCGCCAGAGGTTTGATAAAACAAATCCTGAGCGCCCGTCAGGCCCAGTCCAGAGCCGTTGCACGCAAACCCGGGAAAGGCGCGAATCGGGCCTTGTGGCGCAGTGCCCGCCGCATTCGCTACCTGGTAGTTGTTACCGAACGTCGTACTGCCGAGGACGTCCCCACCCAAATCATCGCGTGTAAAGACGATATCGCGGCGATTGAAACTGACGCCAGCCGATACAAAGCCACGGTCGCCCTCCGTTCCGAACAACACCGTTCCCGACTCGGTATCACCACCGCGCACATCCGGATTCCCGCGGGCATACTCAAACTGCATACCCTGCGTCTGCTTGCGGGTGCGCAGATTGATCACGCCAGCCGCTGCGTCAGCACCGTATCGGCTGCTGCCGCCCATGCCGACCACTTCGATCGACTCGATCATGCCCAGCGGCACGAGATTCAAGTTAACGACACCAGGCGACACGGGGGACTTCGTCAGCGGCCGCCCATCCAGCAACACCAATGTGCGATTTGAGCCCGCGCCATACAGGTCGAGATCAGACAGTGACTGCGCTGAAGAACCAGAGCGCGGCCGAAAATTCCCGCCCGCTGCCTGCGGCAAATCGCGCAGGAACTCGCCGACCGAGAAGTCGCCGGACGCTTCCAGATCGGCCCGATCAAAGATGATCAGATCGGCACTGCGTGAATCGCGCCAAGACAACAACGTGTCCGATCCGCGGTCGCCACCAGCCCCTTCAGCCAGGATCGGTCCCGCTGACAACGAAAGCAGCAGCGCGATGCAAAGCCGCTTGGGCGCCGGATGTTTGGCGATCGCAGAAACTGGTTTCAGAAATTTGGCGCGCATAAGCTCTCCCAAGCCTGATCCAAGATCAGTCGGTTGCAGACAAGTCGTTGTAAAGACACCAGGCACATCCACACAGCACGCATGTCTGCATGCCGCTCAGCGACGCTTATCAGCGGCGGTTCCAGGAGATTGACGACGCCAAGTCCACCGGATCAGCCACTGATCAGTTCGCGACACCGAATTGATATCGCCAAACTCGGCACAGCACTAGTAGAAAACTGAATGCGATTTAACTTCCGAAATCGCGCTGTGCGCGGATGAGCGCTTCACAACACAACGCATCAACGCAATCAACCGGGTAGTGTCTTGTAGAACAACACGTCGTCGTGCCACTGCTGGCCGTCGGCATCGAGCGCGAACTTTGGGATGTAGCCAATGCAGACCCAATCGAGCTTTCGATACAAGGCCTCGGCTGCACCGCCAGCGCGGGCATCGAGCGTGAGGAGCCGCATGCCTAAGCCGTGTGCTGCGGACTCGGCTGCTTGCATCAACGCAGTAGCCAGGCCACGATCGCGATGGGCGCGGTGCACCAGCACTTTGGAGATCTCGCCGCGATGCGGTTGATTTGGGGCCCACGCCGCGTGCAGCATCACACAGGCAATGATGTGAGCCTGATCATCGCGGCAGACGAGCATACGTGAGCGCGGCGACAGCGCTTGAATCGCGTTCTGCCAATACGCACGTGCCTGATCAAGCGACAAGGGCTGGAGAAAACTGACCGCTGCATTGGCAGCGACGGCGTCGACCAACAGTGCCGCGAGCGCATCCAGATCGCTACCAAGTGCAGGGTCGGTCAGGGCTTCAATCGCTATGGTCATCATGAGCACTCACAGTGGATGCATACAGCACCTGAGTAGACCACATTCGAATCGAGCATTCAGCGTGGTGCGCAAACCAAGGTATGCCAGCCACGCAGCAAATCGGGCGACGCGCACGCGGTTCGATAGTCCTCAGTATTCGCCATGAGCACCTGCCAGGCAGGTTGCATGTCCGGATGAATGGCGGAGCGATCCTCCCAGCCTGCTGGCAACGGTCGCTGCTGTTCGCGCAACACGCGCATCGCGATCAGCCGAAAAGGCTCCTGCTGTTGCCGCGGCGCCGTTTCGAAACTACTCAGTGCCAAGTCCAACACCAACGCCGCCTCGTCATCCCGCTGCTGCCAGAACAAGGCCAGCAGAACTTGGCTGAGTTCGCGTAGACCCCGACGCTGATTGGTCAGCATACGGACCTCGGATGCCACGCTTGGTCGCGCGGGGTCGAACGTCCGTGCAACGATGCCGATCGCAGGCTGGCATGCCTGCGGCCGTCCCGCCTTGCGGCAATGCGCATCTGCGATGCCCATTTGGCCACGGGCAGCCTGCAGATCCCCAAGCAGCAGGTCGCGAAACGCCAGTCGCTGCGCATCGCGCGCCATCTGCACGTTCGCACCGACCGACTCTTCCAACGCGTACGCCTTCTGCAGTAAGTCGCGAGAGCGCGTCAGATCGCCTTGCAACATCGCGATTTCGGCGCGCAGCGACCAGGCCGCGGCATCTTGAGGGGCATATTGATCGAGCGCTTCCTGTGCGGCCATGGCCTTGTCGTCTGCGGCCTGCCATTGCCCGCGATCCATGTCGAGATACGCGCGACCCAACTGCAGTTGCGGCATCAGATCGCGAAAATCGGCTTCCGGAAACCGCTGCACAGCCTCGGTCAACAACGCTTCGGCGGACGCCAAGTCGCCCTGCACCTTGAGCAGGTCCGCGGCACCGAACACCGCGCGAACTTCCAGTCGCGGCAACACCAGCCGGCGCGCAGCGTCAATCAAGTCCAGATAATCGCGCAACGCGGTCGTAAGGTCGCCTTGCATCGACGCAGCCAGCGCTCGCTGATAGCGCGCGCGCAGCAGCAACTCATGATCACCAACCGCTTGCAGCCGCTGGATCACGGGCGCAATAAAGCGCGTGGCGTCCTGATGCCGACCGCGCGCATTCAGGACCCGAACGCGCAGAACCGTCAGCTCGGCCCGATCCCAATCGGACATCTGAAGCTGTTCGAGCCTATCGAGCTCGGTCAAGGCCGCCTCACTCTGCTGCGCCTCCAGCAGCGCATCGACCAAGTCCCGATGCAGCATCAGACTGGGCGGCTCGCTTTGCAGTCGCGTCTGGGCCACGGTTACCGCCGCAGCCGCATCGCCACGCGCGAGCGCGTGCAGATACCGAAGCTCTGGATCGTCAAGAGGCTCCGGCAACAGTTGCAACACGTCGCGCCGGCGTCCCTGCAACAAGGCCGCGCGTGCCGTCGTGGCCAGCACTCGCGGATGGGCGCGCGCGGTGTCCGACAACACTTGCAAGGCGTCGCGCGCACTGACCGGCCGGCCCTGGGCCAGCAGCACTTGTGCCTCGGTCAGTCGGCTGAGTTCGAGATCAGACAACCGGGGTGCCGACTGCGGCTCCTGTTTCGGCCAGACTGCGACGCGCCCGAGCGCCGCTGCAAGCTGTTCGCCGAGCGCGGGCAGGTCCCGCAGGGATTGATGGTTGACCATTAGCGCTTGGATGCTGGTATCGCGACCGCCGCCAAACCAGATCTGGCCAGCCAGATGTTGACCATCGTCCGAAAGATTGAGTGCCCCGTCGAACCACAAGTCGACGCCAGCTGTGTGGGCATCGCGGCGGGAGCGATCTCGACTCGTAGCACTGTTGTCTCGATCTGGCGTGCCGAGTTGGATCGGTGCCATGCCGTAGTCGCGAACCATGATCCCACTGATCAATGTGGCGAGCGTCGTCTCAACCGCCTGCCCACCCCGACCCGTGACCTTGACGCCCAGGTTCGCGACACTCGGCAACCGCGCAGGCGCATGGTTGCCAAATGGCTGCCACAGCAGCGCCAATCCAGACAGGGCCGCCAACACGACAACCGCGACGACGACCCACCGCGGCCACTGCAAACGCGCGGTGGGTGGCACAGGGATGGGCGGCATCGGGGTGCTGACGACCTGCGGTTCGTCAGCTGGCGCGGGATTGGTGCTCGGTGCCGATTTCGGCGGCGGCGCTGACCAAGGCTCCGAGGCCTCAGGCATGGACGCATCCAAGCGCAAGACAGGAACGGTCAGCCGATAACCCTGCCGCGGCACATTTTCGATCAGCTCCCGGCTTTGCCAGGGCTTCAGCGCTTGCCGGATCTCCTGAATCGTTTGCGCGACCGTATTGCGGGTCAGGTGCCGCGTGCCCCAAACCTTGTCGAGCAACTGTTCCGTGCTTTGGAGTGCCGGGCTTTCACCGAGCAACGCCACCAGCAAATGATGGGCCTTCGCGCGCAGACGCACTTCGGCGCCCTGCACACCCAGCCAGGCCCGTTCGGTATCCAGTTCGAAGACATCAAAGCGAAAAATCGGCAAGCCCACACTCCGTCGCCGTCGCACCGATTCAAGCGCTCGACACTTCGGCCTGTCAATTTTTCGCCGACTCCAGCGAGTCAACTTTCGCCAACGCCGAATGCTCACGTCGCGCCCGTCCCGGTTTTGCGCCAATCGCCCTCGATTGTCGCCGCCGCGGTCATTCGATCGGGCTCAAGCTTTGCTCGAATTTTGATCAAATCAATCACTTGCGTGATTCTGGTTGGGCCAGCCAGCGTGACAATCGAGGCCTCGAAGAGGGAGACCGCTATGCCTCGCGCGCGCGCTCAGATGATGCTCCAAACGACTCTGTTGCTATCGATTACCGGATTCTCCCTGCCACTTGCGGCTGCCACTCATGGCGGCGACTGCACGCGCGTGCCGCCGACTGGCGCGGCCGCCGGTACGAACTTCACGATGCCCGGATCCATCCGATTGCGCCTCGCGCGGGCAGGGGATCATGGCGCGCCGTTCGTACGCGCCGATCTGACCGTACTCGACCAAGCGGCGACCGCCAGCATGGTGTTGTTCGGCGGCGTCCCGTATCTTTATTACACCGCGCATCAGATTGCCGCGGGTCAAGACGGTGCGGCGTTGTCGATTGGCACCGCCAACGGCAACAGTTGGCAGCATTGTCTGTTGAGCTTCTCTGGGCTCCCGAGTGGCGTGCGAACCGTCGATCCGGACGTCATCCTGCGCCCAGGCGGTGGGCTACGGATGTACTTCACGAGCAACCTCGTATCGAACCCGGCACGCTTTGGCATCCATTACGCCGACAGCACCGATGGTCTGAACTGGACTTACGTGGGCGAAGCGTTTCTGCACCCCAGCCACTCGGTGCTCGACTCGACGACGGCAATGACCACCGATGGCACCTGGCATCAATACGTCCTCGATGCCGGTAGCATTGCCATGTCCCATGCAAGCTCGGCGACGGCGAGTACCTTCACGTTCGTCGATGAGTCCCAGCGCCTCATCGACGGCCAAGCGTACAAACTGGCGCAGGCGTTCAGCACGGCAACCGGCTTGCGAATCTACGCCGGAGGCCCCGGGAATCAGCAGATCCGCTCGTTCACGACTTCGGACGGCGTCACGCTCGCAGCATCACCGACCATCCACCTGAGTTTCGTCAGTGGCCAGCCTCACGAAAGCACGCTGATCAAAGACCCGGCCGTTGTGCAGCTCGGCGACGGTAGTTACCTGATGGCGTACAGCGCCGGTATCGGCAATGACAGCGCGCCAGCCACCACGGTATTTGCGAACTCGTTCGAACCCGGGCCGACCGTGGTCGAAACGGTGCCGACGGAAACCGTCAACGGCCAGCTGCTCGCGTCCTCATCCAAACTCCGCGTGCGCTTTCCGGCATTGAGCGGCATTGACCATGTCGAAGCAACCGCGAGCGCTGGCGGCATCAGCGAAACGGCGACGGGCTTGGGCACCGCGACGGAACTGATCATTCCGCTGCTCGAAGCAGACCGCGAGTACAGCCTCACCGCCCGCGCGTGCCGGACCGCGGATTGCTCGGTTGCCGAGACCTATACCGCCAGCACGGCGCGAACCGGCAAGGAGCATTGGCGCCTGGTCGGAACGGGGCATGACTATGCTGGCCTGATCAATCTTGCCGGTGACAGCAACGCGCGGCTCGGCGCCACGCGTATCGGCGCCGATTCGGGGCTCGCCAATGCTGGTCATGTGCAGCTCTACTATGGCGCGCGGATCAGCCCCGGCACGCGACCGGGACTATTCGTCGCCGACAGCAACAGTGCCGTCACCCTGGGCGCGCCGAGTTCGTGGTCGAGTTTCACGTCATTGGTCAGCACGACCGGATTGCGCTCACCGCCGACTGCGACGCCCGCGCCTTTGGTCGCTGAGGTGAACACTGGCCAGGGCGTGCCGTTTGCGCCACCGTTTCCGGGCAATGCTGGTATCCGCTTGTTCTTTGAGGCGCGCGGGGCCGACGGCCGGACCCGCGTCCTGTCGATCGACAGTCAGGATGGTCTGCTTGGCCGCGACTTCCACAGCGGTGCAGCCACGCAATGCAGCGCGCAGGCCGATTATCAGACCGGCGGGCCGTGTGCGCCGCGCTTGGAAATTGGGGTGCAGACTGATGCCGGCGGTCACCCGAAGATTCGCGACGCGCGGCAAATGCGCGTCACGTATCCGCTGCAGGACGACTGGCGTTGGCAGACCGGCAGCACCACGAAGAACTTCATGGTGATCACCGTCGATCTGGACGCGAGCTGCGGCGTCAGTGGCAAGCTGC
The DNA here is from genome assembly GCF_003015185.1 of Ahniella affigens. Lineage (GTDB taxonomy): Bacteria > Pseudomonadota > Gammaproteobacteria > Xanthomonadales > Ahniellaceae > Ahniella > Ahniella affigens. The sequence goes on from NZ_CP027860.1 coordinate 5,353,852, forward strand.
ATGCCTATGCGCGTTGGAACGGCAGCAATTGGGTCGTCGAGAATCAGGCGAATGGCTGCCCCAAACTCTTTACCGACGTGCAAGCCTGCTCGCCGATGCATCTCGGTGGTGACCGCTACAAAATGTACTGTGGCGTACCGTCGATCACGACCGGTGCTGTGCCGGGCTCACCACTGCCGTTTCTCGGCCCGAAGCGCCTGGCCTATGGCTACGGCCGCCGGAGCGGCAATAGCGACGAACTGGAGTTCGAAGACTGGACCCAGCCCAACGTTGGTGCCGACGTCGTGTTCCTGTGGCCCGATGACACCCAGCTCAACGATACACAAGAAGGCTACATCGATGATTTTCATTTCCTGCCGCCCGCCGGCAATCTGGACTTCCAGCTCGCCTACGTCACGCTGACCGACGGCACGATCCTACCGTTTGGTGCGGTCGCCAAACTCGTCAATCCCTGATCCCGTATTGCCATCGAATCTCGCCAGAGCTGCCAGCGCATAGGATGCTAAGAATCCGTCTGGCACAGGCGGCGATCAAGAATCCGTTGGCGCCGTTGTCGCAGTTGCCGGCGCTACCAGCACAGGCGTCAAACCTGGCAGCCGTTACGTCCGCTTAGCAACGCTCGGGGTGCCGGTACGACTGGCTTCTAGCAGCACGGCAAGGTAGTGGTCGATCACCGAATCCACATGCTTGCCGGCCTGACGTCCATCGGCGTACACGCTCTGCAGGAACCACGTTACAGTTTCGCCGCCGCCGTTCGGGCGAATCGTAAACGCCTCTTCGGATTCATTGCCGATCTCAAAGCCGGCGGCTAGCAAACGGCCGCGAATACGTTCCCGCAGTCGCTGTTGTTGTTGCCGTCGATAAGCGCGAAATGACAGCCAGACCACGCTCAGGCACAGGAGAATAAACAGGAAATTGGACATTGATCCTCCAGGTGCTACCGACGATCAACCAACCGGCCGGGCGTGATTGGGACAAAGGGCTAAAGCGACTGCGCTCACTTCGGCTTCAGGCTGAGCTCATAGACATAAAACGACTGCTCCCGAATCCAACCTTCTGACTCATACAGCGCCTGTGCCGCATGATTGTCCAGCGCGGTCTGCAACTGCAACTCTTTCGCGCCAACCGTGCGACCAAAAGCGGCCGCAGCACGCAACAACAATCGGCCCAAACCGTGACGTCGGCCATCCGCATGCACGAACAGGTCGTTCAGAATGTACAACCGCTGCATGCTGACGGATGAGAAGCTCGGGTACAGCTGGGTGAAGCCGAGCGCGCGACCATCGACGAACGCAATGAAGATCACGGATTGCAGATGCTCGAATCGATCGCTAAGAAACCGGCGCGCGCCATCCACATCTGATGGCTGCAGATAGAACTGTCGATAACCATCAAACAACAGCGCCAAGTCGTCCAGATCAGTGAGCCGCGCTTGCCGAACCTCAATCTCTGCGCTCATCGCAGTGCCGCCTTCAATGCCTTGCGGATAATGGCCTCAGCTGTGTCGCCGGGCTCTGCTGCTTCTTTGATCAGCTTCTGCACCTCGGCTGGCTTGTAACCAAACTGGCTGAGTGCGGCACTGGCTTCCGCAACCGGATCGTGCGCCACGGCCTTGCCGGCACTGGTTGGCAGGCTGGACAAACCGCCGCCCAAACCATCCACCCGATCACGCAGTTCGACAATGATACGCTCCGCTGTCTTCTTGCCGATGCCCGGAATCCGGGTCAACGCGCTGATATCGCCGGTGGTCACGAAGCGCGCGAACTCATCGACACTGACGCCAGACAAAATCGCGAGCGCAGTCTTGGCGCCGATGCCGCTTACTTTCAGCAAGGTTCGGAATAAACTGCGTTCGGATTCGCGATGAAAACCGTACAGCGCGACCGCGTCTTCCTTGACCGCATAGTGCGTGATCAGGACGACCTCGCGCCCAATCTCGGGCAACTCGTAAATTGTCGACATTGGCGCGTCGATCTCATAGCCAATGCCGTTCACGTCGACGAGCAGAGACGGTGGCTGCTTCGCCAGCAACACACCCCGAATGCGTCCGATCATGCAAACTCCTTATCGCCGCCGCCAGGCGGAACGTGGGATTCCAATCCGGCTGACGGTAGCACGCGTGTGGGCGTGCGTGATCGCAATCGCCAATGCGTCGGCCGCGTCGGCCTGAAGTTTCTCGCGCAGATTCAAGAGAATTCCGACCATGTGCTGGATCTGCGTCTTGTCGGCGGCGCCACCACCCACCACGGCCTGCTTGATTTCCTTCGGCGCGTATTCGGTCAAGGCCAGGCCAGCATGCACCACGGCACAGATCGCCGCGCCGCGCGCCTGACCAAGCTTCAAGGCAGAGTCGGCATTGCGGGCCATAAACACACGCTCGATCGCGACCTCATCCGGGTGATAGTCCCGAATGATCGCAACCAAGTCGTCAAAGATCTGCTTCAGGCGCAGATGAAACGTCTCGTTGTCGAGCAGATGCAGCGTGGTCTGAAACACGGCCGTCATCTGCCCTTTGGGATCGGCATCGATAATGCCGACGCCGGTGCGCTGGCTGCCTGGATCGATGCCGAGAATGCGCGTCATGCGTACGCGTCAGCGCCCAGCTCCGCATTCGAGTACACGTTTTGGACATCGTCCAAGTCTTCGAGCCACTCCAACAGCTTGACCACTTGCTGCGCCGTTTCGCCGGCAACGGCCACATCGTTCTCGGCGCGCATGGTCACTTCGGCTTGATCCGGCTTCAGACCCGCTTCGGCCATCGCAGCCATGACTGTGGCGAACGCCTCTGGGGCGCACAGCACGTCGATGCTCTGGTCTTCTGGATACACGACGATATCGTCCGCACCCGCCTCGATCGCTGCCTCGGTGACCTGGTCTTCATTCGCGCCTGGCGCATAGCTCAGCACGCCCTGCTTCTTGAACAAGAACCCGACCGAACCATCGGTGCCCAAGTTGCCGCCAAACTTGTTGAACGCATGGCGGACGTCGGCGACCGTACGGGTACGGTTGTCCGTCAGGCAATCGACGATGACCGCAATACCGCCCGGCGCGTAACCCTCGTAGCGAATCGATTCGTAGCTCACACCTTCGAGTTCGCCGGTGGCCTTCTTGATCGCCCGGTCGATCGTGTCTTTGGGCATGTTGGCCGCCCAGGCCTTGTCGACCGCGATCCGCAGCCGCGCATTGGTATTAGCGTCACCACCACCCTCGCGCGCTGCGACAAAGATCTCACGATTGAGCTTGGTGAAGATCTTGCCGCGAACGGCGTCTTGCTTGCCCTTACGGTGCTGAATATTCGCCCACTTGGAATGACCAGCCATGATGCAACCTGATGTCTGAAAAGGTGGCGATTCTATCAGGCTGAGCGTTTGCCGGCGGGCGGCAGAAAAACCCAAAAAAAATCGGCGCCCCGAATCGAGGCGCCGCAAATGCCGACCCTGATGAACGTCTGGCACCCTGGCGAAGAACGATCTGTCCGCAGTCACGCCGCCCCAAACCACGCAAGGGATTGACTCGGCGAGCGCGAATCCGGACCAAGGCCTTCGCTGGGGCACACCTTGCGCCGGACTCGCGACTCGAAAAGCGCTCCGGATGGGCGCTTTTCGACTTCCCATCAACGCCCCTGCAGGAACAAGTCTGTCGCCGACTGGAAGGTCGCCGTCTGATCGTCGATCGACAGTACGAACTGCTGCAAGGCGGAATTTTCGGACGCCGACAGCGTTGCTTCGATGGTGCGGCCATCCGCCAACTTGTGGCGTTTGAACACATCGCCGAGCGTCCGCGCCGAGCCGTCATGCAGGTACGGGGCCGAATACGCGACACCGAGCAGCGACGGGGCATTGAAGCCAGCGCCGCCAAATGCCGCGAAGCCCTGGGCGACCTGCCCGCCGACGGCACCACCACCGCGTAGTTCAAGCGCGCTCGTGGCATCGAATGTGCCGACATTGTCGAGGAAGGTCAGGATGCGCGACCCATCGGTGAATCGTTGCAGCTGCGGACCAGCAGCGGTCAGACGGGTATCCAGTGGCCGCACGCCCGCAAAGAAACTCGGGCCGATGGGGTCTTCCGAAAAGGTTGGGTTGTTCTGGAACACCGGGCTCGTGCGACTCTTCGCCCACTTCTTGCCGCCATGGCAACTCGCACACTGGGTCCCGAAAACCTCGCGGCCAGCCACCGAGACCGGGTCCGGCATGATCGGTGCGCGAATCGTGGTCGCCCAATCACTCATCGCGTCCAGCGAATCCGACACGCCGCGGACATTGCCGTGATTGAACGCGCGTGCCGTACGATTTTCACCGCGAACATTCGTCGCAAAGCCCTTGCCACCTTGCACGTTGCGTGCGTTGTTGTTGAAGTCGGTGTAGGAGCCCTGCACGCCGCTCCAGTTGAAGATGCGTTGATCGCTGGCGTCGTTGCGCGCAAACGTGCCTTCGAGCGGAATCGTTTGCCGCGGACCGGTCACGAAGATCCACGACACGTTGTCGGAATGGCCATCTTCATGACAAGAGCTGCAGCCCGACCAAGCGTTGTCCGACGCCTTGTTACGGTGCTCGATGCCGCGAATATCCCGAAGCGCGACGTCATACTGGCCGTCGCCGTTCGTATCCAGGCTATCGGGCAGGCCAAGCGCGGTGAAAAAGGCCAGCTTGCCAAGTTCGTTCCGATGTTCGCGGGAGCCAGACGGGAATGGCAGGCTCGATTCCACGTCGCGAACCAGCGTCGTGTTGGTGACCAGATCAAGCACCGATACCGACAGGTTGACCTCGTTGTTCGTGTAGGCGCGCGTGCCATCCGGCGACATCACCACACTGTTCGGCAAGTTGCCGGTCTCAAAGCGCACCACATTAGCGGGCGCCTGGATTGTCGGCTTGAATGCGGCATCCAAGCCAACGCGGATCACATAGTTGCCACCGCGACTGACCACCAACATGCGATCGCCAAACCGATTGCCTTCAATGTCGAGCAGATCGTTCGAGAACAAGCGGGCCAGGCTGGTCGAGCCCTCGGGCGGCTGCGTCTCGGCGCGAATCTGGGCGTTGAGGTTGACAGTGCGCGTCTCACTGCCGTTCAGCCGGTCGACCACCGATACGGCGCCTTGAACGTTCGTATTGAAGTTGATCGGCGGCTCCGGCGAAGCGGCGATGTTCACCACCATCAGATCGGCGCCACGCAGCAGGATCGCGTTCAGCATGTTGGGATAAGCGAGCTGCGCCACCCGCGCAATCGGTCCTTCAGCACTGATATCGGTTCCGGCCACGTCTGGGCAAAAGGTGGTTTTGGCCAGCGCGGCGGCACCATTGCCCGTGCCATCACCACCGGAATTGAAATAGCGGACGGTGCCAGCCGACTGCAACGCCAGGCGGGTCTGCGGACAGAAGTTGCGGCGGTCGGCGGTAAAGCCGGTCGGCACGGGCGCCAGAAACAACTGCGCGGCGGTTCGTTGGCCAAGGTTGAACTGCGCGAGCGAGATCACATCAATGACCCCGCGTTTCGCATCGTTGAATCCGTCTGGCCGATCTGCGGCGGCGAGCTCGCCAAAGGTGCGCGACACATACACCTGCTCATCCAGATCATCGCGATCGCCGTCGTTGCTGATGGCGACAGCCAGGGGGTTGCCGCCGGTCGGGACTTTGGCCAGGATGTTCAGCGTGCTCAGATCGATGAACGCCACCTCGGCACTGGTATGCAGGGCCACGATCAGGAAGCGACCGTTCGGGCTCACTACCAGGCCGCGGGGCTCGGTCCCGATACTGATCGTGTTACTCACCTGGGGCGTATTGGCCGTGAGGTCAATGACGCTGATCGTGCCGTCAACCGCGTTGCCGACGAAGGCTTTGCGATCATCCGGGCTCAAAGCCACAAACCGCGGTTCATGACCGACCGCCACTTCGGCGAGCTTGAACTGCGTATCGATGCCATTGGCCTCGCGAACCCGCAGAATGCTGACGGTGTTCTTGGGCCGATTGGTGACGACGAGCCTCTGGCCATCGCGGGTCAGCGCCAGCGTGCGCGACTTGTTCTGCACGAAATTGCGCCCGAAATTGGCGATCGCGCGATCCAGCGCTGGCAGTTGCCGGCCGAGAGCTGAAAGGAGCCGGGTCACGCTTGGCTGGTTCGCAAACGCTTGCGGGTCGCCGTCCAGATTGATCTCGGCTTGGCCGCGCAGGGTGGTCACCAGGGTCTGCCGGCCGGCCGCGTCCAACGCGATGCCATTCAGATAGTTGCTGTCCTGATCTAATGCCTGGAGCAGTCGGGTCGTGTTGATCACCCGGTTCTCGGAAACGGGCTCTGCACTAGCATCGACCAGATCGCGCCAGGTCAGCGCCGCGTTCGGGGCGGTGTTGCCGGAAACGCGACCCAGCACGATGCGAACGTCGGCATCGCCGAGAAAGACCTCGCTCAAGCGACCCTGCGCCACCTGCACGCCACCGTTGCTGTCGCTGATCAGCGGCTGTCCGCCCTGTGGCAAGACGCCCAAACCGGCCACCCCCAGCCCATCCAGGAGCTGCGCCGAGATCAAGGTTGGCGGCGGATCGGGGGAAATGATCGGCGAATTCGACTCGCTCTTGCCGCAGCCGGCGACGGCGACAGCAAGGGCCAGGCTGCTTAGACGAATCAGGGTGCGGGTTGGTCGGAAGGGATGCTGAGGTGAGGCAAAAGGCTGCATGATGGGCTCCCAAGGCAGTAGGGGAGCGCGGAGCCTTTCATCCGGTCGCGGCCCGGGGCACTGACTTTGGTCAGTTCCCTGACGATCGACAGGGAACGCCCGTAACGAACGACAGGGGCCGCGGGGAGGCCGCCGATCGGCTACCTATTCACGCATCTCCCCCATCGGTCATGGCCAAAAAATGACAAAGGGCACAGGTGTGCCATTCTTGGTGTCTGCACCATGCCCGGGCTGTCTGAGCGGGTAGCAACAGCAGCGCCGGGAGACGAATGCAAGACGGGCAGATGTGCTCCTGGTCTGATGTTGCGCGCAGCAGCAACTGGACCCACCACCACCCCCAGGGACGACCCCACCATGCTCACCATCGAAAACCTCTCGAAGACCTATGCCAACGGGCATCAGGCGTTGAAATCGGTCACCTTGAACATTCCTAAAGGCATGTTCGGCCTGCTTGGCCCAAATGGCGCCGGCAAATCCACGCTGATGCGGACGCTCGCCACGTTGCAGGATGCCGACACCGGCAGCGCGCAGCTGGACGAGATCGATGTGTTGAAAGACAAGGACGCGGTACGACGGGTGCTCGGGTACTTGCCGCAGGATTTCGGCGTATATCCGAAGGTATCGGCCGAGGATCTGCTTGATCACTTTGCGACGCTGAAGGGCTTCGTCAACGGCAAGGAACGCAAGGAACTGGTCGCATCACTACTGAACCAGGTCAATCTGTGGGACAAGCGCAAGGAAAAGCTGGGCAGCTTCTCCGGCGGCATGCGGCAGCGATTTGGCATCGCGCAGGCGCTGATTGGCGCGCCGCGTTTGGTCATCGTCGACGAACCAACTGCCGGCCTGGACCCCGAAGAGCGCAACCGATTCCTGAACCTGCTCGGCGAGATTGGCGAGAGCGTGGTGGTGATTCTGTCGACGCATATCGTCGAGGACGTCACCGATCTATGCCCGAACATGGCGATCATCAATCAAGGCGAAGTCCTGCTGACCGGCGAGCCGCTCGAAGCGATTGGTCGACTCGAAGGGCGGGTGTGGAAGCGTGCCGTGGCGAAGGCCGATCTGGACGCGGTCCGTAGCGAATACACCGTGCTGTCGACCCGCCTCGTTGGTGGCAAGACGGTCGTTCACGTGCTCGCCGATGAGCGGCCGGGTGAAGTATTCCAACCCGTGGCTGCTGGATTGGAAGATGTCTATTTCGGCCAACTGAGTCGCCATCGCGCGGCCCAGGTCTGAGGAGATCGCCCATGTTTTCGGCGTTCCTCAAATTTGATCTGCGTTATCAATGGCGTTCACCGATCTTGTGGATCGGATCTGCCCTATTCGCATTGATGGCTTACGCGGCGACCTCGACCGATGCCGTCCAGATTGGCGGCTCGATTGGCAACGTGCACCGCAATGCGCCATTTGTCATCGTGCAGTTTCTGAATGTCTTCACCATTCTCGGCCTCTTCATTTCGGGCGCGTTTGTCGGCGGCGCCTTACTGCGCGATTTCGAAATGAACACGTCCGAGCTGTTCTTTTCGAAGCCGGTAAAGGCTTGGGAATATCTCCTGGGACGCTTTACTGCAGGCGTCCTGGTCTCCTTGCTGATCTATCTGGCCGTGGCATTGGCGCTGATGCTGGGCGCCGCCAGTCCGTGGATCGACGCTTCCCGTCTCGGGCCGTTTTCATTGGCGCCCTACGGCTATGGGCTGGTCATGTTTGTCATTCCAAACCTGATCTTCTCCGCGGCGCTCATCATGTTGTTCGCCGCGCTGACCCGGAGCATTCTCGGGGTGTACCAGGCAGTCACTGCATTCTTTGTCATGTGGGCGATCGCCGGAACTTTTACGCGCGACCTCGACAATCTCTGGTTGGCCGCGCTGATCGACCCGTTCGGTGCCCGTGCTCTGAGCTTGACCGCACGCTATTGGTCGGCCGAAGAGCGGAACACCCTGCTCCCAGGCCTGAGTCACTACGTTTTGGCTAACCGCGCTCTATGGCTCGGTGTTGCGATGGCACTGCTAGCGATTACCATGCGCAGCTTCAAGGCCCAGCGCACCGGCACAGGTCGAAGCTGGTTCATATCCAAGAAAAGGCAGGAAGCGGCGCCCACCAAAGCGGTCGCTGCGATGGCTCGTCTAGTCAAGCAACCGACATCCGCCGGATTCGGCGCATCGCTTCGCCAATACTGGGCTCAGACCCGGTTCGACACATGGCATGTGCTGAAGTCTGTGCCGTTCCAGGCGCTGCTCTCATTTGGCATAGCGAACCTAGTCGGTGGCCTCGAAGCGCAGGCGCCGATGTATGACACGCCGCTGTACCTGGTCACCGCGCAGATGCTCGACATCATCCGGGGAAGCTACACGTTCTTGCTGGTGATAATCGTCATGTTCTATGCCGGCGAGCTTGTCTGGCGCGACCGTGATGTCAAGATGGACGGGGTCGTAGATGCCTTTCCGGTAGTCAATTGGGTGCCAATGGCATCCAAGGCAACCGCCCTGGTCGTGATCATCGCGCTGTTCCTGTTGTTTGCAGCACTGTGTTGCATTGGTTATCAGCTTGTCGATGGCGGCGTCGCACTGGAACCCGGGCTCTATTTGTCGGGCCTCGCAATCCAGGCCGTGCCGTTCGTTCTCATCGCTTGGCTGTCGCTCGTCTTCCAGGTCATCGCCAACAACAAATACGTTGGCTATTTGCTGACAATCGGGATTGTCGTCAGCCAGATCGTGCTCGGCACCTTGGATTTCGACCACAACCTGGTGAGCTTTGCTGGCGCCTCGGCGACCCCGTACTCCGATATGAACGGGTTTGGCCATTTCCTGAAAGGCTGGGCGTGGTTCGAGACCTATTGGCTGCTGTTTACGGTGGGGTGCCTGCTCGTGGCGACCTTGTTCTGGGTGCGCGGCACGGCAGAGCCGTTCAAGCGCCGAGTCGCGGTTGCCAAGAGCCGATTGCACGGCGGCATTGCCTGGGCCCTGACCGGATCCATTTCGGCAGCGGCGATTGTCGGTGCGTTCATTCTGTACACCACGACGGTGCAAAACACGTATCGTGCCAGTGACACGTTATTGGACTTGCAGGCCGAGTACGAAAAGACCTGGCGCAAGATCGAGGATGAACCGCAACCGCGGATCATTGCGACCGATAACGACGTGAACATTTTCCCGGCTGAGCGGCGGCTGGAGATCAGCGGTCACTACGTGATGAAGAACAAGAATGCCGAACCATTGACCAAAATGACGGTCACGGTCGATCCCGATACGACCGCATTCACCTTGAGTCCGGAAGGCGCCAAACTGATCGAAGAGGACAAGAAGTTCGGTGTCTACGTGTATCAGTTCGATACGCCACTCGCGCCGGGTGCCACGTTCAAGCTGCCGTACACCTTGTCGATTCGCCGCGAGGGCTTCACCAATTCCGGCGCGCCGGACTTTCTGAATTACAACGGCACGTTCTTCAACAACGGCCAAGCCTTCCCGCAATTCGGCTACAACCCGCAAGCCGAGATCGGTGATCGTAACGAGCGCAAAGACCGAGGTCTGCCGCCCCCACGGCGCATGCCCAAGTTGGAGACCGCGCCGCGAACATCGACCTACATCAACGACGACGGCGATTGGATCGACTTCGCGAGCACGGTCTGTACGAGCCCCGACCAAATCGCAATGGCGCCAGGCTATCTGCAGCGCGAATGGACCGACGGTGATCGCCGTTGCTTCCGCTATGAGATGGACGCGCCGATTCTGCCGTTCTGGGCATACCTGAGCGCTAACTGGCAGGTGAAGAAGGATCGCTGGAACGACGTCGCGATCGAGGTCTACTACGATGCCAAGCATCCGTACAATGTGGACCGCATGATTGAGGCGACGAAGAAGTCGCTAGCCTACTTCACCGAGAACTTTGGTCCGTATCAGCATCGGCAATTCCGGATTCTGGAATTTCCGAACTACGCCACGTTCGCACAGTCGTTCCCGAACACGATTCCGTACTCGGAAGCGATCGGATTCATCGCGAATGTGGATGCCGAGGACTCGGTCGACTACGTGTTCTACGTGACCGCCCATGAATTGGCGCACCAATGGTGGGCGCATCAGGTGATCGGTGCCAATGCCCAAGGCTCGACGGTGATGAGCGAAACCCTGTCGCAATACTCGGCCCTGATGGTCATGGAGAAAGAATACGGCTCGAGCAAGATGCGGAAGTTCTTGAAGTACGAACTCGACGGGTATCTGCGTGGTCGCGGTGGCGAAATTCTCGAAGAGCTGCCGCTCTATAAAGTGGAGTCGTCGCAAGGCTATGTGCATTACCGCAAGGGCTCGCTGGTGATGTATCGCCTGAAGGACGAGATCGGTGCCGACAAAATCAATCTGGCGCTGCGCAACTATCTGGCGCGCACGCAGTACCAGGAGCCGCCGTACACGGTATCGACTGAATTTGTCGAGGAACTCCGTGCCGTGACGCCCCCGGAGAAGCAGCAGCTGATCACCGACTTGTTTGAGCGGATCAGCTTCTTCGACAACCGAATGGTGGACGCGACCACCAAGAAGCGTGCCGATGGGAAGTACGACGTGACGCTGTCTTGGCAAGCCGCGAAGAAGGAGTCGGATGGTATCGGCAAAGAGACCGACGCGAGTCTGGACGACGAGATCGATATCGGCATCTTTGCCCGCGCCAGTGGTGCTGAAGAACAGGATGAAAAGGTCCTGTATCTGAAGAAGCACCGGATCAATCAGGCATCAGGCTCGCTAACGATCACGGTCGATGAGCTGCCCTATGATGCCGGCATCGATCCGTACAACAAGCTGATCGACCGCGTGTCGAATGACAATCGCAAGCGGGTGACGGCGGCGTCTTGAGGACAACGACACTGCGGTGTCTTGAGCAACCCGCCCACACCTTTGTGATCACCCCGGACTTGGTCCGGGGTCTTGGCAATCTGGTGGTATGACGGCAGTCGCGCGAGGATCGGACGACGGGTCAACGCGAGACTGCCGTGGACGCCCGTCGACCAGGCTGTGTGAAAAAGGCTTTGGCGACTGAGTTCATGGCGTCTAACGCCATCGCAAGGCGACTTGTTCTGTTGGCGTCATCCCGACGCACGTCGGGATGACGCCAATGAGGTGGCGCCGCAAACGCCAACCGTTTTCACACAGCCTGCTAGGCCGTCGTGACGACAATAGGGCTCGGTGTTGCGTGGCGTAAGGTTGGCGTCGTGCAGCATGGGCAGCGAGCAGGAATTTTCGTGAAGGTCACCCTGACCGTGGTGCCAGCCGCAGATTGTGACGACAACCCCTATTGTCGTTACCCCGGACTCGATCCGGGGTGAGGTTCAAGCTCGCAGCTAGCTCTCGGAACAAACCGAACAACGTCAACACCGCTGTCGCGGACACAGTAACCCGGCGCGCCAAACGGGATGGGTGTTTTCACACCGCGCACATTGCTACGCTCCGACCCTGCCTTTACCCGGAGTCGCGGCGCGCATGTTCACTGGTCCCCTGCTCCTGCTGGTGGCCCTGGCCTACTTGGCCATGCTGTTCGCGATTGCCTGGTGGGGCGACCAGCGAACAACGCCGCTGTCGCCGCGCGCGCGGGTGCTCGTCTACAGCCTCGCACTGGGCGTCTACTGCACATCATGGACGTTCTACGGCGCGGTCGGCAATGCCGCGGCAGCCGGCTGGGCATTCCTGCCGATTTATCTGGGCCCGATTCTGTTGTTCGTGTTCGGGCACAGCATGTTGCAGCGACTGTTGATGGTGGCGAAAGCGCGCAACGTCACGTCCATCGCCGACTACCTCGCATCACGCTTTGGCCGCAGCCAATCGCTCGCTGGCCTCGTGACGGTGGTGGCGCTGATGGCGGCGATCCCATACCTCGCGCTGCAATTCAAAGCGGTGGCGCTAAGCGTTGATGTGCTGACGGGTTCGAACTCCGACAGCAGCAGCGTATGGTTTACCGACACGGCGTTCTTTACGGCCATTCTGCTCGCCATTTTTGCCATTCTGTTTGGCACCCGCGTGGTCGACGCGACCGAGCACCATCGCGGCCTGATGTTGGCGATTGCCGCGGAGTCCGTCGTGAAATTGCTGGCGTTTCTGGCGGTCGGAATACTGGCCATCTCGTTAGCCGACCCCACCGCGCCGTCGAAAGTACCCATCGCAGCACCCCAGCTACCGACGGCCGACTTTCTGGCCAACACGCTGCTCAGCGCGTGCGCCATGTTCTGCCTGCCCAGACAGTTTCAGGTCGCCGTGGTGGAGTGTGAATCCACGAGCGATCTGAAACCAGCGCGCTGGCTGTTCCCCATTTATCTGGGTCTGTTCGTGCTGTTCGTGTTGCCGATTGCATCGGCTGGCATGAACCTGGCGCCGGCGTCGGTACACCCCGACACTTACGTCCTCTGGCTGCCGTCTGCACAAGGTCACGAGATACTGGCGCTGCTGACGTTCGTCGGTGGCTTTTCGGCGGCCACCGGCATGGTCATCGTGGCCAGCGTCGCACTGGCGACGATGGTCAGCAACGAGCTGATTCTTCCGGCATTGTCGCGCGTACGTGCGCTGCGTATGGACAGCCGCAGCGACTTGTCGCAATGGGTACTCTGGATTCGCCGCATCACCATTCTGCTGCTCGCGGCGGTTGCGTTTGTCTACTACCGCGCCAGTGTGGGGCGAGGCAATCTCGCGTCGCTCGGGCTATTGGCCTTTGTCGCCGTGTCGCAGTTCGCGCCCGGCATGGTGCTCGGACTGTATTCCCGGCGGGTGAGCCTGCGCGGCGTGCGCCAAGGGTTGTTGATCGGCTTTCTGATTTGGATCTACACCTTGCTGATTCCGACGCTCGCAGGTTCTGGATGGATTCCTGAAGCGTGGATTCAAGAGGGCCCATTTGGGCAATCCTGGTTGCGCCCGCACGCGCTGTTTGGACTCGAAGGCTTGTCGCCGATCAGTCACGGCGCGTTCTGGTCACTCAGCGCGAATCTACTGACGATCGTGCTGCATCGGATCATTCGGCCGGCCTCCATGCAAGAGCGGCTGCAGGCGCGCGTGTTCCATGAGGGACCACTCGCGCCGGCGGCCGCCGAGGCCAGTCTTCCGCAGCGCGCCCGTGTGGGCGATGTGCTGGCACTTGGTGAGCGCATCCTGGGTCGCAACGCTTGGCTCCGCCTGTTGCAGGAGTACCAGGCACAAGTCGCCACACCGTTGAAGGCCGACCAGATTGCGGATCGCGCGCTCGTCCGGTTTGTCGAGCGCCAACTGGCCGCCGCGCTGGGGTCGACGTCGGCACGTCTCGTGCTGACCGGCGCGTTGCGCGGCACAGGCATGGAGTTCGAGGAAGTCGCCGCGCTGCTCGACGAAACGTCGCAGGAACTTCGGTTCAACCAGCGGCTGCTGCATACCACGATGGAGAATGTTGGTCAGGGCATCAGCGTCGTCGATGCCGAACTCCGGCTGGTCGCCTGGAACCGTCGCTACGTCGAGTTGTTCGACTACCCGGAAGGGCTCGTTCATGTCGGGCGGCCCGTCGCTGATCTGATCCGCTACAACGCGGCACGCGGCGAATGGGGCGACGGCGATGCCGAGATGCATGTGCAGAAACGCCTCGAATACTTGAGGCACGGATCGCCTTATGTATTTCAGCGTCAGCGAGCGAGTGGCCAAGTGCTCGAAATGCGCGGCCAACCGCTGCCTGGTGGCGGTTTTGTGACGACTTATTCCGACATCACCTCGTTCAAGGAAGTGGAGCAAGCGCTTCGCGAAGCCAAGGATCACTTGGAGCAACGCGTGGCTGAGCGGACCGAGGCGCTGCAGCACGCGCTGGCTGCCGAGCAGGTGGCGCAACAGGCGGCCGAGGCAGCGAATCGCTCGAAGACCCGCTTCATTGCGGCGGCCGGGCACGACTTGTTGCAGCCCCTGCACGCCGCACGGCTGTTCATGTCGTCATTGCTGGAGCAGGGCGACTTGAACCCGCGCGCCCGTAGCCTCGCCGATCAAGTGGATGCCGGGATGCGCGCGGCCGAGGAGCTGCTCGACGGACTTCTCGACATTTCGCGCCTGGATTCGGGCGTCATGGTGGCCGAAAAGGCACCGCTCGCCTTGGCGCCACTATTCGATTCCCTGCGCGCGCAATTTGCGCCATTGGCCATTGCGCGTGGTCTGAAACTGAAGGTCGTGCCAACACGAATGGGCGTCATCAGTGATCGTCGGCTGCTTCGGCGGGTGCTGCAGAATCTGCTTGCGAATGCGATCCGGTATACCGCCGGTGGCACCGTGCTATTGGGCGTCAGACGCCGTCCCGGTGGCATCGTGGAAATCCAAGTGATCGATACCGGTCCGGGCATTGCCGAGGAACACCGCGCGCTGATCTTTGAAGAGTTTCAGCGGCTCGATGTGCCGAATCGCGATGGCCAACAAGGCTTGGGACTGGGACTCGCCATCTGCGATCGCATTGCCCGGCTGCTCCAGCATCCATTGGGTCTCACATCCACGCTCGGCCGCGGCAGTCGGTTCAGCATTACTGCGCCAGGATGTGTGGCGCCGGCTTCGGTCATCAGCGAACGCAGTCTCCCGAGCGACCTGCCGCAGTCGCTGCATGTGCTGTGTGTCGACAATGAGCCCAGCATTCTCGATGCCATGACGCAGTTGCTCAGTGGCTGGGGAATCGCCACAGCGACGTCGACGAACCTGGCCGAAGCCGTGGCGTCTTGCGCGGTGCGCCGGCCAGACCTTGTGCTCGCCGACTATCACCTGCAAAACAATGAGACCGGCCTCGACGTGTTGCAACGACTCTGCGAGCCGGGCACAAAAGGCGCGCTGATCACCGCCGACAGCTCGATCGAGCTCGCCGAGCGCGCAAAGTTGTTGGGGTTCCCGGTATTGCGAAAGCCGGTGCGGCCAGCGGCGCTGCGCGCGTTCATCGCGCAAGTGGGAAAGCTCCGTAGCCGATAGTTGACTCAGGCCACGACGACCGACATGCGGCGGCATCCATGCTGTCTCGCAGCGCTTCGTGGCTCACGACCCAGCGACGAAAGCATACAAGCGATTCGTGACCCCGGACTGGATCCGGGTGAGGTTCAACCTTGCGCGTGGCGAACCAAATCAACCGACCGTCAACCCTCGTCCACCACGGCCACGGTTGCGGCGGATGGATCCAATGCCAGTTGTCCGGCCAACATCACGGCTTGCGTCCGGGTATTGACCCCGAATTTGCGCAATACCGCACTCATGTGCGCCTTGACCGTCGCCTCGCTGATATCGAGCTCGTAGGCGATCTGCTTGTTGAGCCGGCCTGCCGCAACAAGACCGAACACCCGAAACTGCGCGGGCGTCAGCGAACTCAGCAGCGCCGCAAGTTCGGACTCCTTGGTGCTCAGCCCGGAATCCTGATGCCCGGGCGGCGCCCAGCGATCGCCGTTCAACACCGCACGAATGGCCGTGCTCAATGTGCCACTGTCAGCCGATTTGGGCACAAAACCCGCTGCCCCATGGCCAAGCGCACGTCGCACTGTATCGGCATCGTCGCGTGCCGACACCATGATCACCGGCAGCGTCGGGAGATTCGTTCGGACATGCACCAGCGCGCTGAAACCCTGCGCGCCGGGCATGTTCAAATCAAGCAACAGGAGATCGGCGTCTGGCTCCTGCTCCAGCAACGTCAGCAGGCTGCCCACTTGATCGGCCAGACAAACCCTTGCGGCAGGCAACACCGACTGCACCGCGCCCTTCAAGGCTTCGCGGAACAACGGGTGATCATCGGCAATCAGGACAGTCTGGGCCATCACTCGGCGCGGTTCAGGCGTTCGGTCACTAGGGACGATACCACTGTGGGATCAGCCAGCGTGGACGTGTCGCCGAGTTGATCGGGCGCATCCTCGGCGATCTTTCGCAAGATGCGCCGCATGATTTTGCCGGAACGCGTCTTCGGCAAACCCGGCGCCCACTGCAACCAGTCGGGCGACGCTATCGGTCCAATATCGTGACGCACCTGCGCAACCAGTTGTTTACGCAGCGCCTCATTCGGCTCTATGCCCGACTTCAATGTCACATACGCATAGATCCCCTGGCCTTTGATGTCATGCGGGGCACCCACCACGGCCGCTTCGGCAACTGCCGGGTGACCGACCAGCGCGCTCTCCACTTCGGCAGTGCCAATGCGGTGACCACTCACGTTGATGACGTCGTCGACGCGACCGGTGATCCAATAATATCCATCGGCATCGCGACGCGCGCCGTCGCCCGTGAAGTAGCGGCCGGGATACGTCGAGAAATAGGTATCGATGAACCGCTGCGGATCACCATACACGGTGCGCATCTGTCCCGGCCAGGAATCCAGCAGCACCAGATTGCCATCCGTCGCGCCGTCGAGAATCGCCCCTTGGGCGTCTACCAATGCCGGAAACACACCCGGCAGCGGTAGCGTCGCGGAACCGGGCTTTGCATCGACTGCACCCGGAACGGGCGAGATCAGGGCCGCACCTGTCTCGGTCTGCCACCACGTATCGATGATCGGGCAGCGGGAATCGCCAACCACACGGTAATACCACTCCCACGCTTCAGGATTGATGGGCTCGCCCACCGTACCAAGTAGCCGCAACGACTGCCGCGAGGTTTTCAGCACCGGCGCGTCGCCCTCCCGCATCAGCGCGCGAATCGCGGTGGGTGCGGTGTAGAACAGCGTGACGCCATGGCGATCCACCACTTGCCAGAAGCGCGAGATATCGGGGTAGCTCGGCACGCCTTCGAACATCAGCGTGGTGGCGCCGTTGGCCAGCGGCCCATAGACCACGTAGCTGTGTCCGGTGACCCAGCCGACGTCGGCCGTGCACCAATAGACATCGTTGGGCTTCAGATCGAATAGCAGGTCGTGGGTATAGCTTGCCCAAACCAGATAGCCGCCAGTGGTGTGCAACACGCCCTTGGGCTTGCCCGTCGAGCCTGAGGTGTACAGAATGAACAATGGATCTTCCGCCTGCATCGGCGCGGCCATATGCGTATCCGGCTGACCGGCGACGACATCGTGATACCAGCGGTCGCGATCCTGCCACGCGATGGTGTTGCCGGCATGCTTCAGCACGACGACGGTTTGTACCGTCTCCGTGCCAGGCCGGCTTAAGGCTTCGTCCACATTGGCCTTCAGCGGAATCACCTTGCCGCCGCGGAAACCACCGTCGGCCGTAATCACGAGCTTCGATTCGCAATCGGCAATCCGTCCGGCCAATGCGTCCGGTGAAAAACCACCGAACACCACGGAGTGAATCGCACCCAGCCGCGCGCAGGCCAACATCACGACAGCAGCTTCGGGAATCATCGGCAGATACAGCGTCACGCGATCGCCCTTGACCACGCCGAGTGCGGTCAGCGCATTCGCCATCTGGCACACCTCGGCATGCAGTTCGCGATAGCTGATCCGGCGTGCCGGGCGGTTCGGATCATCCGGCTCGAAGATGATCGCGGTCTTGTCTGGCTGCGTTGCCAAATGGCGATCCAGACAGTTCACTGACACGTTCAATGCGCCGTCCTCGTACCAGCGGATATGAAAGTCGTCGCGGTGAAAGCTCACGTCCTTGGCGCGGGTCGGTGGATGTGCCCAATCGAGCCGCTTGGCCAGTTCCAGCCAGTGTCCCTCTGAATCATTTGCAACACGTTCGTGTGCGGACTGGAGCTGGCTCGCATTAGTGCTCGCCTGATCGGCAAACCGGGCGGGGGGCGGGTAGCGCTTGGACATAAATCCTCCTTGGGCAGTGTGCGTATTTCAGCGTGAAGCCGCCGAACGCGGTATTCGACCAAAGGTGAATATCGAAATTGCGGGGTTGCGCGAATCATTCGCCCCGTCCGGCGAGAAGGGAGAAGTGACGAGGGAGCGTCACGAGGACAGCTGCCGGAAACCGCAATTCCTCTATTGGGAGCCCGCAATGAAACCCCGATTTATCAAGAGCAAGTTGGTGCTCGCGCTGATTGCCTGTGGTATTGGCCAGGGAGCCATGGCCCAGGATTCGGCCAATGCCAGCCTGGAAGCACGTATCGCCAAGCTGGAAGCCATGATCGTTGAACTAAAGTCCGAACTGGCAGCGACCAAAGCCGCGCCAGCAGCGACTGCCGCCGCGCCTGCGGCCGCTCCAGGCGCCACGCCCGCTGCGCCGCCGGCGCCAGTGATTCAGAGCACGCCAATACTGACCGCCGCATTGCCGAACTCGAAGTTCAGTGCCGGCGGCTTCATCAAGCTGGACGGCATGCTGACGCGCACCGATGGCGGCGAAATTCCGGACTCCAGCGCCGGGCGTTTGTTCTACCTGCCCAGTGCCACGCCCGTGGGCGGTGTGGATGAAAGCACCGATCTGGATATGAGCGCGCAGTTCTCGCGTCTCTGGTTCGCGGCTGATACGCAACTGGATTCGGGCGACAAGCTCCGTGGCTATGTCGAGTTCGATTTGTTCGGCGGCGCGCTCGGTTCCGAAGCAGCGACGAATACCTATGGGCTGACGGTCCGTCACGCATGGGCAAGCTGGAACAACTGGATGGCCGGTCAAACCTGGAGCAACTTCCAGGATCCTGCGGCACTGCCCGATGCGGTCGACTTCATTGGCCCGACCGAAGGCACGGTGTTCGTGCGCCAGGCGCAGATTCGCTACACGAACGGTCCGTGGTCGTTCTCCGCCGAAAACCCGGAGACGCTGTACACGCCTACCAATGGCGGTGGCGCACGCATTGCCAGCGACGACAACAACATGCCGGACCTGACCGCCCGCTACACCATGAAGGGTGATTGGGGTCACTTCAGTGTCGGTGCCATCGCCCGGCAGATGAAGTACGACACGGCAGGCGCATTGTCCGACGCCACGATTGGTGCCGGTGTCACCGTGTCCGGCCGCTATGTGCTGACGCCAGCGGATGACCTGCGCTACACGCTGGTGGCCGGCCAGGGCATTGGCCGCTACATCGGTCTGGCTCTCGATACGGACGCGACGCTGCAGAGTAACGGTGAGCTTGAGAACAACGACGCCGTCGCCGGATTCCTCGGGTGGCGCCATGTGTTCTCGCCCAAGTGGCGCGGCAACCTGTTTGGTTCGTTCGCCGAATTCGACCACATTGCCGCCAGCGGTGGTGGGGCGACCGCGAGCGCACATTCGGTCCACGCCAACCTGATCTACTCACCGGTGCCGAAGTTTGATATTGGTGCCGAGCTGATTTACGCCAACCGCGAACTCGAGAGCGGCGCCGACGGTGATCTGAACCGTCTGCACCTGCACGTCAAGTACAACTTCTGAGGAGCCCGAACATGGCCGCCGTTCTCCCGCATCAACACAGCGCCGCCGGTGAAATCACCAGCGGACACAAGAAAGTCATCTTCGCATCGAGTCTGGGCACGGTCTTTGAGTGGTACGACTTTTACCTGTATGGCTCTTTGGCGGCCGTGATCGCCAAGCAGTTCTTCTCAGGCCTCAACCCGACGAGCGCCTTCATCTTTGCCTTGCTCGCCTTCGCTGCTGGCTTTGCGGTTCGGCCCTTTGGCGCGTTGGTGTTTGGACGCCTGGGCGATATGGTCGGACGCAAGCACACGTTCCTGATCACCATCGTCATCATGGGCCTGTCGACGTTCCTGGTCGGATGTCTGCCGTCCTACAACAGTATCGGTGTCGCGGCGCCCATCATCCTGATTGCGCTGCGCATGCTGCAAGGCTTGGCACTTGGCGGTGAGTATGGCGGCGCGGCCACCTACGTCGCCGAACATGCGCCGGACAACAAGCGCGGTCTGTACACGAGCTTCATCCAGACGACCGCCACACTCGGGTTGTTTCTGTCGCTGCTGGTCATCCTGGGTTGCCGCCTTGCGCTCGGTCCGGAAGCATTTGATGCTTGGGGCTGGCGCCTGCCGTTCCTGCTGTCGGTCGTGCTGCTCGGCATGTCGGTCTACATCCGCTTGCAGCTGAACGAGTCGCCGCTGTTCAAGCAGATGAAGGAAGAAGGAACGCACTCGAAAGCGCCGCTGACGGACAGCTTCGGCAACTGGAAGAACTCCAAGATCGTCATTCTGGCGCTGCTCGGTGCGACGGCCGGTCAAGCCGTGGTCTGGTACGCCGGCCAGTTCTACGCGCTGTTTTTCCTGACGCAAACGCTGAAGGTCGACGCCACCGTGGCCAACCTGCTGATGTCGGGCGCACTTGTGATCGCCACGCCGTTCTTCATCATCTTCGGTGCGATGTCCGATCGTATCGGTCGCAAGCCGATCATTCTGGCCGGTTGCCTGATTGCGGCGCTCACTTACTTCCCGCTGTTCGGTGCGCTGACCCACTATGCAAATCCGGCGCTGGAAGCGGCTGCGAAGGCCAACCCGGTCGTCGTGGTGGCCGATCCGGCCAACTGCAGCTTCCAGTTTGATCCGATCGGCAAGAAGGTCTTCAACAAGAGCTGCGACATTGCCAAATCGGCGCTCGCGAAGAGTGGTGTCAGCTACCGGAATGAAGATGCGCCGGCAGGGACCGTGGCATCGATCAAGATCGGCAGCGCGACCTTGGCCTCGTTTGACGGCACCACGATGGACGCCGCGGGATTCAAGGTCGCGGGCGACCAGTTCGCACTCGATCTGAAAGGCGCGCTGACCACCGCCGGATATCCCGAGAAAGCCGACACCGCCCAGATCAACAAGACGATGGTGCTCGTCATCCTGATCATCCTGGTGATCTATGTGACGATGGTCTATGGCCCGATCGCTGCTTGGCTCGTAGAGCTGTTCCCGACACGCATTCGCTACACGTCCATGTCGCTGCCGTATCACATCGGCAACGGCTGGTTCGGTGGCTTCCTGCCGACGACAGCGTTCGCGCTGGTGGCCTTCAGCGGCGATATCTACTTCGGCCTCTGGTATCCGATCGTCATTGCCGTAGCGACCGCCATCATTGGGTTCTTGTTCCTGCCCGAAACCAAGCACGTCGACATTTCCAAGTAAGCGAGCACGTCAGATCTCGCGCCCTGCGCCCGGCATCGGCAACGATGCCGGGCTTCTTATTTGCATCGGGAGTTATCGGCGCAGAATGATCTTGGAGGCGATCGGTCAGGGCTGATAGGCTGCCCTCAATCAATTGGAGGCGGTTCATGCGTGTCTTGGTGAGTGCGATGCTGCTGGTACTGGCGAGCGGAACGCTTGCAGCGAAATGCCCCTGCACGAAGCGCTTGCTCGGTACGTGGCAGTCAGATCGTGAGCAAACCATGGCTTACAACGAGGCCAACGCCAAATTGTCGCGGAAACAAACACGCTTCATGGCGGAGCTGCTAGGAACACTGACGCTGACCTACACCAAATCCGACGTTGTCGTTCGAATGCCGGACAGTTGGGTTACCGGCCGGGATGGGAAGAAGAAGCCGTTTGCGGCGTTTGAAGATCGTAGCAAATACGAGATTGTGCATTGCGACCCTTATATGGTGATCACCCGGACTGTCCTCGTAACCGATGCGACTGATGATGCCGATAGCGACCCACTCGTGAATGTCCTGAATATGGTCGACGACGAACACTACTGGGTGTATCAGGGGCAGACAGATCCGACGAGACCCGACCTCCATAGTCGTGAATATTTCAAGAAGGTGCGCTAGTGCTGTCGGCGCAACGCGAAGTTTGGGTTTGGCCCGCTAATGAGGGTCTGAATAGGTCCATCCTGGACTTTCAGATCTGCAACGAGTCTGGCGCGTGTCCGGGCTCATTGCCCCGCGTCGCCTTTGAACTTGTTCAGAGGCTCCCTAACCCGTTTGCCGAACGTCTCCAGACCGAGAGGCATTGACCGTGAGTTGCGTGTTGCGGGTCTTTGGCCGCTCGCTTGATCTGACCGCCTTGCTCGTCGGATCGACACTGAGTCCTTACCGGACTTGGCAGATCGGCACTGCACGGAGTGAGTTGCAGCCCGATGGCCCGGTGCATGCAGACTCAGGCGCTTGCTTTGCGATCAGCACAGCCGACTTCGATGCGTTCCCCGCGCAGGTGGATGATGCGATCGCATTTCTCGAGTGCCATGCCGACCCTGTGCGCGCGATCGTGTCGTTCCCAGGCGTCGAAGCAGTGACGCTAGACTTTGGCATTGCGCTCCGCGACATTGCCGTCCATTGTGACTATTTGCCACCCCGACTGCTGAAGGCGGCAGCCGCCGCTGGCGTGGGGATGGAACTTTCGCACTACCCCTGATGGTCTAACAAACGGTTGAGCATCCTGCTGGACGCGCAACCGACGTCGGCGAGCACGCGCACCGTCGCCGGCACATCCCGATTAACGAGACACTCCGCCCCATGCATCACAGACTTTTGTTGGCGTTCCTGTTGACCAGCCTTGCCGGCGCCGCCTCTGCGGAAACCATTGCCTGCGCGAGCAAGTTTGTCGCGGAATCGATCCCGACGCAGGTTCCGTTGCTGATTTTCGGTGAAATCCACGGTACCGAAAACGCGCCCGAATACGTCGCCGACGTCGCCTGTGCACGCCTACGGGCAGCACCCGATACCAAGTTGACGGTTGCGCTTGAGTACCCGATACAAGAGTCTGAACACCTGCAGCGATATGTCAACTCAAGCGGGCAGACCAAAGACCGCGACCGCCTGCTGGCGTCACCATTCTGGCAACGCGAGATGCAGGACGGCCGGAGCAGCCTCGCCATGTTGACGCTGATCGAGAAGCTCAGGCAGTGGCGAGGCAAGGCGCCGGGACTTCGGGTAACTGCCTTCGATCCGGTCGAAGATCAAGCAGGTGGCCCAACCCGCGATGAGGCCATGGCGGCCCATCTCAAACAGATTGTCCAAGAAACAGCGCCGGGCTTGACCATCGTGCTGACCGGCAATCTGCATGCACGGCGAACTCCGGGATTTGGCGGCAGGCCAGACTATAAGACCATGGCCAGCGTGCTGGACGTGCCGTTCCAAACCTACAAGCTCGTGGGGCCGCGTGGCGCCTATTGGGCCTGCACACCGTTGTGCGGTGAACAGGCGTTTGGGACGGGCACGGAACCGGATACCTTACCCAACTACGATCTCCGCACTGTGACGCCGAGTCAGGAATACGATGGTGTGATCGATGTCGGCGCGTTTCGGATTGCCAAGCCCGCGATCGGAGGGCCTTCAGACGCGCTCCCCGCGGATGCGACCCGCAAGCGCCAGAAGGTCGAGGGCGGGCACGACTGATCGCTTCACACGATCACGCGTCGCGTGCCGGTCAGGGCTCTACGATGAATGGAAATCGCTGGCCGAACGCCTGAGCCAAAGCAAGGCCCAAATCGTTCTGAAGGCGATAGATCGAACCGAGCAGGATCTTGTTGTCGTACGCGCCGGCCAGCACAAAAGGGCTGCGCGCATTGCCGACGCGCAGCACCAGAATCTGTTGGTGTTCGGCCACGACGATTGTCTGCAAACAACGCCCCGCGCCAAATTCGCGACAACTGGTTTCGGCAACGGCCAACAACGAGCTGACCAGGGCGCCGACACGATCGGCTTTCAATGTCGCTCGTGACTGGATCGCGAGCTGGCGACCGTCGGAGGTCGACATACTGAGTACCAAGCTGTTCGATAAATCGGACATGTACTGCGCGAATTGGCTCGTGCAGATCGCACGCAAGGCGTCGAGGTCTTCCGGAGAGGCCCTGACGACGTGTGGAGCACTGGCTTTTTCTTGAGAATGGGTCATGGCAACAGTTCAATGGTTGGCGTCGGCCATTCAGCCTGCACGGGCGTCGCGGGCCAGCAGCTCCGCCAGCAACGTCCGGAGCATCTGTCGACATTGTTCGGCAACCCGGGCGTCGCAGGTCAGAATGGGCGCCCGAACTTGCATGTCCTGCAAGGTCTGGCGTATCCGCCGCAGCGAGAAATCAGGGGCGATATCGGACTTCGTGACGGCAACCACAAAACGCAGATCCGGGCCGATGTCTTTGAGGCAGCGCAACCACCGGCAGCAATCGTCAGCCATTTGGGGCGAGGTGGCATCGAGGAGCACGATCGCGCCCATGGCACCGGCTGCGACGATGGGCCGCATGAAGTCAAAGTGCTCCTGACCGGGCATCCCGTAAACGTGCAGGACGCTTCCGTCATCCAAACTCACCGTTCCAAAGTCGAAAGCGGCGGTCGTAGTCGTCTTGTCGCCCATGGTTTCGCCAAAAATGGGCACGTCGGTGGCCACGGGCGGCTCGTCGGAAATGGCACAGATCGCCGTCGTTTTGCCCGCGCCCATGTTCCCAGCAATGACCAGCTTGACCGGATGCTCAAACATGGTCGTGCTCATCCGAAACGCGACCCAATCCAAAGCGGCGCGCGAGGCGTGTCCAGAGCGACCGCTTTTCGGTCTTGCCCGCGGGCAGATCGCTGATAGCCAAAGGCTGCGGTGCCTCGGCGGTCGACTCGATCAGCCCGACCATGGACACCGCGATCAGAAAGGCGTTGGCACGCGCGGGCTCGACCTGGGCGACATCCGCCAACGCTTTGGCCGAAGGTTGAGCCTGCATGGCATAGCTTGCCAGAGTCAGCATGTCGGAATGGCCTGTGAGTTCGCCCAGGTCAGGGTAGGTCGTCAGCCGAAACGCCCCCGCGGAAAACATCGGCAGGCGAAACCGCAAGCGGAGACACGCGTCGACCAGAAACGCATCCAGCGAGTGCACACTCGGATACGCCTCAAGATCAACGGGCCCCGACATGGCCTGCACACGCCAATCGTCGCGTCCAAAAAACGTTCGGAACATCCCAAACGCCACCTCATTGCGGGCGCGCACCTTGCCAGCATCGGGCAGGATCAGCACTTGGCAGCTGGAACAAGTCGCAACGACATTGGCGCCGCTGGCAATTGCTTCTTTCAGCAAGTCAATCAGCGGTAGGTCTAACGCCATTCCGCTCGGAGTGGGCGCAGCAGCGGGCAAGGCGGCAGGGAGCAACAGAGCTTGCTGCATGGCCCGCCGCACCGCATCGATCTGGCCATGCACCGCGTCGCGCGACAGCAACAAGTGACGGCCACCACGGCGCTCAGTCAGCCGCTTGGCTGACTGGGCGATCACGTCGTTGTCGGCATTGATGATGATCAGATCTTTGCGTGTGCCGTCCCAAGCGTGCAGCGATACCGACGCATTGGCAGTGCTCAAGTCACGGCAAATTGCCGCCAGGATCTGAAATTGCGATTCGTCGAAACCAGCCACTGCAACCGCTTTGCTTACGTTCATGCGATGGATGCGTGCGATGGGGGAGAAATAGTCAGGCGCCGCACCGATTTCGCGATCCGCGCGCGCATCAAAGAGGGAAATCATTGTGTGGATGCCGGCTGTGATGCCCTGGGCCGCAGAGCGCGGGCCCTGCCATGCGTGGCCGGACCGGCGCCGTCACAACCTTGGGCGACGAGGCCCAAGAGTGTGAATGTTCTCAGCCGAAGTCGAGCGTACCCTCGAAAGACTTGAGACCATGACGAGCCATCGCCAAGTTGGACTTGCTGCGGTCGATGACCAAGTACAGAAAGATCTTGTTGTTCGATTCCAGCGGTCGGATCAAATGGTATTGCCGGCCCAGCGTGATCAGAATGTCTTCGATATTGTCATTGAGCCTCAAGGAGGCCGCGACCTTGCGCTTGGACTTCACGACCTCGGCATTGCCCGCCGCCGCAATATCCAGATCCACAGCACTACCATCCTTGGCCATGGCCATGCCGCTATCGCAGTCAACCAATGCCGACGCGAGGTAGCCATCGATCTCTCGAAGTGGCTCCAAATTCAGTTTTGCCATTGTGATGTCCTGTTTGAATTCAGAGAAAGCGCGCCTAAAGTTGCCTTGAACTCCGGCATCAGCGTCGCCCGTGCATGCCCCTGCAGCCGTACACGTCGAGTCATCCTAACGAACGCCGACGCGCAATTGATGAAAACAAACGCGAACAATTCCCAATCCAACGCGAAGTGTGGAGACCCTGTGAAACTGCAGTGAATCGATGCCAGAACGCGTTCTTGAAGCGATGCACCGACTGTCACGACGCGATCAAAGCAATGCCTCGTTCACCTGCTCTTTGCATCACGGTTCGCAGTCTCTAGACGCGCTCGGCAACACGAGGTTGCCAACATCCGTCTGAAGGCTGAGTGCGCGTGCCACGCCTTCACGTCGCAAAACCGTTCGACACGTCATGTCGATGTGAAGCAAGCTCGTCAGATCGTTCGACCATACTGCTTGTTCGCCTGGTCAGGGGATTCCCAGGCACTGATTGAGACCTTGCAAGGCGCGCTCATACAGGTCTGCGGCGGCCGCGCAGCGCATGCCCTGATCCCGGTTGGTACAGTGGAGCGCGGTCAGGCGGCCGGCAACGTCCACCTCATGCAACCGTGTGCCGCAGCGAACTTTGCCGGCGTAAGGCATCTCGCGAATCAGGATCAACGCCGACGCGCTCACCAAGGCATTCTCAGTGGCCCAGACCTTGGCAAGCTTCGGATCCAGAGCAATCGTCTGACGAAGCGCCTGCCGGTCGATCAGCTGCTGCGACTCGAAATATGCGCCCTTTCGCTTACTAAAAAGACTGCCAGCCCGAACATCGACACTGACCTCGACAGGACCCGTCGGCGATTGGGCGACGCCTTGAATGTTGTCAGCCTCATGCGCTACCAGCACGATGTTACGGGCATCTTTGTGGCTAGCGTCTGCCGCGTGCAACAGTGGCGACAGCAGCAGCAACAGTGGGACTACGAGCGTTCGAATCGTCATGGGGCAACACCAGATCACAGTCAAGGAGAAGCCAGCGATCCTGATGCCGAACGGTCACCGCGATACCGCGGTGGCCGGGCTGGTGAATGTCGCTGGCTTGCTACTGAACACGGAAATTCGATGCCGGAACGATCACACCATTTTTCTCGCGGGCCCGAGAACATCGTCCATCCCTGACGCAAAACCCCGGAGCAATGACCCGCGGAGGCTCAGAGCAATTCTCCAAGGCAATGGGATCAATCCCGGATTTGGCACCGCGAATCAGCCGACCACGCGAGCGACCGCGAGCATCAGGAGTGCGCAGTACAGCAGACACCCAAGGCCCAGAATCGCTTGTATCGGCCAGCCTGGTTTGGCCCATGTCGGGACTTGGCGCGCGTTGTTCCAGACCAGATACCCGCAGTACAAGGCCATCACGCCGGTATTCAAGACCGCACTGATGACCATGAGCCAGAATGGTTGGGTGATCGGACTGAACAGGATGAGCGCCGACAGCAAGGCCTGACCTAGCACGAGCCCGTTATAAAGCTTCAGTTCGGCAAGCCCAGTCAAACGACCCAGGATGTCGGCTGCAATCCTCGAAGCAAAGTCCAGTACCCCAACCGCCGAGGTCCAGAAAACCAGAAAACCGGCCAACGCGAAGCTCGCACCGATCAGCGGATTCTCGCGCGCCAAAATGTCGTGAGCAGCGGCGACCAAGGCAACCCCACCACCCTTGGGTGTGACACCACCAAACGTCATCCACAGCATCGCGGCAATGAAGCCGATGGTCAGCGAGTTCGCGAGGGCAAACAATAAACCATGCTCCAATCGCACCAGCCGCATCCAGGGTCGCAATCCTGCCGCGTCGCGGATCTCGGGAATGCCGCCGCGTTCGATCAGAAGATAACCGTAGCCCAGGTTCATGATGCCGCCGGCGCCCGCGAAGACAATTCCGCCGAGCATCGTGAAGAACGCGAGGTCATCACTCGTGCGCAAGCTTGCGATGGGCTTTAGGAACCCCGCTTCGGCAAAAAGGAGTCGGGAAAACCGGGACAGACCACCGAAGCGCCATTCGACATAAGCAAAGACCAGTAACACGCCCAACAGCAACAATCCGAGGCCAATCGACTGCACGATCGCCAACCACCGGAAACGATTACCTGGACCCAACAGAAGCAGCACACTCAGCACGAGAATCCCCACGGCGATGGGCTTCTCGGGGCCATAATTCAAGATCGCGACGAACTGCGCGCCCCCCAGCACCCAACCCGGCCAAACCCAGGGCACGGTGGCACCCAGCGCCAGCAGCATCCCGAGCAGCGGCCATTGTGCGGCCACATGCGAGCCGAGCTTGTGCCGCGTGAGGAGCGTTGTCCGCGCGATTTCAATGTTGATAAACCACTGCAGCACCACAGCCGCAATGCCGAGCCAGATCACGCTTGGGCCATTTGCCAGCACCAGTGACGGCCAGAACACGAGCTCGCCGGCGCCAATCGCCAGTGCGCTGAAGATAGCGGTGGCACTGAAGGCCCAAAAGCCGAGACGCGGCACGTGGTGGTCTGCCATGCAAAAGATCCTGTTCTAGTCCCGGTCGCGCATGCTGCATAGACGCGTGCGCGTCCGGGCAGCCCCTGTCAGCAGCCGAAACGGCGCTGTCTACCCCGAAGCGTAGCGGAGTCGCCGAAATCGACGCCAGCGACACACAATGCTTGCAGTCACTCGGCCTTAGTCGGACCGTAGGCGCCAAGCTTCGGTTAGCGAGATGGCGCCGGACCGGGCGAGCTCCAGAGCGGCTTGGCTCAATGTGGTCATGCCTTCAGCCACCGCAATTTGCTGAATCACCGAAGCGTCGACGCTGCTTTGGATCAGACGCTGAACTTCAGGTGAGATCACCAGAAGCTCATAGATCGCGCGCCGCCTGTGGATACCGAGACCATCGCAATGCGCACAGCCTTGGCCGTGATAGAACACCTCGGTCGGGGCAACACCCAACGACTCGCGGATGTGTGGGATCACTGGCTCGACGGTCTTGCAATGCTGGCACGTGAGCCGCGCCAAACGTTGTGCCATGACTGCCAGCAGCGAGGCGCGCAGGAGGTACGCTTCGACGCCCAGATCAAGCAAGCGGGTAATGGCGGTCGCCGCCGTATTGGTATGCAACGTGGACAACACCAGGTGACCCGTCAACGCGCTCTCGACCGCAATGCCGGCCGTCTCGCCGTCGCGGATTTCACCGACCATGATCACATCCGGGTCGTGGCGCAGGAAATTGCGCATGGCACTCGCAAATGTAAAGTTCGCGGCGCGATTGACCTGCATTTGCTGGATGTCCTCGATGAAGAACTCGACCGGGTCCTCAATCGTCAGCACATTGATGCGTTGCCGACGCAGCTCAAGCAACATCGCGTAGAGCGTGGTCGACTTGCCGCAACCGGTTGGCCCGGTGGTCAAGAACATGCCATGACTGCGCGACATCACATCGTCCAGCCGTTGGCGATCGCGAGCGCTGAGTCCGAGTTGATCGAGCGCGCGCAGGCTCTCGCGAGTATCGAGGAGGCGAATCACCACGGATTCACCAAACACCGCTGGCAGCACCGAGACGCGAAGATCAATCTTGCTGCCATCGGGCATCTGGAAGCGGGTCCGGCCATCCTGGGGTCGGCGATGTTCGGCCAGATTCATCCCTGCGATCACTTTGACGCGCGACACGATCGCCGGCAGTAATGCCCGCATGAAGCGGCGCACTGGCACGAGCTCGTCGTCAATTCGATACAACACATCGGCCCCTTGCTCGCCCGGGCGGATATGGATGTCCGAAGCGCGCCGCGCGGCAGCTTCGGCAATCAGATCGGTGACCAACCCGACGACTGGCTTTTCCCGCGCCAGCCGCTCCATCTCGCGCTCGCTGTTGCTCAGGTTAGGGTCGAGACCGAGCTGGCGGGCAATGGCCACATCCTGATCATGATCATAAAAGTGCGCGATGGCTTCCCGCATGCTGTGCGGTGTCGCAAGCAGGGGCACCACGCGGTCAGACATCAGAAAATTCAGTTGCTCCAGGGTGCTGCTGTTCTGGGTGTCCTCCAATGCGACCCCGACCAGCCCCCGAGCCTTGCTCAATGGCACCGCTCGCAGCTGCCGGGCACGTTCTGGCGTCAGATCATCGGCGGCACCGTGGTCGTCAAACGTCCGCAGCCGGACAATTGGGTAACCGAGACGCGTGGCGAGATCGAACCGTGCTTCATCAGCATCATCGCCATCATGCAACCAGCTGTCCCGATCGAGCCATGCCACACCGTCTCCTGCGTCGGGAGGGTTCGGGTAGTGCTCCAAATAGTGGCGAATCGCACCCATCGAGCGCAGGATCAAGGCGCGGTCAGTGTTCCCCTGTAGCATCGCTTCAACGCTTGGCCGAGTTGCTTGCAGTATGGCGAGATGTCGGTAGGCCCGCGCCGTGGCTTTGTCAAAGACTTTGGAAAGCGTGAGCTTGTCGCAGTTGTTCAACAAGTCATTGCGAGTCGGTTGCATTCGAGACGAAACTCGACTCAACCAATTCGCCAAAGCCGCGCGCCTTTTCCCGCTTCCACGCGCGTGGAAGCGGGCTGGGGAGAGGGCTACTTGCGACGATGCCCGCGCGACCAACCCTTCAACGCGATCCAAACAAGGACGGACATCGCTTGCCATGACGCGCTTGCATTCGGGCGTCGAGTGCGCGGAGTAACAGCTCGCTTCGGGCGCGCTGTTCGGCTGCACTGGTCTTCCCATCCGATGGCGGCAGATAGACGATCTGGCCGGAAGCGGCCACTTCGCCGACTGGATTGGTGAGCTGACGGTCGGTACGGACTTCGACGGTATCCGGGTCGGTATCAGCCGGCGTGTCGCGCACCGCGCCTGGATCGAACTGATAGCGCGTCGCCTTTGCGAGCGCCGTGCGCTCGGCGATACAGTTTAAGGCCGCGTGCGCGTTAGTCAGACTCAGCATGGCGATTAGGCTCGTGCCCAGCAACACGTGACGCATCGTCTGCATTTCTGACTCCTGGAGCCTGCCGTCCCTGGACCTTGCCGAAGCCGGCAGCGGCGGTCAAGTGAATGGTTGCTTCAGAAACTCAAGTAGTCCTGAACCACGATAAACACAATCCGGACCAACATGCCAGCAAGACTCACATAGCTCAGCACCCTGCCAATGTGCGCCAATTTGCCGAGCGTTGCCGCGCGACCACCGAGGCTGATCGCCCATGCGATCAATCGAGCATCCTGCGCAAAGACGGTCGGCGCCCAGGTCGACGTTCGGCGCTCGGCGGCGATCTTCTGGTTGGCCGGCTCTGAACGGCCTTGTGCGGTGCGGTGCAAGATGAAGAGCGACACAACACTCAAGGCCTGGCCGAGGCCAAAGATGAGGGCGCAAGCAACAATCAGCCAAGGGTTAGTCATGAATCTGGGGCTCTGCGCCCGAACATAGGCGGGACTCAATACGAGCGTGAACGTCCAGGTATGCGTTGTTCAGGACCCTACTAATGATCAGCCCCCAACGCCATCACGTCGGCGCTCGTGCCAGCAAACGCATCGCGATAGCCATGAAACGTTGCGTACGCCAACCACGGCATGATGAGTCCCAGCCCCACCATCGCGGTCGCAAAGCCAACGGCCGTCAGCGCGACGATGAGCGCGGCCCAAACCATTGCCGCGGGCTTGTTACGCAGCACGGCGTTGATGCTGCTCAGGCAAGCGGTCACCATGTCCGTATCGCGATCGGCAATCATCGGTAGCGAGAATGCGCTGACAGCAAACGTCAGCGCTGCAAACAACGAGCCGATGGCCGAGCCGATCAGCAGATACTCGATCAGGCTTTGCAGGTTGCCATCCTCAACCGGCACGAACGCCGTCACCATCATGCCGGCCCGCGACCAGATCATGAAGATGACGAGTTGGATCAACGCGAACACGCCGGCGTGCCCAGCAACGCGGCGCGCGATGGCGAACGAATCCGCGAGCTTCGGCGTGCGGCCGTCCAGACGGGCACGGCTGACGGAGTACAAGCCGACACCAATCAATGGCGCCAGATAGACGAAGCCGGACAGCAACGCCGTCAGCAATGCGAAGCGGCCCAGTTCGTATGCCATCACGGACATTGCCGCACTGCCGACAAAGATCACCACGCCGAATACAGCACTGAGCCCGGGCGTTGCGCGAAGATCCTGCCAACCGAGAGCCAGCCAGCGGAACGGCATCCGCCAATGCAAGTCGCGCGCTGGGAACACCAGCGGCGGCGGCGGGGTCTCGGCCGCGTTTTCGGTGGGCTCAGACTCGGTCTCGTGCTGGGTCATCATGTGACATCTCCTGGGTACCGGCCTTTGCGGCTGGCTCCGACGGCTACGGCGAACGTCAACGCAAGCCTATCGCTCTGCGGCAAGGGTGCCAAGCGTGGCGATCATGCGCGATTTCAACGACGGCACAGTGTGGCAAGTAGCCCTCTCCCCAGCCCTCTCCCACTCGCGTGGGAGAGGGAGCATTTCTCCCTCCCCCGCGTTCGCGGGGAGGGCCCGGGGAGGGGATACTTGCAATCAGGAACATCGTCTCGCTTGTGCCACCGGAAACGCCATTCCTGACATCACGTTGTCAGGAGCATGGCGGCAAGATTCACGCCGGACACCACCAAGCGGAGACAAACCATGCTGACCCTGCATACTTTCGGACCGGCTTTCGGTCTGCCTGATCCGAGCCCTTTTGTGACCAAGGCCGAAGTGCTGTTGAAAATGTCCGAACTGCCGTACCAAACCAAGGTGGGTGACGTGCGCAAGGCACCCAAGCACAAGCTGCCGGTGCTGGAGGACGACGGCCAATTGGTTCCCGACTCGACATTCATTCGCTGGCATCTGGAGTCGCAGCACGGCGTTCGGTTCGACTGGGCCTTGAACGCGGAGCAGCGTGGCGTGGCGTGGGCCTTGGAGAAAATGCTGGAGGAGCACTTGTACTGGGCAATTGTCGAGGCACGCTGGATGAACGACGACAATTTCTTCAAAGGGCCGGTGAATTTCTTCAAGAGTGTTCCGGCGCTGATGCGGTCGTTCGTGGTGCGGAAAATCCGCCAGGACGTCAAGCGTCGCCTCTGGGGGCAAGGATTCGGCCGGCATACGCGGCCCGAGATCGAGCAGCTGGGCAAGGCGAGCCTCGACGCGCTCGCGGGGATATTGGGCAGCAAGCCCTATTTGTTTGGCGAGGAGCCCTCGGGCGTGGATGCCACGGCCTACGCGTTCGTGGAGAGTGCCCTGTGCGAACTGTTCGAAACCCCGATCCGCACGCATGCGGAGTCACTCGCGACCCTGGTTGACTACCGCTGGCGAATGCGCGCACGCTTCTACCCGGAACTGATGCCCCATGCGCAACGTGCTGCTGCCTGAAACCCCACCACCAACCCGCCTCGCCGATCTCCGCAATATTGGCGCGGCCATGCTCAAGGACTTTGCCGTGCTCGGCATCCAGAGCGTGGCCGAGCTGGCCCGGGCCGACGCCGATACGCTGTATTGGCAGCTGCAGGAGCGCACGCAGATCCGCCACGACCCGTGTGTCTGGGACACCTTTCGGGCAGCGATTCACCAGGCGCAAACTGGCGAGGCGCTGAATTGGTGGCGATTCACGCCCGAGCGCAAGGCTCGTCAGCAGGCGGGCCAGTTTCCGCGCTGGCCAGATCAGGGCTGAGCCAGCATGCGGCGCGCCGAGCGGTTGTTCGAGATCGTCCACTATCTGCGCGGCCGCAGGCTCACCACGGCCGCGCAACTGGCCGAGTGGCTGGAGGTATCAGAGCGCACGATCTATCGGGACATTGCCGACTTGCTGAAGTCCGGCGTGCCGATCGATGGCGAGGCCGGCGTTGGCTACCGGTTGCGGGCCGATTTTGATTTGCCCCCGTTGATGTTCAACCGGCACGAAATCGAAGCCCTGGTGCTGGGCGCACGAATGGTCGAGTCCTGGGCGGGCCCGGGGCTCGCCACCGCTGCCCGTTCGGCGATCGCCAAGATCGCTACCGTCGTGCCGGGGGACCTGCGCGTCAAACTCGAATCCACCCGCATGTTCTCGCCAGGATTCTTCGTCGATCCGGCGCTGAGTGCCCGCATGGACTTGCTGCGCCAGGCGATTGACCAGCGCCAGAAGCTCACGCTTCGGTACGTCGATGTCGAGGGTCGGGCCAGTGAACGCGTCGTGCGCCCACTCGGCCTGTTTTTCTGGGGCTATTCCTGGACTCTGGCCGCCTGGTGCGAGCGCCGCGAGGACTTCCGCAACTTCCGTCTTGACCGAATTCAGGATGCAGCACTGCGCGCCGACCGCTTTGTCGATGCGCCTGGCCAGGGGCTTGCCGACTACCTCCGCGTGGCGGCCAGCGACTCCGGCCGGGACTGCCTGGAGCCGCCGAACGGGACCTGAGCCCAGTCCGAGCGCCCCCGCAATCATCTGCCACGGCGCCGCCCCGCGTTTTCACGTTGCCCTTGCTACCATGAGGGTTTGCTGGAACCGTGCATGCGCCGCTGGTTGAAACGACTGCTGATATCGCTCCTGATTGCCTTGGCCCTGTTGGCCGCGGTCGTGCGCGTACGTTACGGTGGTGGCGGGCCCTATCCGGACCTGAGCGGCCCGCCGTTGTTGCCCGAATCAGCGCTCGAAGTGGCGGTCCAATTTGATCAGCCGATCGGCAACGTTGCCGTCGATGGCAATGGCCGCGTCTTCTTTACGGTGCATCCAGAGTCTCGACCGGTCGGTGACAAATTGTTCGTATCGGACCAGGGCCAGATTCGCCCGTTTCCAGCCAGCGCCCAGCAGGCCGCGCATTTCCAAACCCCGCTCGGCGTGCGGATTGATCGGCAGAACCGCCTGTGGGTCATCGACCACGGCAACCATGGTTTTGATACGCCGCGTCTGACGGCTTGGAGTCTCGATAGCGGTGAGCTGGTGCACGAATTCAGGTTTCCGGCTGATATCGCGCCGAAGGGGTCATTCCTGCAGGATCTGGCCATCGACAGCCTGGGTACGACTGTGTTCATTGCCGATGTGGCGTTTTGGGCGAAACGGCCGGGATTGGTCGTCTACGATGTCACCAGCCAATCGGCCAAGCGTCTACTCGAAAACGATCCGTCGGTGCAGCCCCAGGACTACGTGATCCGCACGCCCAGCAAAACGATGACGTTCTTTGGCGGGCTGGCGGCGCTCAAGGCTGGCGTTGATGGCATCGCGTTGTCGCGCGATGACGCCTGGCTCTACTTCGGCGCGATGAATCACGCCAATCTGTACCGGATTGGCCGCCTCGATCTGATCGCCGCGGCGGGCGATTCGCCAGCATTGGCCAAAGCCGTGCAGGACATGGGGCCCAAGCCGCTGAATGATGGGCTCAGCACCGATTTGCTCGGCAACGTCTACATCACCGATGTCGAACATGGCGCCGTGTTCCGCCTCGACCCCGACGGGCATTTGGACACGCTGATCCAATCGCCGCGCATTCGCTGGGCGGACGCGCTCAGCTTCGGCCCCGATGGCTGGTTGTATCTGGCGGACAGTGCGATCCCCGAGCAGATGCTGCGGAGCCAAGCGTATATCGCGAGTCAGGCGCCGTATTTCATCTACCGCTTTCAGCCGGGCATTGACGGAGTGCCAGGACAATGAGTGCCGTAGCGATTCGGGGCGTCAGTCTGGATTTGGACGATACGCTGTGGCCAATTTGGCCGACGATCCAGCGCGCTGAAGCGGCGCTCGACGCCTACCTGCGACAACACGCGCCGCGGGTGCAGGCCGAATGGCCGATCGAACGCTTGCGCGCCTTGCGCGATGAAGTGGCTGATCGGCATCCCGAGCTGGCGCACGACTACACCGCGCAGCGTCGGATCACGCTCCGGCATATTCTGGAATTGGAGACCGAAGTCGATCTGCTGGTCGAGGGCGCGTTCAACGCGTTCTATCACGCACGGAACGAGGTCACGTTCTACCCCGACGCGGTGCCCGCGCTGAATTGGCTCGCCGAGCGCTTTCCGCTGGTCAGCTTGACCAACGGCAATGCGGATCTCGACCGCGTTGGCCTCGGGCACTATTTCCGCGCCCGCGTCGGCGCGCGGGAAGTTGGTCACGCAAAGCCGCATCGGGCAATCTTTGATGTCGCAGCGGAGTCGCTCGACTTGCCGCACGCGGCAATCGCCCATGTCGGTGACGATCCAACGCTCGACGTATTGGGGGCGCTGGAGGCCGGCATGTTCGCCGTCTGGTTGAATCGCGACGGTAAGCCGTGGCCACACGCTGACCAACCCCATTTGGAAATTCAAAGCCTGGCCGACCTCTGCAATTACCTGGCCACGCCACAAGACAAGGACGCTTCATGACGCCCACGCCCCTGATTCCGATTACTGCCAACAGCCTGCCCGCCTTGTTGGCGAGCTTGAGCCCGGCCCAGCAGCAGTACTTGCATGCGAGTGGCTTCCGGGCCGTGCCGTGCACGTTCTGCTATCTGCCTGATGCCTCGGGTCAATTGACGATGGTGCTCGCCGGCATCACGCACAAGGACGACCTCTACGCGCTGGGTCATGCGCCGCTGATGCTGGCGCCGGGCGCGTATCAACTTGATACGCGCTTCGAGGCAATTGATCCGGCAGTGCAACAGCTGGGTTGGTTGATCGGCAGTTACCAGTTCACCCGCTATCGAAAACCGCGTCGTGATCCCGCGCAGTTGGCAGGCTTGGTGGATCCGGAAATCGCCGATCTCGCCCGCGCCGTGGCCGCAACGCGCGACCTGGTCAATACCGCGCCGGAGGATTGTGGTCCGGCCGAACTGCAGGCGCATGCCGAGGCGCTGGCGGTCGAGCATGGCGCGACTGTTCGCGCGGTCGTTGGTGATGCATTGCTGACCGAGAACTTCCCGGCGATTCATGCCGTGGGTCGCGCCAGTCCGCGTGCGCCGCGACTGATCGAACTGAACTGGGGCGATCCCAAGCACCCGAAGCTGGCGCTGTTGGGCAAAGGCGTGTGCTTTGATACGGGCGGCCTGGACATCAAGCCGGCCGATGGCATGCGCTGGATGAAGAAGGATATGGGCGGCGCTGCGCACGCGTTGGCGCTTGCCGAACTGATCATGCGCCGCAAGTTGCCGTGGCGGATGCAGCTCCTGATCAGTGCCGTCGACAATGCGATTAGTGGCAATGCGTATCGACCGGGGGATGTCATCAAGACCCGCGTCGGCAAGACCGTTGAAATCGACAACACCGACGCCGAGGGTCGGGTCGTGCTGTGCGACGCAATCACCTATGCCGCGGAACAAGCGCCGGACCTGATTGTCGATTTTGCGACGCTGACCGGCGCCGCCAGAATCGCACTGGGCCCGGACCTGCCGCCGGTGTTTGGTAACCGCGACAATCTCCGCGATGCGTTGGTCAAACTCTCACACCAGGTGCAGGACCCGCTATGGCCAATGCCGCTGTGGGCGCCCTATCAAGACATGCTCGCGTCCAGCGTGGCCGACTTTGCAAACGGTGGCCCGAGCCGACACGCCGGTTGCATCACCGCGGCGTTGTACCTGCAACGCTTCGTGCCGGATCAGCTGCCCTGGCTGCATCTCGACACGTATGCGTGGAACGACGGTGATCGCCCTGGGCGCCCGCGTGGTGGCGAGGCGCTGGGCTTGCGCGCCGTCTACCAACTTCTCAAGCAGCGCGCCTATTGACCATTGCGCTCAGCCCGGCTGCTTGAGCGCGAGGGCAATCAGTTCTTTGCCGGTCAGCGATGCCGTCCGCCCAGGCTGACGGAAGCGATACGTGCAGATGAAGCAATCGCCTTCGAGCTTGCGCTTCGCATCCTTGAGCTGCGTGATGCGCAGATAGTGCGCACCGCAACTCAGGCAGCGCTCCAGGGCGAGTACGCCCTCCTGATACTGCTGTAGCGCATAGAAAAACAAGTCGGCACTGATCCCATGCTCGGGCGACCGGGCTTCCAGCGTGCGCAGCGCACGCACGAAGGGACGGGAGTCATAGAACGGCTCGGCCACTTCCCGCGCTTTCAGATAGGCATGGACGAACACGCTGCAATGCAAGCGCAGATGACTGTCGTCCTGCAGGCGCTCGATCGAACCTGGCTGTCGCCCGGATTTTCGCGCGCCCACATCGCGATCGGTCAGAATCTTGACCGTATGCGGCGGCATGCCCGTCAGCGTCACCACGGCGCTGGCACGCAAGCCACGCCGCACCAATTCGGTCGCAAAGGCCAGTTGCTCGGAGTCCTCGATCTTCGCCGAGGCGCGCGTCACGTTCTTGCTGATCCGCTCCCTGAGGCTCACGACCAACGCTCCAGATCAAACGAATTCGCGGTCGTCGAACAAAACAGCAGATGCTGCACTTCCTGCTCGCTGGCCTCCGCCTCGATCAGCATCGCGATCACTTCGATGTTCTGCACATCCACGACCCGGAATTCCGGACGCAGACTGAGGATCAAATCCTCCAACTGATCAATCGACGCGTCGCGAATCAGCGGCAACAGTCGCCGATGCACATTGAACTGAACGGAAGCCTGCACCAAGTCCGAGTCGGCCTGCGCGCGCAGCGTGTGCCAGTAGTGGAGATTGAATTCGCGCTCCTCAGCAGCGAGTTCGCGGCTGCCAATGCTCGGCGCCACAAAGCTTGGATCTTCGAGAAACCGCAGCAGCAAGTCACGATCGGCCGGCACAAACTGCGCGACTGGGACCCGCGCGAGCACTTGTATGGCTGGCGGCGGCAACCGGGCAATGCGGTGGATCAGGCGCTTGGAAACGCCAAATTGCAGCGCGGCCTGTTTGATATCGACACGCGCAAACTCCCGCATCAGCGTCCAGCCGCGCCGATTCAAACTGTTCAGATCATGGATCCAGCGCTGGCCGAGCAAAGCCTGCCCCTGTCGTTGCCTGCAGAGAAGAACCCGGATCGTACCGAATGGGTTTTCCCGGAGGCAATGGTGGCGCCCGCCGACGCGTTGCCATTGCGGTGTCTTCTGGGTTCGGGCTAGGCTCCAGGCCGACTCCGGCCCGACATCAACATCATGAGCATCATTGCGGCCTTGCGGACGTCCAAAAGAGTTTGGCTGACCATCCTGCTGGTTCTGGCCTGGGTCCTGGTGTTGGCGTTAGCCGTGCATGGGGTGGAACGCGCCGCCCGGCCAGAGGCCATGGACGCGCGTGATGCCGTGCAGTATCAGTGGTTGGCCGGCGATGAAGGCGATCCGGTGGCAACCGATATCCGTGAGGCCGTCCGGCAAAGTCTCGAAGGCTACGTGGTGGACGTCCCCGAAGGTGCCAGCAAGATCCGGTTTCTGGTCAATTTCGAGCTGGCCGATACCCGGGCGCCACAAGCGCTGTATCTGGCTCTTCGCGAGCAGGTCAGTGAGATCCGACTCAATGGCCAGATCGTCCAGGCCGCCGATCCCGTACCGAAATTGGCGGGTCTGCTGACGTCCGAGCCGGCTTACTATCTCTTGCCGCCGCGCTTGTTGCGCGTGGGCTCGAATCAGCTCGAAATCGACAAGGAAGCGGTCGGCTACGCGGTGGCCTTGTCCGAGTTTGCGACCGGCCCAGCCGATGCACTTGCGCAAACGTTTCGGGTGCGCAATTTTCTGCTGACGGATCTCGCGTTGATCGGCGTTGGCATTCTGGTGTTCACCTTTCTGCTGTGCTGGGTCGTGAACTGGCCGGACGACGATCGCCCGCGTATTCGCGCGTTGATGCTCCTGCTCGGTGCCAGCGCGGTGTCCACCGCGTTCCTGACGTTCAGCCCGCCGTTCCCCATGAACCTCAAGGTCTTCGTCGCGATCTGGACTGCGCTGAATCTCGCTTTCGCAGTCGCGATTCTTGGCTACGTGCTGCACGAGATCCGCGTGCCGGCAGCGCTCGTCCGCCGCGTCCATGTCACATGGCTGGTGCTGCAAGGCATGTGGTTGCTGGCTTTGGGTCTGGTAATGGGGTTCGCCGACAATCCGCAGTGGGGATTCATCAAGCTGGTCAACGCCAGTTATCTGCTGGTTTGCATGGCTGGCATCGCTGGCATGTTTCTGCTGGCCAACGCCGTGGTTCGAGACCGCGGCCGGGCGCTGATGGAGCGCAGCGTGCTGGCGCTTTGTCTGGGCGCACTTGTGCTGGACCGGTGGGGCAGCATCGCAGACCTGCATTCGCCGTTTGATGCACGCTTGCCGCTGACCTTGCCGTGGTCGCCGATCGTCGGCGCGCTGATGGGTTTGGCAATGGTCTTTGCGCTGGCGCGCGAGGCCACCGAGGCGCGCCGCACCGTGATCGACGCCAATCGGCAACTGGCCGAGCGCCTTGCCGTGCGCGAGGCCGAGCTGCAGGCGAGCTATGCCGAACGTACGCAGATGCAGAAGCAGGCCGCGGTCATGGCCGAGCGCGCGCGCATTGTCCGCGACATGCACGATGGCATTGGCGGCAAGCTCACCGGCCTTCGCATGCAGGCCGACACGTTGTCCGGCCCCACACTCGCATTGGCCCTCGATGACAGCCTGACCGACCTGCGCCTGATTGTCGATTCGCTGGACACCGCTGAGGATGGCCTCAGCGACG
This sequence comes from Ahniella affigens, assembly GCF_003015185.1. GTDB lineage: Bacteria > Pseudomonadota > Gammaproteobacteria > Xanthomonadales > Ahniellaceae > Ahniella > Ahniella affigens. Next base: position 5,394,713 of record NZ_CP027860.1, read on the forward strand.
CGTTGTTTGCGTTTGAACGTCGATTGCGACCGCAAGTCCAGGCGGCAGGCATGCGCTTGCAGGTCGACTATGGCCACGATCAAAGCCAGGACCGATTCGGACCAAGGCGGACACTGCAAGTGCTGCGTCTGTTGCAGGAAGCGGTGACGAATGCGATCCGCCATTCGGGCGGCAACAGCCTCCTGCTCAGCACACGCAGCCAGTCCGATGGCCAGATCGAAATCATCGTCGAAGACAACGGCCACGGTTTGGACGCGGGTGCCGAACCCGGTGTGGGCACCGACAGCATGCGCCATCGTGCCCGCGCGTTAGGGGCGCGACTGGACTGGAATTCGAGTGCGCAAGGCACACGCGTCTGTCTGCTGGTGTCGACCCGAGTGGACGATGCCGCAACCGGGACCGATCCCATCGTTTGACCGAGTGCTCCGTGCCTCACATAAATCTGTGATCGGCACTATGTGATTCGCCGCAACCGGGCCGACTCAACACTAGCGACTGAAGACTGCATCCCCCTGATGCACCAAGACTAGAACATGAGCCGCTGCCAATTTCTGCGCACACCCAATGCAAGCCTGACTCAGGCCAACGTGGACGTTCAGACCTGCATCAAGTTCGGCACCTGTACCGATACCGTAAGCCGCCACCAAACACACGCGCGCCCGAGTTGGCGCGAGCCATCCCTCGCCCAGATCGCTGCTGCATGGGCTCAGAGGCGCCTGCCGCTCGCTTTGCTTGGCCTCTCAATCAGCGTGGTCGCCGACGCCCACTACGCCAATGGCTTGGCCGATCTTCGCATGATCTCAAGCCCTGTCACGCAGGGTCAGAATGCCCGAGCGGTTGCCTCGCTCGGCGACATCACTGGCGATGGCTTCGTCGACTTCGCGCTCGGCGTGCCGGGCGAAGACTTAGGCGGCACAGCGCCTGGTGCAGGCGGTATCTCGATTTTTCCGGGTAATGGCACAGCGCCGAATCCAGGGGCCGGCTCGATCTTTCGACTCTATGGCGTTGACGCCGGCGAGGCATTCGGCAGCAGCCTTGCCGGGGTGGGCGATCTGAACGGCGATGGGATTGGTGATTTCGTCGTCGGCTCGCCGACGTTCGATGCACCCGGCGCGGTCGATGCCGGCCGCGTCCGGGTGTACTTCGGGCAATTGGCCACGAATCCGATGCTGGTGGCTGAGATTCGCGGCACCCAGGCGGGCAGCCAGTTTGGCTTTGCGGTAGCAGGTGCTGGTGACCTAAATGGTGACGGATACGCTGATCTCATGATTGGTGTGCCGTATTACGACGACAACAACCGCGTCGACTCCGGCCAAGCGCAGATCTTCTTTGGTGGTACGGGGACCAACTTCGATACTGCGCCCGATGTCAGCCTGGCACCGACGGCTGCAGGGAGCCGCTTTGGCGCCAGCCTTGCAAGTGCCGGCGACTTCAACGGCGATGGTCTGGCCGATTTTGTGGTGGGGGTGCCCAATGCCTCAGTCGGGCAGACCGGTGAAGGTGCGGGGCTCTTGTATCTGGGCATAGTCGGCGGCGTTGACGTGCTGGCTGATCTGGCCTTCGAAAGTGACCAGATTGGTGCCGGCATGGGTGTTGCGGTCGCTGCGGGTGGGGATGTGAACGGCGATGGGTTGTCGGACATCGTTCTCGGCGTGCCGCTCTATGACGACGGCCAAAGCAACGAAGGCGCTGCGTTCGTCTACTTCGGCGGCACGACCCCAAACAACACCGTTGACCAGATTCTGCAGTTCAACGTGGCCGGTGAGCTCAGCGGCGCCAGCTTGGACTTGGGTGACACCAATGGTGATGGCTATGCCGATCTGGCAATCGGCGCGCCGCTGGCAACTGATTATGGGATTGGCGAGTTCGGCAAAGTGCGCGTGGCAACGGGCAGCAGCACCGGACTCGGTGCCGATACCTTTGAAACGCGCGGTCTGAGTAGCACCACCAACGCTGGTCACTACGGCGCGGCCGTTGCGTTTGCCGACTACAACGCCGATGGCTTTGCTGAACTCTTTGTTGGCGCGCCCGATGAAAATGCCACCGGTCGCCCAGGCCAGGGGTTTGCCTATCTGGTGCGCACGGACCGGCGTCTGTCCACCACAATCGATGCAAACATCGCCGGCACCCAGGCCGGTGCCCAGCAAGGCTTTGCGGTTGCCAGCGGCGACTTGAACGGCGATGGATTATCGGATTTGGCCGTGGGGCAACCAAACTTCGACACCGCGAATGCGAATGCCGGCCGGGTCGAAATCTACTATGGGACGCTGGGCGGATTTGACGCCACGCCCGACGTGTCCCTGACCGGCAATGCAGCCAACGTGCAGTTCGGGCGGGCGCTCGCGATCGGCGATTTCAATCGCGATGGCTACGGCGATCTCGCCGTCGGGGCACCCATACAAGCCAGCAATGGCGGCGAGGTGCATCTCTACTACGGCAACGCCGGGACCTTGAACACCGCGGTCGACCGGGTCCTCAGCATCGCGCAGACCGGCGCGCAATACGGCGACGTGGTGGCAAACGCCGGTGACCTGAACAGCGATGGTTACCCGGAACTCGCGATCGGCGCGCCATTGGCCGACATCGGCGGCGCCAGCAATGCCGGGGTTGCCTACTTCTACCTTGGTGGCCCATCGGTGATTGCCGTGACGCCATTGGAACTGCAAGGCGCCGTCACGGAGTTGCGGATCGGGCGTAGCCTGGCCGCAATCGGCGACAGCAATGGCGACGGCTTCAACGACATGGCGGTGGGCGCAAAACTGGGTACCAGCGACACGGGTCAGGTGCGGGTCCTGTTCGGTAGTGCCAACTTCGACACGATCAGCGATCAGACCCTCAACGTTGGGCTCTCTGGCGCCCGCTGCAGCGAGGGTCTCAGTACCGCGGGCGACATGAACGGCGATGGGTTTTCTGATCTCGCCGTCGGTTGTCCTGGTGCTTCTCAGACCACGACAAACGAGGGGCTGGTGGCCCTGTACCTGGGGTCGCCGACCGGGTTTGGCACGGCTCCGAACGTGTCGTTCCTGCCCACGCTGAGCAGCGGGGAATTGGGCCGTGCGCTGGCCGGCGGCACCGATCTGGATGGTGATGGTTTTGCCGATCTGCTGATCGGCCAGCCGTTCGCGTCGTCAGGTGCGAACAGCAACAACGGCGGCGTACGTTGGCAACGCGGTGCGGCGACGGTCAGCGCGACCGCGGGCCCGCAGGTCACGGTGGCGACGAATGACGTCCGCGTCGGCAGTTCGCTGGCGACCGGAGATGTCGATGGCGATGGCTTTGCCGACATCATCATGGGAGCACCCGGTACGGCGGGTGGCGCATCGGCGATCGGCGGCTTTCATGTGGTGCATCCCCTTGGCACCGGTCGAAATGCCAGTGCGCAGCAATTCCGGAATCCGACCAACGCGCTCGACTTCAATGGCAGTACTGATTCGCCGATTGGAGCATTCATCGCCCTCGATGGTCAGGCCGTGCGTGGTCGCGAGCGAGTTCGGCTCGAAGTACAGTGGTGTCCGAATGGCCGGCCGTTCGGAAGCGTCGGCTGTTTCAGTGCCACGAGCGGCACCTGGGACGACTTGGGGAACGGCAGCCTTTCGACCCTGAGCGTCGCAGCGGTGCAAACCTTGACGCCCGGCACCACCTACAGCTGGCGCGCCCGCCTCCAATATGCGCCGATGACTATCACCGCACCTGGGATCGTTGCGCCAACGAGCCCTGCTCGCGTGAGCCCTTGGCGGCGGATGCGCGCGAGTGGCGGGCAAAGCGATCTTCGGACCATTGTCGATGTCCTGCTCAAGGATGGTTTCGAGTAGGCTCGCCAAATGCGCCAATTTGAGGACTCTGAACACGTGCGGAGTCGATGCGGGTCTGATTATCCAGGATGGACTTGTTCAGACCCTCTCCTGATGTGCGACCCATCAATGCCAGGAACTGAGCATGAAGCAACGCGTTGCGATCATTGACGATGACTCCGAGGTTCGGCATCGAATTGCGGACCTGATGGCCGACAGCGATTCGTATCGCCTCGCCTGGACCGCACCGAATCTACAAACGGCGCGTTTGATGCTGAGTCAACCCTTCGATTTGTTACTGCTCGATCTCGGCTTGCCTGATGGACGCGGTTCGGTGCTGCTGCCGTCGATTCGGGCGCTGATGCCCGCCGCACTCGTTCTCGCCTTTACGATTTTCGATGACGAGGCTAACGTCATCGAGGCGATCGAAGCGGGCGTCGATGGCTACCTGTTGAAAACTGCCGATGCGCGCGTTCTGGTCGACGCCTTGGATAGCGCCGCGCGCAACGAATGCCCGATCTCGCCAGCGGTCGCTGGTTTTCTGTTCAAGCGCCTGCGCCGGCAGGAGCGGGCGCAGCCGGCAGCGGCCCAACGGCCGGCACCGGACTCGGCCCACATCATGCAGTTGACTGCTCGTGAGCGCGATGTCCTGGAGGCGCTCGCGCGTGGCATTTCGTATCGGGAAGCGGCCGAAGGGCTTGGCATGAGCGTCAATACGCTCTCCCATCACGTCAAGAACCTGTATCCAAAGCTCGCGGCAACCTCGCGCTCCGAGGCGATTTTTCACGCGGTTCGCGACGGCATCATTCGACTCGATTCCTGAGCCGGGCGACCCACGCATCGATCGTGGTCGATGGTACGGGTCGCATGTGATCTGGGCTCTGTGATTCGCAGTGGCTGGCTCATCGTGCAGACTTTGCCCTAGGTAACGCATTCATTGATGCGTCGGGATCTCGCCATGAGTCGTCAAAATCGATGCCGTGCTGGAAACACGTTGCTTCTGGTCACATCCACGCTGGTCGGACTGATCACTAGCACGCCATCGCAGGCGTACTATGCAAACGGATATACCGATGTTCGCATCAACCCGCAGGGCGTCGAGCAGGCCCGCAACGGTGCTGCAGTGGCCGCACTCGGCGACCTCAACGGTGATGGCTATACCGACTTTGCGACCTCCGCGCCCAATGATGATTTCGGCGGCATTCTGCCAGGGGCGGGCGGCCTATCGGTGTTCCTTGGCACCGCCGAGCGCTGGGTCACGGGGCGCACAGCGCACACCCGGCTCTTTGGCACACAAACTGGAGAGGCCTTCGCGAGCGCCGTCGCCGGTGTTGGTGATCTGAATGGCGATGGTTATGCCGACTTTGCAGTAGGTGCTCCGATGTTCGATCTGTCCGGCGCCAACGACGCCGGTCGCGTGCGCGTCTATTTTGGGCAGCCGAATGGAATCCCGGCATTGGCGGGCACGCTGCTGGGTGTCCAGGCGGGCGGCCAATTCGGATACGCAGTTGCCGCCGCGGGTGATCTGAACGGCGATGGCTACGCGGATTTGCTCGTCGGTGCGCCGCTGTACGACGATACAGGTCGCGTCGACTCAGGACAGGCGCAGATCTTTCTCGGCGGTGCCGGCACCAGTTTTGACAACACGGCCGATGCCGCGATGGCGCCTACCGCAGCGGGTAGCCGGTTTGGCACCAGCGTGGCGAGTGCCGGAGACTTCAACGGCGATGGCTTCGCCGATTTTGTGGTTGGCGTGCCGAGTGCCAGCCTAGGCCAGACTGGCGAAGGCGCCGGACTCCTCTACCTTGGCGTGACCGGTACGATCGACACCATCGTCGACCTCACATTTGAAAGCGACCAAGCCGGTGCGGCACTCGGTGTCGCGATTGCCGCGGGTGGTGACGTCAATGGCGATGGCTATTCCGATGTGGTGCTCGGGGCCCCTCGGTTTGATGACGTCCAGTCTGACGAGGGAGCGGCGTTCGTCTACTTTGGCGGCATGAGCCCAGACAGTGTTCGGGATCAGATCCTGCAGTTCGATGTTGCGGGCGAACTCGTTGGCAGCAGTCTTGATCTCGCCGATACCAACGGCGATGGCTATGCCGACCTTGGGTTGGGCGTGCCGGCAGCCACTGACTTTGGGATCGCTGGCTTTGGCAAAGCGCGAATCATTACGGGGGGCAGTAGCGGACTTGGAGTCGACATGTTCGACGTTCGCGGCAGCTATACCACGACCAACGCCGGTCGCCTGGGCACTGCCCTTGCCTTCGCCGACTACAACGCAGACGGATTTCCCGAATTGCTCATCGGCGCACCGAACGAGAACGCGCCCAATGCAACGGGTCAGGGTGCTGCTTACCTGGTGCGGTCCAATCGGCGGCTGGCGACCGCAATTGACGCCAGCCTGCCTGGCCTGCAGCCGGGCGCTCAGCAAGGCTATGCCATGGCCACCGGTGATCTGAACGGCGACGGATTGTCTGACCTCGTCGTAGGGCAGCCTCTGTACGACCAGAGCGCCGTGGATACGGGGCGCGTCGAAATCTACTACGGCACGCTAAACGGACTTGATCCCGATCCTGATCTGAGCTTGATTGGCGCGGTCGCCCACGCACAGTTTGGGCGCGCCTTGGTGATCGGCGATTTCAACCGCGATGGCTACGGTGATCTGGCGATCGGTGCGCCAACGCAAACTACGAATGGCGGGGAGGTACACCTCTATCTCGGATCGGCATCTGCGTTGGATACGACGGTCGACCGAGTGCTGAGCGGCCCGCAGATCGGCGCACAGTTCGGCGACACCCTTGCGAACGCTGGCGATATGACTGGTGATGGATACCCGGAGCTTGTAGTTGGCGCGCCGCTTGCCGATGTCAACGGCACCGCCGATGCAGGGATCGCGTACTTCTACCGAGGCGACCCGGCTGGATTATCAGCCATGCCGCAAGAGCTTCGAGGCAGTGCTGTCGAGATGAAACTCGGCCGAAGTCTTGCGGCTTCGGGCGACGTCAATGGCGATGGCTTTAATGATCTCGCGGTGGGGTCTAAAGAGGGTGCGAGCGATGACGGACGCGTCCGCATTTTGTTTGGTGCCGAATCTCTCGACATGCAAGTCGACCAAATTATCGACGTCGGTCAGTCAGGCGGACGATGCAGCGAGGGACTTGCCGGCGCCGGCGACTTTGATGGCGATGGCTATTCGGATCTGGTGGTTGGCTGCCCAGGCCCCACACAGGCCAGCGGCCAGGAGGGTTTCGTCGGGTTGTACCGTGGCGGGTTCGGGCTCGGCCTGTCGAATCAGCCCGCCCAGCAGTTCCTGACCACGCTCCCAGCGAGCGAGTTTGGTCGGGCTATCATTGGCGGTGGGGATATCGATGGCGATGGCTATGCCGATGTCGTGATCGGCCAACCCGCTGCGAGTACAGGGGGTCGCACAGCCAACGGCGCGTTGCGCTGGCAACTCGGCAGCCCCGATCTGGATGCCGATTCGGGCACAGAGATCAGCATTCCGGCCGATCACCTTCGGCTCGGGAGCGCCCTCGCCATGGGTGATTTCGACGGCGATGGATTTGCCGACATAGCTGTTGGCGCGCCAGGTGCGACCGGTGGCGCCGCCTCTGCCGGCAGCGTACACATTATTTCGGCCAACGGCCCTGGGCGCACCACGCGAGCGCAACAGTTTCGGAGTGTCTCGGTGCCGCTCGACTTCAACACTGGCACCAGTGCCGACAACCGCGTTGCCATTGCCATGACTGGTCAGGGCACTCGCGGGAGCGAACGTGCGCGGCTTGAGGCACGAATTTGTCCAAATATGCAGCCATTCGATGACTTGAATTGCCAAACAACCTATAGCGACTGGTTCGAGTTGCCGCGGGAAGATCCGTCGATGGTTGCGGTGGCAAGCTTTCCGCCGCTTTTGCAAGCCACGACATATCGCTGGGCGGCGCGCCTGCAATTTGCTGCGATCACGAGTCAGCAGGCGGGCATCATGCTGCCCGAGCACATCGCGAACGTTGGGCCATGGCGACGGATGCGCGCGAGCGCTGAGCTCAGCGACCTACGCACGACCAACAATGTACTGCTGAGCGATGGCTTTGAATGAGTAAGCCGGCGGCCAGTTGGGCAGAAAAAAAGAGGCGGCCCGAAAGCCGCCCCTTTAATTGCTTTGTGCCACCTAAAACCGGGCCGAACGCCGGTGATCGGACACTTAGGGACGGTCTGAATAAGTCCATCCTGGACTTTCAGACCCGCACTGAGTCCGGCACATGTCTGGACTCAGTGCTCCAGAATCAAGCACTTGCGTGCTCGATTCTGGGCGGGTCATCCATTGACCGCATCGCCTCTGAACTTGTTCAGAGGCTCCTGAGCTGTTCGCTACGTTCAGATCGTCTGTCGACGCACCCAGGCAAAGCCCAGGAAGCCCAGGATCAGCGCGAACAGACCAAGGCTGTTCAGCACCGGAACGGACGTTTGCGCGCCGACCAGTACCTGGAAGCCGCAGTTGCCAGCGTTCGTGGCGGCATCGGTTGCGCTGCACGTGACGCTCGTGACGCCGGTCGAGAAGATCGAACCACTCGCCGGAGCACAAGTCGCTGCGCCGACGCCCGGACAATTGTCGGTCACGACCGGGGCCGTGAAGTTGACCGTTGCACCTTGCTGAGAGGTCGGTTGGGTCGCGATGTCGGTCGGGCAGGTCATCACAGGTGCTTCGGTGTCGTTGACCGTCACCGTAAAGCCGCACGTCGGGCCGGCTTGCGCGGTGCACGTCACGTTGGTGACGCCAAGCCCGAAGCTGTTGCCGCTGGTGGCATCACAGGTGATCGTGCCGCAGCCCGGGTCGCCGGTTGGTGCGGCGAAGGTCACGGGCGACGCGCAGGTGCCGGCGGCCGTGCTCGACGAGACGTTTGCCGGGCAGACAATGGCCACGCAAGGTGCCGTGCCCAGAACGAAAGCCAATGCCGAACTATCGATCGAGCCGGTATCGCCAGCCAGGTCGTCCGACACTGTCAGCGTCCACGTGCCGTTCGGGTCCTCTCCGGTGAATGCGGACATCGACTCTTCGGGCACGAGGTTCGCCGCCGTCACGAGATTTGCGTAGACATTGTCAGTAGTCGTGGTCGCAGCATTGTCATCCCACAGGGTGCCGTTGAAGACATTGTCGTTGCCAGCACCATTGTCGGTGGTCAGAGTCACGACCGTGCCAGTTGGCGACGTCAGCGTGATGTCCATGTCCGCCGCGAACGTGTGCGTGATGTTGGTGGTCAGCGTCGTGTCGACGATGACCCCAGTCAGGCCACTCACGTTGATCGTATGCGTGGTCGTCGCGACATCGGCAATCGCTACCGGGGTCGTGTTGACGAAGCCGGTCGCCGGGGTCAGCGTGGGAGAAGACGTCAACGTGTGCGCATCGATCGTGAAGCCATCGATCGAACCGGTGTCGCCGGCCAGATCGTCGGTCACTGTCAGCGTCCAAGTGCCGTTCGGGTCTTCACCACGGAATGCGCCCAGGCTGCCTTCCGCAACCAGCGGCGTCGCCGTGGTCAGGTTGACGTACACCTGGTCCGTGGTCACGCCATCGTTGGTCGTGTACGGCACGGCACCCGCCGGGTTGGCGTCGTCGTCGAAGAACGAGCCGTTGAACACGTTGTCGTTGCCGGCGCCGTTGTCAGTCGAAATCGTGACGACCGTACCCGCTGGCGACGTCAGCGTGATGTCCATGTCGGCTGCGAACGTATGGGTGAGCAGCGCCGTCAGATCAACGTCCCACAGATACGTGCCAGCGCCCGCGATCGTGAGCGTCGACGTGTTGGTCGCGACGTCATTGATCGGCACGGGGGTCGAATTGGTGGCCGACGTCGTGGTGACGGTCATGCCGGACGGCGGGGTTGGGCCGCTGCCAGTCGGAACGCGCGCGACCGTACGACGGTTCGCTTCATACGAGCGCGTCGGATCGTCTCCGCCCATTCCGTTTTGCAGGTCTTTGAACTGACTTTGCAGCGACGCAATCTGAGCCGCGGTATCAACGCCCGTTTGCTGCTTCAATGATTCGATTTGCGCGGCAATACCACGCATCGTTTGATAAGTCGCCAATTTCTCAGGATTGGCATTGGCCTGCGTGGCCAACAAGGCCAGTGCAAGTATCGACAGCTTTTGAATCTTCATGTGGTGTGCCCCGTCTAACGTCATGTCCCAGAAGTACCGGGCGGCCCGGTCCGAGCTGCAATGTAACGGCAATTTCACAATCGGGCAAATGGAATCCGAAGGACCTGCCCCGCCTGCTTGCACGACGATTTCCAGCGCAACCGCTAGATTCGTATAAAAGGTATATTAAACAATGTATTAGGGAAGCACTGAGGTTCCAATCATCCGGCCATGTGGCACTGCACAATTAGTTAGCGTGCCGCCTCCGCACCGATTTGCCGGGCCAATGTCTCAGCAGCCTCTAGCCATTCGGCCTCCTTCTTGCGGTAGTAGGCAGGGGCCCGCTTGGCCCGTGTCCG